>NZ_JASTWE010000005.1 GCF_030282845.1 Pseudodesulfovibrio pelocollis
GTCGCCCCCCAGCAGCACGTTGAACACCAGTGCCTGCCGGATCGCCACCCGGATGGAGCGCGGCGGAAACGGCACGCATTCGCTCAGGACAAACTCGGCCAGATCGCGATTGTCGCGCATGGTGCCGCCCCTGGCAAGGCCGCGAATGCCGCCGAAACCCGGGTCATACATCAGGCGCAACGAAGGAAACCGCTCCACGATGCGGTTGACGCGGTTCTTGTCCGTGCACTCGCACCGGATCATGGTCGGCACATCGATGAGCAGGCCGCTGTAGGGCACCTCGATGACCGCCCCGCCGATGCCGTCGGGCGAAGACACGCAGTCCACCTCGACATCGAGTTGGCGCAAGGTTTCAAGGTACGCGGCCCGGGCCGGGCCATCCTCGGCAATCAACAGCAGCCTGGTCTTCAAAAGCGAAGGTCTCCTTGAACATGTGTCCCAAGTAAGAGATGCCGGGTATAAGCCAATTGGCGGCCATTGACAAGGAAAGTGCAACGGACGCCACGCCACCCACAGGGCGTACCCCGACCGCACTCTGTTTTTTTTGCCCGACCTGCGAGACACCTCTTGACACCGATTCTCAATATCACTATTTATCCCTTGTCTGTCCAAACGGGATTTTTCAAAGCGAGGGAAGCCATGCTCGACACCCTGATCGTCGGTGCCATCGTTGTGGTGGCCGCCGTCTATGTCGGACGCCGAATTTTCATTCAATTCTCGTCCAAGACGCCGTCCTGCGGCTGCTCTGGCTGCTCCGGCGCAGGCTCCTGCCCGAGCGCGGACAAGGGACCGGACGGTTCCGGCTGCGACGGCAAGTGACATTGCCGCCTGCTGAAATTGAATTTCATTATAATACACGAGGAACATTCATCATGAAAACAGGTTTTTGCCTGCGCAATGCCCAGGTCAACCAGATGCTGAAGATCGTGACCGTGTCCGCCGAGGGGGAACTCGGCAGACGCATCCGCGACCTGGGTCTCATCCCCGGCACGGAGTGCAAGGTCATCGGCAAGGCCCCGCTCAAGGACCCCGTGGCCCTCAGGCTCAAGGATTTCACCCTCACCCTGCGCAACAGCGAGGCGGACCACATCACCGTGGCCGCCCTTGAGGACTAGAATTATGGCCAAGTACACCCTCGGCATCGCGGGCAACCCCAACTGCGGCAAGACGACCATGTTCAACGCCCTGACCGGGGCGCGACAGCATGTGGCCAACTGGCCCGGCGTCACGGTCGAGAAAAAGGTCGGAATGATCAAGGCCGGGGAGGACACCATCGAACTGGTGGACCTGCCCGGCACCTACTCGCTGACCGCCTACACCCAGGAGGAACTGGTCGCCCGCAACTTCCTGGTGGAGGACCGGCCCCAGGTGGTCATCGACGTGATGAACGCCGACGCGCTGGAGCGCAACCTCTACCTCGCCGTGCAGATCATGGAGCTTGGCGTGCCGCTGGTGCTGGGCCTGAACATGATGGACGAGGTCCGTCAGAGCGGCAAGCACATCGACAGCGACAAGCTGGCCGTCCTGAGCGGCTGCAAGGTGGTGGAGACTGTGGCCAGGGAGGGCAAGGGCGCGGACGAACTGCTGCGCACCTCCCTCGAACTGGCCCGGGAGCAGCGCGGCGAGTGGAAACCGCTGACCATCTCCTACGGCCCGGACCTGGACCCGGTGCTGGTCGAAATGCAGGCCCTCATCGAGGCCGAATCCTTCCTGACGGACAAGGTGCCCTCGCGCTGGACCGGCATCAAGTACCTGGAGCGCGACGAGGATGTCATCGCCAGAGGCCGCGCGGTCAACGCCGACTTCTCCGCCAGGCTCGAAGCCATGGCCGACGCGGTGGAGATGCATACCAGAAAGACCCTCAACGCCCGGCCCGACGCGCTCATCGCCGACTACCGCTACGGATTCATCGCGGGCATGATCAAGGACGTGGTCACCTATCCCGTCCTCGACCAGGACCGCGTCAGCCGCTCGGACGCCATGGACAAGGTGCTCACCCACACCCTGCTCGGCCCGCTGATCATGCTCGGCATCGTCTATGTCATCTACGAGATCACCTTCACCGTGGGCGAGGTGCCCATGGGCTGGCTCGAATCCTTCTTCGGCTGGCTCGGGGACACGGTCACCGAGGCCATGCCCGATGGCCATCTGCGCTCGCTGCTCGTCTCGGGCATCATCGACGGCGTGGGCGGCGTCCTCGGCTTCGTACCGCTGATCATGTTCATGTTCCTGATGATCTCCGCCCTGGAGGACTCGGGCTACATCGCGCGCATGGCCTACATGCTCGACCGGGTCTTCAAGATATTCGGCCTGCACGGCACCTCGGTGCTGCCCTTCATCGTCTCGGGCGGCATCGCGGGCGGCTGCGCCGTGCCCGGGGTCATGGCCACCCGCACCCTCAGAAGCCCCAAGGAGAAGCTGGCCACCATCTTTGTCGCCCCCTACATGACCTGCGGGGCCAAGGTGCCGGTCTTTCTGATGCTTTCCGCCGCCTTCTTCCCGGAGAACGCGGCCACGGTCATGCTCATGATCACTCTGGGCGCGTGGGCCATGGCCCTGATCGTGGCGCGCGTCCTGCGCTCCACCGTCATCCGGGGCGATTCCACGCCTTTTGTCATGGAGCTGCCGCCCTACCGCATGCCCACCCTGCGCGGCGTGCTCATCCACACCTGGGAACGCACCTGGGAATACGCCAAGAAGGCGGGCACCATCATCCTTGGCATCTCCATCCTCATCTGGGCCATGATGACCTTCCCCCAGATGCCCGAGGAGCGCGCCGAGGTCTTCGAGGCGCAGCGCGCGCCCATCGTCGCCCAGCTTGAGACCCTGGACGAAAACGAGGACGAGGACGCCATGGCCGCCCTTGAAGAGCAGCTGGCCGACATCGACAACGCCGAGGCCGAGGCGGCCATCCACCACACCGTGGCCGGACGCATCGGCAAGGCGCTGGAGCCCGTGTCCCTGCTGGCCGGGTTCGACTGGCGGACCAACATCGCCCTGACCGGCGGATTCGCAGCCAAGGAAGTCATCGTCTCCACGCTGGGCACCGCCTATTCGCTGGGCGAGGTGGACCCCGAGGACACCGACACCCTGGCCCAGAAGCTGGTGAACGACCCCATGTTCACCCCGGCCTCGGCCGTGGCCCTGATCCTCTTCACCATGCTCTACGCCCCCTGCTTCGTCACCGTGGTGGCCATGGCCCGCGAGTCTAGCTGGACCTGGGCCACCTCCAGCGTCATCGGCTCCACCGCCCTGGCCTATGTCATGGCCGTGGCCGGATACAACATCGCTCGGCTCGTGCTCTGACCCATCCGGCATCACACACAAAAAAGGGAGTCCTTCGGGGCTCCCCTTTTCATTTGGAAACAAATCCCCTATCGTGCGCCCGCAAACACCAAGGAGATTCATGCCCGCCCTTATCGCTCACCTGAAATCCCTGCTCAAGGACGCAACCCGCGCCAGTTGGGAGATGTTCAAGGTCATGATCCCGGTGATCATCGTGGTCAAGATCCTCCAGGAACTGGAACTGATCGGCTATCTGGCGTGGCCTCTCAAGCCGCTCATGGGACTGGTGGGGCTGCCCGCCGAGATGGGGCTGGTCTGGGCCACGGCCATCGTCAACACGACCTATGCGGGCCTCATCGTCTTCCTCTCCCTGGCGGCGGACCATCCCCTGACCACGGCCCAGGCCACGGTGCTGGCCGTGCTCATCCTGGTGGCCCACGCCCTGCCCATGGAAAGCGCCATCGCCAGACGCTCCGGGGCGCGCTTCCTCTTCCAGTGCGCGGTGCGGCTGGTAGGGGCCTTCACCCTGGGCTGGCTGCTCAACACCATTTACACCGCCACAGGCACCCTACAGGAACCGGCCACCGTACTCTTCCGGGTGGACCAGCAGGCCGCCGATCCCACGCTGGCCACCTGGGCCGTGGACCAGTCCATCAACCTCGCCTCCATCTTCGTGGTCATCCTGGTGTTGCTGGTGATGATGCGCCTGCTCACGGCGCTGCGCATCGTCGAGATGATGAACAGGCTGCTGCGCCCGCTGCTCAAGCTCATCGGCATCGGCCCCAAGGCCTCGGCCATCACGGTCATCGGCCTGACCATGGGCCTGTCCTACGGCGGCGGCCTGATCATCAGCGAGGCGCGCAAGGGCAGCGTGGGCAAGGAGGATGTCTTCTATTCCCTGACCCTGATGGGCTTGTGCCACTCGCTGATCGAGGATACCCTGCTTCTGGCCCTCATCGGCGGCCACATCTCGGGCATCTTCTGGGGGCGGCTGATCTTCGCCGTGGTGGCCGTGGCAGGCATCGTCCAGATCGTGCGCCGACTGCCCCCGCACGTTCAAAACAACTACCTCTGGGTCGGCAAATGACCGCCCGGAGCCAGCCGGGAGACACCATGACCGACATCGCCACCATTCACACGGACAAGGCTCCGGCCGCCGTGGGCCCCTACTCGCAGGCAACCCGCACCGGGGACATGCTCTTCGTCTCCGGCCAGCTGGGCATCATCCCGGGCCAGGGGCTGGCCGAGGGATTCGAGGCCCAGACCCGTCAGGCCCTGGACAATCTCAAGGCCATCCTCGAAGCGGGCGGCTCCTCCCTAAGCCGCGTGCTGGCCGTGGACGTCTTCATCATGGACATGGCCCGCTTCGCGGACCTCAATGCCATCTATGCGCAATACTTCGGCGATCACAAGCCAGCCCGGGCGGCCATCCAGGTGGCCGGGCTGCCCCTTGACGGGCTGGTGGAGTTCAAGTGCATCGCCCTGGCCAAGTAGCCCGACACCGAAACTCCCCTTGACACCGCCAACCATGGTCCGATAAGCAGGAACCCATGACACGCACCACCGCCCGTTTCTTTTTCTTTAGCTTTTTTTACAGGAACGCCTGCGGTCTTGGTGTGCGCTAACGTCTGACGAGAAGTATCAGCAACCAAAGAGGCCGCGGGCAAAGTCCGCGGCCTCTTTCTTTTCAGGCCGCGCCAGCGACCAAAAACCCCAAAGGAGAGCGTCATGCACCTGGGAAAAGCCATTCGCATGGAACGGATCATGAACCGCAACAACGGCCGCACCATCGTGGTGCCGCTGGACCACGGCGTGACCGTCGGCCCCATCTACGGGCTGGTGGACCTGCGCGAAACCGTCAACCTCGTGGCCGAGGGCGGGGCCAACGCCATGCTCATGCACAAGGGCATTCCCCGCTGCTCGCACCGGGCTGGCGGCAAGGACATCGGCCTGATCATCCACCTCTCGGCCTCCACATCGCTCTCGCCCTTTCCCAACGCCAAGACCATCGTGGGCACGGTCACCGACGCCATCAAGCTCGGCGCGGACGCGGTGTCGGTCCACGTCAACCTGGGCGACGAGGCCGAGCCGCAGATGCTGGCCGACCTCGGCAGACTCTGCTCCGAGGCCAATGAATGGGGGATGCCGGTGCTGGCCATGATGTACGCGCGCGGCCCCAAGATCACCGACGAGTACGACCCCAGCGTGGTCGCCCACTGCGCCCGGGTGGGCGTGGAGCTGGGCGCGGACATCGTCAAGGTCAACTACACCGGCGACATCGAATCCTTCTCCCGAGTGGTGGACGGCTGTTGCGTCCCGGTGGTCATCGCGGGCGGCCCCAAGCTCGAAAGCGAGCGCGACCTCGTCCAGATGGTCCACGACTCCATCCGCGCGGGCGGGGCCGGCCTCTCGGTGGGCCGCAACATCTTCCAGCACGAAAACCCGGCCAAGATCGTGGCCGCCCTGCACAAGGTCGTCCACGAGGACTGGGATGTGGACTCGGCCATGGCCCTGTTGTAGGAGGAAAATCAGCGGATGTATTCCACACGCACCGTGGCGAGGTAGCGGGCCATGCGCTCGACCTGGGAGATGGACTCGGCGTGGTCTTTGGCCAGGGCGGCGCTTTCAAGGGCCAGGCCGATGTGGCCCATGCCACGGAAGCCATAGCCGTAGCCCGTGCCCTTGGCCGTGTGGCCAAGGCGGGCCAGGGCGGTGAAGTCGCCCTCGGCCAGGGCGGCCCGCATGGCTTCCACCTCCCGATGCGAGCCGGCGAAGAACCGCTCCATGAGTTCTTCCAGGTCCGCGTCTATGCGCTCGATGATGGGCGTCTCGATCATGCCTTCCTGTCCGGTCGTTTTGATGCGGTCGTATTGTTGGAATTGGGCCGAGGCGACACCCTCGTGCCGAAAGTTGCACCGACTTGAACTTGCTGGGAAATGTCCCTAAGGTTTCCTTGACATTCACCCCTGGCACGAACCCTGTCAAGCCTTGAGGATATGGCCCACGGCATGAAACACCGCGCTTTGGCCCTGCTCGCCCTGATCACCCTGGTCGCCCTGCTCGGCTCCTGCTCGCGTCACGACGCGGTCAGGGTGGCGCGGGCCGCGGCCACGGGCAGCCCGGCCGCGGCGGCCGAGTCCCTGGCCAGGAGCAAGGCGCAGGCCTATGCCGTCAATCCGGCGGCTCTGGCCGCCGACCTCAAGCAGATGGCGAAGATTGTGGAGGACTTCATCAAGGCCGTGGAGTCCGTGTGGGGCAAAAAGGACACCCGGGTGCCCACCCCCAAGGAATACGTCAAGTACACCCACAACTACCTCTCGCGGGCCAGCGTGGACTTTGACAAGGGGATCGTCGTGGTCGAGACCCTCGACCAGGAGCGGCCCATGGACAGCCTGCGCACCGCCATCATCACTACCCTGCTCACCCCGGCCGATCCGCGCGCCGTGGACCTGTATTCATCCAACCCGGTCAGGCTCGGCGAGACACCCTTTCTCTATGGCGAGGTCAAGGACCACGAAGGCCATGACATCCGCTGGGCGTGGCGGGCGGAGCGGTTTGCCGACCATCTCATGGCCTCGGGCGTGACCACCCGGGCCATCAACGGCAAGACCGTGCGCGCCGTGACCTTCCGCATGATTCCAGACCACCTGGACGTGCGCGCCCGCAAGTATCGCGAGTTGGTGGAAGCTGCGGCAGCCCGCTTCGCCGTAAGCCGCAGCCTGATCTACGCCATCATGAAGGTGGAGTCGGACTTCAATCCCTTTGCCGTCAGCCACGCCAATGCCCTGGGGCTGATGCAGGTGGTTGCGGCCACGGCCGGGAGCGATGTCTACCGCCTGCTCAACGGCCGCGACGGCCAGCCTGGCCGCGACGCGCTCTTTGAGCCGCCCACCAACATCACCTACGGCACCGCCTACCTGCACATCCTCGACACCCGCTACCTCTCGGACGTGGCCGACCCGGTGTCGCGCGAATACTGCGTCATAGCTGGCTACAACGGCGGCGCGGGCGCGGTGCTTAGGACCTTCCACAGCGACCGGGCCAAGGCGGCGCAACGCATCAACGGCATGCACCCGGGCGCGGTCTACGACACCCTGCGCACCAGCCTGCCCCACGCCGAGACCCGGCGCTACCTGGGCAAGGTCGTGGACGCCAGACGACACTTCGTCAACTTCTAACAAGCCATCATCAATGAATATCCACGACACCATCACCCGCCTTGGGGACTCACTGTCAGGGCTATTGGCCGACCAACTGCCCGGGCTGACGCCCGAAGCGATCCGCCTGGGCGCGGGCGCGCTGCTCGGCCTGACCGCCCTGGTCCTGCTCCTGGCCGCCCTGCGCATGCTGACAGGGGGTAGGGGCGGCAAGGCCAAACGGGTCAACATCGCCCGCACCCTCCAGCAGCAGGGCGCGGCCATCGACCTGCTGGGCCGCGACGACTCGGTGGCCGTACGCTTCGTCATCACAGCCGCCGCCTCGGGCAAGCTCACCTGCGAGATCATCGAGCGCCTGGACACCATCAAGGCCGCCGAGGGTGAGGACGTCACCTGCGTCTTCGCCCCGGTCAAGGCAGAGGGCGGCAGGGTCAACGCCTTCACCGCCCGGCTCGTGGAGTCGGACAAATCGGGCCGCAGGACGGACCGCATCGTCCTCTCCGCGCCGCGCGGCTATGCCATGGTTGCGCGCCGCAGACACTCGCGCAAGCGCGTGGCCGACCAACAGTTCATCCGGGTCAAGCTGTGGGTGGAAAGCCCCTATGCCTCGGACACGTCCTTTGAGGACGCGGTGCCCCACATCGAGGTCAACTCCCTCTCACCCGAGGGGGCGGAGCAGTCGGCCAACGCCGTGCTCAACATCTCAAGCGGCGGCCTGGGCCTGAGCGTGCAGAACCGGGTCATCCCCGAGACCTGCGCCGTGGGCTCGGCCGTGACCATCAACCTGTTCATGTTCAACTTCCGCGAAAAGACCTTCAAGCCCTACTGGTACAGCGGCACGGTCCGCACCATGGAATCGGGCCGCCCCGGCTTCACCCGCATGGGCATCGGCTTCGACGGCGCGGCCGAGCCCCTGGCCCGGGGCGGACTCAGATGGAACCGCTTCGATTGATCGCCGCGCGCGAAAAGAGCCCCGACCGCATCCGGCCGGGGCTCCTCGCATCCACATAAGAAGGAACTCAGCTCTTTTTGCTGACAAAGCGGTCGCGGGCGAGCCGGGACACGTTGCCCGCGCCAAAGCTGTATCCGGCCATCCGGCGGTTCTGCTGCTTCATGTCTGCCAGATCGCTCTTGAGGGACGAGTGCAGCCGTCTGGCCTCGCCCGTGATCTCGTCCTGGAGGGATTTCATCTCCACCAGCTTGTCGGCAAGCATCTCCAGGTGGTGGCGGTCAAGGTCCTCGATGGCCTGATCGAGAATGCGCCCGCGGTCGCGCGAGAGCTTCTCGGCCTCGAACACGTCACCCGCCACCAGAAAGCCCAGCTCGCGGCGGCCGATGGACAGCGCCTCGTCGATCATCCGGTGTCTGACGGTCATGTCTACCTCCGGGCGGCCCTGATGTCGTCGCGGATCAGCTTGATGACTTTTTTCCATTTCTCCACCGCGGGCAAAAATTCGTAGTCGAGAAGGTCGGCCAGCAGAATCCAGTCCTCGTTTTCGAGCACGGAACTCATCTCGGTGAACAGTTCGTTGAGTTCCTCGGCCGCCTTGGTGTACTCGACATTGTCCTTGAGCGAGTATTCGTCGCGCAGGACGCCAATGGTGCGCAGAAAATTCCTGATCACCTCAAGCAGGTCCTGGTAGGTTTCCAGGGCCTCGGCGTCGTCGGCCTGCCGGAAGAGCTGGGCCACCCGCTTGCCGCCCTCGGACATGAGATTGACCACCTTGTAGAGCTCAAGGGTGACCTCCACGGCCATCTCGTCGGTGGACATGGTCACGATCTCCACGGACTTGACGTCGGCCATGTCGATGTCCTCGGACTGGTGGGGATATATCTCCGTGAAATGCTCGTCGTTGATCATCACGTCGGTGACGATGCGGTCTTCCAGTCGACCATCCTCGACCACCTTGGTGAAGACCTGCTCCAGGTTCTGGAAATTCGTGCTGCCGATGTCGTAAGGCTTGCCGTCAATGACTATCATGTCTGTTCCTCCTCGAATGGGATGATACTTTTTTCCGCAGAAGTCGGTTCGGCTGGACCATTCAATATCCATGCCGACTATGCGAACTCTGCGGACAGGGAAGCGAACAGGGCGCGGTAGCGCTCAATGAGCCTCAGCAGGGAGGCAAGGTCCTCGCCGCATTGCTGCGACTCGAACATCCAAAGCAATCCCAGTATGTTGAGATATTTGTCCGCGGCCAGCACGCTTTGCAGCCGTTGCCAGGAGGCGAGAAACTTGGCTTTGGCCTGGGGCCTGGGGTTGTCGGCCAGGACCATGCCCTGCCTGGAGAGCAGGAAAAGCAGGTCCGCCCCGCTCGTCAAAATTTTGGACAGCTCAGCCGCCATGCCCGGGCCCAGGGAGCGACCGATTCCGGTGACGCCGGGAAGCGGACCGTCGTCGAGGAAGGGCAGGTAGTTGGCCCGTTGCAGGGCGATCCACAGGGCGCGATCAGACTCCCCGTGGCCCGAGAGGGAGACGAGATCGAAGAACCCCTGGTCCCCGGTCCGGGTCAGCCAGACGCGCGCGCCGGGAGAGAAGCCGCTGTCCCGGCCGGTCATGAGCCGGTCCAGGGCCGCGAACATGGCCTCGGGCGTCACGGCCCGGCGGCAGGCGTTGTCGTGGGGACAGGTGGTGCCGAACCCGCAGGGATGGCACGGCATGTCCGGCTCAAGGCAGATGGTTCCCGGCCGGTACGGCCCGGTGTCCCAGGGCTGGGCCGTGGCCAGGAACACGGCCACCAGGGGCACGCCGATCCCGGCGGCCAGATGCATGGTGCCGGTGTCGTTGGTCACCAGGGCGTGGCAGCGCGATAGCACCCCGGCCAGTCCGGTCAGGGAGGTGCGGCCCATGAGATCGACGCAACCATGCCCGTAGGCGGCGCGGAACCGCTGGCCAAGGGCGGCCTCGCCCGCGCTGCCGAGGAGCACGGGCACTAGGCCGTGTCGCTCCCGGGCCTGCCGGGCCAGAGCCACGAAATGCTCAACGGGCCAGCGGCGGCGCTCCTCGCTCGCGCCCGGTTGCAGGGCCAGAAAGCCTCCCCGCCCTCCCCCATCTCCAGCCCCATGCCCGGCATCCTGTCCAGTACCATAATCCCCGGCCAGAAGGGCGTCGGCACGGTCCAGGGCCGCCCGGTCGGGCTGCGCCAGGACCAGGGTGTTGCCCTCGCCCCGCAGCCCGGCCACGCGCCGGAAGATGTCGCAGATGTTGAAGGGGCTGGCCCCGCGATTGGCCCCGGCCATCTGGAGGAATGCGGCCCAGGACGAGGTGTCTGCATTGAAGCCGAACTGGTCGAGGCCGAACCCTGCCACCCGGGCACCGGCCGGGGCCAGGGCGCGGGTGAGCAGCCGCGAGGACACGGACGGCGTCAGATTGATGACCACATCCGCCGGAAAGGATGCCGGAATGTCGGCGGCAAAGGCGGCCATGTCGCGCACGGCCAGCCGCCAGTCCTGGTCGAGCCGGGCCAGCAGGCCCGCACCCGGCAGGGGAAATATCCGGTCCACGCCGTCAAGCAGGCTGGCCGCCGAGGCGAAGTTCTCCAGGCAGACCAGCCCCACACGATGCCCCAAGGCCCGATGGCCCGAGATCACGGGCTGGGTCTGGATGAGGTCGCCGAACCGGGTCAGGTTGATGATCAGCACATTCACTAAAGCGTCCTTGCGGGTCTTCGGATGGATCAGGCGTCACGAAATCGCCACCGCCCGGGACCGATGCAAATATGACGCCGTCCCCCTTTCACGCCGCTCCCCGCCCCGGCCTCACAGCCCGGCCCCGGCCTGGACGAGGCGCACCAGCTTCTCGGTGGCCTGGATGGCCCCCTTGAGCCGGGCGCGTTCCTCCGAGTCCAGATCGGCGGGATTGACGTGGCTGTGCGGCCGGATGTCCTCGGCATCGCAGGCCAGGCCGATCTCGAGACGCTTGCGCTGGAGGTATTCCCAGGCGTCAAGGAGCCGCTCGCCGTGACCACGGGAGACGTGACCGGCCCCGGCCATGGTTCGGATGCGGTCACAGGTGTTGCTGGGGCCGAGGTTGTACTTGAGGGTCAGGATGCGGGCACTGTTGGTCAGGTGGGCCAGGACGCTGTTCTTAATATTGATATGCCCCTGCCACGGCCCGGAGCGCTCGGTGATGAAGGCGCCGAAAAAGGTCAGGGGCAGCCGGTAGTCCGTCAGTTCGCCGATGAGCAGGGACAGGGCGATGGGCTTGGTGCGCACGTATTCCCACAGCCGCTCGCGCAGCCTGTCCGCGTCCTCGGGAGAGCCAAAGAGCCCCCGGAAATCGAGGATCAGGCCCGACTGCCAGGCCCCCTTCTCGGCCGGATTGGAGAGCCATCCCGTGAGCCGGGACAGCCAGTCGTCAAAGGAGCCGCGCCACTGCTCGTTTGAGATCATGACCCCGCCGTCACACAGGGGGATGCCCGCGCCGTCCAGGGCCACCACGATGGACTGGGCCACGTCCTCAAGCTCGTCCGGGTCGATGCCAGCGGCCAGGATCATCCCGTTGTCCTGATCCGAGCCGATGACCTGCTCGTCGCGCCCGCCCGAGCCGAATTCGAGGAAGGTGCATTGGCGCAGCCAGGGGGCGTCCAGGGCGTGCGCCTCCAGCACGGCCTGGATCACCGAGCGGTTGTAGGCCGAGAGACGCTTGCAGGTCTGCTCGGCGGAGAGCCCCGTGTCGAGCCAATCCTGCACCAGGTCGCGCCGCGTGCTGCGCAGCCCGGCCAGCTTGCCGTCGCGGGCCATTCTGAGCAGTTCGCGATCAAGCCCGGCGGGCGCGCCGAAAACGGCCTCGGTTTGCGGCCCGGGAAAGCCGGAGTGCCTTGATTCGTCGCTCAAATCGTGCTCCGTGGCCGCCCTGGCGACCGTTTACCGGTCAAATGGACCCGTTAACCGCAGGGGCGGCCGACCCCGAACCCGCGACCGGGCGAGTTTGACCGTTTACCTGAAATGCCATGCACCGTGCATCATTCCTACTTTAAAAAGGACCCAACGGCAAACCTGCTAACCAAAAGGGGGCACACCATGGATCGAATCGAAAGAATCAGAAAACGGCAACTCAACTTCGCGCTTGGCATCGGCATTCCGTACTTCGCCTTTGTCATCGGCATCTTCCTGCTCGTCTACCTGGCGAAGGAGACCGTGACCAGCGTGAACATCCTCGACTTCCCCCTGCACTACTGGCTGGTGGCCGTGGCCGTCTATCCCATCACCTGGGCGCTGTTCATCTGGTACGTGGGCAAGGCAAACGCCATTGAAGACGAAATAGAAACCATCGCGCAGGGAGACTGATCATGGAAGCCGGATACCAAATACCCGTCACCGCCCTGGTCCTCATAGGGCTGATGCTGGCCTTCACGGTGGTCACCACCGTGATGTTCCGAAAACAGAAAACCTCGGCCGACTACTATCTGGCCGGGCGCAAGGTCAATTCGTTCATCAACGCCTCGGCCATCTCGTCCGACTATCTCTCGGCCGCCTCGTTCCTGGGTGTGGCCGGTGTCGCCTTCCTCTTCGGTTTTGACGGCATCATCTACGCCCTCGGGTTCTTCGTGGGCTACATCGCGCTGCTCCTGTTCCTGGCCAGCCCGCTGCGCAAGTTCGGCCGCTACACCGTGCCCGACTTCGTGTCCGAGCGCTTCCATTCCAAAACGGCGCGCATACTCGGCGTCATCGGCGTGCTCTTTGTCTCCCTCTTCTACATGGCCCCGCAGATGCTCGGCGCGGGCAAGGTCATGGGGCTGCTGCTGGGCATGGAGTACGACACGGCCATCATCGTCATCGCCCTGATCATCACCGTCTACGTCACCGTGGGCGGCATGAAGGGGACCACGGTCAACCAGCTGGTCCAGTTCTGGATTCTCTTCGGCGCCATGTTCCTGCTCGCCTTCATCCCCTTTGTCCTCAAGGGCTACACCTACACCGACGTGGTGCAGTTCCTCGCCAACTTCAAGGGGCCTGAGCCCGAGACGGGCAAGATGTTCGACGGCGCGGCCTACACCGCTCCCGCCTTCTGGCTGACCAGCCTCAAGGACACCCTCTCCCTGCTCCTGGCGCTCATGTTCGGCACGGCCGGACTGCCTCACATCCTGGTACGCTTCTATACCGCGCCCGACGGCAAGGCCGCCCGCCGCACGGTCATCTACGTGCTGCTGCTCATCGGCATGTTCTACATCTTGAGCCCCTATGTGGGTCACGTCATCCGCTACATCTACCTGCAGGGCGACGTCCTTGGCGTCAGCCAGCACCAGATGACCTGGCTGGCCGAAAACGGCCAGAACCTGGCCGTGCCCGTGGCCGGATCATACTTCGGCGGCCAGATCCTGCTGGGTATCGTGGTGGCCGGAGCCTTTGCGGCCATCCTCTCCACCGTGGCCGGACTGATCATCGCCTGTGCCGGGGCCATCGGCCACGATCTGGTGGTCAATGTCTTCAACCCCAACATGCCTGAAATCACCCGCGTCAAGGTGGCCCGCGTGGCCTCGGTCTTCGTCGGCCTGCTGGGCATCCCGCTGGGCTTGTGGGCCGAGAACATGCAGATAGCCATCCTCGTGGGCCTGGCCTTTGCCATCGCGGCCTCCACCTTCTTCCCGGTGCTGGTCATGGGCGTGTGGTGGCCGAGGATGACCAAGAACGGTGCCTGCGCAGGACTTGTGGTCGGCATCATCGGCTCATTTGCCATGATCCTGGGCAAGGAGATGCTCCCGAGCTTCCTCCAGTTCACCAACCCGGGCGGATTCGTCATGATCTTGAGCTTCATCGCCATCTATGTGGCCTCGAAGATGGAAGTGGCCGCCAAGGGCGAAGCCGCCCTGCCCCATGACACCAAGGAGGTCATGGCCATCCTCCACGGCCCCGAACAGGCGTAATCCTCCTCACCTCCATACCATAGGCCGCGTCCTTGTCGGGATGGACAAGGACGCGACCGGGGCGGGGGCCGTCGCACAAGCGACGCGCCCCCGCCCGATTTTCCGGCCCCTGTCACAGGCCTGCCGCAACCTTGTAAACCGGCCCGGGGAACTGGCTCCTTGACACTGCGTCCCGCCATACATACTTAAGAGACCGACCCACAACACCAAGGAGACGCATCCATGAGCTACGACATCAGGCTGGTCAAACTCGTCAGCGGTGACATGGTCATCGGCAAATTCAATACCGAAGCCAGGACCATAGAGGAGCCCGCGACCATCCAGGCCATGCCCACCCAGCAGGGAACCCAGATGGTGCTCCTGCCCTTCGGCTACCCCTTTGACCAGGAGATGCACGGCACGATCTCCATGGATCACGTGCTGTTCGAGTACAAATACTGCCCCGAGGAACTGAAGACCAAATACATCGAGGCCGCCACCAACATCTCCCTGTCCAGCGGCGGGCTCGACCTCTCGGGCGCGGGCGGCGGACTGAACCTGGGCTGATCGCCTTTCTTCCACACCTGAGGGGAACGGGGCCGGTTCTTGAACGGACAGGCCCCGTTCTTCGTTCATACCCGCCCCAAGGACACGGCGCACACATATGAAGGAACTGCTGCCCATACTGCCCCGCCCCTCCCGCTACATCGGAAGCGAATGGGGGACCGTCCGCAAGGACCAGGCCGAGGTGACCGTGCGCTGCGCCCTCGCCTTTCCCGACATGTACGAGGTGGGCATGTCCTACCTGGGGCAGCGCATCCTCGCCGAGGCGGTCAACGCGCACCCCGGCTTCTGGGCCGAGCGCGTCTACACCCCGTGCGTCGAGACCGCGGCCATCCTGCGCGAACACGGCGCGCCCCTGGCCACCCTTGAATCCGACACCCCCCTGGCCGAGCTGGACGCCATCGCCTTCAGCCTGACCCACGAACTCTGCTACACCAACGTCCTCTACATGCTCGACCTGGGCGACATCCCGCTGCGCTCGGCCGATCGCGACGAGGACCACCCGCTGGTCATCGCGGGCGGCGGCTCCACCTTCAACGCCGAGCCCGTGGCCCGGTTCTTCGACGCCATGGTCCTGGGCGACGGCGAAGAGGCCCTGCCCGCCATCCTCGGCCGCATCGAAGAAAGCAAGCGCGGCGGAGAATCCCGGGCACAACTGCTGCGCGGACTCATCGACATCCCCGGAGTCTACATACCCTCCTTTTTTGAGGACCAGGGGCCGGGCCTGCCCCTCAAGCCGCTGGTAGCGGGCCATGAGACGGTCGAAAAGGCCGTGGTGGACGACCTGGACGCGGCCCCGTTCCCACGCGGCACGGCCGTGCCCTATGGCGCGGTGCACGACAGGCTGACCATGGAGATCGCGCGCGGCTGCACCCGGGGCTGCCGCTTCTGCCAGGCGGGCATGATCTATCGCCCCGTGCGCGAACGCTCCCTGGACACCCTGGACGACATCCTCACCCGGGGACTGGCCGAAACCGGCTACGAGGAGACATCGATCCTCTCCCTGTCCACGGGCGATTTCTCGGCGCTCGACACCTTCTTCACCCGCAGTTTCGACAAGTGTGCGGCCGAGCAGGTCTCCATCTCGCTCCCCTCCCTGCGCGTCGGCTCGCTTTCCGCGCCCATCATGGAGCGCATCTCGTCCATCCGCCGCACTGGTGCCACCCTGGCCCCGGAGGCTGGCAGCCAGCGGCTGCGCGATGTCATCAACAAGGGCGTGACCGAGGCGGAGCTCATCGAGCACGTCCGGCTGCTCTTCGACAACGGCTGGCAGGGGGTCAAACTCTACTTCATGATCGGCCTGCCCACCGAGACCGACGCGGACCTGGACGCCATCGTCGATCTCTGCCTCAGGGTGCGCGACGCGGCGGGTCGGCACATCAAACGCCTCCAGGTCACGGCCGCGGTGTCGCCCTTCGTGCCCAAGCCGCAGACCCCGTTCCAGTGGGAACCGCAGATATCTTACGAGGAAATCTACAGACGCATCGGCCACCTGCGCGACAGGTTCCGCCCCCACAAACGGATCAACCTGAAATACCACGAACCAGAAATGACCACGCTGGAAGGGCTCTTCTCGCGCGGTGACAGGCGGCTGGCCGATGTGGTGGAGCGGGCGTACCGCGACGGCGCGCTCTTCTCCAGTTGGAAGGACCATCTCTCCCTTGCGCCCTACCGCAAGGCGGTCGAGGAACTGGGCCTGAACTGGGACGAATACACCGGACCGCGCGACCCCGAGGCACCCCTGCCCTGGGATCATCTCTCCTGCGGCCTGACCCGCCGCTTTCTGCTGACCGAGCGCGAGCGCGCCATGGCCGGACGGGTGACCGACGACTGTCGCTACGCCGCCTGCCGCAACTGCGGCGTGTGCGGCCACGACGACCACGTCTCGACCCTGACCGCCCAGGCCCACAAGGACATCCGGCCCCGGCTCGTCTTTGCCGGGCGCGACCAGGAGGGCGAACAGCCGCCCTATTCGGTGGAGAAACCCGACCTGACCGTGCGCGCCTCCCACTTCCGCATCTGGTACGAGAAGACCGGCCCGGCCGCCTTCTTAAGCCAGCTCGAACTCCAGGCCGTGTTCGAACGCGCATTGCGCCGGGCCGGACTGCCGCTGAGCTTCTCGGCCGGGTTCCACCCCATGCCCAAGCTCTCCTTCGGCATGGCCCTGCCTGTGGGCGTGGCCAGCCGCGAGGAGTGGATCAACATCTTCCTGCGCGAGGAATTCGAGACCGACGAAGTCACGGCTCGGCTGCGCCGGGTCATGCCCGAGGGGCTGTTCCCCCTGCGCACCGAGCGGCTGGACATGGGCAAGCGCCAGCCCCAGCCCGTGGTGGAAGACTATGCACTGCGCATCCTGCGCGACACGCCGCCGCGTCTGGCCCAGTGGGCCGCTTTCATGGAGTTGAAGGAGTTTTCTGTCACCAGAAAGACCAAGAAGGGAACCAGGACCGTGGACATCCGGGCCATGGTCACCAGTGCCGAGACCTCGGACGACACCGTGACCCTGACCTGCGACTGGCGCGTGGGCTACATCAGCCCGCTGGTTCTGGTGCAGACCGTGCTGGACGGCGCCACGCTCCTCGACTTCAGCCTGACCAAGACAGCCCAGCGCTTCGCGTGATCAGGCTCAAAACAACGTCGAGCGCTTGCCCACTGTGACGCTCACCCGCTTATAGACCTCGGCGTCCCCGCCGCCCTCGGGCTCCATCTTGATGAGCACATCGGTCAGGCCGTTCTCCATGGCCGTGAAGAGATACCTGGCGTTGCCGCCATCGCGCTCCAGGTAGCGGTCCAGACGGAGCACCGCCGGATCGAAGGACGCGCCCACCAGCGAATGGCCGCTCCTGGCGGGCATACGCAGATCAAGGGCCAGCACCTCGTTTTTTTCCACGGTCACGGAAAAGTCGAAGCCGTCTCGCAGGTCAAGAATCCTGGTCGGCGCAAGACCGGTCGCGGGGTCATAAGATGCGCCACAGCCAGCGGCCAGGAGAATAAACATCACAAAACAGCTGTTTGACAGATTTTTCCAGAACATTGTTCGCCAAAGGCCCCCTGCACAAACCTTGCTCGCGCTATTGTTAAAATTCCGTGAAGCGTGTATTCCTGTTCCGTTTTCGTCCGCCCTTATACCGCGTTGTCAGGCCGAGGCCAACCCGCTTGCCGGGAGGCATGCCGGACGCAGCACAGGGCATGGAAAGGTTTGGTGTACGCCCACCGCCGAGGCGTATCATATCACAATGGAGGAATCCTTATGAAACTGCTGCCGTTGAAATCCGCCAGCACCTTCTCCCTGTTCATTGTCGCCACCGCCCTGTGCGCCATGCTGCTGGCCGGGTGCGGGAGCGACCAACCCAAGGAACAGGCCGAACAGGCTGCGCCTGAAGCCCCTGCCGCCCCGCAGAAAGTAACCCTGAAACTGGCCATCGACGCCGACCCCACTTCCCTCGACCCGCATGTCCAGCTCTCCGGCGGCATGCTCCAGCTCTCGCACATGGTCTTTGACCCACTTGTCCGCTACGACAGCAAGGACATGCACTTCGTGCCCCGGCTGGCTGAGCGGTGGGAGCGCATCGACGACCTGACCATGCGCTTTTATCTGCGCAAGGGCGTCAAGTTCCATTCCGGCAACGACTTCACCGCGCAGGACGTGGCCTTCACCCTTGAGCGCCTCAAAATGAGCGACGACTACAAGGGCCTCTTCGAGCCTTTCGTGGCCGTCAATATCGTGGACGACCACACCGTGGATCTGGTCACCGCCAAGCCCTACGGCCTGGCCCTGAACATGGCCACCTACATCTTCCCCCTGGACAAGCAGTTCTACACCGGCATCGACGACAAGGGCCTGGAGAAGGACCGCATCGTCAAGACCGATTACTCGTTTGCCAACGAGAACGAGTCCGGCACCGGTCCCTTTGCCGTCACCTACCGCGAGCACGGCGTACGCACCGTGTTCACCCGCTTCGCCGACTACTGGGACAAAAACGGCAACGTGGACGAGATCGTCCTCACCCCGATCAAGAACGACGCCACCCGCGTGGCCGCCCTGCTTTCCGGTGGCGTGGACTTCATCATGCCCGTGCCGCCCCAGGACCTGGACCGCATCGGCAACACGCAGGGCCTCAAGCTGATCACCATGTCCGGCACCCGCATCATCACCATGCAGCTCAACGGCGAACGCAACCCGGCCCTGAAGGACCCCAAGGTCCGTCTGGCCATGGCCTACGCCTACGACAACCACGGCGTGGTCGAGAAGATCATGAACAACTTCGCCACCGCCGCAGGCCAGATGAGCCCCGACGGATACGTGGGCTACAACCCCGAGCTGACCCCGCGCTTCGACATGGAGAAGGCCCAGGCCCTGATGGCCGAGTCGACCTTCCCTGACGGCTTCGAGGCGACCATGATCGCCCCCAACAACCGCTATGTGAACGATGCCCAGATCGCCGAGGCCTTTGTCTCCATGATGTCCCGGCTGAACATCAAGATCAGCCTGAAGACCATGCCCAAGGCCCAGTACTGGGATGAGTTCGACGCCCAGGTAGCCGACATCCAGATGATCGGCTGGCACGCGGACACCGAGGACTCCGGCAACTTCTACGAGTTCCTGTCCATGTGCCGCAACGCCGAGACCGGCTACGGCCAGTACAACTCCGGCAGCTACTGCAACCCGCGCGTGGACGAGCTGACCCTGGCCGCCCAGACCGAGACCGATCTGGACAAGCGCGCCGCCATGCTCCAGGAAGTGGAGAAGATCCAGTACGACGAGGCCGGGTTCATCCCCCTGCACTGGCAGAACCTCTCCTGGGCCTCCAAGGACAGCATGAACACCGAGGAAATCGTGAACGTCATGGACTTCCCGTACTTCGGAGACCTGATCGTCGAGTAGGCTTCCGGCCGTACTTGCCAACGACGCAAAAGACACATAAGGGGAACCCTGGCCTGGCCGGGGTTCCCCTTTGACGCCGCCCCGGGCGCGGCAAAAACGGCATCCCCCGGTCCCTGAAACGCCATCACCAAACGAGTAGCCATGTTCGCATTCGCCATGAAACGAATCCTCCAGGCGGTGATCGTCATGCTGATCATCAGCCTCATCGGATTCGCCATCAAACACAACTTCGGCGACCCGGTCCGCGACCTCGTGGGCCAGCGGGTCACCCCGGCCGAGCGGGCGGAAATCCGCGAAAAGCTGGGCCTCAACGATCCCTTCATGGTCCAGTATGTCCGCTTCCTGGGCGCAGCGGTCCAGGGCGACCTGGGGCAGAGCTATTTCTTCAAGCGCCCCGCCTCGGAGGTGATCATCAGAAAGGCCCCGGCCACACTGGAACTGGTCTTCTGCGCCTCGCTGATCATCGTGCTGCTCTCGGTGCCTCTTGGCATCTACTCGGCCATCAGGCCAAAGACGCTGTTCAGCCGGTTCATCATGGGCGGGTCCATCGTCGGCGTGTCCATTCCGGTCTTTCTCACGGCCATCCTGCTCATCTACATTTTCTCGGTGGAGCTGAACTGGCTCCCGTCATTCGGCCGAGGCAAGACCGTGATGCTTTTCGGCTGGTGGGACACAGGCCTGCTCACCGTGGACGGCCTGCTGCACCTGATCATGCCCTCCATCGCCCTCTCGTCCATCATGCTGCCGCTCTTCATCCGCCTCATCCGCTCGGAGATGATGGAGGTGCTTGAGAGCGAATACGTCAAATACGCCTGGGCCAAGGGGCTCAAGCCCCGGCGCGTCTGGTGGGTCCACGCCTTCAAGAATACGCTTTTGCCGGTCATCACCGTGGGCGGCGTGCAGCTTGGCATCATGGTCGCCTTCACCATCCTGACCGAGACGGTCTTCCAGTGGCAGGGCATGGGCTCCATGTTCATCGAATCCGTGGAGCGCTCCGACACCTCGCTCATGGTCGCCTACCTCGTGTTTGTCGGCTTCGTCTTCGTGCTGGTCAACACGATGGTGGACATCATCTACGGGCTCGTCAATCCCACGGTGCGCGTGGCGGGGAGGAAGTGATGCAGACCAGATGGACCCGCTTCAAGGAATCCTACATGCTCCACAGCTTCCTGCGCGACCCTGTGGCGCTGTGCAGCTTCATCATCCTGGCAACGCTGGTATTTTCCGCCTTTGCCGCGCCCGTCATCGCCCCGCACAATCCCTACGACTCGCGCACCATCAACGTCATGGACGCCCGGACCCCGCCCTCCTGGTCAGAGGGCGGCAGTACCAAGTTCCTGATGGGCACCGATGCCCAGGGGCGCGACATCCTCTCCACCATGCTCTACGGCATGCGCGTCTCGCTGATCATCGGCGTGGGCGCGGTCTGTCTGCAAGCCTTCATCGGCATCATCGTGGGCCTTGTTTCCGGCTACATCCGCCGGCTCGACACCATCCTCATGCGCATAGCCGACGTGCAGCTCTCGTTCTCCACCTACATGGTGGCCATCTTCATCGGGGCCATCGTCCAGACTGCCTTCGGCGTGGCCGGGTACAACAAGGTGGCCGTGCCGCTGCTCATCGTCATCATCGGCCTTGCCGAGTGGCCGCAGTACGCGCGCACGGTGCGCGCCTCGGTCCTGGCCGAGCGCAAGAAGGAGTATGTGGAGGCGGCCCGGGTCATCGGCCTGCCCAGGATACGCATCATGTGGCGGCACATCCTGCCAAACACCCTCTCGCCGGTACTGGTCATCTCCACCGTGCAGGTGGCCAACGCCATCATGAGCGAGGCGGCCCTCTCCTTCCTCGGCCTTGGCATGCCAGTGACGCAGCCCTCGCTTGGCTCCCTGATCACTGCGGGATTCCAATACATCTTCTCGGGTTCGTGGTGGATCACCATCTTCCCCGGAGTCCTGCTCGTCACCCTGATCCTGGTCATCAACCTCCTTGGCGACTGGCTCCGGGACTTCCTCAACCCCAAACTGTACAAGGGGTAGACCGTGGAACCACTCATCCAGATCAAGAACCTGCGGGTCGATTTCGCCCTGCGCTCGGGCACGGTCCGGGCCTTGCGCGACGTCACCCTGACCATAAACAAGGGCGAGCGCCTTGGCATCGTGGGCGAATCGGGCGCGGGCAAGTCCGTGCTCGGCTTCTCCATCATCAACCTCATCTCCAAGCCGGGCCGGATCACCGGCGGCCAGATCATCTTCAAGGGCGAGGACATCGCGAAATACTCCCTGGAAAAAATGCGCACCATCCGCGGCGACCGCATCTCCATGATCTTTCAGGACCCGATGATGACCCTCAACCCGGTCCTGACCATCGGCACCCAGATGAAGGAGACCATCCACGCCCATCGCAACGTCTCGAACAGGGAGGCGGAAGCCATCTGTCTCGAAAAGCTGCGCAAGGTCTACATCCCCTCGCCAGAAAGACGGCTGACCCAGTATCCCCACGAGTTTTCCGGCGGCATGCGCCAGCGCATCGTCATCGCCATCTCGCTTCTGACCAGCCCGAGCCTGATCATCGCCGACGAGCCGACCACGGCGCTTGACGTGACCATCCAGGCCGAGATCATGGACCTGCTCCTGGAGCTGTGCGAGACCGAGAACATGGGACTCATCCTCATCACCCACGACCTGGCCGTGGTCTCGGAAGTGACCCAGCGCATCGCGGTGCTCTATGCGGGCAAGGTGGTGGAGATCGGCCCCACCCGGCAGATCATCGACACCCCGCAGCACCCCTACACCCAGGGGCTGATCAAGGCCCTGCCGCAGATGGCGGGCGGCAAGCGGCGGCTCAACCAGATTCCGGGCATGATGCCCTCGCTGCGCGACATGCCCTCGGGCTGCCCCTTCCAGCCGCGCTGCACCGAGCGCATCGACAAATGTATCCACGAAATCCCCCTCCTCACTCCGGTGGAGGGCGGCGGGCAGGTCGCCTGCTTCGTGCGCCAGGGAGGGATGTGACCATGCAGCCAATCCTCGAAATCAGAGACATCGACAAACACTTCGACATCTCAGGCTCCCTGCTCGACCAGCTCAGGTTCCAAGGCGGCAAGCTCACGCGGCAGCGCACCGTGGTCAAGGCGGTCAACGGCGTTTCTCTGGACGTGCTGCCCGGCGAGACCTTGAGCGTGGTGGGCGAGTCCGGCTGCGGCAAGTCCACCCTGGCGCGCACGGTCATGGGTCTGTACCAGCCCAACCGGGGCGAGATTCTCTATCGCGGCAAGCGCATCGACCACCTCGGCTCCACGGCCATGCTCCCCTATCGCACCCGGATGCAGATGGTCTTTCAGGACCCCTACGCCTCGCTGAATCCGCGCATGACCGTGCGCCAGATCCTGGAGGAGCCGGTCCGCTTCCACAATCCGTCCCTCAATCGGGACGAGGTCTCGGACCGGGTGGCCGAGGTCATGCGCCAGGTGGGCGTAGACCCGGTCTGGGCCACCAACTTCCCCCACGAGTTCTCTGGCGGGCAGCGCCAGCGCATCTCCATCGCCCGCGCCCTGGTGGTGGGGCCTGAGTTCATCGCCGCGGACGAGCCCATCGCCGCCCTTGATGTCTCCATCCAGGCCCAGATCCTCAACCTGCTCATGGACGCCCAGGAAAAGCTCGGCCTGACCTATCTCTTCATCAGCCACGACTTAAGCGTGGTCCAGCACATCTCCACCCGGGTGGCGGTCATGTACCTGGGCTGCGTGTGCGAGCTGGCCACGGCCAGGGAGCTGTTTACCAGCCCGCGCCACCCCTATACCCAAGCCCTGCTCTCGGCCATCCCCCGCCTCGGCGGCCGGGCGGGCGGCCACGTCAAGCTCTCGGGCGACGTGCCCACCCCCATCAACCTGCCCCCAGGCTGCGTCTTCCACGGCCGCTGCCCCCACGCCAACGAACGGTGCAAACGCGACATCCCGGCCCGCCTGACCCTGCCAAGCGGCTCGGTGGTGGCATGCCACGCCGTGGAGGAAGGGCGCATCTGATCCGCGCTTGGCCCGCACATGGCATCCCAAAAAGCACAAAGGGGACGACCGCATTGGTCGTCCCCTTTTCATTGGTCGAAACTGGATCAGGAAATCAGAGCACCAGATTCTGGCGCAGCTCGTCGAGCACGCTCTCCTTGTCAAAGGGCTTGACCAGATAGCAGGTGGCGTGGGCCTTGAAGAAGGCCCGGGTGACGTTGGCGTCGTCCACCAGGGAGGTGATCATGACCAGCTTGAAGGCGTCGCGCGAGGCGATGCCCATGTCGGCCTCAAGGGCGCGCATGGTTTCGGCCGCTTCGTGGCCGTCCATGCCCGGCATCAGGATGTCCATCATGACCACGTCATAGGGCCTGCCATGATCGTGGGCCTGCCTGAACAGGAGCAGCCCGTCCTCGCCACTGGACGCGCCATCGCACCGGGCAAAGGGCGCCAGCACGGTTTGCAGGTAGAGTCCGATGCTCTCGTCGTCGTCCACTATGAGAATGCGCATGATGTGAGCAGGTTAAAGCTCGATCCCGTACTTCTTGATGGCGGCCATACCGCCCTGGATGTTGACGACGTTTTCCATCCCCTGCTCATCGAGGATGACCTGCGCCTCGTAGGAACGCGCGCCGGTGTTGCACACCAGGACCACTGTCTTGTCGCGCGGCACCTCATTGAGACGCTGGCGCAGCTCGCCCTGGGGGATGTTGTGCCACTGCCCTGGATTGCGCTGCACAAAGCTCTCGGCGTCGGACGCTTCGCGGCAGTCGATGAAATGGCAGGTTCCGTCGCCATTTTGGTTCCACAGCTCGGCAAATCCGTCAGGCCCGACCCCGCGATTGATGCCGCCAAGGACGTTGTCCGCCACATTGGCCAGGGAGTTGAGCACGTCCATGGCCGAGGCAAACGGCGGCGCGTAGGCCATCTCAAGGTTGGAGATATCCTCCACCACCGGGCCATGGGGCAGGATGGCGGCCACGGCGTTGATGCGGCCGACCATGGCGTCGCCCGAGCTGCCGAAGCCCTGCACGCCGAGCACGCGGCGGGTTGCCTTGTCCACCACCATCTCAAGGGTCATCAACTCCTTGGTGGGATAGAAATGCGCCCTGTCCAGCTGGACCAGGAGCACGCTTATGGCGTCGAACCCGGCGGCCAGGGCCGCTTCGAGGCTCAGACCGGTCCCGGCCAGGGAGGTCTCGAAGAGCTTGACCACAAAGGAGCCGACCACGCCCGGGAACCGGGCCTCGCCGCCAGCCAGATTGCTGCCGATGACCCGGCCCTGGCGGTTGGCCATTGAGCCCAGCGGCAGAAAAGCGGGCTGGCCGGTGATCAGGTGCTTGACGATGGCGCAGTCGCCGCCCGAGTAGATGTCCGGGTCGCTGGTGCGCAGGAACTCGTCCACCAAGACCCCACCGCGGTCATGCACGGCAAGCCCGGCGTCGCGCGCCAGGTCCGAGACCGGCACCACGCCCGCGGCGATGATCACCGCATCCGCCTCCAGGGTCCGCTTGTTTGTGACCACGCGAGTGACGCGGCCGTCCTCGCCCTCGATAGACTTGACCGACTCGCCGAAGAAAAACTCGACCCCGTTCTCTTCCATGTGCTTCTGGGCCATGGCGGCCAGGGCCGGGCTGACCAGCCTGGGCATGAGCTGGTCCGTGATCTCCACCACGCTGGTCTCGATGCCCCACATGTCGGCAAAGGCCTCGGCCATCTCAAGGCCGATGAAGCCCGCGCCGATGATGACCGCCTTGCTCACCTCGCCCTTGGAGATGCCGTCGCGGATGCGCGTGGCATCGTCCGGGTTGCAGACGTAGCTGACCCCGGCCAGGTCCTCGCCCGGCAGGCCCAGCCTGCGCGGGGTGGCGCCCGTGGCGATGACGAGCTTGTCATAGTCGAGCACCGCAGTTTCGCCGGTGGTCACGCTCTCCACGTGCACCTGCTTGTTCTCCCGATCGATGCGCGTGGCCCGGGTCAGGGTGCGTACATCCACGCCCTTGACATCCTTGAAGAACGTCACATCGCGCACCATGTGAAAACTGGTGGTGGACAGCTCCCTGGCCTCGGACACGTCGCCCGAGACGAAATAGGGAATGCCGCACCCGCCGTAGGAGATGAGACCGCTTTGGTCGATCATGGTCACGGTGGAGCCGGGTTCGAGCCGCTTGAAGCGGCAGGCGGCCTTGGGCCCCAGGGCAACGCCGCCGATCACTACGATGTGCTGAGCCATGTTCAATCCTTGTATGCTTCTCGACCCACCCGTCCCTCGGCGGCCGGACCGGTTACTTCAAAATGGCGTCGATGCTCCTGCCCAGCCGCCGGATGCCCTCCTCGATGCGGAAGGGGTCGGAGTTGGAAAAGTTGAGGCGCAGGGTGTTCTCGCCCGTACCGTCAACATAGAACGGCCTGCCCGGCACAAAGGCCACCTTGTCCTTGATGGCCGCGTCGAACAGGTCCATGGACGAAGTCCCCTCGGGCATGGTCGCCCACAGAAACATGCCGCCCTCGGGCTCGATGATGGACACCTCGGGCGGAAAATACCGCCGGATCATCTCGACCATGACCTCGCGCTGGGCGCCGTAGCGCTCGCGGATGAGGGCCACGTGGCTCTCGATGTCGTTGGTTTCGAGATAGCGGCGCATGATGGCCTGGGTCACGGTGCTGGTGTGCAGGTCGGCCGCCTGCTTGGCGATGACCAGCTTGTCGCGAAAGGCCGGATCAGCCACAAGCCAGCCCAGCCGAAAGCCCGGGGCCGCGATCTTGGAGAACGAGCCGCACAGGATGCCCGGCTTGCGGCACAGGGAATGGATGCTCGGCAGATCCTCGCCCATGAAGCGCAGCTCGACATAGGGGTCGTCCTCCACGAAGAGGACGTCGTATTCGTCCAGCAGGGCGGCCACGGCCTTGCGCTTTTCAAGGGAGCAGGTCACGCCCGACGGGTTCTGAAAATTGGGCACGGAATAGAAGCACTTGGCCCCGGCCTGGAACGCGGCCTCAAGCTCGGCCAGATCCGGCCCGTCCGGCTCCAGGGACACGGTGACGAACTCCGGCTCGAACAGGGAAAACGCCTGGATGGCCCCGAGGTAGCCGGGCCGCTCGATGGCCACCTTGTCGCCCTGGTCGATGAAGACCTTGCCCACCATGTCCAGAATCTGCTGCGAGCCGGTGGTGATGAGGATGGAGTCCGGGTCCACGTCGAGCCCCCGGTTCTCCCTGTAGCGGCGCGCGATGATGGCCCGCAGCCCGGCGTCGCCCTCGGTGGTGGAGTATTGCAGGGCCGACGCGCCGATGGTCGCGAAGACCTCGTGGGCCGCCTTGTCCATGGCCGCCACGGGAAACAGCTCCGGATTGGGCAGCCCGCCCGCAAAGGAGATGATTTCGGGATCAGCCGTGACTTTGAGAATCTCGCGGATGAACGAACGGTGAACGGTGCCCATGCGCCGGGCGAACTTTTCGGCCATTGTCTGTTTCCTCCAAATGAGGAGGGATACTCCGAAACGCCACCCCTGGCAAGCACCCGGAACAGGCGCGCACGATCAGCGGCGCAGGCCGCAACCCACGGATTCGATGGACGAAATGCAGCGGAATTCGGGACAAACCAGGCACGAGCACCACCGAAGCCGGAGGCAGCGGGGACCCGCCGGAGAAGGAAATGAAAAAGGGGCACTGGGCCCCTTGCATGCTATTCCTTGTCAGGAGACCAGCTAGGGTCACGATACTTGTCGGGATTGTAGAGCCGCCAATCGGAGCCGTCGTCATACTTCTCGTCCGCGCCGGGGAACGGCGTGTAGATCTTCTCTTCCTGATGGTCCTGGTCCTGACAGTCGATCTGTCCAACGTACGCCTTTTCCATGACTGAAAAACCTCTGCGATCTCGGAATTGTGCCCGTATACCGGGCAAAAAGGGCCGGGCGACAGCGCCGCCCAGCCCCTTGGTGAATCAATTACCCGGCTGTGTCAAGCCTCGGTTTGACGTATAATTCGCCCCCATGGCAGTCGTTGATCACAAGCAGCGGGAAGTCCTTGACCTTCATGGCCCGGATCGCTTCCGGGCCCAGTTCCTCGAAGGCGATGACCGTGGACTCGACGATGGAATTGGAGAGCAGCGCGCCCGCGCCGCCCGTGGCTCCGAAGTAGACGCCCGTGTGCTCGCGCATGGCCGCCTTGACCTCGTCGCTGCGCTTGCCCTTGCCGATGGTCGCCTTCAGGCCCAGGCTGTGCAGCCTGGGCGCGTAGGTGTCCATGCGGTAGCTGGTGGTCGGTCCGGCCGCGCCGATGGGCCGCCCCGGAGGGGCCGGGCTGGGGCCGACGTAGTAGATGGCCGCGCCCTTGAGGTCAAAGGGCAGCTCCTTGCCCGCGTCCAGCAGCTCCATGAGCTTCTTGTGGGCCGCGTCGCGCGCGGAATAGATGGTCCCGTTCAGAAAGACCACGTCCCCTGCCTTGAGCTTCTCGACATCCGCATCGGTCAGCGGCGTGTTCAGGGTATATTCGGCCATCAGAGCACCACCTCCTCGTGACGCTGGGAATGACACTGGACATTGACGGCCAGCGGCAGGCTCGCCAGATGACAGGGTTCCATCGTGATCTTGACGCCCAGCACCGTGGTCTTGCCGCCAAGGCCCATGGGGCCGATGCCCAGGTCGTTGAGGGCGTCCTCAAGCTCCTTCTCCCTGGCCGCAATGTCCGGGTCGGGGTGGGTGTCGTCAAGGCGGCGCATGAGCGACTGCTTGGCGATCTTGGCCGAATGGTCAAAGGTGCCGCCGATGCCGATGCCGATGACCGTGGGCGGGCAGGGATTGGGCCCGGCCTCGGCCACGCGCTCGACCACGAACTTCTTGATGCCCTCCCAGCCCTGGGCCGGGGAAAGCATGGTCACGCGGCTCATGTTCTCGCTGCCGCCGCCCTTGGCCATGTAGACCAGCTTCAACTTGTCGCCCGGGACCATGTCGAAGTGAATGATGGCCGGGGTACCGTCGCCGGTGTTGGCCCGGGTCAGCGGATGACAGGAGGACTTGCGCAAGAAGCCATCGGCGTAGCCCTTGCGCACGCCCTCGTTGATGGCCTCGCGCAGGTTGCCGCCCACCACACGCACATCGTCGCCCACCTCGACAAAGAACACCGCCAGCCCGCAGTCCTGACACAGCGGCAGCTTGGTGTCCCTGGCCAGATCGGCGTTCTCCAGCAACTGGCGCAGCACCTCCCTGGCCGAGGCGCTCGTCTCCTCGGCCATGGCCTGCTCGAACTTGGCGCGAACGTCGTCGGGCAGTTCGGTGTTGGCCTTGATGCACATGGCCGCCACCGCGTCGATGACGTCCTGGACCGGAATCTCTCTCATTGTAAGCCTCCCTTTGGCGAGATGTGCCGGAGGGGATGCCTCCGGCGGCTCAAGAAACCTTTTGAAAAAGGTTTCTTGAGAATCTTCCAAAACTTTTTGGCGAAAACGGCGAGGACGCCGTTTTGGGGTTGTTTCTGTCATGCGGAGGGCGACGACAATTCATCACGCGCCCCTCCACGCCGCCGTCCGGCTCGCCCGCCTCCCCTGCCCTTCCTGGCGGCGTGGCACCAGAAAGTTCTGGAAGGGGGTCCAGGGGGAAACCTCTTTCAAGAGGTTTCCCCCTGGCCGCCGGAGGCATTCCCCACTTTACTTCCTGAAGATGCGTTTGAGGGACGTGATGCCCATCTTGCGGCGCAGGAAGCCGAGCTGGTTTTGCAGCGGCAGGTGCTTGGGGCACACGTCTTCGCAGGCCAGGAGGCCCATGCAGCCGAAGATGCCCATGTCGTTGCCGATGATCTCGTAGTAGTCGGAGTCGGTCCGCTGGTCGCGCGGGTCGATGAGGAACCGGGCCACGCGGTTGAGGGCGGCCGCGCCGAGGAAGTCCTCGCGCAGCCGGGCCGTGCCGCAGGCGGAGATGCAGCAGCCGCACTCCACGCACCGCTCAAGCTCGTAGATGCCCACCGCGACCTTGTTGTCCATCCGCTCCTCAAGGGCGTCCGCGTCGAACTCCTTGTCGGTGTGAATCCACGATTCGGTCTTGGTGTACATCTCGCGGAACCAACTGCCCGTATCCACGGACAAATCGCCCACCAGCTTGAAGACCGGCAGGGGCAGCAGCGTGATCTCGCCGGGCAGGTCCTTGGTCTTGGTATGGCAGGCCAGCCCGGGGCGGCCGTTGATGACCATGCCGCAGGAGCCGCAGATGCCAGCGCGGCAACAGAAATCGAACTGTAGCGACGGGTCCTGTTCCTCGCGGATGCGATTGAGCGCGATGAACAGGGTCATGGCGTCGGTCTCTTCGAGAACGAACTCCTCCATGTGCGGCGAGGACAGCGTATCCTCGGGATTGTAGCGGAATATATTGAATTTGAGCAGTCTGGACATGGTCTATTCCTTCTTGTCGTCGGCGCTGATGATTTCGGACTTGCCGTAGCCTCGGTCGCCCGGGGGAATCTCCACCACGGCGGTGGCCGGTTCGTATTCCAGGGTGGGCAGGGTGTCGTCCGCACTCTTCCAGTAGGCCAGGGTGCGGGTCAGCCAGTCGCGGTCGTTGCGGGCCGGGAAGTCCTCGCGGTTGTGCGAGCCGCGCGATTCAGTGCGCGTGAGCGCCCCATAGGCGACCATCAGCGCCAGCTTGACCTGACCCTCCAGCTTGAGGGCGGCGGCCAACTCGGGGTTGACCCCCTTGCCGTCGGACCGAAGGCCCACGTTTCTGGCCCGGACCAGGGTATCCTGGAGCGAGGCCACGCACTTTTCAAGTCCTTCCTGGGTACGGAAGATGTTGGCCCACTTGTTCAGCGCGTCCTGCATGGCGGCGCGGACCTTGTAGACGTTCTCCGAGCCGTTGGTGCACTTGACCAGGGCGTCGATACGCGCCTGCTGATGCTTGACGGCGTCGCTGATCAGCGCGGTCTGGAAGATGGTCTCGCACCCCTCGAGGTACTCGGCGATCTTGCGGCCCACGATGCCGCCCGCGACCACGGTCTCGGCCAGGGAGTTGCCGCCCAGCCGGTTGAAGCCGTGCATGTCCCAGCAGGCGGCCTCGCCAGCCGAGAAGAGCCCCTTGAGGCCGTACGCCGCGCCGTCCTTGTTGGTGCGCACGCCGCCCATGGAATAGTGCTGGGTGGGCCGCACCGGAATGAGCTGATGCACGGGATTCACACCGAGGAAGGACGTGCAGATCTCGTAGACCTCGCGCAGCTTGCCCGTGATGTGCTCCTCGCCCAGGTGGCGGATGTCGAGCCACAGGTGCTCGCCGTAGGGGCTCTTGACCCCGTGGCCCTCGCGCATGTGGTGGGTCATCCAGCGGGAGACCACGTCACGCGAGGCCAGCTCGGCCTTGTCCGGCTCGTAGATGTCCATGAACCGTTTCTCGTTGACGTCGAGCAATGTGCCGCCGTCGCCCCGGCACCCCTCGGTGACCAGGATGTCGGTGGGCACGATGCCCGTGGGATGGAACTGGACCGCCTCCATGTTGCCCATGGGCACCAGGCCGGTCTCCACGCACATGGCGTGGGCGCCGCCGTCGCAGATGACGGCGTTGGTGGTGTTGGGATAGATGCGGCCGAACCCGCCCGAGGCGATCATCACCGCCTTGGCCAGATAGACGCGCAGTTCGCCGTTGCGCAGGCAGCGGGCGACCACGCCCGAGCAGGTCTCGCCGTCGTGGATCAGGGCGATGGCCTCGGTCTTGTCGTGGACCTCGACGCCCATCTGGGCGCAGCGGTTGTCCATGGTGCACATGACCGCGTGGCCGGTGCCGTCCGAGGTGTAGCAGGTGCGCCACTTGGCCGTGCCGCCGAAGGACCGGGCCATGATCAGCCCCTCCTTCTCCTCCTTCTCGATCTTCTCGAACTGCTTGCCGCCCTTGAAGTAGATGGACTTGCCGGGCACCACGCGGTTCCAGGGCACGCCCCAGTGGGCCAGACGGCGCATCTCGATGGGCGCGGCATCGGCGAAGAGGCGGGCCACCTCCTGGTCGCAGCCCCAGTCCGAGCCTTTGACCGTGTCGGCGAAATGGACGTCGGGACAGTCGCCCTCGCCCATGACGCTGTTGCCAAGGGATGCCTGCATGCCGCCCTGGGCGGCCGAGGAGTGGGAGCGCCTAGCGGGCACCAGGCTCAGACAGATGGCGGAGAAACCGGCGTCGGCGGCCTCCACGGCCGCGCGTTCGCCCGCAAGACCCGCGCCGACAACAAGCAAATCGGTGTAGATAGTCTGCATGACGATTTCTCCGTTAGTTGACACTGAGGAACAGGAACCGGATCAGGGTGATCAGGCCGATGCCGATGAAGACGAGGGTAAGGATGTTCTCGCCGCGCTTGAAACGGGCGCGTTCCTTGTCCTTGATGAATCCCCACTTCACGGCGATGCGATAGAGGCCGATGCCCACATGCACCTCCACCAGGGGCAGCAGGATCAGGTAGAACACGGCCCAGAAGCCGGACTGGATGCGCTCGGCCGACTTGATGGCGGTGATGGGCAGATCGGTCAGGACCACCCACATGTGGATGGAGCCCATGATCAATATGATCATGGCCGACACGGCCTGGACGACCCACAGCCAGGTGTCGCCGTGGCGCAGCATCCTGGCGTGCTGCCAGATGGTCTTCTGGCCGTCGAAGCCGAAGGGTATCTTCCGGGCCGCGAGCACGAAATGGGTCAGGAAAAGCAGAAAGACGAGGGGGCCGCCGACCTGGGCCATGCCGGTGGCCTCGAAAAATTCCGCGATGGCGTCCATGACGGCCGGGCTGATGACAACGCTGGATACCAGAATCATGTGACACCACATGAACAGGATCAGACCGGCTCCGGACAGCATCTGGACCCAGTCCATGGCGCCGTCCCATTTACCGGTTCTGCCAGCAGGTGCGTAACTGATGGACATTCACTTCCTCCGTTTTGTTGAACACACAAAGTCCCTTGACAAGCAATCCGAATTTTCTATGCCGCGGCAAGGATTCTTGTCAATATTCCCACCAGAAGCGCGGGGAGGAAAGTCCAGCAATTCCGAGCCGGAATCGGCCGTAACCCCCTTTGATTGCTCGGTCAAGCACCCTGGTTTTCGCAGGCGATTTTTTTGGCCGCATTCCTCTGTGGGACATCAAACGAACGTTTGGTGGTGTCTAAATTTCGCCCCGGGGCAGGATTGTGGTATTCATCGCGCCCGGCCTCGGTTAGTGTCGGACCCTGCCGACCAGAACAACCGCAACACCGCTTGCCTCAAACCCATCCCGGTATTATTTCAAATGAATCGACCAATGGAAATCAATCCGACGCCCCTAGGGGGCGCAGCCCTCGGAGAAACAACATGTTCCGTAAAATCATGCTTTTGGGAGTACTCCTCATGGTCCTGACCGGGTGCCAGACGCACACGAACAAGAAAACCCCGACCGGTGTCGGGGTACCGCCCCTGCCCTCGCTGGCCGAGCGCGACGCCAGCGACACGCACATAGTCCGGCTTGAAAACGGCCTGACCGTGCTGATCAAACAGGACGACCGCTTCCCGCTGGTCAACGCCCGCCTCTACGTCCATGCGGGCAGCGCCTACGAGACCCCGGAAATCGCGGGCATCAGCCACCTGCTGGAACACATGGTCTTCAAGGGGACCAAAAAGCGCGGCCCGGGCCAGAGCGCCCGCGACATCGAAACCGTGGGCGGCAGCATGAACGCGGGCACCAGCTTCGATTACACGGTCTATTACGTGGAAGTGCCCGACGACAAATGGAAGATCGGGCTTGACGTGATCACCGACATGGCCTTCAACGCCACCATCGACCCCGACGAGTTGGCCAGCGAGCGGCTGGTGGTACTCGAAGAGCTTGAGCGCGGGGAAGACACCCCGGGCAGTCGGCTCTTCAAGACCCTGCAAGGCATGGTCTGGCAGGGCAGCACCTATGAGTGGCCCATCATCGGCTATCGCGAAACCGTGTCCGCCATCACGGACAAGGACATCCACGCATACGTGGCAACGCACTATCAGCCCCAGTCCATGCTCCTGTCCGTGGTCGGCAAGGTGGACCCGGACGCGGTGCTGACCGAGGCCCGGCGGCTACTGGGCGGGCTGAAGAACACACGGACCTTCTCGCCGCCGGAGCCCATCGCCCTGCCCGCCGAGGGCGACGGCCCCCGGGTGGTCGCGCTGCCCGGCAAGTGGAACAAGGTCTACCTCGGGGCCACCTTCCCCATCCCCCACGCGGCCTCGGCCAAGATTCCCGCCCTTGAACTGCTCTGCCAGCTGCTGGGCGGCGACGATTCCTCGCGCCTGTACCGGACCTTCAAGTATGACAAGCAACTGGTGGACGACATTTCCCTCTCGACCCTGTCCATCGAGCGCGGCGGCATGCTCTACCTGAGCGCCACCCTGGACGCGGACAAGCTCGAACCCTTCTGGACCGAACTCATGGCCGAGCTGGCCTCCTTCGACCCCCAGAGCTTCACCGACCGCGAGATCGAGCGCGCCCGGCTCAACCTGGAGGACTCCCTGTTCCTGACCAAGGAGACCCTCTCGGGGTTGGCCAGCAAGCTCGGCTATTTCCAGTTCTTCGAGAACGGCGAGCAGGCGGAGCAGAACTATCTCTTCGCCCTGACCCAGACCGGCCGCGACGAACTAAGTGCGCTCTACGGGGAGTATGTGCGGCCCGACCGGCTGGCCGCCTGTGTCCTGACCCCCGAGGACAGCGATGTCACGGGCGAAGGCCTGACCGCCATCGCCCAGGCGGGCTGGCCCGCCAGACCGCTCACGGCCGCGCAGCAGGCGGCGAGCCTGCCCGATCAGGCGCGCGAGATCGCCCTGCCCGGCGGCAACACCCTGGTCGTGCTGCCCGACGACACCCTGCCCTACACGGCCATGAGCATCTACTGGACCGGCGGAGACGGCGAACTGACCCCGGACCAGCAGGGGCTGGCAGCCCTGACGGCCAAGGCCCTCACCCGCGGCACCATGGTCATGTCGGCCACCGAGATCCAGGATTTCCTGGCCGATCACGCGGCCAGCGTGGGCGCAAGCTCCGGCCGCAACGTCTTTGCCCTTGAGTCCAAGTTCCCCACCCGGTTCACGGGCGAGGTGCTGCCGTTGCTGCGCGACATCCTCACTGCCCCGGCCTTTGACGCGGCCGAGATCGAGCGCGCCCGGCAGGACCAGATCGCGGCCATCAAGCGGCGCGAGGACCAGCCCCTTGGCCTCGCCTTCCGCCACCTCTTCCCGTTCCTCTACAAGACCGGGCCGTATGCCATGCTCCACCAGGGCACCATCGAGGGCGTGGAGGCCATGACCCAGGAGGACATCATGCGCTTCTGGGGCAGGCAGTCCATGCAGCCCTTTGTCCTGGCCGTGTGCGGCCAGTTCGACAGCCAGGAGATCGAAGCCTTTGCCGCCGAGCTTTCCCGGACCATGACCGCGCCGGGCAGCGCCTACCAGTACACCACCCCGCAGTGGAACGAGGCTCGCGAAACAACGCTGCACCTGCCCGATCGCAATCAATCGCATCTGATCATGGTCTTCCCCGCCCCGGGCCGCACAGACCGCGAGGCCTCGGTCGAACTGGAACTGCTCAAGGCGGCCCTGTCCGGCCAATCGGGCCTGCTCTTCCGCGACCTGCGCGACAAGCAGGGGCTGGCCTACTCGGTCACCTCCATGCTCTGGCAGAGCCGCGAAACCGGCTTCATCGCCCTGTACATCGGCACCAGCCCGGACAAGGTGGACCAGTCCCTGGACGGCTTCCGCCGCATCCTGGCCGATCTTGCGGCCAAACCCCTGCCCGAGGCCGAGCTTGAGCGCGCCCGAAACATCCTCACCGGCGACTACTACCAGGACCACCAGTCCCTCATCTCACGCAGCCGCGAGGCGGCCACCCTGCTCATCCAGGGCTTTGACCGGGGCTACGACCAGGACATCATCGAGCGCGCCCGCACGGTCACGCCCGAGCGGATTCGCCAGCTTGTCCGCGAGTACCTGGACCCGGACAAGGCGTACCTGATGCAGGTCACGCCCTGACGAGCCAAGCCACCCATGAACCACGGGGCCGGACCGCGCAACAGCGATCCGGCCCCTTTTTTCCGACTGCCCGGGCCAAACAGCTTCAAATGCTTGCCCATGTACGCCCGGTGGGCTACAACTCGTCAGCACCGCTTCAAACACCAGCATCGGGGGGACTGACGCATGGCGCTCATTTTCGGCTCGCCCAAGAAGCAGGGCACCTTCAGGGAAGACGTCAAGACCGACCACCGTCTGACCCTGGCCAAGGACATGTACATGGCCGGGAAGATCAAGATCGTGACCACCGAGACCATACCGGGCCGGGAAATCCAGTCCGCCTTCGGCCTCATCGTCTGCCGGAGCTACGTCTTTGACAACGCCTTTCACGGGCTCATGGCCCAGGCCGTGGACGTCAATGCGGACGCCATCATCGGCTACCGCGAGAGCGTGGCCTTCCACCCCGAGGGCGACAAATACTACTCCTGCTACGGCACGGCCGTGCGGATGAAGAAGACCAAGTAGTTTCAGCCTGTTTCGACGCGACAAAGCCCGTCCCCGGCATCTGCCGGAGACGGGCTTTCTGTCGCCGATTTGGCGGCCCGGGTTATTCGCGCATTCCCAGCCGCCTGTCCATGAGCAGGAGGTCGGCCAGGGTCAGGGCGGCCATGGCCTTGAGCACCGGATTGATGCGCGGGATGGCCGCGATGTCGTGGCGGCCGCCCACGGTGATTGTGGCGGCCTCGCCGGTGCGGGTCACGGTGCGCTGCTCGCGGGCGATGGACGGGATGGGCTTGATGAAGGCCCGGACCACTATGTCCTGGCCCGAGGCGATGCCGCCCAGCACGCCGCCCGCGTTGTTGGACGCAAAGCCGTCCGGGGTCATGGGATCGTTGTTCTCGCTCCCCAGCATGCGCGCTGCCCGGCACCCGGCCCCGATCTCCACCGCCTTGACCGCGCCCACGGACATGAGGGCACCGGCCAGCCGGGCGTCGAGCTTGTCAAAGACCGGCTCCCCGAGCCCTGCGGGCACGCCCACGGCGCGGATCTCCACCACCCCGCCCAGGGTGTCGCCCGAGGCCTTGACGCTTCTGACCCGCTCGTCCCAGGCGGCCGGGGCATCTGGGTCCGGGCTGAAATACGGTCGATCCTGCGCCCCCTCCCAGTCCACCAGCCGGGCCGGGATGCCGCCCAACTCCACGGTATAGGCGTACACCGCGATGCCCTCGGTCCGCAGCAGGGCCTGGGCCACGGCCCCGCCTGCCACGCGGCTGACGGTCTCGCGTCCGGACGAGCGGCCCCCGCCGCGATAGTCGCGCAGGCCGAATTTGGCCTCAAAGGAAAAATCCGCATGGCCCGGACGATAGATGTCCTTGACGGCCGAATAGTCGGCCGAGCGGTGGTCGGTGTTGTCCACATGAAAGCCGATGGGTGTGCCCGTGGTCACGCCCTCGAACACGCCGGAGAGGATGCGCACCCGGTCCGCCTCCTTGCGCGCCGTGGCTGCCAATCCGCCCTGGCCCGGCTTGCGGCGATCCAACTCGCGCTGAAGCATGCCCTCGTCCAGGGGGATTCCCGCCGGGCAGCCGTCGATGACGCCCCCCAGCCCAGGGCCGTGGGATTCGCCGTAGGTGGCCAGCCGAAACAGTGTGCCAAAGACATTGCCGCTCATGCTCCATCCCCTAATGGTTGGAAATTTTCATCACATTCTTGGTGTTGCCGAGCAGGACAAGCACATCGCCCTCCTCCAGCGCCTTGTCCGCCTGGGGCACGAAGCTGAAATCCGAATCACCGGCGTGACGAAAGGCGATGACCTGAACCGAGTACTTGTTGGTCAGATTGAGTTCGCGCAGGGTTTTGCCGGTCCACTGGCTGACGAGGATCTCGCGGGTGACCACGTCCTTGCCCAGGCCGAGGTAGTCGTGCAAGCCGGGAGCGGCCAGCCGGTGGGCAAGCTGAAAGGCCACGAAGGCCTCGGGAAAAACCACGAAGGGAACACCCAGCTTGTAGAGCACCCGCTCATGCTCCTCGCTCATGGCCTTGACCCATATCTGGTCCACGCCCAGCGCCTGAAGGTTGAGTACCACAAGGATGCTCGCCTCCATGGACGATCCGGTGGAGACCACCACGGTCTCAAGCTCCTTGAAGCCGATCTGCTCCAGGGCCTTCTCGTCGGTGGCGTCGGCCTGGTAGACCTGCGTAAGCATACCCTGCGCCCGGCGGATGTTGGCCTCGCTGCGGTCCACACCGACCACCTCGTGCCCAAGCTCGATCATGGCCGAGGCCAGGGCGAAGCCGAACTTGCCGAGCCCCACGACGCCGATTTCCATCTTCCTGCTCATTTTCGCTCCTTGGCTAGCCCAGCGGCAGGTTTTCGGTGGGCACACGGTAATGGCACTCCGTCTGCCAGCTGTGCAGGGCGGACAGCAGCCACATCGGCCCGAGCCTGCCCACGAACATCAAGACCACGATCATTCCCTTTTCCGCCCCGTTGAGGCTTGCCGTCAAGCCTGTGGACAGCCCCACCGTGCAAAAGGCCGAAATGACCTCGAACATGTTGACCATGAACTTGTCACGGCCCATGAGATAGGAGTGCCCAACCGTCTCCAGTGAGGTCAGCGCAATGGTCCCCACAGCCACCAGGATGGTGGCGATGATGAAGAGGGAAAACACGGTGTTCAGCGCGCTCTGGCTCAAGGCGTACCGCCCCACGCGGACTTGGTCGCGCCCCCTGAACTGGGCGAGCACAAACCCCCACAGGGCGCGAAACGAAGTGGTCTTGATGCCCCCCGCGCACGAGCCGGGCGAGCCGCCGATGAACATGAGCGCCATCATGAAGACCAGCGACACGTTCGACATCATTCCTATGTCAACGGTGTTGAATCCGGCCGTTCGGCAGGTGACCGACTGGAAGAGCGAGGTCAGCAACCGGGTGGACGGGTCGGCTGGGCCGGTCCCGGCCACCCCCTCGGCCACGAATATGACTGCGGCTCCAGCGACCACCAGAAACAGTGACGTGCGCAACACGATGGTGGAATGCCAGCTGAGAAGATAGCTTCCCCTGCGCGCCGGGCGCCGCCCGAGCAGCACCGATTTTACCAGCCCTGCGCACTCGTTGAGCACGAAGAACCCAAGCCCCCCGGCGGTGATCAGGAGCATGAAGACCATGTTGATGCCCACGTGGCCCTGCCATTGGGTCAGGCTGTCCGGATACAGGGAAAACCCTGCATTGCAGAAGGCGGAAACCGAATGAAACACAGCGGAATAGGGCGAAAACCCCACCGGGTCCATCAACCACAGGCAGAGCGCGCCCACGGCCTCAAGGGCCAGCACCCAGCCCACCACCCGACCCAGGAAACGGGGCAGACTGAATGAGGGATCATGCAACAGGCTCTGGCTCACCGCGATGCGGTCGCCAAGGGAGACGTGCTTGCCCATGAGGTGCAGAATCAGCGTGGTGAAGGTCATCATACCCAGGCCGCCGAGTTGGAAGAGCACCAGGATGACGTGCTGCCCAAAAAGGGAGAAGTAGCTCCCGGTGTCAACCACGACCAACCCGGTGACACAGACGGCAGAGGTGGCGGTGAAGACAGCATCCAACAGCGAGATCGGCCCGCCCGGATGGCTGGTGTCCAGGCGAAGCAGGGTCGCCCCCACGGCTATGGCCCCGGCGAAGAGCCACACTGGCATCCAATACGGGGACAGGAGTCTTGATCGCATCATTCGGTCCGGACGGCGTGGTTTGATCGTTTTCTGACGTGGCTGCTTGTCGGTCATCAGACTAGTATACCCGGCCGACGTTGCTGTCAAAATGGGTCAGGCGAGCCGCTCCAGTTCCCCGAGGGCCCTGTCCACCACCGCGTCGAGCGGCCCCTCGGGCAGCACGATATCGGCGCAGGCCTCGTAGAGCGGGGCGCGCGCGGCCAGCACCTCGCGCACCTCGTCGGCCAGGGACTTGCCGGTCAGGGAGGGCCGCTGGGCCTCGTTGGGGTTCCGTGTCAGCCGCGCCGTCAGGGTCTCGACCGAGGTTTGGAGATAGAGAACCACCCCGGTCCTGAGAATTGCCCGATTGCCCTCGCGCAGGACGATGCCGCCCCCGCAGCCGACCACTCCGGGCAATGCCGCCGCCCGCTTGAGGGCCTCGGTCTCGCGGTCGCGGAAGGCGTCCCAGCCGTGCTCGGCCACATAGTCGGCGATCTCGCAGCCCACGGCTTCGACCACCAGATGGTCCGTATCCACGAACCCGCAGTCCAGGCAACGGGCCAGGGCGCGGCCCACGCTCGTCTTGCCGCAGCCACGCGGGCCGATGAGAAATATGGTCTTTTTTGCATCCATGGCCGGACAGTAGAGCAAAACCCCGGCCTGTTCAATGGTGGGGTGGTGATCCGTCTTTGCAATCGCCGGGAATGCTGATAGGTTCACCCGGCCAACGCAACATCGAGCACGGGAGTCGTCCATGAAGACCGCAATTTTCGGATTTTCCGGTTCCGGCAAGACCGATCTTTTCGCCGCCCTGGCTGGCCCCTCGGCCGCGGCCGCTGGCAACCGGGCCATGGTCAAGGTGCCCGACAGCCGCCTGGACCCCCTCATCGAGCTTTTTGATCCCAAAAAGGTAACCTACAGCGAGATCGAATACCTCGACATCCCGGGCGGCGGGGGCAAGGGAACCGGGCTGGGCGAGCGCGTGCTCAACGAAGTCCGCCCCTACGACTGCTTCATCGGCGTGCTCGACGCCTTCTCCGGCATGAACGATCCCAAGGTCCAGTGGCAAGCCATCGAGGCGGACATGATGGTCACGGACATGGCCGTCATTGAAAAACGCCTTGAAAAGCTCGCGGTGGACAAGAAAAAGAACAAGGCCCTGGTGGACCTCAAGGAAGAGGACGCCCTGGCCCGGGCCATGGCCATGCTCGAAGCGGAGCGCCCACTGCGCACCGATCCGGCCGTGGCCGGTCTGCCGGAACTCAAGGGCTACAAGTTCCTCTCGGCCCGGCCCATTCTCTATGTCTGGAACTGCCCCGAGGGCGATGAGGCGTCCGTGGCCCTGCCCGAGGAAACGATGGGCATGGCCCACATGGCGGCCTCGGCCAAGCTTGAACGCGAACTGGCCGAAGTGGACGACCCCGAAGAAAAGCGCATGTTCCTCGATGATCTGGGCATCGCCTGCTCCGCCCTGGAGACGGTCATCGCCAAGACCTACCACCTGCTCGGACTCATCTCATTCCTCACCGCAGGCGAGGACGAATGCCGCACCTGGCCCCTGCGCAGGGGCTCCACAGCGCCTCAGGCGGCCGGGGTCATTCATTCCGACTTTGAAAAGGGATTCATCCGGGCCGAGGTCATCGGCTACGAGGACTTCCTGCGGGCGGGTACCTTCAAGAAGGCCAAGGAGCTGGGTCTGGCCCGGCTCGAAGGCAAGGAATACGTGGTCCGCGACGGCGACATCATCGAGTTCCGCTTCAACGTCTGAGCCCGGGCGAACGGCTCCACCAGGTTCACACCCCGCCGGGTTCCTGGGGATCGGACCGCCCTTCCCGTGCTTCGTCTCGCAGTTCGCACGCGCGCTCGAACACAGCCGCCCGCTCCAGCATGGCTTCCATGGGCATGACCACCCTTGCGGCCAGGGCATAGGCCTCCAAGAACTCCCGCCGCTCGTCGTCGGTCCGGCAATACGCGCCCACCTGAACCGTCGCGGCCCCGGACATGAACAGGCCCACATCCACCCAGCGGGTAGACACGCCCCCGTTCTCCCAGTCCACAAGCCAGGCCCGTTCCCTGTCCTCGTCCACGATGAAGTCCGACGGCTGGGCCGAGCCGTGGGTCACCACCCGATCTTCTCCCGTCAACAGCCTCGCGGCCCGCTGCGCCAGCCGATTCAACTCCGCGCCATGCGCTTGCGTGTCCATGGCCTCGTTCCCGCCGCACATGCCGTACACGTCCATGACCGGCTCCTCGCGCACCACGAACCTTCCGTCGGCGGGCAGGGAATGAATCAGGCCCAGGGTCTGGGCAGCCAACCGCCAGTGGGTGTCGCAGGCAAGGGGTCGCCCTGTCAAAAACTCCATGAGCAGCGCACCCGTGGGTTGACCGTCCACCTCGGCCGCCTCGTCGCAGAAGAAGGGCCGGGGCGTGACCCCGGACCGGCGGACGGCCTGCAACACCGCGAACTCGTAAGCGATGCGCGCCATGAGTCCGAATCCGCCGCCGCGTGTCAGCCGCAGGAGATACCGGCTCTCCCCATACAACTCATCCACGGTGATCACGAAGTTGTCATTGTTCCAGCGCGACCCCAGGGACACGATCTGGTTTTCCGGGTCTTCGGAAAGCAGCCACCCTTTTCCCCGCAGGAATGCGGCGACAGCCTGAACCGACCTCTTGGTTTCCATCATCCGCACCGCACTCCTCGCGAACTTTCGCACCAAAACACTTGCCTTAAATAAGAACAGGAACTATTATCTAATTATGAGCACAAACAACGCCGACACCACCCTGCGCGAGGTCGCCATCGAGTTGGGCGATTGCCGCTCCTGCCGGGGCTGCATCGACCTCAATCCCGATGTCTTCGAATGGGACGAGGTTCTGGACATGCCCTTTGTCAACCGGTCCGAGGTGAGTGAGGACGAGGTCCAGGACATCATGAACTGCTGCCCCGAGGGCTGCATCGTCTTCGTGGATGATTAGCGACAGCGGCCCGGCTCACTTGCCCTCCCCGCTTTTGGGCGGCAGGGAGCACGACTCGCTACAGCAAGTGCCGAAGAGAAAACCGCAATAGGTATGAAAAACGCGGGTCTGCCGCTCGCGCTGCTCGTCGGTGAGCGGTGTGACCGCCGCCCGGGCCACCATGTCCTGCAAGGTGTCCCAGTCGGGCAGCGCGGCCATGCCCGTGGCCACCACCTCGCCGGTGGAAACGTCCATGAGCGAGGCGGTCATGGTGTCCGTGACCAGCGCATAGGGCACTGGGCCGTCCTTGATGAGTCGCCCGGCACACACGGTCTCCCGCTCGAAGCTCCCCACATTGCCCGCACAGAAAAGAATGATGAAGATAGGCCTGCCCTGGTCGTCATAAACCACGTAGTCCAGCGGCCGCTCGAACGCCTCGCCCTCGACGCGATAGGTCAGCCCCACCTTGGCCTTGATTCGCTCGCGCGGATACCCCTTCTCCTCCACCAGCAGCCGCGCCAATGCCTGCCGAAACTCCTCGAAGGTGGTCTCGTCGATCTCCTCGCCGCTCAAATAATCGCGCAAGGTGCCGCCCAGGCTGGTTTCGTGCATGGCGCTCCCTCCGTTTTCGCTCATTGTCCCATTAATTTTCCCACAGTCTACGGCACGCACCTCGTCACGTCCACCTCCCAGACAGGCAACTCGGCCCCGCCCACGCAAAGGGGGAGCCTTTGTTGGAAGGCTCCCCCTGGTTTGCATGAGACAAGGACCAGACTACGGCATCAGGCTCCTGCCCGCCTCAACCGCCAGGTTGAAGAGCGGGGCCGGGACCATGCCCGCCAGCAGCACCGCGCCAGCCAGCAGCCCGGCTCCGGCCGAGGCGAACCAACTGTTGTCCGGGGCCGGAGTCAGATCCGGGGTCTTGTCTTCGGTGAAGGCATGACGGAACAGGCTCAGGTAGTAGTAGATGGCGATGGCCGAGTTGAGCACCAGGGTGATGACCAGCCAGTTGTAGCCATGATCCCAGGCCGAGGTGATCAGGAAGAACTTGCCCATGAAGCCCATGGTGGGCGGCAGGCCGACCAGGGCAAAGGCTCCGGCGGCCAGCGAAAAGGCCAGCACCGGAGCTTTCTTGTACAAGCCATTGAGATCATTCAGCTTGAGGTTGCGTCCATCCACGGCCACCCGGCAGACCACCCAGAACACGAGCAGGTTCATGACCAGATACGCCAAGGCGTAGAAGGCGGCTGCGGCCAGCCCCTCGGAGGTGCCGCTGACTAGACCGACCATGATGTAGCCCGCGTGGGCCACGGACGAGAACCCGAGCAGCCGCTTGATGTCCGTCTGGGCCAGGGCTGCGAGGTTTCCATAGGTCATTGAGAGGGCGCCGAGCACAGCCAGCAGCGTGGTGATCTCCAGGCCCGGCTTCAGGAACACGGCCAGCCGCGCCAGGATGACGATGGCGCCCATCTTGGGCAGCGTGGCCACAAAGGCGGCGGTTTCGTTGCTGGCCCCCTGGTACACGTCCGGGCACCAGAAGTGGAACGGGAACAGGGCCAGCTTGAAGAACATGCCGCCCAGGAAGAGGCACAGGCCGACCACGGCCATGGGCTGGTCCGCAAAGGTCCACGACTTGTGCATCAGTTCGGCGATGTACGTGGTGTGCTGGCTGGCCATGATGTACGACAGACCATACAGGGCCAGGGCCGTGGCCACCGCGCCAAACAGGATGTACTTGACGCCCGCCTCGGCCGCGCCCTTGTTCTTGGCGCGCAGGGGGATGACCGCATAGAGGCTGTAGGAGGCCAACTCCAAAGCGAGGTAGATGGTGATCAGCTCCACCGCCGAGGAGAGCATCATCAGCCCCAGGGCGGAGAAGCCGAGCATCATGTAGTAGTCGCTGCGCTTGCCCTCGGCCAGCGTGGGTTGGCGCGCGGCGTTGATGACCGTGACAAAGAAACCGAACGCGATGGCGATCTTGAAGAACTGGGACATCATGTCTACCCTGTAGACATCCCAGAGCATCAGGCCTTCGTGGCCGTAGTTGACGATGGCCACGAAGAAGCCGAGGCCGGCGCCAAAGGGCAGCCATTTCTCCACCACGGGTTTCCATTCCCTGTCGCCGAGGCTTTGAATCATCAAAACCAGGACCAGACACAGGAAGTACAGTTCCGGAACAACCAGAGTGATATCAAAGTTCACGTCTGCCACTCCCTATTGCTTGTCCGCAACGACACCGAAGATGGCGGTTGCGGCGGTTTGCATGGGCTGCTCGGTCTCCAGGTGGGCGACCTTGCGCCTGTCGAAGTTCTCCAGCAGCTTTTCGACTGACGGGTCGATGACCTTGAAGAACAGGGCCGGGTTGAGCCCGATCCAGAGCACGAACACCGCCGGAATGGTCAGGTAGACCCACTCCCTGGCGTTGAGATCCTTCCAGTTCCTGGCCGTGGCGGGCTTGCCCCAGGCCATCTTGAGCGACACGCGGAACATGTAGGCCGCGGCCAGCAGCGCGCCGGGCACGCAGAGCATGCCGATCCAGATGGACTTCTGGAAGGCGCCCACAAAGACCAGTATCTCGCCCACGAACCCGTTGGTGCCCGGGAAGCCGAAGGAGGCCAGGGCCATGAGTCCCCAGAAGAACATGAAGGCGGGCATGTACTTGCCAAGCCCCATGTTCTTCTCGATGTCGCGGCTGTGGCTGCGTTCGTAGACCGCGCCGATCATCATGAAGAGCGCGCCGGTGACGATGCCGTGGTTGAGCATCTGGAAGAGCGCGCCTTCCACGCCGCGCACGTTGAACAGGAATATGCCCAGGGTGACGAAGCCCATGTGGCCCACCGAAGAGTAGGCGACCAGCTTCTTGATGTCCGTCTGGCCCAGGGCGATGGCTCCGCCGTAGATGATGGAGACAATGGATATGGCGATCATCATCGGGGCGAAGTATTCACTGGCCGCCGGGGTCAGCGGCAGGCAGAAGCGCAGGAACCCGTAGGTGCCCATCTTCAGCAGCACGGCCGCCAGGATGACGGAACCGGCCGAGGGCGCCTGCACGTGCGCCGCCGGAAGCCAGGTGTGGAACGGGAACATGGGCACCTTGATGGCAAAGGCCAGCGCCATGGCCAGGAATGCCCAGAACTGGAAGCGGAAGGTGAAGACGTGTTCCATCAACTCCGGGATGGCGAAGGTGCCGCCCGTGATCCTGAAGGCCACGATGGCCGCCAGGAGCAGGGTCGAACCGGCCAGGGTGTACAGGAAGAACTTGAGGGATGCGTACTTCCTGTCGTCTCCGCCCCAAACCGCGATGAGCAGGTACATGGGGATGAGCATGGCCTCCCAGAAGACGTAGAACAGGACGAAGTCAAGGGCGCAGAACACGCCCAGCACCGCCGAGGTCATGAACAGCAGGCAGAAGTGGAACTCCTTGACCCGCTTGCCGATGTAGGTCCAGGAACACATGACGCAAAGCGGCAGCACCGCCAGCGTCAGCCAGACCATGAGTATGCTGATTCCATCCACGCCGAGGTAGTATTCCAGGCCCCATTGATGGACCCAGTGATGACGCTCGACGAACTGGAAGTCCGCGTTTGGTGTATAGCCGAGCAGGGGCACGGCCAGAAGAAGCTCGATGACGGACACCACGAAGGTGTACATCCGCACGACCTGCGGAGCCCGCAGGAAGAAGAGTCCGCAGGCCGCGACGAGCGGGAAAAGGATCAACAGTGTGAGTACCGGATATCCGAAGTCCAAAGCTAGCTCTCCTTAGATTGTCCGGCTTAGCCGAAGTACCAAACAAGGGCGAAGATGCCCAGGCCAAGAACGGCGGCATACGCCAGGTAGTCTTGCAGGCTCGCGTTCTGGACCTTGGCCCCCGCCCTGCCGATGTTCCTGACGGTGTAGGCGCTTCCGTCCACCACGGTGTCGATACCCTTCTTGTCGAACCAGGAGGTGCCGTCGCCCATGCCGATCAGCGAGCGCAGACCGGCCGTGCGGTAGACCTCGGTCCAGAAGTCGTCAACCTTCGAGACTGGCCAGCACAGGGTCCGCATGACCACGCGGCCGATGAGCCGGTAGAACCAGTCGAAGTCGAGGTTCAGCTTGGCATGCGGCGTGATGATGGCGCGGGTCAGGTAGAAGGCCAGCCCCGAGAATCCGAGCAGCAGGCCGGAGTTGATGACCTTGTCGATGGTCCAGGGATTGAAGGAGTAATCCGAGGCGAACGGCAGGTAGCGGTAGAGCATGTCGGGGTAGACGCCTTGGGCGATGCACAGCAGGCCGGTCAGGGCCATGCCCACGTACATGTTGACCGGGATGGGCTTGATCTCGCCCACGTAGTCCCGCTTGCCGCCCCAGAAGGCGAAGTACGGCAGCTTGATGCCCACCGAGATGAACGTGCCCACCGCCGCGATCTCCATGCCCAGGGCCAGCAGCGTATGATGCGCCTCGGCCGCCCCGGCGATGGTCATGGTCTTGGAGATGAATCCGTTGAACAGCGGCATGCCCGAGATGGACAGGGCCGCCACCATGTACCAGACCATGACCCACGGCAGCCGGTAGGCCAGCCCGCCCAGCTTGTCGAGCTTGGCCGTGCCCACCGCGTAGAGCAGGCAGCCGGTGCCCATGAAGAGCAGACCTTTATAGAGGATATGGGCATAGGCGTGGGCGATGGCGCCGTTGAGCGTCATGGCCGTGCCGATGCCGATGCCCGCCACCATGTACCCCACCTGGGAGACGATGTGGTACGAGAGGATGCGCCGGGCGTTGTTCTCGATGCACGCGTACAGGACGCCGAAGACCGCCATGCAGGTACCGGCTATGGCCAGAACCTCCCAGCCCGCGAAGCCCCGGCAGAGCACGTAGACCGCAGTCTTGGTGGTGAAGGCGCACATGTACACCGCGCCGCCGATGGAGGCGCGGGGGTAGGCGTCGGGCAGCCAGGCGTGCAGGGGCACCACCGCGGCGTTGACGCAGAAGCCGATGAGGATCAGCCAGTCGTAGAGCTGGGCCGCGCCGGGCTCGACGCCGATGAAGGCGAAGGAGCCGGTGGCCTTGAACTTGAGCAGCAGGCCGGCCAGCAGGAACAGGCCGCCCACCGTATGATACATGAAGTAGCGGAAGCCCGCGCCCACCGATTCCTTGGTCCGGGCCTGCCAGATGAGGAACGTGGAGCCGATGCTCATCAGTTCCCAGAACAGGAAGACCGTGAGCAGGTCGCCCGCGAAGACGCAGCCGAACCCGCCAGCCACATAGAGGGAGCCGCAGACATAGTGCCCCCGGTCCTCCACATGCATGCCGTAGATGGCACCGGCCACCGCGATGACCGCGAAGACCTGGCCGAAGACGATGGACAGCTTGTCCACCCGGCCAAGGACCAAGGCCTGGTCGAGATAGCCGATGGCACCGTACATGCCCGGCTCGATGGTCATGATGCTGGCCAGGGCGATGAAGGGCGGCAGCAGCGCCAGCGCGCCGCGAAAGGCCTTGTTCATCCACTGTTCTTTGGGGATAAACGGCACCAGGAGCGCCAGGGCCAGGAACGCCACGGAGGGATGGTAGAAGCTAATCTCCATAGTAGTCCTCCTTTCTGGCGATGAAGGGTTGAATGATCTTTTTCATGATGATGACCATCCCAAGGCCGACCACAAGGCCGAATCCGGCGAAGAACCCGGGGTACTTGTCGAGGCCGAAGTGCGGGTGATGCGTGACAAAGGGGACGTTGAGCACCAGCAGCACGGCCAGCACCACGAAGAAGATGATCTTCCACGTCTTCCTGTTGTCTCTCCATTTGGCGAGCAGCTCGCCCAGTCCGTTCTGACTCATTATATCCCCCTAGAACTTGCCGAAGACGTTGACGAAGTTCAGGAACGTCTGCGGGTACAGACCCAGCAACACGGAGATGATCGCGGTGATGAACAGCGGCACGACCATGGTTTTCGACGCCTCGCTGTACTGCGCGATGTTCGCCTCGGGCGCGGCCGTCTTGAAGAAGGCGCGGTAGAGGATGGGCACGAAGTAGCCCGCGTTGAGCGCGGTACTGGCCAGAAGCGCCAGCAGAAGCGGCATCTGCTCGGCCTGGAGCGAGCCGTTGACCAGATACCACTTGGAGGCGAACCCGCACACCGGCGGCATGCCGATCATCGAAAGCGAGGCCAGGCCAAAGGCGGCAAAGGTCCACGGCATCCTGCGGCCAAGCCCATCCATGAGGCTGATCTTCTTCAGGTGCGTGGCCACGTAGATCGCCCCGGCCGCCATGAACAGCGTGATCTTGGAGAAGGCGTGGTGGGCGATGTGCATCACCCCGCCCTGCACTGCCGAATCCGTGAGCATGGTCACGCCAATGACGATGTAGGAGAGCTGGGACACGGTGGAATAGGCCAGCCGCGCCTTGATGTCGTCCTTGGTCAGGGCGATGAGGGAGGCCACCACGATGGTGAAGGCCGCGATGTATGCGGTGCCGATGCCCAGCGTGGTGTCGCCGAGCATGGTGCCCGGTGCTCCCACGAAGACGTCGCTCAAGGTCAGCGTGCCCGCCGTCTTGGTGCCGAAGCCCGAGAGGACGATGCGGCTGACGCAGAACACGCCCGCCTTGACAACCGCCACCGCGTGCAGCAGGGCCGAGACCGGGGTGGGCGCGACCATGGCCGAGGGCAGCCAGTTGTGGAAGGGCATGAGCGCTGCCTTGCCAATGCCGAAGATGTACAGCCAGTAGGTCAGCGCCACCAGCCTGGGATGCTCTGCCACCACCTCGGCGGAGAACATGCCGTTGACGATGTCGGTCAGGTGGAAGTCCAGGTTGCCGACCAGCACGTAGGTGAGGACCATGGCGGGCAGCAGGAAGAGCTTGGACGTTCCCATCAGGTAGACAATGTACTTGCGCGCGCCCGACTTGGCCTCGTCGTCCTCGTGGTGGTAGACCAGAGGATAGGTGAACACCGTGATGACCTCGTAGAAGAGGTAGAGGGTGAACACGTTGGCCGCGAAGGCCACGCCCACGGCGCCGAAGATGGCCACCGCGAAGCAGATGTAGTAGCGGGTCTGGGCGTGTTCCTTGAGCCCGCGCATGTAGCCGATGTTGTAACTGGTGGCAAAAAACCACAGGAACGACGCGATGAGAGCGAAGATCATGCCCAGGCCGTCGGCGGCAAAGGCAATGGTGATGCCCGGCATTATCGTCGTCACATGGAAGAACCACACCTCGCCGCTCAGCACGGCGGGAGCCATGGACAACACACACACGAACGTGGCGGCGGCGGCGACAAAGCTGACCGCCTCCCGTTTGTTTTCATCTTTGCGGTTCAGCCAGATAAAGAGCGGCGCGATCAGCGTGATCACCACCGGCAGGAGTATCCGGGAACTCTCTATGGTAACCCCGTCCATCATAGCTATTCCTTCAAGGTAGTGATGTCACTGGTTTGGGCGGAACCGAACCGCCGGGCAACGACCACGACTATGGCCAGCACGAGGGTGGCCTCGGCCGCCGCGAGTCCCATGACGAACAGGGTGCCGAGTTGGCCGAGGGTCGCGCTGAAATCCGTGAGCTGGGCAGCCGCCACGATGGACAGGCCAGCGCCGTTGAGCATCAGCTCCACGCAGATCAGCATGCCGACAAGGCTTCTCCGCTGGGTCAGGCCGAAGAGGCCCGCGCACAGCAGGATCAGCGCAACGATTTGGTAAAGGGTCAGGGCGCTCATCTATTTTCCCTCCCTTTTTTCCCAGGTCAGGAGCACGGCCCCGGCCATGGCCACCATGAGGATCACCGAGATCAGCTCAAAGGGCAGGAAGTAGGAGCTGAGCAATCCCTCGCCCAGCTGCTTGATGCTCACCTCCGTGGGCACCGCGATGGACTCCACCGGCCGAGTCATGACCAGCCAGCCCAGCACCGCCGCGGGCGCGATGGTGGCGGCCAGCCCGAGGACGCTGGTCTTCATGGGCACACGGCCGGACTCGTCGCCGCCGCTTTCCGCCCGGGTGAGCATCACCGCGAAGAAGATCAGCACGCTGACCGCGCCGACATAGATGAGCAACTGCATGAAGGCCATGAAGGGGGACGCCAGCAGCAGATACATGCCCGCCACGCCGATCAGGGTGATGATCAGCCCGACCAGGGCGCGCACCAGGCTGGAACTCGACACGGCGAGAATGGACCCGCCGAGGATGACAGCCGTGTAGACACAGAATGCCACTTTAGCCATTATTTCCATATTATGCCTCCTTCTGCGCCGCGGCCGGCCTGGCTTCGGGCTTGGGAGCGGAGGCGGACACCTCGGCCGCCTGCTCGCGCAGCCGGGCGAGAAGATCGATGTGCATCTCCTTGCGGGAGGTGGCCACCCAATAGATGTTGCTGGAGAAGCGCAGCGTGTTGACAGGGCAGTTGTCGATGCAGGTGCCGCACAGGCTGCACAGCGTGTAGTCGTACATGAACTTGGTCGGCTGCTTGGGGGCCTTGGGCCTGACGACCTTCTCCCCCCGCTCCTCGGCCTCCTTCCAGGCCTGCTCCTGCTCCGGCGTGGTCGCCGGCGGCTTGCTCTTGACGACCTTGAGGCAGTTGGACGGACAATTGGTCACGCACATCATGCAGGAGATGCACTTTGGCATGGCCGGGTCCTTGGGCATGCCGACCAGTTCCACGTGCCCGCCGTAGGTGGACAGGTTCTCGCTGTCGATGACCTGGCGCGGGTAGTGGACGGTGATCAGCGGCTTGCAGAAGTACTTGCCCGTGATCTTGAGCCCCACCAGCAGGCTCCAGCAGTCGAGTATCGGCTGTATGACGTGTTTTCTCAAAGCGTTCATTATGACACCCCTACAGCTTCATGATCAGTGCCGTGGCCAGCAGATTGAACGTCGCCAGCGGCAGCAGCCATTTCCAGTTGATGTTCAGAAGCTGGTCGAACCGCACACGGGGGAAGGTCCAGCGGGCCCATATCATGAGGAACAGCAGGGCGTAGGTCTTGATGAGCATCCACCACCACCCTTCTATGCCCGGGATGGGGCCGTGGAAGCCGCCCAGGAAGAGCACCGAGCAGATGGAGCAGATGACGACCATGTACCCGTACTCGGCCATGAAGAAGAGGCCGAAGCCCATGGACGAATACTCGGTGTGGAATCCTGCGGTCAGCTCCGATTCGGCCTCGGCGAGGTCGAAGGGAGCGCGGTTGGTCTCGCCGAACATGGCGACGATGAAGATGATGAAGGCCAGCGGCTGCTTCCAGATGAACCAGTTGCCGATGTGTCCGGCCTGCTGGGCCGTGATCTCGGTCAGGTTGAGGGTGCCGGTCATGAAGGCGATGGCCAGCACGGTGAGCAGCAGCGGGATTTCGTAGGCCACGGTCTGGGCCACGGCGCGGGCCGCACCCAGGATGCCCCACTTGTTGTTGGAGCCCCAACCGGCCAGGATCAGGGCCAGGCCGTTGAAGCTGGAGAAGGCCAAGATCAGCAGCAGGCCGAGATCGACCTCCATGCCGGTGAGCACCGGGCCGTAGGGAATGGGCATGAAGAGCAGCAAAACCGGGATCATGGACAGGATCGGGGCCAGCCAATAGAGGAAACGGTCCGCGTTGTCCGGGGTCAGGAGCTGCTTGCCCATGAGTTTGAGGCCGTCGATGAGGGTCTGCAACACGCCGTGGGGACCGACTTCAAAGGGGCCGGGCCGGCGCTGGATGTGGCCCGCGAACTTGCGCTCGCAGTAGACCAGCACCAGGGCGTTGACGGCCAGCCAGGCCATGGAGCCGACCACGGCTACGACCAGCGGTATCAGGTTCTGTATGAATTCGTTCATTGATCCATCCTACCTGTCGAGTTCGGGGATAATCAGGTCGAGGCTTCCGAGAATGGCCACTGCGTCGGCCAGGATGGTGCCCGTGGCCGCCTCGGCAAAGGCGTTCATGTTGGAGAAGCCCGGAGCGCGCAGCTTGACGCGGTACGGCGTCTTGGTCCCGTCCGAGGCGACATAGATGCCGATCTTGCCGCGCGCGCCCTCCACCGCGAAGTAGGCCTCGCCCACCGGGGGTTTCATGGCGGGCTTGGGGGCCTTGTCCACGATGTGCGAGCCCTCGGCCCCGGGCAGCTGCTCCAGGGCCTGCTCGATGATGCGCAGGCTCTGCTCCATCTCGGCGATGCGGACATGGTAGCGCCCGGCCGAGCAAGCCGAATCCTGGGTCGGGATCTCGAAGTCGAACCGGTCGTAGACCGAGTACGGCTCGCTGCGGCGCACGTCGTAGGCCACGCCCGCTCCGCGCAGAACCGGTCCGGTGCAGCCGTAGCGGCGGCACATGTCCTGGTCGATGATGCCGATGTCCTCGATGCGGCGGCGGAGAATGATGTTCTCCGTGACCAGATCGTGATACATGGGCAGGCGGTCGCGAAAGTGCGGGATGAATGCCTTGATCAGCTCGATGCATTTGTCGTCCATGTCCATCTGCACGCCGCCGACGCGGAAGTTGCTGTAGGTCAGCCTGGAGGCCGAGGGGCGCTGCAGGATGTCCAGGAGCATTTCGCGATCGTCAAAGGCGTACATGATGGGCGTGAAGGCACCCAGGTCGAGGATGTAGGCCCCCCACCAAAGCAGGTGGGAGGTGAGGCGGTTGAGCTCGGTCATGATGACCCGCAGATACTGCGCGCGCTCGGGCACCTCGATGCCCATGAGTTTTTCCACGGCGCCCACGTAGGCCCAGTTCCAGGCCATGGCGTGGCCGTAGTCCACGCGGCCCATGTTGGGGATGAAGCCTCCCCAGGTTTGAACTTCGCCCATTTTTTCGTGCATGCGGTGCAGGTAGCCCAATACGGGCTCGGCGCGGACGATGTATTCGCCGTCCACCTCGATCACGATCCGGAGCACTCCATGGGTGGAGGGATGCTGCGGACCCATGTTGATGATCAGGGTTCCGTCCTGCTTTGCGGCCTCAAACTTCTGGGTGTAGAAATCACCCGTCATCTGGTCCATGTTTTGGTAAGCCGACATAAACTCTCAGTCCGGTTTATATACCGACCGGTTGCCCCGGCCTACGCGTCGGAGGCCTCCCCGGCCTCCGCTTCCGCAAACAACGCATCTATTTCCCCGGTGGAGGAAACGATCTCGCCAAGGCTCAAGACCTCCTTGATGGAAAGCCGGGCCTTGGCGGACTTGACCAGCGGATGCACATCAACGTCCTCGGCCGGCATAAGCAGCGGCACGAGGTTCGGATTGCCCTCGAAGATGACACCGTGGAAGTCGCGGGTTTCCCGCTCGTGCCACTCGGCCCCGTGAAAGACCGAGGCGATGGACGGCACCACCGGATTGTCCCTGGAAACGAGGACGCGCAGCGTCACCCGCTCGTCGATGGTCCAGCGGTTGAAGTGATAGAGCACCAGAAATCCCTCGTTGAAATCCAGGGCAAGGATGTCTTCGAGGGAGTATTCGGCCTCCATGAGTTTGCGGGCCGTCTTGAGAATCTGCTTGGGGGCCAGGAACACGGACCAGACGTTGCCTGTCGTGCCCTTGTCCTGCCGGGCCACCAACTGGGTGGGTATGCCTGCGAGTGCCTGGAGCATGATCAGCCCTCCACCTTGGCGGCCACCGGCCACCAGCGTTTGCCCGTGATCTGGCGCTGAAGCTGGAAGAAGCCCTCAAGCAGTCCCTCAGGCCTGGGCGGACAGCCCGGCACGTAGACATCCACGGGGATGAGCGTGTCCACGCCCTCGACGACGTTGTAGTTGTCCTTGATCTTGAACGGGCCGCCGGAGATGGCACAGTTGCCCATGGCGATGACCCACTTGGGACCGGGCATCTGCTCGTAGAGCCTGACCACGGCCGGGGCCATCTTCTTGGTCACTGTTCCGGCCACGATCATGACGTCTGCCTGACGCGGCGAGGGCCGGAAGACCTCGGCCCCGAACCGGGCCATGTCGAACCGGGCCATGCCGGTGGCCATCATCTCGATGGCGCAGCAGGCCAGGCCGAAGGTCATGGGCCACAGCGACATGGAGCGGCAGACATCCAGAATGTCCTGCGCCAGCTTCACGTTGACGATGGGCGGGTCCATGTGGTGACCGCCCGCCGTCAGGAACTCCTTGTGCCCTACCGAATCCTGCGCGGCCATGTGAACACCCCTTTCGCCCAGAAGTAGACGATGGAAAGAATGAGGAAAAATAGGAAGATGAATACCTTCACGAAGGAGACCCAGCCCTCGGCGTCCGCATACGCCGTGGCCACCGGGAAGAGGTAAAGGACATCCACGTCGAAGGCGAGGAAGATGAGGGCGTAGACATAATACGACACCCCCCACCTCGACCACGAACTCCCGTAGGGGACCATGCCGCACTCGTACGGCATGCCGGTGTCCCCGCCTTTTGCCCTCGGGGCGAGCAGGCCCGCAAGTATCAGCGGACCGCATGCGAACAACAACCCCGCAAGCAAGAACAACATGATGGAAAAATGCAGCCAGTCGAAAACCATACTCAGTCCTTTCACGGTAAATAGTGCATGGAACCTCGGACCAATGCTTATCCGCCGAGGATACGGTTTCCCATGCCTAGAAAAAAGAGTTTCGTCAAGTAGCTCGCTCTTTTTTTCGCGAAGGTCCGATCTTGTAAGTGGCTCATTTTTAACACTGTGAAAGGAGTCTCAAAAAAGTCATGAGCACGCGATGGGCCGGACGGAGACGGTATTCAAACATGATCAGTCGTCGAAATGAAAAAAATCTCCGGCGTGGCCACGGTCATTTCACTGCACGGGTGACCAGCGACCGCGGCGATCCAGCGGGCGCGGCGCTGCGAAAGAACACCCCATTCCCTTCTACCGGGGAATCGGCTTCAGGGCTGGTCCAGCCGGAGCTGGTCGAGGTAGGTGTTCAGGATGCGGTCGATGGTTCCGTCCAGGCGCATTGCAAGGATGGTCTTGTTGAACCGGGGTAGGATATCGGCGTGGGGCGAGTTCCGGCCGATGAGCAGATGGAAGGGCATGGACTCCAGGACCACCCCGGTCTGGACGATCTCCTGTGCCAGCCCCTGAGCCGTTATGTCCGGCCACGCGCCGCCGGGCCACTCGATGACGATATCGGCCCGGCCCTGGGCCAGCATGAGCCAGACGTTGGCCAGGTAGGGCACCTCGTAGGTCTTGATGCCCCGGCTGCGAATGTTCTCCTCGTTCCAGCCGTTGCCCACATAGGTGACCACCGAAAATCCGGCGGCCTGGATGTCGTCGATGGAGGCAAGGGACTCCACCTCGGCCCGCCTCGGATGATCGGTCCGGGTGAAGACCACCAACTCCTTGAGATGAAAGGGGTCGGCGTGGGTCCCGGAGTATTCCAGACGCACGGCGGTGGGCACGGTGATCATGGCGTCCGCCTCGCCGGAGCGCACGTTCTCCTGGCAGCGCCCCCAGGGAAAGGCGTGCCATGTGGCCCGCATGCCCATGCGCGCCAGCGCCTCGGTGACGATGTCGTGGAAGAAGCCGGTCATCTCCCCCGCCTCGTCGCGGGTGAAGAAGGGCCAGAAGTCGGGATAGTCGATGCGCAACGGAGCCTGCGCCGCAGACGGTGCGGGAAGCAATACGGCCAGGCACAGCACGGTGGCGAGCCGCACAAACATGAACCGAAGGAAGTTCGGCGACCAAAAAAGCACCATACCTTGTCATAGCACAAGGCGGACTTCGGTCAACCCGTTTTCACCGTGTTCGATGATTCGGAAGGGGCTACCTGGGGACCCCGCACTCGCGGAAGGTGCCGTACTTCGGCCCCATGCGCCGCTTGGCCCCGTACATGGCCGAATCGGCCCGGCTGATGAGCGAAACCCCGTCCTTGCCATCCTCGGGGAAGAAACTGATGCCCACCGTGGCCCCCACCCGGATGGACTCGCCCGTGACCACATAGGGGGTGTTCATCACCTCAAGCAGACTGCGGGCCACGGTCAGCGCCCCCTCCTGGTCGTCGAGGCATTCCAGGAGCACGCCGAACTCGTCGCCGCCGAGGCGGGCCAGGGTGTCGGCCTCGCGGATGCGGTTTTTGAGCCGCCCGGCCACCATGCGCAGCAGTTCGTCGCCCGCCTGATGACCATAGGTGTCGTTGACCCGCTTGAAATCGTCAAGATCGATGAACAGGACCGCCACCAGCGACTCGGCCCGCTTGGCCGTCACCAGCGCGTGTTCGATCCGGTCGAAGAACAGGTGGCGGTTGTAGACGCCTGTCAGACTGTCCACCGAGGCCAGATGCTTCAGCTCCAGTTCGGTCTGCTTGCGGCCAGTGATGTCTTCAAGCACGCCCTCCACCATCTCGCTGCCGTCGTCGAGCACCACCAGCCGGGCGCTCTCCGAGCACCAGAAGGGGTCGCCATCCAGGCGGCGGCCGCGAAACTCGAAATTCGAGACATACCCGTCACGCCGCAGCAGGCCCATGTAGCGCGCCAAATCGCCCGACTCGGCCATGAGCCGCTGGCGCAGCCCGGCGACCCCGATCATCCCGGCCGGGCTCTCGTAGCCGAAAATCCTGGCCATGGCCGGATTGACCTCACAGAACTCCCCGTTCGGCGAGCACTGGAATATCCCCTCCACGGCGCGCTCGAAGATGGCGCGGTACTTGGCCTCGGCCTGACGCAGCGCGGCCTCGGCCCTGAGCCGGGTTTCGATCTCGCGCTCCAGCCTGAGCTTTTGGCGGTTCATTTCGAGGAATACCTGCACCTTGCTGGTCAGGGTCTGCACGTTGACCGGGCGGAATAGGTAGTCCACGGCCCCGGTCTCGTAGCCCAGGCGGACGTTGTCCTCGTCCTGATAGATGGCGGTGATGAAGATGATGGGCACATGGCGCCCCCGGGGCAGCTCCTTGATGCGCATGGCCGCCTCGTAGCCGTTCATGCCCGGCATCTGGATGTCGAGCAGGATCAGGGCGAAATCGTCGTCCGCCACCAGGGCCACGGCCTCGATGCCGGTGGTCGCCTGGATCACCACGCAGCCTGTGGGCCGCAGGACATGATCGAGCAGGACCAGGTTGGTCGGCGAATCGTCTACGATGAGAACCTTCTGTTGCATGGCGTTCACCCCTGCGGGGCCTGTCCTGCCGCAGGCTCCACCACCACCCGTTCGAGTTTGACCACCCCGTCCGGGCCGGGCGCGGCCCTGAGCACGAAATCGAACCGGTCAAGAGCCATGCACAGCTCGAAATCACGCTCCGGGGCGTAGGTCTTCCCCGGATCGAAGAACTTCTGCGCGCTGTCCACCTGGGCCAGGAAGGTCTTGAGGGTCTCGAAGCTGTTGGGATAGTCCTCCAGGGCGTTCTTGAGATACATGGCGCACATCATGTCCTCCTGGGCGCGCATGACACCCCCGGTGCCCATGGCCACCAGGGTCACCAGTTCGGGATCTCTGGCACGCAGGTACTCCACCACGGCCCCCGCATTGACAAAGGCCCCGGTGATCACCTCGTCGGCCCCGGCGCAGGCCAGCAGCCCCTGGGTGCCCGCGCTGGTGGTGTGGACCAGCGTCCTTCCGGCAAAATCCACCCCCTCGATCTCGGTGGGCGAGTTGCCGTAGTCGAACCCCTCGATCATGATGCAGTTGCGCTCGCCCATGAGGATGCCGCCGCGCTCTGCGGCCAGCTTTCGGGCCACCTCCACATCGGCCGTGGCGTAGTATTCCCCGGCCCCGTTCTCCACAGCATGGCAGGCCACCGAGAAGGCGCGAAAGACGTCGATGACCACGGCCACGCCTGCGGCCCGCCGCGCTCCTTCGATGCATTCAACAATGTTTACAATCATTTACACACTTCCAAAACATAGAGTTTTACGTATTTGAATGTCATGCCACCCCGGGCACGTCAACCTTTTACACAGTTTTCTTTTCAACATCGGCGGCAAGAATATGTAAAATCGCCCGAAACCGCCCGAAACGGCTCATATCAACCATATTCCGCCCGCCGTATTGACAAAGCCGGACTATTTTGAAAGATGATCGCGATGAAGAAAAAACGTGTTCTTGTCACCGGCGGCTCGGGTTTCCTCGGATCACACCTCTGCGAACGGCTGCTGGAGGAGGGGCACGAAGTGCTCTGCGTGGACAATTTCTATACCGGGCGCAAAGAAAGCATCCTGCACCTGATGGACAACCCCTTCTTCGAGGTCATCCGGCACGACGTGACCTTTCCCCTCTATGTCGAGGCGGACGAAATATACAATCTGGCCTGCCCGGCCTCGCCCATCCACTACCAGTTCGACCCGGTGCAGACCACCAAGACCTCGGTGCACGGGGCCATCAACATGCTCGGCCTGGCCAAGCGCATCAAGGCCAAGATTTTCCAGGCGTCCACCAGCGAGGTCTACGGCGACCCGGCCGTGCATCCCCAGACCGAGGACTACTGGGGCAACGTCAACCCCATCGGCATCCGCGCCTGCTACGACGAGGGCAAGCGGTGCGCCGAAACCTTGTTCTTCGACTACAACCGCCAGCACGGCCTGCGCATCAAGGTGGGCCGCATCTTCAACACCTACGGCCCGCGCATGGCCATGGACGACGGCCGCGTGGTCTCAAACTTCGTGGTCCAGGCGCTACGCGGCGACGACATCACCGTCTACGGCGAGGGCCAGCAGACCCGCAGCTTCTGCTATGTGGACGATCTGGTGGAGGGCATCTTCCGCCTGATGGAGCGAACCCCGGACGATTTCACCGGTCCGGTGAACCTGGGCAACCCCGTGGAGTTCACCATCCTGGAGCTGGCCCGGGAGGTCATCGACCTGACCGGCTCGGCCTCGCGCATCGTGTTCAAGCCCCTGCCCTCTGACGACCCCATGCAGCGCAAGCCGGACATCGCCCTGGCCAAAAAGGCCATGGGCTGGGAACCCCGCACCCCCCTGCGCGAGGGGCTGGTCAAAACCGTGGAATACTTCAGCCGCGTTCTGGAAACAGCATAAACAAAGAAAGCCGGGGCGACCCGGCTCAGAGTATTTACAAAGTCCGCTCTGGCAGGCTGTTGAGAAAGGTTCGAGTGCTAGGCGCGAAAAAAAGGCAAGGCCGACGAGTATTTGCAATACGCGAGGGTTTGCCTTTTTTGAAGCAACGACGCAATCGGGCCTTTATCAACAGCCTGAGCCGGGTCGCCCCGGCTTTTTTCATCAGCGTATTCCGAACCACCGGCCTAGCGCAGACTCTCCAGCGCATCCCAGAGCTGGGCCGAGACCGTGTCCAGGCCGAACTTGCCCACCACCTTGTGCCGGGCCGCCTCGGCCATGCCGCGCCGCAGGTCCGCGTCCTCGGCCAGCCGGATGACATGACGGGTCCAGTCGGCGGCGTCGCGGGCCAGGAAGCCGTCGATGCCGTGGTCAACCACCTCGGCAGCCCCGCCCTTGTCAGAGGCGACCACCACCGCACCGCAGGCCATGTAGCGCAGCGTGTCCAGCCCGCTCCCGGCCCGCGAATACTCGTCGTCGGGATACGGGGCCAGGCCGATGTCCATGTCCTGAAGGGCCGCCACCTCGCGCCCGGGCTCGGGCCGCGACCAGAAGACGAAGTCCTTTCCCGGCCCGTCGTAGGGTTCGTCCGAGACGATGAAAAACTGGATTGCCCCGCCCTGCCCGGTCAGGCCGCCCACAATGTCAGCCAGGCATTGCCTGTCGCCGCCGGTGACCATCCAGCCCACGCGGACCGGGCCACAGCCGGGATTTCCGCCATTCGCCGCCGTGCCAGGGACATAGATACCGGTATCAAGAGGGGTCGGAAGGATGCGCACCCGCTCCTGGAACGGGGCCACCGCCTTGGCCTGGACCATGTTCTCCACCAAACACAGGTCCGTCCCGGTACACATGCGCTCGAAACAGCGGGCCGCCCGCAAGGCGCGGCGCCGCCCCAGCATGCCCTCCATCCGCCGCTGCGGCAGGGTCCAGGCCGCGTCCGCCACATCGTAGACGATTTTCGGCGCGAGCCGACGCAGAGTGCGCAGCTCATACTCGCTGAGCAGCTCGCCATGGATCACCATCACGTCCGCCTTGCCCAGCCGACTGAAAAAGGCGTAGCGCGCCAGGGGCGAGGCGGGCACGGTCAGCGCCGAAACATCCCGGCCAGAGGCCCGGCCCGCCGCCACATGGGCATCGACCCGAAAGGCGGCATAGGTCCGCGCCCCGCTCGGGACGAGAAAGACTGTCTTCATATACTCATCGCGCAATGGCCTGTTCGATCATTTCAACATAGGGTTCCAGCCCGCACGGAACTTCCGGCGGCCAGACAAAGGGGTCCGGACGCTCCTCGGCTGACACCCGCAGGAGCACGGCGGCCAGCTCCGGCACATCGGCCGGGTCCGGGAACACCCAGTGCGCAGGCAGGAACCGGGCACTGCCGTTCCGGGCGCTCGATACCGCCCGGCAGCCGCAGGCCAGGGCCTCCAGCACCGCATTGGAGCAGGCGTCGTAGAAGGTGGCCAGCACAAAAACATCCAGGCTCCGGTAGAAGGACGCCATGTCCTCCACCCGGCCCAGAAAACGGACACGGTCCGCCACGCCCAGCTCTCGGGCAAGGCGCAGATATTTGCCCGGGCCGCGTCCACCAGCCACATGCAACACGTAATTGTGCGGCAGCCGAGCCAGGGCCTGGAGCAGGGAGCGCACGCCCTTGAGGGCGAAATTGGTGGCCGCTGTGCCGATGACCACCTGCCCCGGCCTGATGCCCGCCCCGGTGCGCAGGGCCAGGCGCTCCTCCTCGCTCGCTGGCGAGAATCGCGCAAGGTCCGGCTTGTTGTAGATCACCTCGATGGCCGCAGGGTCCAGATGCGGAAACGCGGCCACGGTCCAGTCGCGTACCAGATGCGACACCGCCACCAGTCGCGGCGTGCGCCGGAAACGGACGACGTCGATGCGGTGGATGGCCCAGCTCGACGGAGAAAGCCGCCGCCGCGCCATCTTGAACCAGCGGGGAAATCCGGCGGGCCAGGCATGACGGGAGAGCTTCCAGAAGGTGGCGATGGGGCCGCCGCCGATGCGCAGGATGTCCTGATTGACGGTCTTGCCCATGCCAAAGACCAGATCATAACCGCCCCGGCGGCACGCCCGCTCGGCCATCAGCGCAAACCAGAGGATCTTGATCGCCCGCAGCCCGCCAAAGCGCCCCACCACCACCGGCCTGACCCCCTCGGGCGGTTCGGTCTCGCAGCGGGCGCAGATGAAGTCCACCGCATGCCCGCGCCGGGCCAAGGCCTCGGCCAGTCTCCAGGCAAAGGACTCGGCCCCGCCGTACCGACTCAGGCGCGGCATGACCAGGGCGATTCGGCCTTTTGTCTCGGGGTTCGACATAGGGAACCCTTGTGAACGATATTTCCGGCTTTGACAAGACGGAGATTGTTGCCGGACGCGGCAAATGACGGTATTGGACCGGGACATTCACACCCCGAGGAGTTCCATGTTCTTTCTGACGCCCGGCCTTGACCTCAAGCTCTTCCTGCTCGTCAACCAGCAGTGGCGAAACGCGCTGTTCGACCTGATCATGCCCGTGCTCTCGTCCATGACCATGCTCTTCGTCTGCCTGGGGCTGGCCATGATCTTTGCCGCATACCGCTTCGGGCGGCGGCAGATCATCCTGTTCCTCATCCTTTTCATGGCCATGGGCATCGCCAACTCGGCCACGGACGTGGTCAAGGGCGAAGTCGGCCGGGTGCGCCCGCTCAATGCCGTGGCCGGCACCTTCCATCAGGCCCACGGCCATTGGGACCAGCGGCCCCAGGATTTCGAGCAGACCAAGGAGCGCGGCACCTCCTACCCCTCGGCCCACGCGGCCAACACCATGTGCCTGGCCGTGCTGATCTGCCTGCTCTGGCCCGCCTTGGGCAAATGGCCCCTCCTCCTGCCGCTGCTGGTGGGTTATTCGCGCCTCTACGTAGGCAAGCACTATCCCACGGACGTGCTGGCCGGATGGCTGCTCGGGCTGGCGGTGGCGATGACGGTCTGGCTGGTCTGGCGTTACGGCCTGCGCCGGTATTCCAGTCGATTCTGAAGGATTCCGGTCCGACGGTCGGGCTACTCGTCCCCGTTGGCCAAAAGCTCGGCCCGGTAGCTGCGGTACACGGCCGTGCCCATCCAGATGGAGCCCGCGAACAGGACCACGCCCATGCCGATGGACAGGGCCATGCCCGTGGTCGAGTCCTTGTTCATGCCCGCGCCGAACAGGGCGAAGATGAAATTCTGCGGAATATAGCCGAGGGTCGAGCCGAGGATGAACGGCCCGAGGGGAATGGCGCTGACCCCGGCGGCAAGGTTGGTCAACCCGTTGCTGCCAAAGGGGAATATCCTGATGGCCAGGGCCGTGCGAAAGGGCCGGTGGCGCAGGAATCCGTCCACCCGGCGGATGCGCTCCCCCAGCTTGCGGGCCACGAACTCGCGACCGCCCCAGCGGGCGTATCCGGCGGCCAGCCCGCACCCCAGGCCAGCCCCCAGCGTGGAGAGCAGCGTGCCGCCCAGGGCGCCAAAGGCGAACCCGCCGAGGAAGCTGATCACCTGACGCGGCAGCCCCACGGCCGTGAACATCGCGCCCACGACCAGAAAAATGAACACCGACATGGGGCCGGTACCCAGCACCTGGTCATTGAACCACCGGGTGTTGCGGAGCATGTCGTCCAGGCCCAGGCTGCGGCCCAGGTACACGGCCAGGGCCAGCCCGGCCAGCATAACCAGTCCCTTGATCACGGCCCCGAGGCCCCTTCTCTTCTCGCACTGTTGCCTGTCGCTCATTCCCTATCTTCCGCCCGTTGCGATCCGGTCTTTCTGTCCCGGTCCCCGGGATTCCGCATCCTGAAAAAAACAACCAGCAGGCATCCCTGGCCGATGATGAACAACGGGTCGCGCTGGACCACGCCATAGACCGTCCCGGCCGCCACCGACGCATACAGCGCCAAAGCCGCCCGCCCCGACAGGGGTTGTAACGCCTTGCCACCAAGTCGCACAACGACAAATCGCGCGAAAAAAGCCCCCTGGATGACCACAGGAAGGGCCAGGAGCCACCAGTAGGCGGGCAAGGCCATGGAATTATTTCTTTTCCTTCACCGCGTAGTCGATGTGGCGCTTGATGAGCCACTGCACGCCGATGAGGTCGTATATCCCGGCCAGGGCGCGGTCCAGGGTTCCATACTTGGACACGCCGCTGAACCGCTCGCGGTGGTTGACCTTGACCTCGCGGATGCGCGCGCCCTGCATCTTCATGAGGATGGGGAAGTAGCGGTGCATGTTCTTGAAGCGCGGCAGCCGCCGGAGCATGTCGGCGCGCATGACCTTGAGGGAGCAGCCGGTGTCGTGGACGCCGTCGTCCGTGAACCAGTCGCGGATGGCGTTGGCTATCCTCGATGAGAGCCGCTTGACCAGGGTGTCCTTGCGCTTGGCCCGCCAGCCCACCACCATCTCGCACTCGTCGCCAAAGGCCGCGAGCATCTTGGGAATGTCGGCCGGATCGTTTTGCAGGTCCGAATCCATGGTCACGATGACCTGCGAGTCGGCGGCGTCGAACCCGGCACAAAAGGCGGCCGACTGCCCCCGGTTCTGGGCAAAGGCCACATAGCGCACCTCGGGGTGCCGCTCGGCCAGCCCTCGGATGATCTCCAGGCTGCGGTCCGTGCTGCAATCGTCCACAAACACGGCCTCCCAGGGCCGCCCCGTGGAATCCGCCGCCCGCCTGATCTCGGCGAACAGGGTCTCAAGGTTGTCCTGCTCGTTGAAAACAGGCAGCACCACGGAAAACTTCTCTTGATTGCTCATAGGCGAATTGGATTACGGAATTTGCCGGACAATGTAAACACGCAACCCGCGCCCGACCCCGCGCCCCCAAACCATCACCCCGCACAAATCGACCACATCACCTTGATATTCCACCACTTCAACTCAGCATCCAAACAAATCTACACTTTCCCCCGATAAGAGGTTGACAAAATCCGGCCCACCACCTAGAACCTCCTTCTCACGTGACGCGGGGTGGAGCAGTTGGTAGCTCGTCGGGCTCATAACCCGAAGGTCATAGGTTCAAGTCCTATCCCCGCTACCAGAGAAGACAGAGCGGTTACGACACAATGTCGTAACCGCTTTCTCTTTGTGCCACTCTATTGCTGCCCAGCACAGAGCAAATGTTCTTGGCCACGAACCACGGATTGCCGTTTGCTCCAATCTGCCTAAAAATGCTTCCTGGCTTTTTCCCATGCATCCTTCAGTTCCGAGTAGGCTTTTTCCAGACCATCCTTGACGTCCGCCCAGGCCTTCCCGCTGGAATCAGATGCTTTCCTGAGCTGCTCGCTGGCGTCCTCATACAGAGCATGAGCCTTGTCGAGGTACCGCCTGGCCTCTTTGCCGAGCTGGTCGGCATTTTTGATTTTTGACTCAATCTTGCCCTTGAAGTAATCCACCCGTGAGTAGAGGTCCTTGAATTTGAGCCAGTCCGTGCCGAAATGGGAAGAGTTTACCGAATTTCTCAATTCTCTACCCGGTGTAAACCTGGCCACCCGGCATGCCTTGATCTGGATGGTTTGCCCGGTCCGGGGGTTGCGTCCGGCGCGGGCTTTTCTGTCCAAGGTTGAAAACCTTCCGAACCCTTTGAGGGCCACGGTGCCGCCAGAAGCCAATTCATCCCTGATGGACTCCAACACGGTATCGATCACTATACCGCCTTGTGCAGCTGAATCCAGCCCGGCCCTGTCGGCCAACATTTTGGCAAATTCCTGCTTGGTCATAGTAGCCTCCTGGAGAGATTTGAAAATCAGCATAACCCAAAACGACTCTCTATGACAACGATTGCCGGAAGCAATGTTCTTTCGCCTCATGCTATAACCGACCCATCCTCTTCATCGCCTTCACCCTGTGCCCACGCAGCCGGTTGAACAGCGGCATCGGCAAAGCGCCGGGCCTTGCCAGGGTGGTCTGGGTCTGCCGGAAACGTGGCCACGGTGCGCCCGGTCTTCACGTTTTTTATGACGGCACCGTCAGCGCCGACCCATCGGCAAGGCCAACGCCAGGAAGCTGGCCGAAGCGTTGGGCATTGATTATCGGGATTGTTGTAGAGGGGATGCCACTCAACACTCCTATGACCCACACAAAAAGGGGCGGCTCCAGCCGCCCCTTTCACGTTTCATCATCAATCAAATCCAGCTAGTACCGCCCACCCTCCCCGATCAATCGTCCAGTTGAATGTCCTTGCCCTCTAGGACGCGGTTCATGTTGCGCACGGCGCACATCTTGCCGCACATGGTGCAGGAGTCCTCGTGCTCGGGCTTGGAGGATTCGCGGTACTGGCGCGGCTTGACCGGGTCCATGGCCAGGTCGAACATTCCGGGCCAGTCGAGCGCGGCGCGGGCCTTGCTCATGGCGTCGTCCCAGGCGCGGGCGCCGGGGTAGCCCTTGGCCACGTCGGCGGCGTGGGCCGCGATGCGGGTGGCGATAATGCCCTCCTTCATGTCCTCAAGGGTGGGCAGGCGCAGGTGCTCGGCCGGGGTGACGTAGCACAGGAAGTCCGCGCCGGACATGCCCGCGATGGCCCCGCCGATGGCCGCGGTGATGTGGTCGTAGCCCGGGGCCACGTCCGTGACCAGCGGGCCGAGGACGTAGAAGGGCGCGCCGTGGCACAGCCGCTTCTCCATCATCATGTTGCCGGGAATCTCGTTCATGGCCATGTGGCCCGGTCCCTCGATCATCACCTGGACGTTGCGCTCCCAGGCGCGCTTGGTCAGCTCGCCCAGGGTGATCAGCTCCTCCACCTGACAGGCGTCGGTGGCGTCGTGAAGGCAGCCGGGACGGCAGCCGTCGCCAAGGCTTAAGGTCACGTCGTACTCCTCGCAGATGTCGAGGAGCCGGTCGAAGTGCTCGTAAAACGGGTTCTCGGCCTGGTTGATTTCCATCCAGGTGAAGAGCAGCGAACCGCCGCGCGAGACGATGTTGGTCAAGCGCTTGGCCTTTTTGATCTTCTCGGCGGTGTGCCGGTTCAGGCCGCAGTGGATGGTCAGGAAATCCACGCCGTCCTCCACGTGCCGCTGCACCACGTCGAAGAACTCGTCCACGGTGATGTCCTGGAGATTCTTGTCGTAGAAGCCCACGGCGTCGTAGATGGGCACGGTGCCGATCATGGCGGGCGACATCTCCACCAGCCGCTTGCGAAATTCCTGGGTCTTGCCGTAGCAGCTCAGGTCCATGATGGCCTCGGCCTTGAGATCAAGGGCGGCGCGGACCTTGTCCAGCTCCGGCTCGATGGCGCTGCAATCCTTGGAGATGCCGAGGTTGACGTTGATCTTGATGCGCATGCCCTCGCCCACGCCCTCGGGGTCGAGATTGACATGGTTGCGGTTGGCCGGGATGATCACCACGCCACGGGCCATGCGCTCCATCAGGTCTTCCACGCGCATGTTTTCCTTGCGGGCCACGGTCTTGATCTGGGGGGTGATGATGCCCTTGCGGGCCGCGTCCATCTGTGTCGTATACTTCATTATTTCTCCTTGGCGGACTGCATGGCCTCACGCAGCCCGATGATTGCTTCGCCCATGTCGTCGGCCGCGACGATTTCCGTGACCACGGCCACGCAGCGCGCGCCCCGGCCCACTACCTCGGCCACATTGTGCCGCTTGATGCCGCCGATGGCCACAAAGGGGATATCCACCTCGCGGGCCACGTATTCCAGATATTCAAAGCCCACGGGATCGCAGACGTCTTCCTTGGTGAAGGTGCGGAAGATCGGCCCCACGCCGATGTAGTCGGCCCCGCGCCGCACGGCGGCCAACGCCTCGTCGGGCGAGTGGGTGGACAGCCCGATGGCCATGTCCTTGCCCACCAGACGGCGCACCGCCTCCAGCGGCAGGTCTTCCTGGCCGATGTGTACCCCGTCCGCCCCCACCAGTATGGCGAGGTCGATGTCGTCATTGACGATGAAGGCGGCACCGGCCTCGCGGGTCAAGTGGCGGATTTCGAGACATTCCTCGTACTTGGCACCAATTTTCTTGTCCTTCTCGCGATACTGGACGAGCCGGATGCCATGATCGAGCATGGTCCGCACCACCTCGATATTGCTCCTGCCGCGTGAGAATTTCTCGGCGGTCAGGCAGTAGATGTCCGTGTCCAGAATGGACTGGCGGATGATCGCGCGCGGCCCCATCATGTGCCTCCTTGCCGTTTGAATGTATTGAGAAAATGGCTCAGCACCACGTCCGCCTGCTTGGCCGCGGCCAGGGCCACGCGCGGCGCGAGCGGTGGATGCTCCGCAGAGCACTCGGTCTCCATGTCGCCGATGAGGATGAAATTGTCGCGCACCCGGCGGGTGGTCACGGCGTCCGCGTTGCCGTGGCCGCCGATACCGGACGCCGCCACCAGCAGCACCCCCGTGGGCAGCAGGGTTTCCACCAGCGCCCGCTTGCACTGCGGGTCGTCAAAGGCCTCGACCACGGTGTCGCAGCCCGCGAACACGGCCGCCGCGTTGTCCGGCGTGACACGCACGGTGCGCAGGTCGATGGAGAGGTCCGGGTTCACGGCCAGCATGGTGCGCGACAGGGCCGTCACCTTGAGCTGGCCGATCTGGTCCGCGTCGTACACCTGCCGGTTGAGGTTCGAGGCATCCACGCGGTCGAAATCGGCCAGCACGAAGCGCTTGAACCCGCTGCGCACAAGGAGCATGGCGCAATTGCTGCCCAGCCCCCCGGCCCCGGCGATGCCCACGGTCACGCCCTGGAGATGGCGCAGCCGCGCCGCGCCCAGGTAGACGGCGATGCCCTGCTCGGTGGCGTTCATGCCGCCCCCCCGGCCCGGTGCTCTGCTGGGATGGCCCCGTCCGCCGGGGGTTGCCAGTCGGCAAACACGGGCTGGAAGCCGCGCGCCCGGAGCATGGCGCACATCTCGTCCACGCTGCGCTCGTCGCTGATCTCGAACTGGCCCACCTTGTCGCCGTCCTTGTCGCCCGACTGGGAGTGGCCGCCCACGGCCGTGGACACCCCGGCCGACATGCGCGTCACGCCGAGCGGCAGCAGATTGTCGCGCAGCCCGGCCGTCTCGCGGGTGGAGATGGTGATGCCCAGCCGGGGAAGGAAGAGCCGCAGGGCGAGCATGATCTGCACCAGATGGGCGTCAGTGACGATGCTGGCGGGCTGGAACGCACCCGCGTGGGGCCGCATGCGCGGCAGGGATACGGCGATGTCCACCTCGGGATACCTGCGTTGCAGGTAGGCGGCGTGCAGGCCCGTGAGCAGCGCTTCCCTTCGCCAGTCGCCCAGGCCGAGCAGCGCGCCGATGTTGATTACGCGCATCCCGGCCCGGCAGGCCCGCTCTGGCGCGTCGAGTCGGAAACGGTAATCGCGCTTTGGTCCGCGCGGGTGGAGCCGGGTGTACAACGCCTCGTCGTAGGTCTCCTGGAACAGGGTCAGGCCGTCGATCCCGGCCCGGATCATGCGCTCGTAGTCGTCCTGCTCCATGGCGTATATCTCCATGGATATGGACGGAAAATGGCGGCGCAATACGCCCAGACACGATTCCAGATACTCGGGCGACGCCTTGGCCCGCGACTCGCCCGTGAGGATGAGCAACTGGCGCAGGCCCGTGGCCGCGATGGCCCGGGCCTCGGCCTCCACCTGCTCAAGGGTCAGCTGGGTGCGCGGAATGTCGTTGGTGGCGTTGAACCCGCAGTAGACGCAGTGATTGGCGCAATGATTGGAAAGATAGAGTGGCGTGAAGAGTTGGATGGTCCGGCCGAAATGCTGGAGGGTCAATTGGCTGGCCCGCCCGGCCATTTCCTCCAGAAACGGCACGGCAGCCGGGCTGAGCAGGGTCAACAGATCGCCGGGCGCGCGGCACGGGCCGGAAAGGACGCGGCGCACCTCGGCCCCGGTGACGGCGGCAAAATACCCGGCCAGGGGCATGGCCCGGTACTCGGCACACTGGGCGTAAAAACTCACGAATCCCCCTGGCCCAGAAAGCCGGTCAGCGGCGACGAGGCCGCGGCCAGCCCGCGCGACGCGCCAAGACCAGCCAGATATGCCTCGCGCCCGGCCCGCACCGCCCGGCCAAAGGCGCGGGCCATGCCCACCGGATCGCCCGCCGTGGCAATGGCCGTGTTCACCAGGCAGGCGGCCGCGCCCATCTCCATGGCCTCGCACGCCTCGGACGGGCGGCCGATGCCCGCGTCCACGATAACGGGCAGGGCCATTTCCTCGATGAGGATGCGGATCATCTCGCGGGTCTTGAGGCCCCGGTTGGTGCCGATGGGCGCGCCAAGGGGCATGATGGCCGCAGCCCCGGCATCGGCCAGGGAGCGGGCCACATACAGGTCCGCGTTGACGTAGGGCAGAACCACAAAGCCCTCGGCGGCGAGGATTTCCGTGGCCTTGCAGGTGGCGTAGCCGTCGGGCAGCAGGTAGCGGCTGTCGGATATGACCTCGATCTTGACCCAGTCGCCGCAGCCCATGGCCCGGGCCAGCCGGGCGATGCGCACCGCCTCGTCGGCGGTTCTGGCCCCGGAGGTGTTGGGCAGCAGTTTCATGTGCTGTGGGATGTGGTCCATGACATTGCCGGCGGCCGAGTCGAGGTCCACCCTGCGCAGGGCCACGGTGACCACCTGCGAGCCTGAGACCGCGCAGACCTCGGGGATGACCGCGTCGTCCGCGTATTTCCCGGTGCCGGTGAACAGGCGGCTCTCTAGGGCCACCCCGCCGATAACGAACCTGTCTTCACTCATGTTCCGCTCCTGTCTAGCCGCCGCCCACAAAGCGGAGCACTTCGAGATGATCGCCCTCGTTCAGGACGGCCCCGGCAAAGGTGGCCGAGGGCACGATCTCCCGGTTGCGCTCCACCACCACGGTGTCCGGGGCGATGCCCAGCCCCTCAAGCAGGCCGAGCACAGTGGTTCCGGGATCGATTTCCCGCTGTGTTCCATTGACCACGACGATCATGACGTACTCCCTCGCGGCCGGGGCCAGGCCCCACCGTCAAAAAAAAACGCGCCCGCCACTGAGGGGCAAGCGCATACTGCAAATCAAATCACAGACTTATTGCAGCTTCCCTACGGCAGGATTACCCGCATCAGGTTCAAAGGGTCAGGCGTTTCGCCCATCTCAGCCTCCACGAGGCACCCCTAGCTGCCAAGACCCTATGCCAAAGCGGACGCCGTGTAAAGGCGGTGTTTCCTGCCAACATTGAAGACAATAAACGACAGCATATCGGGGTATTACATGACGACGACACAAGATTGCCCTCTCCACCCGGATGAAAGAATCCCTGACCGGACCGTTCCTCCCTGTTCTTTTTCGGTCCAGGAATCCTAAAGTGGACTCGAAACCATGCCGATAAGGTTCCCGTAACCCACTCCAAAACAGGAGAAACGTTCCATGTCTTCGACTCTGTTCCAGGCCACGGGATTCAAGCGCGCCCTGCTTCTCAGCCGCGAAGGCAGGCACCACGAGGCCGAGGCGCTCCTCAAGAGCCTCCAGGACGAATTTCTGGCCGTGTGCGAGGAGAACGAGGCGCTCAAGTCCCAGCTCCACGAGGTGGCGGCCGTGCTCGATCTGGCCGACAAGGTGCGCTTCGACGGCCAGAAGTACTGGCTGGCCGACGGCGGGGAGAAAAAAGGCCCCTACTGCCAGGTCTGCTACGACCGCGACGGGCTGCTGATCAATCTCCAGCGCCGGGAAAACAACTGGGAATGCCAGAACTGCCGAAGCCTGTACCTGATTCCATCCACGACAGCCGTTCCTGCCAAACGCCCCGCCCCGCGCGGGAGTCTCAGGAAGGCCATCCCCCTCTTCATCGAACGCGACATGGTGTAGAAAGAAACAGGCGCGGCCCCGCCTCGGAGCCGCGCCTGTTCCATTCAGCCCGCGCGATGAATTCCTAAAGGAACTTGGTCCCGAAAAGGGCCACCTGCCTGACCCACAGTTCGAGCATGGCCTTGTCGTCGAAACTGACCACTCCGTAGGAGATGTCGTCCGTGTCCATGCCCGGCAGGTAGATGTGGACCACGAGGTTGCGCATGGCCCGCCTATGCTCGTTCCAGAGGGTGGTGGAAAAATCCTTGAGCTGGTTCGAGTCGGGCAGCTTGGTGGTGGACAGGAACACCTTGAGGGTGATCCAGGTCACGCCGTATTTCTTGGTCTCGGACTTTTCCAGCAGCCGATACTGGTAGCCGTGGGCGTTCTTGTCCGGCGTGGGGTCCGGCCGCTTGGCACCGGAGAACCGGCTGCGGTCCATGACCAGGGTCTGCCTCTCCCCCCCGCTCGCGGCCGCCGTCTTTTCCGGCTGGACCGGTTCGGGGCGTGCCGGTTCGGGCCTTGCCGGTTCAGGCCGTGCCGATTCAGGCCGTGCCGGTTCGGGCCTAGTCTGGGCCGAACTGGCCGGTTCGGGACTGGCCGGGGCCGGACTGGCCTGGGGGGCATCCGCGTCGCCGCCCTCGCCGTCCACCAGGGCGCGCAGGGCGTAGCCCAGGGCGCGGTTCTCGCTACGCAACACCTCGCCCTCCTCAAACACGGCGTACCAGCCGCCCTTGAGGAAATCCACGCGAACCCGCTCGCCCGCCTTCAGGGTGCGGACCTGGGTCGAGCCCGAGGTCCGGTCGCGCCACAGGCTGACCTCGCGTTGCAGGGTGACCACCTTGCCCCAGTCGCCGGAAGCGTCCGTGATCGCCACGGATTCCGGTGCCGGGGATTGCGCTGCGGCAGCGGGCTGGGGCACGGGAGGAGCTTGCACGGCAGGCGGGGTGACGGCCGCCCCGCGCACCTCGGCCCCGCCGCTCGCCCCCGGGTCTTCGGCAGGCTGCGCCGCCTGGGTACCGGATGCCCCGGCCGTGACAGGCTCGAAATACGTGGCCGCGCAGTAGCCCAGGGCGTTCATCTGCGAGCGGATGGTGGCGCTTTCGCGAAAGACCATGACCCAGTCGCCCTCGGGAAAATCCACCTTGACCCGCTCCATGGCCTCCAGCGAGCCGACAAGTTTGCCGTTGATGGATGAAGCGTCGCGGATGTTGAGCTTGCGCGGGGTGTAGACCAGTTCACCCCAGGTCTCGGGCTCCACCCGAGTGGGCTTGGGCAGCAGGTAGCGGACGTTGGAATACCCCACGGCTGCGGATTCGTCGGCGCGGGTCTCGCCGGGTTCAAACACCGCCACCCAGCCGTCCTTCATGAAGGCCACACGGACCTTCTGGCCCGGATGGAGACTGCCGACCCAGCGGGCCTGGGCCGAGCGATCCGCCCGCAGATTCAGGGGGCGGTCAGGATACCGTATCTCGCCGAAGGCGGCGGCAGTGGCCGCGCCCACGAGCAGCAGACACAGGGCCGTCAAAATGATCAAATATGTCTTGTGCATCGGGTGCCGCCTATATCATGGCGTCAAGTTCTTTGATGACGCGGTCGGTGATGTCCATGGAGTGGGCCACGTAGCCGATGATCTCCGGGTCGGTGAGGATCATGGTGAATCCCGCCTCCTCGGCGATGCGGCGCAGGATGGAATCGGCCCGGCGCATGACGAACTGGATGAGCTGCCGCTCCTCGGACTGGATGTCCGCATTGCTCTCCTCCACCAGCATTTCATACTCCCGGGCGGCCAGCCGCAGCGCCCGCTCGCGGGCCTGCTCCTCGGACACGGACAGGGTGCCCTTCTCAAGCTCGGCCTTGATGGCCTCAACCCGCATCAGGGATTCGCGCACGCGGCGATCCTTCTCCCTGCCCAGCCGGGCCAGATCGTCCTGAGCGATGCGGCCGATGCGGGATTCATTGATGATGCGCTGGGGGTTGACGAACCCCACCTTGGAGGCCTGGGCCGATGCGGTCGCGGCCAGGGCCAGGACAAGGCACAGGATGAACAGACATGTCTTCGGCATTTTCATGCGGGTGTTTTCCTCTCTCTCGACAAAACAAACCTCGGCGACGGGAACGGATGCGCCGCCCCGCCACGGTTGGGGCACTGTAGCCGCAAACGGCCCGGGTTGTCGAGGCGGGTCACAAGGTGGTCAGGGGGTCCAGGTCGAGGCCGAGGCGCACCTTGGCCGGGCAGGGGTTGGCCTGGACAAGGTGGGCGAACAGGGTCCTGATCCGGCCCCAGTCATCGCCCTTGAGCAGACAGTTGAACCGCCTGCGCCCGCGCAGCATGGCCAGCGGGGCCGGGGCCGGTCCCAGGGCGGCGATGCCCAGACCCGGAGCCCGGCCGGTCAGCACCCGGCCCAGAAGATCAAGGGTTGCCGGGCCATCGGCAAAGTCCGTCGGATGGCTGATGCGCACCAGGGCGAGCCGGGTGAAGGGCGGGTAGCCAAAAAGTTTGCGCCGCCCGATCTCGCGCTCGAAAAAGGCCGCGTAGTCTGCGCTGAGCACATCGCGCCAGATGGGATGGCCCGGGTTGCGGGTCTGGATGAGCACCCGGCCCGGCTCAAGGCCGCGCCCGGCCCGGCCCGCCACCTGCACCAGCAGTTGGAAGGTTCGCTCGGTGGCGCGATAGTCGGGCAGGCTCAGGCCCAGGTCGCCGTCGGCCACCACCACCAGCGTCACGGCCGGAAAGTGGTGCCCCTTGGAAATCATCTGCGTACCCACCAGCACCTGTGCCTCGCCCCGGGCAAAGGTGCCCAGTATTTCCTCCAGGCGCTCCTGCCGCCGGGTGGCGTCGCGGTCCAGGCGCAGCACCTTGACACCCTCGGGCAGCAGCTCGCCCAGGTGCTCCTCGATCCGCTCCGTGCCCTCGCCCATGGGTACGAAATTGCCGCCGCCACACTTGGCGCACAGCATCGGATAGGAGTGCGACTTGCCGCAGTAATGGCAGATGACCCGCTCGCGGCCCTTGTGGTAGGTCATGCCCACCTCGCACTCGGAGCAGCGCACGGTCTCTGCGCAGTCGAGGCAGTACATGAGGGGCGCGTAGCCTCGCCGGTTGAGCATAACGATGACCTGATGCCCCTGCTCCACGGTCTGCCGGATCGCCTCCTCCGTGGCCGGGGCAAAGGGGGCGGCCGATCCGGCCAGGGCCGAGATGTCCACCAACTCCACCTCGGGCAGCACGCTCTCCCCCACCCGCTCGGCCAGGGTGGACACCGCGATGGACCCGCTCCGTGCGGCGTGGAAGGTCTTGACGTCCGGCGTGGCCGAGCCGAGCACCAGCAGCCCGCGCCCGCGTTCGACGCGGAACCAGGCCACCTCCTTGGCGTGGTAGGCCAGCCGTTCGTCCTGCTTGAACGACTCGTCGTGTTCCTCATCAAGGACCACCAGCCCGAGGTCGGGCACGGGCAGGAACAGGGCCGAGCGCGTGCCCACCACCACGACCGGCCCCTGGTCACGGGCGGCGTCCACAAAGGCTGTTTCCCGCTTCAGGGGGCTCTGGTAGCCGTGATAGAAGATGACGCGGCGCCCCGGAAAATACTCGGCCACCACGCGATGCAGCCGGCAGGCCAGCGCCACCTCCGGGGCCAGAAGCATAGCCGAGCGGCCCCGCTCCAGGCAGGCGCGGACCAGTTCCAGATAGAGCACGGTCTTGCCGCTGCCGGTGACGCCGTGGACCAAATGCGCCCCGCCAGGGCCGTTCATGGTGGCCATCAGCCCATCCAGTGCCGCACGCTGCTCGGCGGTCAGGACGTAGGATGGAGGCTCCTGCCCGGCGCAGCGGCCCGGCCCGGCGTCCACCTCGGCCAGTCGGTCGGCGGTCAGCTCGCCCAGGGTGACCAGCCCGGCCCCTTCCATCTTGGCAGCAGCGGTCACGGCCCATTCGCCCAGGCCGTGGCGCAGCGAAAAGAGGCTCTGCGGCCCGTTGTCGAGCAGGTGTTCGAGAATCCTGATCTGCCGCTTGGCATTGGGCCGCACGGCCCAGGGCGGGTCCGAGACCAGGGAGGCGAAACGCTCCTCCTCCTCGCGCTTGACATTGACGCGCACGCGCATGCGCCCGGCGAGCCACAACTCCATGAGGGCGACTCTGTCGGTCTCGGGCAGCCGGGCAAGCTCGGCGGGCCGGATGGAGCCGGGCAGGGGCCGGTCCGCCATGTGCCGGTCCACCCGGAATGTGACGGCAGCGGTGCGCAGGCCCCGCGGCAGCAGGGTTTCGAGGATGCGGCCCGGGCTGGCCATCTGCCGGGTGGCGAGATTTTCGGCCAGATCGAGATAGGCCGCGTCCAGGAGCGGGGTCGTCTCCAGCGGCCAGATCATGGGCTTGATGACCACGCCTTCGGGCTGACTCAGGGCCTTGTCGTCGGCCGGACCGGCGACCACGCCCATGCGATGGGACCGCCCTAGGGGGACGATGACCCGCAGACCCGGGACCAGCCCGGGAAAATGCGGAGGCCGCTCGTAGGTCAGTGTCTGGTAGGGAGGGCTGACAAGGGTGACCAGCCAGAGATCGGCCATGACGGCCACCTATTCCGCTGCGGGATGGCGCAGGTCGCGCAGGAGGTCAAAGGGCGGAGGCGGCGCAACGCACTGCGATGCACCCACCTGATCGCGGGCATACAACGCCTCGTCGTCGGCGCGGTTGACCGCGACCCAGCGCACGGTGGCGGCCACCACGGCCTCGCCCGCCCGGACAGTCACCCGCCCCGGCAGCCTGAAGCCGCCCATGGTCAGGTATTCGTCGAAATCAAGGCTCACCACCCGGCCCCCGGCCCGGTAGCGGAGCATGAGCGGCGACTTGTCCTCGTTGTGCAGCCACACGGCCGGGCCTGCCTCGCCGCCCGCCCCGTGGCCGGAATAAGCACCGAGCATGAGACAGGGCGCGTCGCCGCAAAATCCGTAGCTGCGCTCGGCAATGTCCACGCCCCAGGCCTTCCACCGGGCCAACGGGTCGGCGGGCAGCCAGAACATGAGGGGCGGCAGGGCGAACCCGCCTTCCGGGCAGGAAGCCACCACCCGATCATTCATGCCCACGGCCACGGCCACGGCCTCGACCGGACCGGACTCGATGGCGGGCACACTCTCCGAACCCTCACCCGGAGTTTCGGGCGCAGCCGCGACCGAAAACGTCCACTCCTGCCGCCAGCGGCCACGCGACTGCCAGACATGAGCGGAAACCCCCGGATGGTCCGCAAAGGTCATGACCGCCTCCCAGGAGGTCAGCCCGCCATAGTGCCTGCGCAGCGACCGGGCAAGCTCCTCGCTCTCGGAAGACTGGGCGCCGGACGACTGGACCCGGGGCGACTGGGCGGTGGCGGGCACCACCGCCAGGAGGCCCAGGGCCGCGAGACACAGCGACCAGATCAGCTTGGGCAAGACAGCAACTCCTGGAGCCGCTTGACAAGGTCGTCGCGAAGCTCCTCGTCCTGTAGGGCGAAATAGATGTTGGCGGTCAGGTACTCCACCCAGTCACCGGCGTCGAACCGCTGACCCTGAAGCTTCACCGCAATGAGCTTGTCGCGGTCGGCCAGCCCCTGCAGGGCGTCTGTCAGCTGGATTTCTCCGCCCACGCCCGCCTTCTGGCCCTCAAGGATGTCGAAGATCTCGGGCAGCAGAACATAGCGGCCGATGATGGCCAGATTCGACGGGGCCTGCTCGGCCGACGGCTTCTCCACGAGGCTCGACACCGTGTACATGCCCTTGGCAAACTCCGTGCCCTTGATCACCCCGTACTTGCTGACCTTGTGCCTGGGAACCTCGATGACGCCCACCACGGCCTTGTTCTCGATCCTGGCAGCCTTGATCAGCTCGCCGATGCCCGTGTCGCGGCCGAACATGAGGTCGTCGCCAAGCATGACGGCAAAGGGTTCGTTGCGGCACACCTCGCGGGCGGTGAGCACGGCGTGTCCCAGGCCGAGCTGCTCCTTCTGGCGCACGGCAATGACATTGACCATGTCTGCCACTCGGCGCACCTCTTCAAGCATCTCCACCTTGGCGGCCCGGGCCAGAAGCTGTTCAAGCAGGAAGTTGCGGTCGAAATGGTCCTCGATGATGGTCTTGTTCTGGTTTGTGACGAAGACCACGTCCGTGATGCCCGCGCTGATGCCCTCCTCCACGATGTACTGGACGATGGGCTTGCGGAAGATGGGCAGCATCTCCTTGGGAACGTTCTTGGTGGCGGGAAGCGAGCGCGTGCCCCATCCGGCGACGGGAATGACGGCCTTGGTGATCTCCATGGGAATCCTCCGTGGGTATGCGTTGGGCTTTAGCGCAGGAACGTTTCACAGGCCTCCACCAGATCCTCGACGTGACGACGCACGTCCTCGGCGTCCGGTCCCTCGACCATGACCCGGCAGACCGCCTCGGTGCCAGAATAGCGCAGGAGCACGCGCCCCTTGCCGCGCAGGGCCTGCTCGACCCTGTCCACCTCGGCCTGGAGCCCCGGGGCCTGCTCGAACGGGACCTTGCGCTCCACATGGACGTTGCGCAGTTCCTGCGGAAAGGGTTCGAGCAGCCCGGCCAGCTCCGAGAGCGGCCGCTGTTTTTCGACCATTATACGCAATAATTGCAGAGCCGCAAGGAGGCCGTCCCCGGTGGTGGAATGATCCATGAAAATCAGATGGCCCGATTGCTCCCCGCCCAGGCTCGCGCCCTCGCGACGCATGGCCTCGACCACGTAGCGGTCGCCCACCGCAGTGCGCAGCAGCCTGCCGCCATGCTCGCGCATGAACAGCTCAAGGGCCATGTTGCTCATGACCGTGGCCACCAGCAGGTTGCCGGGCAGCCTGCCCTTCTCCATCATCTCCAGGGCGCTCAAGGCCATGATCTGGTCGCCGTCGAGGATGCGCCCCTTCTCGTCGCAGACGATGAGCCTGTCCGCGTCGCCGTCCAGGGCGATGCCCATGTCCGCGCCCTCGTCCACCACGATGTGCGAGATGACCTCGGGATAGAGGGACCCACACTTGTGGTTGATGTTCAGCCCGTCGGGCGTGGTGCCCACCTTGACCACCGTGGCGCCCAGTTCTTCAAGCACGCTGGGGGCCACGCCGTAGGCCGCGCCGTTGGCGCAGTCGAGCACGATCTTCAGCCCGTCCAGGGTCAGCTTGGGCGAGAAGCTGTTCTTGAGGTAGACGATGTAGCGGCCCTGCGCGTCCACGATGCGGTGCGCCTTGCCGATATTCTCGGGCGCGGGATACTCCCAGCGGGGGTTGTCGGCCAACACCAGTTCGCTGATCTCGTCCTCAACCGAGTCGGGCAGCTTGAACCCCTCGGGACCGAAGAACTTGATGCCATTGTCCATGAACGGGTTGTGGCTGGCCGAAATGACCACTCCGAGGTCGGCGCGCATGTTGCGCGTCAGAAACGAGATGGCCGGAGTGGGCAGCGGGCCTACCAGGAAGACCTCCATGCCGTTGGCGCACAGCCCCGAGGTCAGCGCGGTCTCGAATACATAGCCCGACAAGCGCGTGTCCTTGCCGATGACCACCCGGTTGCGGCCCGAGCCGTTGCGGAAATACTGCCCTGCGGCCAGCCCCAGCTTGAGCGCGATCTCGGGAGTCATGGGAAAGATATTGCCTTGGCCGCGCAGGCCATCGGTTCCGAAAAGCCTCTGCTTCATGCATTGCTCCACCGCCGTCGGTGCGGCGTCTATCGTTTGGTCAACGTGGTCGTAATGGTTTCCGGGTTCCTGCGCACCAGCGAGCACCCTTCAGGCAGCGTCACCGCGAATTCGAAGTCGAACCGACCCTCGGCCGGTTTGCCGGGGAAGAGCAGGGTGGCGGCCATGTCGTTGCGGTAATCGTTGTTGCGGAACAGGGCGATGGGCCCCTCGATGAGCAGACGCACGTAATCCTGCGCCACAGCGGCCCGGAACCCCTTGGGCTCGTCAAAGGAGAGGGGTAGCTTGACCCATATCTCGCGCGTCTTGGGCCCGAAAAACGCCTCCACCCGCACCCGGGCGGGCGAGGGCCTGATCTCGTCAGGAACCTCGACGCCCACATCCTCGGCCCAGCGTGCGGGCACGGTGTCGGGAAAGTCCTCGTGCATGACCACCTTGATGGCCGTGAGTTTGCGCAGCTTGGTCTCCGGGCCGCGCACCTCCACCTGGGCAGGCGTGACGCGCACCTCGCGCAGGACATAGTCCTGGTTGAGCTGGCCCGACCAGGCGGCCTCAAGCTCGATGACCTTGGTCATCCGGCGGTCCACCATCAGGCGCAGCCGGTTGGGCCGAACCTCGATGATCTCGTAGGCGGAGGAAAGGGGCAGCCGCGAGGCGTCTATCTCCACCACCTGCTGGCCCACGCCGAGACGGCTCACGTCAAGGGGATAATTGAGGGTTTGGGAGGCGAGGTTGCCCACCAGTCCCTTTGGCCCGCGCAGACGGACCTGGATCTTGTCGATCATGCCCTCTTCGATCATCAGCCCCTCAGGCGGGTTGGTCATGATCACGGGCATTTCCACCCAGGTTTCGATGACTTCGCGGCCGGTCACCAGAAACCATGTGAAGATGGCCAACCCCAGGGCCAGCAGCATGGTCTGCCAGTTCTTCTTCATGCCTTACCGTCCCAAAGCGTTGCGCAGCACGCGCCGAAGGCGCACTTCGTCAAGGCTGGTTGTCAGCCGCCCGTTCATGGCCACCGACACTTCTCCGCGTTCCTCGGAGATCACGACGACCACCGCGTCCGACTCCTCGCTGATGCCGAGGGCGGCGCGATGCCGGGTCCCGTACATGGGCTGGCCGCGCAGCTTGGACGACAGTGGCAGGATGCAGGCTGCGGCCACGACCCGGTCGCGCCGGATGATGACCGCACCGTCGTGCAGCGGGGTGTCGGCGAAGAAAATCGTCTCCAGCAATTCCTTGTTGACCTTGGCGTCAAGCTCGATGCCCCGCTCCACTATGTCGCCAAGGGGCATGTTCTTTTCGATGACTATGATGGCCCCGGTGCTGGTGCTCGCCATGTTCTTGGCCGCCTGGATCAGGTTGTCCAGCGTGTCGTCGCGCATCTGCGACTTGGTCCAGAACCGCTTGGTCCCCACACTGGCCAAGGCCTTGCGGATGTCGGTGCGAAAGAGAATGACCACCACGAGGAACAGGGAGCTGAGGAACTCGCCCAGCAGGGTGCTCAAGGTGTACAGGTTGAACTGGTCGGAGAAGTAGTAGATGATCAGCACCACCACCATGCCGTAGAGCACGGCGGCCGCCCGCGTGCCCCGCACCAGCAGGATGATGTTGTAATAGATGACGCCCACGAGCACGATGTCGAGCACGACGCGCCAGGTTATCTCCATCCCGAAAAGTTCAAACATGATCTTTGCTACGCTATTTCGTGAACGATAGTCAATGTTTGTCGCGTGGTCTCCACCTCGTGGACGCGATGGATGGCCACCCCCCTGGCAGCCATGATCGCGGTGGCCGCCTGGGTTGCGTTCTGCCGCCTGTCCACGGGCAGGCCAAGCAGCCCCTGCCACAGGGATTTGTTGGAAATCCCGAGAAACAACGGCAGCCCGAAGGCCAGAAACCGCTCGATGCCGCGCAGGATGTCCAGGTTGTGCTCCAGGGTCTTGCCGAACCCGATGCCCGGGTCAAGCACGACCCTGTCCCGGGGCAGCCCCAGAATGTCGAGCCGCTCAAGCCGCTCCTCGAAAAAGGCCGCGATATCCTCGACCACGTCCGAATAACGCGGCGCGTCCTGCATGCTCCCCGGCCGCCCGAGGCTGTGCATGAGCACATATCCCGGCCTGTACTGGGCGATGACGTCGCCAAGGGCGGGGTCGAATGAAAAGGCGGACACATCGTTGAGAATGGCCGCCCCCGCCTCCAGCGCGCGGGCCGCCACCTCGGCCTTGCAGGTGTCCACCGACACCACCGGCCCCGCCTCGCCCGCCAGCTCGCCAGAGGCGACCAGCCCTTCGACGACCGGCAGCACGCGCGCCAGCTCGTCCGACGCGCTCACAGGGTCGGCATAGGGGCGCGTGGACTCGCCGCCCACGTCGAGGATGTGCGCTCCCTGGCGGGCCAGGGCCAGCCCGTGGGGCACGGCCTGCCGGGCATCATGGTGCGCCCCGCCGTCATAGAAGGAATCCGGGGTCGCGTTAACGATCCCGGCGATGAAAAAGGGGGCGGGGCCCAAGACCCTGCCCCCCTTCACTGTCCATGTGGTGTTGTCGCGCATAGGCGGCCAGCTAATCACGCTTGGGATCGGAATCGTCCGGCCCCTTGGCCTGATCGTCCTTGTCTTCGTCCTCTTCGAGGATGAAATCGTCATCCCCGGAGCCCTCTTCGCTGACCGGCCTGTAGCCGGGACCGGGCACGACCTTGCCCTCGGCGGTGTACCCTGCCGTGGGAGCGGACGGGTCGGGACCGGATGAAGGAGAGCCGGACGAAGAGGCGGGTTTGCCGCCATTGACCGTCTCCATGGGCGGCAGGGGCTTGCCTTCCCTGAGCAGGTCGATCTCCTGACTGTTCAGGGTCTCGCGTTCCAGCAGGGCCTGGGCCATGGCTTCCAGAAACTCGCGGTTCTCCGTGATCAGCCGATGCGCCGTGTTGTGGGCCTCATCGACGAAGCGGCGCACCTCGGCATCAATGGCCTTGGCCGTCTCCTCACCGTAGTTCCGGTTGTGGACGATCTCCCTGCCCAGGAAAAGCGAGTCCTGGTTGTCGCCAAGGTCAAGCGGACCAAGGGTCTCGCTCATACCCCAGGCGCAGACCATGTTGCGGGCGATCTTGGTGGTCTGCTTGATGTCGTTGGCGGCCCCGGTGGTCAAATGGCCGAAGACGATCAGCTCGGCGACCCGGCCGCCCATGCCGCAAGCCATGCGGGCTTCGAGATATTCCTTGGAAATGGTCAGGCGCTCTTCCTCGGGAAGGTACAGAGTCACGCCAAGGGCCCTTCCGCGGGGAATGATGGACACCTTGTGCACGGGGTCCGCCTTGGGCAGCAGCTTGCCCACCAGGGCGTGCCCGGCCTCGTGGTAGGCGGTGGTGCGCTTCTCTTCCTCGTTCATGAGCAGGCTGCGCCGCTCACGGCCGCCCATCATGACCTTGTCCTTGGCCTCTTCGAAATCGCTCATGTTGACGTGGTCCTTGCCCACCTTGGCGGCATGAAGCGCGGCCTCGTTGACAAGGTTTTCCAGGTCCGCGCCGGTAAAGCCCGGGGTGCCCCTGGCTATGACCTCCAGATTGACCTCCGGGGCCAGCGGGGTGCGACGGCTGTGGACCTTGAGGATGCGCTCGCGGCCGCGCAGGTCGGGATTGGGGACCACCACCTGACGGTCGAAGCGGCCGGGCCGCAGCAAGGCCGGGTCGAGCACATCGGGCCGGTTGGTGGCGGCCACGAGGATGACGCCCTCGTTGGACTCGAAGCCGTCCATCTCCACCAGCAGCTGGTTCAGCGTCTGCTCGCGCTCGTCGTGTCCGCCGCCGAGGCCAGCGCCGCGCTGACGGCCCACGGCGTCGATCTCGTCGATGAAGATGAGGCACGGCGCGTTCTTCTTGCCCTGGGCAAAGAGGTCGCGCACCCTTGAAGCGCCCACACCCACGAACATCTCGACAAAGTCCGAGCCGGATATGGAATAGAAGGGAACGCCGGCCTCGCCAGCCACGGCGCGGGCCAGCAGGGTCTTGCCCGTGCCCGGGCCGCCCACCAGGAGCACGCCCTTGGGGATGCGCCCGCCAAGCCGGGTGAACTTGCGCGGCTCGCGCAGAAAATCGACGATCTCGGAGAGTTCTTCCTTGGCCTCGTCCACGCCAGCCACGTCGTCAAAGGTGACCTTGGCCGTCTCCTCGTTGATGAGGCGCGCCTTGGACCGGCCAAAGCTCATGGCCCCCCGGCCGCCGCTGCCGCCGCCCTGCATCTGGCGCATGAAGAAAATCCACACGCCGATGAGCAGGAGCATGGGGAACCAGGAAAGGAGCAGCGTCATGTACCACGGCGACTCGTCCGGCGGCTCCGCCTTGACCTGGACTCCCCGCTTGATCAGGGTGTCGATGAGGTTGGGGTCGTCGGGGGTGTAGACACTGAAGCGTTCTCCTGAAGACTTGAGTCCGCTGATCCGCTGCCCCTGGATCTTCACTTCGACCACGCTGCCGTTATCCACCATGGACAGGAACTCGCTGTACGAGGGCTGCTCCTGAGGCATGGGCGGCTGGTTGAACATGTTGAAGAGCACGACCATCAAGACAAAAATGACGGCCCAGACAGCGAGATTTTTCATGTGGTTATTCAAAGACAATTCCTCCGGACAGCGCGGCTCGGGGCCGCGTCGCCCTCTTGAGCGGACCGCGGCAAAGGCGCGCGGTCAGTGTTTTGGCCTGTCAATTTCCTAAAGTAATGTCCCCGGGTGAAAAATCAAGGGGAAACAACGCAAAAAAACGATCCGCCGCCGAATGCGGCTTCTTGCGGCACACCTGCCGCCCGGCTCATCGCGCGGAATCGAGCCACGCGGCCAGGGTGTCGATCTGCGCGGCCACGGAATCCGGCCCGGTGCCGCCCGGCGTGGACCGCCGCCTGACCGCGGCCCGGTAGTCCAGCACGGCGTAGACATCGTCGTCGATCAGGTCTGAAAAACTCCTGAAATCGTCGAGGCTCAGGTCCTCGAGCCCCAGGCCCAGGGACTCGGCATGGGCCACGGCCGCCCCGGTGATGTGGTGCGCCTCGCGGAAGGGCACGCCCCGGGCCGCCAGATAATCGGCCAGCTCCGTGGCGTTGAGGAACCCGCGCTCCACCGTGGCCAGCATCTTCTCCGGCATGAACTCAAGCTCCGAGAGCAGCCCGGCCATGATCTCAAGGGACGAGGTCACGGTCTTGTCGGTGTCGAAGAAGGGCTCCTTGTCCTCCTGCATGTCGCGATTGTAGGTCATGGGCAGCCCCTTGACCAGCACAAGCAGGCCGGTCAGGGCACCCACCACCCGGCCGGTCTTGCCGCGCATGATTTCGCAGGAGTCGGGATTCTTCTTCTGGGGCATGATGGACGAGCCGGTGGAGTAGCCGTCGGGCAGGCGCACATAGCCGAAATTGGGGTTGGCCCAGATGATGATCTCCTCGCACATGCGAGAAAGATGAGTCATGATCAGGCTGCCCGCGAACACGGCCTCGATGACGAAATCGCGGTCAGACACGGCGTCCATGGAGTTGGCGAAGACCGCATCCATGCCCAGTTCCCCGGCCACCATGGCCGGATCGACGGGGTGGGTGGTCCCGGCCAGGGCCGCAGCGCCCAGGGGCATGACGCGCACCCGGTGGAGACAGTCGGCCAGCCGCTCGTGGTCACGCTTGAACATCTGGCAGTAGGCCAGCAGATGGTGGGCGAGGCTCACGGGCTGTGCGGGCTGGAAATGGGTGCAGCCGGGCAGCAGGGTGTCGCGGTGCTCGTCGGCCCGGGCCAGATAGACATGGATGAGCGAGGCCAGCCGCTCCTGCCAGACGGTCAGCCGGGCAGCCACATGGAGCCGGAAATCAAGGGCAACCTGATCGTTGCGGCTGCGCGCGGTGTGCAGCTTGCCGCCCAGCGGGCCGATGATCTCGGTCAGCCGCGACTCGATGTTCATGTGCACATCTTCAAGCCCGGTCTTCCACTCGAACTCCCCGGCCTCGATCTCGGCCCTGACCGCGTCCAGGCCGTCGCAGATGCGAACGGCCTCGTCATCGGTCAGGAACCCCCGGCGCGCCAACATGCGCGCATGGGCTTGGGAGCCTTGAATGTCCTCGGCGTAGAGCCGCCAGTCGAACGACACCGACTCCGAATACGCTTCCATGGACGCGGCGGTCGTGCCTGTGAACCGCCCGCCCCACATCTTCTTGTCTGCCATACGTTTACTCGCAGCTTTCTTCCTGGTCCTTGCCGCCCCACTTGCTCTGCTGCATGCGGCCCTTGAGGCGCAGCCCCACCAGCTTGATGAAGCCCGCAGCGTCGGCCTGATCGTAGACGACGTCCTCCTCAAAGGTGGCCAGATCGGCGTTGTACAGGGAGAACGGCGACTTGCGGCCAAGGGGCACGCAGTTGCCCTTGTAGAGTTTCAGGCGCACGGTGCCCGTGACCTTTTCCTGGGTCTTGTCGATCATGGCCTGGAGCGCCTCGCGCTCGGGCGAGAACCAGTAGCCGTAGTAGACCATCTCGGCGTAGCGCGGAACAAGGCTGTCGCGCAGGTGCATCACCTCGCGGTCCAGGGTCAGCCCCTCCAGGTCGCGCCGGGCCATGGCCAGGACCGTGCCGCCCGGGGTCTCGTACACCCCGCGCGACTTCATGCCCACGAAGCGGTTCTCGACCATGTCCACCCGGCCGATGCCGTGCCTGCCGCCCAGTTCGTTGAGCTTGGCCAGCAGGGCCGCCGGGGAATACTTGACGCTGTTCACGGCGATGGGATCGCCCGCCTCGAAGTCGATGGTGATCTCCTCGGCCTCGTCCGGGCATTTCTCGGGCGGCGTGATGGTGCGGTAGCAGTCAGGCCCCGGGGCGTTCCAGGGATCTTCCAGCTCGCCGCCCTCAAAGGAGGTGTGCAGGAGGTTGGCATCAATGGACCACGGCTTGGACCGGCTCACCGGCACGGGAATGGAATGCTCCTGGGCGTAGTTGATGAGGTCGGTGCGGGACTTCAGATCCCACTCGCGCCAGGGGGCGATGGTCTTCAGGCGCGGGTTGAGGGCCATGGTGGCCAGCTCGAACCGGACCTGATCATTGCCCTTGCCCGTGGCACCGTGGGCCACGGCCTGGGCGCCCTCGATCTCGGCGATCTCCACCATGCGCTTGGCGATCAGCGGCCGGGCGATGGCCGTGCCGAGCAGGTAGCGGCCCTCGTACAGGGCGTTGGCCCGGAACATGGGGAAGACATAGTCGCGCACGAATTCCTCGCGCAGATCCTCGACATAGGCCTTGACCGCGCCGGTGGCCAGCGCCTTGTCCTCGATGCCGTCCATCTCCTCGCCCTGGCCGAGGTCGGCGGTCATGCAGACCACGTCGCAATTGTAGTTGTTCTTGATCCACTTGAGGATGATCGACGTGTCCAGCCCGCCGGAATAGGCGAGAACGACTTTCTCCAACTTGCTCATCTGATTATTTCCTCGTTATCCTATCATGCTTTAATTGCTGTAAATCCATTCAATGATGGCCTTTTGCATGTGCAGCCTGTTCTCGGCCTGGTCCCAAACGATGGAGGCAGGCCCCTCGAACACGGCCTCGCTGACCTCCTCGCCCCGGTGGGCGGGCAGGCAGTGCATGAAGCAGGCCCCGGGCGCGGCCTTGGCCATGAGCGCCTCGTCCACGGCGTATCCGGCAAAGGCGGCCTCGCGCTTCTTCTGCTCCTCCTCCTGGCCCATGGACGCCCAGACGTCGGTGTTGACGTAGTGGGCCCCGGCCACGGCCTCGGCCGGGTCGTCGGTCAGGGTGATGTCCGCGCCAAGGGTGCGCGCCTTCTCCAGGATGGCCGGGTCAGGCCGGTACCCCTCGGGGCAGGCCAGGGAGAGGACAAAACCAAAGGTGGCGGCCGCGTTGATAAAAGAATGGGCCATGTTGTTGCCATCGCCTACCCAGGCCACCTTGATCTGGTCGAGATCTGGCGTGCGCTCGTACATGGTCAGCACGTCGGACATGATTTGACAGGGGTGGTACTCGTCGGTCAGGGCGTTGATGACCGGGATGGTGCCGTACTCGACCAGGGTTTCAAGCTTTTCCTGGCCAAAGGTGCGCACGATGAGTCCGTCCGCATAGCGCGAGAGGACCCGGGCGGTGTCCTTGAGGGGCTCGTCGCGGCCCAGCTGGGAATCGCGCGAGGTGATGAAGACCGGGTCACCGCCAAGATGGCGCACGCCCACCTCAAACGAGACGCGGGTCCGCGTGGACGCCTTCTCGAAAATCAGAAGCAGGGTCTTGCCGGTCAGGAGGTCGGTGCGGATGTCGCCGTCCTTCATCGCCTTGGCGCGCAGCAACACCTGCCGGGCCTCGTCCCTGGTCATATCCAGAATGGTCAGAAAATTCCTGGGCATCGTGAGTTCACTCCATCATCAATTGCCGGTCATTGCGAAAGGGAAGAAGTGTGGCCGATCTTGACATGGATGTAAAGGTTTTTGAGCCCGGCCCGCCTTGACGAAAAGGCATGCCGGTCAGTGGTTGCGGAGCCATTCGTGGAACTGGCTGAGGGTCAGTTGGCGGCTGGCCGGACCACTGCGCACATAGAACTCCTCGCTCTGGCCGTTCCTGAGGATGGCGGGCACCCGGGCGGGCATGCACAGGGCGCGGAGGACCGTGCTGCCCCGGACCTGGATGGCCATTGTCTCGACATAGCGGGAAAACTCGGTGCCGAGGTATTGATTGACAAGGTTGTTGAAGTGCAACAACGCCTTGTCGTCGCTGGCAAAGTTGTCCTCGGCAAAACCGGTGACCGTGCCGTCGTCAGCCACGCCCACCAGCAGGGTCCCGCCCTCGGAATTGATGAAGGCGGACACTGTCTTGGCGATGGCGTGTTCGATCTCCTTCCCGTTCTTGCCCGCCTTGAGGTTGAAGCGCATGGTCTGCTTGAATTCGAGTCCCCGGCTCTCGCCCTCGGCGATGAGGCGCAGCACCTCGTCACCGGTGCGGGCCGCGCCGTGGCGCATGCCCAGGGTCTCTATCCTGGAGCGGTTACGGCGCAGGACAAAGATGGCCGCCGCGCCCAGAAGCGCCAGGGCCGTGCCAAAGACCTGAAGGAAGGTATCGCTGCCCAGGGATGGAATCACCCCTGCCATGGGCACGACCACACCCAGGGACAGGGTGTCGCCAAAGGCGGACAGGGGCACGAGAAAGGCCCACCATGCCTCGCCACCCACGCGCAGGGGTACGGGCACACCCCGCAGCGAGGTATCGGCAGCCATGCGCTCCACCGCCCCGGCGATGACCGGGTCGCCCACCCCGGCCGCAGATGTGGGCAGCCGGGCCGCGCCAGCGGCCGGGTCCGCATCGCCGATGGGCAGCACCGCGCCGCTGTCCCAGAAGAGAAAGACCTTTTCCGCCCGGCCTTTTTCCGCGCCGTCGAGCTGGCTGATCACGACATCCACCGGGAAGACGAAGGAGACCATGACCCGCCCTGCCCCGCTTTCCACCAGCGAGGCCGCCGCCAGCCACGACTCGCCCGCGTCGAGAAGCTGCCCGGGACTGCGCCAGTTGACCTGACCCGGCTCAAGATGCCGGTATTCCTCGGCCAGGGCGTTGTTCAGGGCCGAGTGGTCGAATCGGGCCGAGGCGGTCGACGCGCCGGACGAGCCGTCCGCCCGCCACAGGGTCCAGCCCTCGCCGTCCTGCCCGGCCACGGTTTCGAGCAGGCCGTCGGGCCGTCGGATGAGCAGGTAGCGCAGGCCGCTGCCGTCCGAGACCATGACCGCGGCCATGTGCGGATGCCTGCCCAGGATGTCGGAAAAGGTGTGGCGCAGTTGGGCCGGGTCAAGGCTGTCGAGGCGGGTCAGGGCCATGTCGCCGCCCGAGGAGGTCACGGCGTTGACCAGCACGGTCACGGCCCCGGCCAGGCCGCGCGCCGAGCTTTCCACGGCCACGGCCGCCGCATCGTGGCGCACCTCGCGCACGCCCCAGAAGACCAGCGCCCCCAGGGCGGCCCAGGCCAGGAGCACCCCGGCCTGGAGGATTCGGTAGAGATTCTTGCCTCGGATGATGCTGCGCGCCGGTCTTTGCTCGAACATGAAACTCCCGGTTTTATCAGACTGCGTGACTGAGCAGGACGCGGTCCACGGCCAACTCGGTCAGATCGTCCATGTCCGGGCCGTGATCGTGCCCGGCCAGATGCAGGATACCGTGGGCCAGCAGCCGGGCCAGATGGGCCAGCGCCGGCTGCCCGTACAGGTGCGCCTCCCGGGCCAGGGTGTCCACGCTCAGGGCCAGCTCGCCGAGGTAGTCCGCTTCATCGACGGTACTCACGCCAGCATCTGGACCGGTCCCCTGCGCTGCCGGAAAACTCAGGACATTGGTCGGGCCGGGGCAGCCCATGAACTCGGCGTTGAGCCGGGCCATCTCATGGTCGTCCACCAGGGTGATCTCAAGGGTCGCACCCTCATGGCCCAGAGCCTCAAGAATGGTGGCCACCACCCCGGCAAGCTCTCGCCGAGACAGGGGAAAAGCCGGGTCGAGCCGGGTTTCGCGCACGATCCTGACAGGGCCGCCCATCACTCGGTCCTGATGGTGTCGTGCTGCTCGTAGGCACGGACGATGCGCCCCACCAACGGATGACGGATGACGTCGTGCTCGTCGAAGAGGATGAACTTCACGCCCTTGACGTCTTCGAGGATGACCCGGGCGTTGAGCAGGCCGGACCGGGCGTGGATGGGCAGGTCGATCTGGGTGACATCGCCAGTGACCACGGCCCGCGAGCCGAAGCCGAGGCGGGTCAGAAACATCTTCATCTGCTCGGGCGTGGTGTTCTGGGCCTCGTCGAGGATGATGAAGGCGTCGTTGAGGGTGCGGCCGCGCATGAAGGCCAGCGGGGCCACCTCGATGACGCCGCTCTCCTGGTATTCCTGCATCCTGGGAAAATCGAGCATGTCCTGAAGGGCGTCGTAGAGCGGGCGCAGATAGGGATTGATCTTCTCGGCCAGATCGCCGGGCAGGAAGCCGAGCTTCTCCCCCGCCTCCACGGCCGGACGGGTGAGCACGATGCGTTTGACCTCGCGGCGCAGCAGCGCGCCCACGGCCATGGCCACGGCCAGATAGGTCTTGCCCGTGCCTGCCGGGCCGATGCCGAAGGTCAAATCGTGCTGGCGGATGGCGTCGAGATATTCCCGCTGGTTGAGGGACTTGGGCGAGACCGTGCGCTTGCCCGAGGTGGCGTAGACATCGCCCTTGAAGACCTCGCCCACATCGGCCGTGGGCTGGCGCATGAGGATGCGGCAGGCGTAGTCCACATCCTGGGGGTAGAGGCTCTTGCCCGCCTTGAGCATGGCGTAGAGTTGGGTCAGCACCTGGGCGGCCAGCCCCTCGGCCGCCTCTTCGCCCTCGGGCGCGAGGATGGTCACCGCATTGCCCCGGCTCTCCAGGCGCACGCCGATACGCTCGCCCATGAGCCGCAGATGCTGATTGTGCGGGCCGAAGAGCTGCCCGGCCAGCCTGCTGTCGTCGAATTCGAGTTTCATCGCGGGCTCTCGCCCTCCCTTGGGGTTGACGGATGGCGGCGCGGACCGCCTGGGGAACGCCCGCACCCTAACGGCCATCGGGCGCGAGATCAATGGCCGATCACGTCTTGCGGCGCAGAAACATCCAGCGGCAGGCCCGGCGCTCCAGGAGGTTTGCCACCTCGTACAGGGCCGCGCCCATCATCGACATGCCGAGTATGCCGGTGAACATGCCCAGGTAATCCATGGCCCCCCAGGCGTCCATGATCATATACCCCAGGCCCCGGGTGGTGGCAAAGGATTCGACAAAAAAGAGCACTGCCACGGACACGCCGGTGCCCAGGCGCAGGGCCGTGAACCCGTGGGGCAGCGCGGCCGGGATGAGCACCTCGCGCAGCACGTTCCAACGCGACCCGCCCAGAGAACGGACGGAATCAAAGTATTTAGGATGGATGGAGCGCACCCCGTCGCGGGTGGTGACCAGTATCTGATAGGCGAGGATGAGCGTGATCATGGCGATCTTGGAGGCGTCGCCCAGGCCGAGCAGGAGCAGGAACACGGGCAGGAGCACGATCTTGGGCACGGGATATGTCAGGAAAATGAACGGGGCCAACAGGGCGTCCGCCCGCCTGACGCTGCCCATGAACAACCCCAGCGGAAAGGCGATGCCCCAGGCCAGGGCCATGGCCGTGACCGCCCTGTAGGCGCTGACGCCAAAATGCTCCCAGAATATCCGTGTGGTCAGGGCCGTGGCAAAGGCGGCCAGCGCGTCCTCCGGGTGCGGCAGGATGACGCCGCCCAGGGCCATGGCCGCCAGCTTCCAGAGCAGGCCGAGCACGAGCATGACCAGCCCGTAGCGCAGAAGAGGGGATTCGAGGCTCACCACAGGGCCTCCACCGTGTGCCGCAGCTCACGAAGCAGCCGGAAGCACGCCTCGGTGTCGCGGATGGAGGCGTCGCCGAAGCCGGGATTGTCGAACACGGCCACGGGCCGGGCCGGACGGCTCGACATGACCATGATCCGCCGCCCGAGAACCACGGCCTCCTCAAGGGAATGCGTGACCAGCACGTAAGGCACTTTGCGCCGCGTCCAGACATCGAGCAGGGTGCGCTGGAGCCGCTCGCGGGTCAGGGCGTCCAGGGACGAAAAGGGCTCGTCGAGGAGCATCAGTCTGGGCCGCGAGACAAAGGCCCGGGCAATGGCCACCCGCTGCTGCTCGCCGCCGCTCAGGGTGGCGGGATACTCCTGGCCGTGCCCGGCCATGCCCAGCTCGGCCAGCTGCGCCCGGGCCAGCTCAAGCCGCTTGGCACGCGGCACACCCTGCACCTTGAGGCCCAGCGCCACGTTGTCCACCACCGTGCGCCAGGGCAGCAGGCCATAATCCTGAAGAATGATGGAGATGTCCGGGGTCGGCCCGGTAACGGGTGCGCCGTCGAGAAAGACCGCGCCGCTGTCCGGCCGGGAAAGGCCGCTCAGCATGTAGAGCAGCGAGGTCTTGCCGCAGCCCGAGGGGCCGACCACGGCCAGGGTCTCGCCGTCTCCGAGGTCGAAGGACACGTCGTCGAGGACGCGCGTCCCGCCAAAGGATTTTCCGAGGTTGTCGGCTCTGAGCATCATTGGGCCGGGTGCCGCAGCGTCAGGGGATGATTGGGGAGAGGACGATCTCCTTGGGGATGGGCTCGCGCAAGAGTCCCTTGGCGATCATCCAATCCTGCACCTCGTCCAGCTCGCTGTCGGTGGGCAGCGCGGGCAGCGGATACCTGTAGACCGGAAACTCATCCACCAGGGGCTGCGGAATCCGGCAGGTCTCGGCCATGAGGGCGCGATAGCGCTCGGGATCGGCGGCCAGCCGCTCCACCGCCTCCTTGTAGGCGGTGACGAAGCGGACATACGTCTCGGCACCATCGGCGAAATACTTGCGATGCAGGCAGAGCACGGTCAGGGGCACGTCCAGGTTGTCCGCCGTGGCCAGCACCCCCCCGCCCTTGAGCCGGGCCAGGGAGAGGAGCGGCTCGGGCAGGATGGCCGCGTCGATCTGGCTGGCCATGAGCATCTGGAGCCGAATGGGGATCTTCTTGACCTCCATGCGCGAGAAATAGCCTGTACCGACGCCCAGGCGCTCCTCCATCCTGTCGGCCAGAAACTCCATGACAGTGGACCTGGAGATGCCCAGGGTCGCACCCTTCAACTCGTCCGGCCCCCGGTCACGCGCCGCCGGGGAGAGCGCTATGCCGAACATGGGGTAGCCCGGCGTGGTCCGCCAGGAGGTCAGGGCGATGTACATGGGCACATCCCGGCTGATGAGCAGATACGTGGCGATGAGATCGCCGAAGTAGCCGTCGAGCTGCCCGGCCTGCATGGCCGTGTCGCGCTCCAGAGCCGAGGCAAAGGGAACCAGTTCCACATTGAGCCCCTGCCCGGCAAAAAGGCCGTCACGGACCGCCACCTGCAACGGCAGGGTGTCGAGCACGGGCAGGATGCCGAAACGGATGGTGACTTCCTGCGCCCGGGCGGGGACCGCCAGCGAGGCAAGGGCAAGGACAAGGACAAGAGCCGCGACGGACAGGGTTTTTCTCATGCCAGAACTCCATGAATCAAGGTGGCGGCCTTGTAACACGCCCTGCCCCGAAAGAAAAGTGCCGCTCCGGGAACCGTACCGCCTCGCGGGCTGGATGCCACCCGGCGATCCCTACCGTCCGGCATGTCCCTCCGCGCAGTCTCCTGCCCCGCAGCCGCAATCGCGTCGCAGCATGCTGCGCCCCACGAGGAGGAGCAGGGCCACGGCCGAAGCTACGCCAACCCACTCGGGCAGGGTCTCGCCCACCTGCATGACCACGGCCCGGATGTCGAGCCCGAGGGCGACATAGAGCCTGTCCACCAGCCAGGCCAGGGCCAGGGAGCAGCCGACGATGGAGGCCACATAGAGGCCCGCCGCCCGCCTGCCCAGAGTCTTGAGCATGACCGTGATGGTGGCCCCGTTGGTGGCCGGACCGGCCAGCAGGAAGACCAGGGCCGCGCCCGGCGAAAGCCCCTTGAGCAGCAGGGAGGCGGCGATGGGCGTGGACGCCGTGGCGCATACATACAGCGGCAGGGCCACCACGAGCATGATGAGATAAGACGGGAAGCCGGTGCCCACGTATTCCGACAGCATATCGTCTGGAATGGCCACGGCGATGGCCCCGGCCACCACCACGCCCACCATCAGCCACTTGCCGATGTCGGCCAGCATCTCGCCAAAGGCGTGGCGCATGCCCGAGGCGAACCGGGCGCCGAGGCCGACGTGCCGGGGTTCGGCCCCGCAGCCGTGGCACCCGCAATCTGCCGCCGGAGCCTGGGGGATGTCCAGGGGACGGGGTTCAATGCCGCCCTCTGGGGCAGTGGGCGCTACGGCCTGCGTGGCGACCTGAGTTTCGGACGGTCGCGCTTCTGCCTCCCCCTCCCCACGCTCGGGGAAGAGGTTGACCAGCACCCCGGCAGTCACGGCAGTGACCATGGCCGCCACCGGCCGGACCACGGTCATGATCGGGTCGATCAGGGCGTAGGTCACGGCCATGGAGTCCACCCCGGTTTCGGGCGTGGAGATCATGAAGGCCGTGGTCGCCCCCTTGCTCGCCCCCTGCCGCCGCAGCCCGAGGGCGGCGGGCAGCACCCCGCACGAGCACAGCGGCAGCGGCACGCCGATGACCGCCGCCTTGACCACCGAACCAAAGGAGGGGCCCCCCAGATGCCGGGCCATGAAGGAGTCGGACACAAAGGCCTTGAGCAGCCCGGCCACGAAAAACCCCAGCAGCACATAGGGCGCGGACTCCTCAAGGACGTGCCACGACGCCAAAAATATCTCGAAAAGCATACCCATATCGGCTTCACTCCTCAGGTGAGAACACAGTCATGATTGAATAGATATTCATAAGAAAAGTCAAAAAAAAAGCTCACTCATCCACCAGGCCTTGCCGCAGGCTCTGCGGCCAATGCCATCGCACCGAATAACCAACCCGGTCGGGAAGCGCCTTCACCTCCCTACAATGGCTCCCTGCGACGGTTGCCATGCGGCTGGTGACAACGGCCCAGCGCAGGCCCCCGGCCCACTTCCGCAAGGCCATTCAGCCCGGGCCTGACCCGCTAGCCCTGCTCCCGGACATGGTCAAGTCCCTGCCCGATGAGATTGCGCACATGGTCGTCGTCCAGGGTGTAATACACGTTCTTGCCCTCCTTGCGGTAGCGGACCAACCTGGCCGCGCGCAGCAGCCGAAGCTGGTGCGAGATGGCCGAGGGGGACATGTCGAGGACCTCGGCCAGAGCGCAGACGCACAGCTCGTGAATGGCCAGGGCATAAAGCATGCGCACCCGGGTATAATCGCCAAGGGCCTTGAAGAGCTCGGACAGGAACAGAAAATCGCGCTCCGAGAGCATCCCGGACCGGACCTGACTGACGTTGGCCGCGTGCTGCTCGGTGTTTCCGCAGGCAATGTTTGACATGGAACCTCACATGCTCAGATACTCAATTGTCATGCATGTACCCATGTGGACAGCAGTTGTCAAGCCTTGAACAAAGGCCGCTCCCTCCGGATGGGGGAACGGCCCGTCATGATCAGGGAGCGGCCGGATTTCATGCCGTCAGCTTTCTGGCCGCGTCCAAGGCTGCGGCGTAGTCCGGTTCCTCGGAAACTTCCTTTACATACTGGGCATGGGCCACCTTGCCATCCCTGCCCACCACGAAGACCGCGCGGCTCAAGAGACGCACTTCCTTGATCAGTACACCCCAGGCCTGTCCGAAGGAGGCGTCGCGATGGTCCGAGAGGGTCTGGACCGCCTCGACACCGGCCGCGCCGCACCATCTGGCCTGGGCAAAGGGGAGGTCCATGCTCACGGTGAGGATGACCACGTCATCCCCCAGCCCGGCGGCCTCGGTGTTGAACCGCCGGGTTTCCATGTCGCAGACCGGCGTGTCCAGGGAGGGCACGGCCGCGATGATCAGCACCTTGCCCGCATAATCGGCCAGGGTGCGCCCGCTCAGGTCATTGGCCACCACGGCGAAGTCCGGAGCCTTGTCGCCCGCCTTGATCTCGGGGCCGAGCAGGGTCACGGGGTTGCCCTTGAGGGTGACGACGTTCTTTCTCTCTTTCATGGGTCGCTCCTTTATTTGCATATAGTTATTATTTTCATATCACCACCTGCACGCGGTGTAAAGGGCGAACCGGCCCCGGCTACTCCAGGCCCAGACGGCGAAGCACGAGGCGCTTGCGCCCTTCACCTTCAAGGATGTCCGCCACCTCCTGGCCACGGGCCAGCCCGGCGGCGCGGACCTCGGCCGCGAGTCCGGCCAGTTCCGTCTCGCAGGCGAGGTAGGCGTAGGCCACCTCGCGCACGCCGCGTACCGAGGTCAGGCGTTCGGCCCAGCCAAGCCCCTCCTGATAGAACATTCTGGCGCTCAGGGACGCGGCCAGCAGGGCCGTCCGGTGCCTGGACGGCAGATCGTTCACCAGCCGGTCAGCGTATCGCCCGGCCAGCACGGGCGGGCAATAGGCCAGCAGCGCGGCGCGCAATTCCGGGTCGTTGGCCACGCCGCCCCGCTCCCCCTCCAGCACGGCCGCGATCCGGTCGGCCAGACCGTTGATGGCTGCCGAGAGCGCGTAGGAAAGCTGGGTGACGGTCTTCTCTCCCCCGGCCAGCCGGTATTCGCGCATGAGCAACCGGGCCTCGTCCCCGGCCCTGGCCCGCAGGATGTCGAGCAATTCGGCTACATAGGTCTTCTTGATGGCCAGGAACTCCTCGTCCGAGAGGACGAGCCCAGCCAGGATCTCGTAGGAGGAGCAGATGACCCCGGTCTTGTTGGCCGACGGCCCGGGCACCACGAGGACGCCCGCCTTTTCCAGCTCGGCCCTGGCGTCGGCCGCGATGAAGATGTTGGCCCCCTCCACGATGCCCCGGGCCGAGGGGGTGCCGTCCTTGGTCAGGAAGCGCTTCCAGTTGCCCATGTTGATGGTCTCGGGCCTGCCGCCGGCCGGGATGAAGAGATCGGTCCGGGGCACATTGTGCAGGTCGTTTCGGATGCGCACCCCGTCCGGGTCGCCCACCGGGACCACGAAGGCCCCCTCGCCGCGCAGCAGGGCGGTGTCGAAATCCGCAGTGCGCCTGCCCGTGTCCATGAGGCGCAGCAATTCGGCGTGGTCCAGCCCGGCGGGGTCGTATGCCGCGCCATGGCCGTCGGTCATGGCCACGATGCGCGCGTTCTCCCCGTACTCGCGAAACAGGATTCTGACCACGTTGGAGGCCACGTCGCCCGCCGGACCGCCGGTCATCTTGACCGTGAACGGCTGGACCAGGGGGTCGATGCACAGGGCCAGCAGCAGTTCGCGGGCAAAGACCACCACGCCCTCGCTGGTGACGCCGTATTCCTTGTGGGCGATACCCGCCCCTGGCTTGGAACTCATGAAGGCCCCGGGCCAGCGATAGCCGCGCCGGGCCGCCCGGGCCGCGATCCAGACGATGTGGGCGGGCGTGATGTTCTCGTCAGGACCGAGGAAGATGACCTCGTCGTGGCCGAGATGGTCCACGACAAAGGGCGGTGTCAGGCCGCCCTCGGCCGGGAGCACCAGCAGGTCGAGGAAGGAATCGATCATGCTGCGCACGGCCAGGTCGATGTCCGCGTCCGGGCCGAGCAGCAGGACCGCCTTGGCCCCGCCCTCGGGGATGTCCTTGTTCTTGAGCTGCTGGGCCCGGGCCAGCTTGGTCACCTCGTCCAGCAGCCGGTTGGACTCCAGCTCGAAATGCTCCTGGGAGCCGGTGCGCACCACCCGGACCCCGCCCCGGGCCATGTCGCGATAGCGCACATGGAAGCCGAAACAGTAAGGCCCGTGAAAGCAGTAGATGCCAAAAGGCCGCTCGGCTGCGGACACGGGCGCGAGGACGACCGGGTCGAGCCGGAAGCTCAGGCCCAGCCGGTGGGGCAGATAGTAGTTGGTGCGCAGGGTGTACCGGAAGAACCGATAGATATACTTGAGGATGTCCCGGTGTATCTCGTTGTCCACGCCGCCGATGGCGTCCATGACAGCCTGCCGCCGGGCAGAGATGGCGGCTGCCCGGTCGCCCGGCAGGGCCGGGTCGCAGCGCGCGGCGAAATAATCGAGCAGCAGCCGGGCCACCCCTCTGTGCTTGAGCACCGCGTAGACGATGCGGCCCGAGCCATAGGCGTGGAGATTCTTGCTGATGAGAAACTGGTGGGCGAACTCAGCGGCAGCCTGCATGAGCATGACCTCGGCCAGTTCCCATCCGTCCTCGTCGGCCAGGGCTTCAAGGCCGTGGAAGGCGAACCACTTGGTCAGTTCCAATTGGCGACGCAGCCGCTCCCAGGCCTCGCTCCCCTCGTCCAGCAGGATGCGCGAGCGGTCGAGGTAGAAGCTCATGACCGCCGTGGCCGTCCCGCCCTCACCCTCGAAAACATCGGCATAGGCGCGGTCCACGGGAATGTCCTCCCAGGCAAAGACATTGACCACCCGCAGCAGCAGCCCCCGCGAGGGCGGATTCTCCATGGCCACGGACACGCGGTCGAACCCCGGCACCGGCTCCCTGTCGAATGTGACCAGCACCCGTTCGACACCGGCCACGCAGCCGCAGGTGCGAAAATGGCGCACCGCCCTGCCCGGCTCGAACTTCTCCAGATAGTCTTCGCTGGACCGGGCCAGGAAGGCCTCGAAATCCCCGGCCTCGCCGGGCGCGAGGTCGAACCCGCCCCGGCGCGCCGTCTCAAGCGCCTGGGCCAGGGCCGGGCTGTCGGCCGTGCACCGTGCCCGGGGGCCGAAAATGAGGGTGTCGAGCCGGATGGAGTCGTCGCGGCTCGAATAGATGCGCGCGATGCGGATGTCCCGATCCAGGTACTGGCGCAGCACACCGGCCAGGGACGTCATGTCGCCGCCCGGAGAGATGTGGGTGACCATGGTCCCGCAGGGGCTGTGCATGATCATGGACTGCCTCTCCTGGCGAACCATGCCCGAGATCAGCGCCCGCACATGCCTGGCCTGCTCCTCCTCGTCGTGGGTGCGGAAGTAATAGTCCGGCATGTTGCCGGCGAACCACGGCACGATGTCGTCCGCAGCCTCCCGCAGCTGTTGCCCCACCATCTCCCGCAGCCGCTCCGGCCCTCTGGTCGCATCCTGGGTCACGATTCCTCCGTCGCCTGAAGGTTGTCCCGCCATTATCAGTTGTGCATGGGCCGGGCAGACCCGTCAAGGAAATGAAATGATCATTCCGGAACCGCCCAACACATTATAATGGTTCAACTGCCAATCATATATCATGGACATGCGAAGTGGGGCGAGGTATGAACAGAGAAGCCGGACCATAGTGGCCCGGCAGGAGTTCCCCGATGAGGTACCGCCATGAGCAAACTTGCGACTGACACCGGAATCCTGCTGGAAACCGGGACCAATGAACTCGAGATTCTCGAATTTTATATCAACGAGACGCTCAAGGAGGGCCAGCCTCCGGTCAAGAATTACTTCGGCATCAACGTGGCCAAGGTCATGCAGGTCATCGAGACGCCAAACCTGGAGCCGCCGGAGTCGGCGCCCCATCCCTCGTTCATGGGCACCATCCCCCTGCGCGACCTGATCCTGCCCGTGCTCGACCTCTCGGTGTGGCTCGACCTGAACATGCCCAAGACCGAGCGCGACATCGTCATCGTCACCGAGTTCAGCAAATCCGTGACCGGCTTCCTCGTCTCCGGGGTGATCGAAATCCACCGCGTGGGCTGGGGCGAGGTCATTCCGCCCTCAAGCGTCATCTCCCAGAGCACGGATTCCATCATCGGGCTGGTGGACAAGGGCGACCACTTCATCCAGCTCCTCGACCTCGAAACCATCCTGACCCAATTCGAGCCCGACGACGGCGTCAAGATCAGACGGTCGGACAAGGAGTACAAGGTGCTGGTGGCGGACGACTCGGCCACCATCAGGGCCATGCTCGAAAACAACCTGACAGCGGCCAACTTCCGGCCCATCATTACCAGCAACGGCAGCGACGCCCTCAAGACTATCATGGAATACAAGCGGCTGGCCGAGGAATCGGGCAAGGACATCACCGAATTCGTGGACCTCGTGGTCTCGGACATCGAAATGCCGCTCATGGACGGCTTCAGCCTGACCAAGAACATCAAGCAGGACCCGGTCCTGAAAAAGCTGCCGGTCATCCTGTATTCCTCCATCATCACCAAGGAATTGCGCCACAAGGGCGACTCCGTTGGGGCTGACATGCAGATCACCAAGCCCGACCTGCACACCATTCCCGACAAGGCCATCGAACTCATTGAAGGAACGCACGCTTGACCCGACCTGCCGACGAAGTGCTTGAGGTCTTCCTGGAAGAGACCGCCGAACGGCTCGATTCCATCGAATCCGGCCTGCTGCGCCTTGAAAAGACGGCCGAGCCAGAGCCCGGGCTGATCAACTCCATCTTCCGCGACGCCCACTCGGTCAAGGCCGGGGCGAATCTGCTCAAGCTGGGGACCATCGAGGAACTGGCCCACAGGCTGGAGAACGTGCTGGAGCAACTCCGCAAGGAACAGATTCCCGTCACCGAAATGATCATCACGGCCAGCCTGGAGGCCGTGGACAAGCTGCGCGAGCTGGCCCAGGACGTTGACAAAAGCGACACCATCAGCATCAGGCTGCACACGGCCATGCTCGAAATGTCGGTCAAGAAATCCCTGGAAGGCTGACCCGGCCGCGCCCGCCACACGGCAAAAAAGGGACACCCCTCGGGGTGTCCCTTTTTTGCATGCCGCCTGTTTTCTGCCTAATTTTCGAAGGCCTTGAGCAGTTGGCTGGCCTCCTGCATCTGCGCGAAGGAGGTGTTCTTGAAGACCTCCCCTTCCACGGCCCGCATGAACTCGTCGTGGGTCATGCGCGTGAAGTCCATCATTATGCCCCGGACATCGAAGTACATGCGCAAAAAAGCTGTGAACGGCTCGTCGGTGAGGATTTTCGCCAGCCCCCGGGGGTCGGTCAGGGAGGTGAAGGGCTTGTTCATCCCGCCGAGATGAAACATGTCCAGCCCGCTCTTGCCGTCCGTGACCACGCCGATGAGGTTGAAGGTCTTGAGCCCGGCCACGAACTCGTCCGAGAGGTCCGGGAATTCGAGGATGTCCTTCCTGGGAAACGCGCCCACAAAGACCATGGTCCCGTTCTCCTCGGTCATGGTGTGCCTGAACACGCTCTCCCCGTGCAGCTTCCTGGCCGCCTTGACCGTCTCGTACAGGTCGCAGGCAAAGGCCAGCTTGAGATCCTCGATGACTTTGGCGTCCATGCGCTCCCTCCGTTTTGGTGTCTGTCCCAGCGCAGCAGATAGCCCATTTCCGAGCGCGGCACAATGGCACGCCGCCCGGGAACGTGTCGCTACGGCGCGAACCAACCTAGATGATGCCGTGCAGCGGGCCGCCCGAGGCGCCCAGGGCGTCCACGCGCCGCTCCACCTCGGGGTCGGGCTCCAGCGGCGGGGCGTGGTAGGTCTTGAGGCGGGCGTCGATGATCACCGCCTGCGAGGCCCCCCAGTGCTTGGCGTGGGTGAAGGCCCCTGCGCCGTAGATGTCCGTGGCCGGGTCCGAGCGGGTGAAGGTCACCCACAGAAAGTTGTCCCAGTCCCGGGCCGTGAAGGCGGCATCGTCGGCCACCACGATCAGCGGAAATCCCTCGATGCCCCTGACCCGCGCCAGGGCCTCGCCCAGTTTGTCGAAGGCCGGGTCCTGCTGGTCCCGCTTGCGGCGATGGGCCGGTCCCTTGAGCACCATGATTCCGGGGGCGAAGAGCCGGGCGTCGCGGAACCCGCGCGGCAGGTCGAAGCCGGACGGCAGTTCGCTGGCCAGGGTCCGCCTGACCGCTCCGGCCGCGGCCAGCACCAGCTTGGAGCCCTGGTTGAGGCTGATGCCCGAGTAGTCCAGGGTGTCCATGGTGGTCCGGGTGATGAAGTGCAGGTCGCGGGTCAGGTCCACCCGCCGCAGCATGTGATCGAGGAAGGCGGGGATGTCGTGGCAGGACTGGCCGGGAGCCATGTCCTCCTTGGCCGCGATGAGCACGTACTTGGAGAGCGATGTCTGGGTGTTGCCGAGCAGGGCCATGGCGTTGGTCAGCAGTTCCTGGGGCTGCCTGTCCTCGGCATAGGGCACGTAGCGCTCGCTGCCCACGGCCAGGAGCAGCGGATGCACGCCCGCCGCGTCCACGGCGTGGACCTCGTGCACGCCCGAGAAGACCGAGGGCACCAGCTCGGCAGTCAGTTCGTGGATGAATCCGCCGAACACCGTGTCCTCCTGGGGCGGACGGCCCACGGTGGTGAAGGGCCAGACCGCGTCTGCGCGATGATAGACCCTGTCCACGCGCATGACCGGGAAATCGTGCGTCAGACTGTAGTAACCCAGATGATCGCCAAACGGCCCCTCGGGCTTCTGCTCGCCAGGCATGACCCGGCCGCAGAGGCAGAAATCCGCCTGGGCCGGGATGGGCAGCCCGCCTTCGCGGCGGACCATGGCAATGCGGTGCCCGGCCATGGCCCCGGCAAAGAAAATCTCGGCCAGCCCCTCGGGCAGCGGCATGACCGCAGCCAGGGTCATGGCGGGCGGCCCGCCCACGAAGACGTTGACCCGCAGCGGCTCGCCCCGGGCGATGGCCTGGGCGTGGTGGTGGCCGATGCCCCGGTGAATCTGGTAGTGCAGGCCCACCTCGCGCTCGGGCAGGAACTCGCCCCCCGAGAGCTGGACCCGGTACATGCCGAGGTTGGAGCCCGCAAAGCCGGGATTGTCCGGGCTCTCGGTGTAGACCTGGGGCAGGGTCACGTAGGCCCCGCCGTCCATGGGCCAGGAGACCAGCCCGGGCAGGGCCGAGAGCGCGGCCTCGTGCTCCATGACCGGCCCGGTCTCCACCGTGCGCGGCATGGTGTGCCAGGCGGTGCGCGGCGCGCCCAGATACTGCCACGGCTTCTTGAGCGCCTCCATGGGGTTGAGCTTGAGCTTCATCAGCCGCTGCACCGTCTCGATGGTGTCCCGGAAGATGAAATGCATCCGCTCGCGCGTGCCGTAGATGTTGGCGGCCATGGGGAAGCGGCAGCCCTTGATGTTGGTGAAAAGCAGCGCCGGACCACCGGCGTGGAATACCCGGCGCTGGATGGCCCCTGCTTCGATGGCGGCGTCCACCGGCACGTCGATGCGCACCAGTTCGCCCCGAGCCTCTAGGGCGTCGAGGCACTCTCTTGTATTGATGTATCCCATTGCGATTCCCGTTTTCGATGTTGCTGGCGGGACAATCTAGACGGAACGGGCGGAAAAGTTAAGGGGAATCGATGACCCCGGGGCCGAACGCTTCGCCTTTCAGTGACCGATGCCACCGGGCCGGGTCGGCAGCCGCCACACGCAGTCGAACCGGGTGGCACCGTGTCGGGCATAGTCGGACCGCAGGTCCAACTCGTGGGGCTTCATGCCCTTGGAGGCGAGGTTGCGGCAGGTGTTGCAAAACATGCGGGGATAGCCGCACACGAGGCAGTAGGGGCGGTAGTCGTCGCACCCCTGGGCGTTCCAGGGGCGCCGATGGCCCAGCACGCACTCTTTCCTGTGAAAGACGCAGTTCAGACAATTGTTTGACATGGTTGACAATTTACGCATCGCGACCCTCCGGACATGCTGATGGCTCAGCATGGGATACAAGCACAGGCGCGGGCGCGGTGGTATTATAATTCCGCGACCCGCCGCCAGACAGACCACGGCGCGCTTTTCCCCGGGCAGGGAATGTGCTACCCGGCGGAGAACCTGTTTCCGGAGGAACACCATGGCGCTGATGCAATGGGACGAGGCCATGTCCGTGGGCGTCGAGGAACTCGACGCCCAGCACAAAACCCTCATAGACCTGATCAACCAGACCTTTGAGGCCATAGAGCGGCAGGATGAGGGGCAGCTGCCCCGGCTCGTGGAAAAGATGGCCGCCTACGGCCAGACGCACTTCGCCACCGAGGAGCGGTACATGCGCGACATCGGGTTCCCGGGCCTCGAAGAGCACAGGTTCCACCACGCCAAGTTCAAGAGCACTGTGGACGACTTCCGGCGCTCACTGGAGAGCCGGGCCGACCTGAGCCAGATTTTCATCTTTCTCAGCCGCTGGTTGGCGGCCCACATCATGGACGAGGACATGCGCTACGCACCCCACGCAAGGGAGCACTGAATGTGCGGTGCACGGCCGTCGCCAATCGGCGGTCATTCGCCCCTGGCGGCGAAAAAGGCGGCGGCAAAGGTCTGCATGACCTCGTCGATGTCCTCCAGAACCTCCTTGCGCAGGTCCAGATGGGTGGGGCCGATGCCCATGGTGGCCGTGTCCCAGTAGACCTGACGCGGCGGGATGCCGAACTCGAAGTCCAGATGGTAGATATTGAGCCCGCTCTCGCTGCGTATGCTCATTATTTTCATGATAATGTAGCCGACGTTGACCAGCTCGAAACCAGCGGCCGGGTAGTTGTCCACCACCGCGTCGTCGTTGATCTCCATGCCGCGCATGTTCCTGGTGAAGGCATCGATGGCGTGAGCGCGAAGCTCGGCAGGATCAATGTCGCCGCCCTCCACATCCACCAGGACCGTGATGTTGTCGAGAATCCGGATGGCGGCGAATTTCTTGCCCATGTCCGCCCGGGCGGGCACCGTGGTCGCCACCAGGACGGCCGCAAGAATCAGCAGAACCAGTATCCGTCGCATATTCACCTCGTTGCGTGTCGGGTTCTATCACTCTCTTGATGATATGCACGGACCTGTGGAGAATGTAAAGACAGCAAACGCGAGAGGCCCGGAACAAAAAAGTTCCGGGCCTGATCATCGCGGTGGTGGGCTATGCAGGATTCGAACCTGCGACCTCTTGCTCCGGAGGCCATTCCGTGCTTTTCGCCGTGTGCCTCCGCGCTCCGCTTGACGCCGCTAACCGTTGCGGATACTGCATATCTATGCCGCTCCATGCCGCTGCGATGCGCCGTGTCAGGGTAGGAAAAAGGTAGAAAGCCGCAACCAGGGTAGAAAAAAGGTAGAAACGCATGGACCGCATCGCGAGGTATGAGGGCGTCTACGAGAACGTGTCCAAGACCAAGCGACACAACGGTCGGCCGGACGCCTGTTTCTACATCAGCCTCCGGGTCGACGGCAAGAAAAAGTGGATCAAGATCGGCTGGCGCAGCGAGGGCATCAACGCCGCCTTCGCCTCGCAGCGCCGGGCGGAGATGATCAACGAGCTGCGCCACGGCAGGCAGCCGGGGCCGGTCAGGCGCACGTCCATGACCCTGGCCGAGGCGTATGCGCTGTGGTATCGCGTCCACGCCAAGGTCAACCTGCGCTCGGCCGATACCGTCCGCTACCACTGGTCCAGCCTGGTCGAGCCGCACCTCGGGCACCTGGAGCTTGCCGCCATCACCCCGCTGGACCTTGAGGAGTACAAGTCCCGCCTCCAGGGTGAGGGGCGCGCCCCGCAGACGGTCAAGCACGGCCTGGCGCTGATCCGCCGCATCTACCGCAAGATGGTCGCCTGGGACAAATTCAGCGGCCCGGTGCCGACCGACCGCGTGGCCATGCCCGTGGTCAGCAACAGCCGCGAGCGCTGGCTCACCCCCCACGAGGCGCGCCGCCTGCTTGGCCGCATCAAGCGCCGTAGCGACATGATGTACCGCATGGCCATGATCAGCCTGCACACCGGCATGCGCTGGGGCGAGGTGGCCGCCCTGCGCGGCGAGAACATCAACCTCGGCGCGGGCACCATCCGGGTGCAAGACAGCAAGACCGGCGCAGACCGCACGGTCTACGTCACCCCGGCCGCCGCGCAGGCGCTTTCGGGCGTGCCCCTGCTTCCGGGCGCGCTGGTATGGCCGTCCAGGGCAGGCAGCGTGCGCCGCGCACCCAGCGACACCTTTGAGCGCTGCGTGGCCGAGCTGGGCCTCAATGAGGGCATCACCGACAGGCGCGACCGGGTGGTCTTCCACACCCTGCGCCACACCTTTGGCAGCTGGCTGGCCATGAGCGGCGTGCCGCTCTACACCATCGCCACCCTCATGGGCCACAGCAGCCAGGTCACCACCCAGCGCTATGCCCACCTCTGCCCCGATGTCCAGCGCGTGGCCGTGGAGCATGTTCAGCGGATATTTCATAGCAAGTCCGTCCTCAGTTCCCGGTCATCTGACAGCGCGCATCCAGATACGCCCTGATGTCCGCGTGCCGGTAGAGCACGCCCTTGCCCCGCTTGATGTACCGGGGTCCGCGCCCGGCCTTGCGCATCTTTTCGAGCGTACTCGCCGGGAGCGGATACACCACCTCGACCTCCTTGGGGCTCAGATAGTCGCGCGCCTTGAGGGTCTCAATCTCCACCAGCGGTGCCAGCGCCTCGGCCATGGCGCGGCGGATCTGTTCAGCCTGAATCTCCATGCTCACCTCCTCACGCCCACCGGCGTGTCCTCCACAATGACCGTCACCCGCCTCTCAACCACGCGATGCCCGTGGCACGCCTTGCACGGCTCGTCCTCGGGCGCTCCCCAAGGCCTGTCCTCCTCGGGCTCCACACCATGCCCCTGACACCGGGCGCACACCAGCCGCCCATAATGGATGCCGGGCCGGGCGCGCATCAGGAACTCCTGCCGCTCGATGTAGCTGGGGGTCACGCCGCCACCTCCACGGCCCCGAAACAGCCCGTGGCCCTTGCGTGCTCCCGAATCATGATCCCGTGCAGATAGGTGCAGTGCGGGACTTGCCCGTTACCGATGCATTTAAGTCGGTCCACCCGATGGGGAGTCCCATGAGCCACTCGACCCAATTCGGGTTCAGCTGCCCACCAGGCCTCTCCCCACTCCGCAGGAGCGCGCCCGGTACGCTGTCCCGCTCTCGCTGCGAGGGCGGCAAGGTCGAGTTCTTGGCATCCTGCGCACATGGCGTGGGGTATTGGGCTGCAATGGCCGAAAGGCCGAGCCGTCCGCTGCTGTCCCGCTGGTTCGGCCCGCCGTGGCTCCCGTCCGATGCCCGTGGCGTCGGGAATGTGAGCCTCGCCACAGCCGTCGCCAATCCGTCCCCACTCTTCTGACTGCACCCCTTGCGATTGTGATTTCCGTTCACCGTTGGCGTGGGCCATTTCTCCGGTGTGTTGACCATCTGCGGGAGGGATTGCCCCGTCATGCCCGGAGTGATTCTCCCGGCCCTGGACCCGTCCGTAGCAGCTGGCGTAGCCCACAATCCATATCCGGTCCCGCTTGTGGGGAGCTCCAAGGGCGGCAGCCTGTACACAATGCCATTGCGCATCATACCCGAGCGCGGCAAGGTCGGAGAGGACAACGTCAAGCCCTCGACCAACAAGGGCCGGGCTGTTTTCAATGAGTGCGTATTGGGGTCGTATTTCAGCAATGGCTCGAGCAAATTCACTCCACAGTCCACTTCTTGCTCCTTCAATCCCGCAGCCGCGACCGGCGACCGATATATCTTGGCAGGGGAACCCACCAGCCAGCAGGTCCACGGGCTCAACCTGCGTAAAATCCACCTCGCGTATGTCGCGGTAGACGGGCTTGCCGGGCCAGCGCAGCGTGAGTATCTTGCGGGCGTAGTCATCCACCTCGCAGAACCATGCGTGATCGAACCCGGCCCACTCCAGGCCAAGGTCGCCGCACCCGGCACCGGAGAACAGGGAGCCGACAGTAAGGCTACGCATCAGACGCGCACCCCCGGAAACTCGTTCCACTCCCGCCCGTCCAGCAAGCGGCCAGCCGCCTTCTTGCCGACACGGCAGCGGATCGCCGCCCCATAGGGCAACGATTCGCCGTTGAATGCCGCCGCATCCGGGCTATATGTCTGTCCATCGAGCGTGACGGCCACGCATTTTTCAGCCATGAGTCGGGAGGGCAGGTCGCCCCATTCCCCCCACTGCTTGAAAAAGAACGGCACCCCGGCCTCCTGGCACTGGTCGCGCAACCCCCGCGCCCACTCCGGGTGCATGGGCCGCGCCCCTGGGCCGGACTCGCCGCCACAGATGACCCAGTCGAGCTTTCGATAGGGTGCCTGGCCCCGGCCTTCGACGCCGACCGAACCACTTAAGGCGTGGTAGGTACCCCCTTCCGTTTGGATGCGGTCCAGGTCCACCGCCCCTAGGCCGGGCTCATAGCTCACATACCGCACCGCCGCCGGGGTATCGAGCAACAACGGGATACGCTCGTCTGCTCGGAGTTGATCCTCGACCGTGACGCCCAGCCAGACGTTGGGCAGGGGCCACGGCGTTCCGTCTTCGACGTCCGTGGTGGTCCCTTTCAGGTAGTCCGGCAGGTAGATTTCATGCCGTGCCAGCATGACCGACGCTCGCCGTCCGATGCTGTCCAGATATTCCCGCATCCGCTGGGGCCGCTTAGTCAGAATCTGATAGGTGATCCGTGTCGTCTCGGCCATACGGGCGAAAAGCATATCCAGCCACTTGTCCGGCACGGACTCGTGAAACAGGTCCGTCATGCTGCCCACAAACACCCGGCACGGCTTGCGCCAGCGCAGCGGAGTCGCCAGTACCGACTCCACCAGGGCCGTCT
>NZ_JASTWE010000006.1 GCF_030282845.1 Pseudodesulfovibrio pelocollis
ACACTAGGGCTCTTTGAAAGAGTCCCTCCACCTCGTCGAACCGCTGTTGTTGGTAATAGAGGCCAGCGAGGTTGTTGCATGTGGCCGCCACCTCGTGGTGGTCCTTGCCCAAGACGCGCTCTCGGATATCCAGGGCTCTTCGGTAGAGTCCCTCTGCCTCATCGAACCGCTGTTGTGTTGCATAGAGGAGAGCGAGGTTGTTGCATGTGGCCGCCACCTCGTGGTGGTCCTTGCCCAAGACGCGCTCCCGGATATCCAGGGCTCTTCGGTAGAGTTCCTCTGCCTCATCGAACCGCTGTTGTGTTGCATAGAGGAGAGCGAGGTTATTGCATGTGGCTGCCACCTCGCGGTGTTCCTTGCCGAAGACGCGCTCCTTGATATCCAGGGCCATTCGGTAGAGTTTCTCCGCCTCGTCGAACCGCTGTTGTGTTGCATAGAGGGCAGCGAGGTTGTTGCATGTGGCCGCCACCTCGTGGTGGTCCTTGCCGAAGACGCGCTCCCGGATATCCAGGGCTTTTTGATAGAGACCCTCTGCCTCGTCGAACCGTTGTTGTGTTGCATAGAGGTTGGCGAGGTTGTTGTCTGTGGACGCCACCTCATGGTGGTCCTTGCCGAAGACACGCTCCTTGATATCCAGGGCTTTTTTGTAGAGTCCCTCTGCCTCGTCGAACCGTTGTTGTGTTGCATAGAGGTTAGCGAGATTGTTGCATGTGCTCGCCACCTCGTTGTGGTCCTTGCCGAAGACGTGCGCTTGAATGTCCAAAGCTCTTTTGTAGAGAGCCTCTGCCTCGACGAACCGCTGTTGTGTTTCATAGAGAGGAGCGAGGTTGTTGCATGTGGACGCCACCTTGTGGTGTGCCTTGCCGAAGACGCGCTCCCTGATATCCAGGGCTTTTTTGAAGTGTCTCTCTGCCTCGTCGAACCGCTGTTGCTCTTCATAGATGACGGCGATGTTGTTGCATGCCGTGGCAATCATGGCTTCGTCAGGTGGCGTCATGCTTTCGCAGTAATGCAGGCATCGTTCCCACTGCTCTGTGGCCTCCTCGAAAAGCCCGGCCATGCGGAAGGCTTTGCCAGCCTCGTGGCGATACAACATGGATTGGTGGCTGTCCGCCGTAGCGACCCGCTCTGCGGCTTGAAGATAGTAGTCAGCCGCCTTGGCAAAGGCGAAGCGGAGGTTTTCCAGTGCCGCCAGTTCCGCGAGGGTTTCTCCGGCCTCCAGGGCGGCGGTGTCCGCCTTTTTGAGTTGGAGGGACATGGCTTTCAGGAGAAGCTCTTCGGCCCTGTCCAATTGGCCTTCTGTCAAGGCTTCCCTGGCTTGGTGCTTGGCCGTGGCAACAGCGGCGTCGTCGGTCTCGAAACGCTCCAGACGGGCTTCCAGCTCCTTGAACCGCTCCGCAATACATCGGAGTTCATGGTCATAGTCGGAAAGAGGGATGTCTTCTTTTTCGAAAATGGCAAGGAAAGTGATCAGCGCGCCTTGGGTGATGCCGTGCTTTGTGGCGAGAGCCGCGTATTCTTCCGGTGGAACGCCATGATAGTGGGTCGTCGTTTGGTTCACAGTTCCCGCTGGTGCGGCAATGACTGAACCAGAGGGGTTGGTGATGGGGATGGTGGTGACTGATTTGTCCACCGAGGCGTGATTCCCGATGGCGGAATCGGTTGCACCCTTCGCCGTGATTTGGTCCCTCGCCGTGACTGTCCCTGGGGTGTTTCTGCGGAAAAGGCGTGTTATCATACCGCCAACAAAGATGGCTCCTGCTCCAGAAAAAAACCACTCTTTGTTTTCTGCGACCCAAGTGTAGGCGATTTCGAAATATCCCATCATCGTTTTGCCTTTATTGCGAGTTTGAAAAACTGTAGAGGCAACCCGCTGGCAGGTCAACATTTGTTGTCCGTTTTCCATTGACAACCCCCTGCCCGTGCTTATTTCCCGGGCATGTCCCGCCGTGGCGCGGGGCTTTTCACGACACTCCCAGCGCGAGGAATCTGACGAACATGGTGAAAAACAGGAAATCCGACAATCCGCTCGGCGATCTGTACGATGAGACGGGCAAGATTTTCGGCGGCGGCGACAAGGGCGCGGCACCGGAGGATGCTCCGGGAGCCGCGAAGGAAGGTGCGCAGGAAACTGTGGACGAGACCGAGGTCTCCCTGAGCCAGGACGAGCTTGAGGCGCTGTGCCGCGCTTCGGTCTGTCCGGGCTGCGATGTCTACAAGGCGGCCGAGGAAATCCGGCTGCGCGCCCTGGCCGACACCGAGAACGTCAAGAAGCGGCTGCTGCGCGAAACCGAAGACCTCAAGAAATACGCGGGCGAATCCATCCTGGCCGACCTGCTGCCCGTGCTCGACAACCTCGACCTCGCCCTGGCCCACACCGGCAACCTCGACGGCGCGTGCAAGAATTTCGTCATCGGCGTGGACATGACCCGCAAGCTCTTTGCCGACGCGGTCAAGGGCCACGGGCTGGTGCAGATCGAGGCCATGCGCGGCGGGGAGTTCAACCCCGAGGTCCACGAGGCCGTGGGCACCATGGAGGACGGCGAGCTGGACGACAACCGCATCGCCCAGGTGGTGCAGGCGGGCTACACCCTCAAGGGCCGCCTGCTGCGTCCGGCCAAGGTCATGGTGGTCAAGGCCTGACAGTGTTTTTTGGCCTGCAACCCTTTACAACCCCGGCCGCGTGATTATTGGAAGCAGTACGCAATTCTGTGCAAGAGAATTCACATCGCAATATTTTAGGAGGATATACGTATGGGCAAGATCATAGGGATCGACCTGGGCACCACCAACTCCTGTGTCTACGTGATGGAGGGCAAAGACCCCAAATGCATCACCAACCCCGAGGGCGGGCGCACCATGCCTTCCGTCGTGGCCTTCACGGACAAGGAGCGGCTTGTGGGCGACATCGCCAAACGCCAGTCGGTCACCAACCCGGAGAAAACCGTTTTCGCCATCAAGCGTCTCATGGGCCGAAAGGCTGACGCTCCCGAGGTCAAGAAGTGGCAGAAGCACTGCCCCTACCAGATAGTGGCCGGCAACGCCAACGACGCCTGGGTCGAGATCGGCGACAAGAAATACAGCCCGCCCGAAGTCTCGGCCATGATCCTCCAGAAGCTCAAGAAGGACGCCGAAAGCTACCTGGGCGAGACCGTGACCGAGGCGGTCATCACCGTGCCCGCCTACTTCAACGACTCCCAGCGCCAGGCCACCAAGGACGCGGGCAAGATCGCGGGCCTTGAGGTCAAGCGCATCATCAACGAGCCCACTGCGGCCTCCCTGGCCTACGGCTTCGACAAGAAGGCCAACGAGAAGATCGCGGTCTTCGACCTGGGCGGCGGCACCTTCGATATCTCCATCCTCGAAGTGGGCGACAACGTGGTCGAGGTGCGCGCCACCAACGGCGACACCTTCCTCGGCGGCGAAGACTTCGACCACCGCATCATCGAGTATCTGGTGGGCGAGTTCAAGAAGGAGAACGGCATCGACCTGTCCAAGGACCGCATGGCCCTGCAACGCCTCAAGGAGGCTGCGGAAAAGGCCAAGCACGAGCTGTCCAGCTCCGTGGAGTCCGAGGTCAACCTGCCTTTCATCACCGCCGACCAGAATGGCCCCAAGCACATGATGGTCAAGATCAGCCGCGGCAAGCTCGAAAAGCTGGTGGAGGACCTGGTGGAGCGCACGGTGGAGCCGTGCCGCAAGGCCCTCAAGGACGCCGGGCTTTCCGCCTCTGACATCGACGAGGTCATCCTCGTGGGCGGCATGACCCGCATGCCCCTGGTCCAGGAAAAGGTGAAGAGCTTCTTCGGCCGCGAGCCCAACCGCTCGGTCAACCCGGACGAGGTCGTGGCCATGGGCGCGGCCATCCAGGGCGGCATCCTGGCCGGTGACGTCAAGGACGTGCTCCTGCTCGACGTGACCCCGCTTTCGCTGGGCATCGAGACCATGGGCGGCGTCATGACCAAGCTCATCGAGCGCAACACCACCATCCCGACCAAGAAATCCCAGGTCTTCACCACTGCGGCCGACAACCAGCCCTCGGTGTCCATCCGGGTCTTTCAGGGCGAGCGGCCCATGTCGGCCGACAACAAGCTGCTGGGCAACTTCGAGCTGTCCGGCATTCCCCCGGCGCCGCGCGGCGTGCCGCAGGTCGAGGTCTCCTTTGACATCGACGCCAACGGCATCGTCCACGTCAACGCCAAGGACATGGGCACCGGCCGTGAGCAGTCCATCCAGATCACCGCGTCCTCGGGCCTGTCCGACGACGAGATCGAGCAGATGGTCAAGGACGCCGAGGCCCATGCCGACGAGGACAAGCTGAAGCAGGCCCTCATCGAGGCCCGCAACCACGCCGACACCCTGGTCTACACCTCGGAGAAGTCCCTGCGCGACCTCGGCGACAAGGTGGACGCCGGACTCAAGGCGGACATCGAGACCAGGATCGAGGCCCTGAAGGCGGCCCTGGCCACGGACAACGCGGACGAGATCAAGGCCAAGACCGACGAACTGGCCCAGGCCTCCCACAAGCTGGCCGAGCAGCTCTACGCCCAGCAGTCCACCGGCCAGGCCGGAGCCGCTGGCGCGGCAGGGGCGGCCGGAGCCGCCGGAGCCGATGGAGCGGCCTCGTCCTCGTCCTCGTCTAGGGCCGACGACGACGTGGTGGACGCCGACTACACCGAGGTCAAGTAATCCAACTTGCCTTGAGGGACCAAGCGAAGTATAGCATTACCCGGCCCGCATGATGCGGGCCGGGTTTTTCTTTGCCGGTTCACCAAGCCGGGACACAACGCACCATGCCCATCATGAAAAAAAATACCACCATACCCCCCATCCTGCGGTCCCTGGCGCTCCTCGCGCTGGCGGCCCTGTTCTTGTTCAGCTGCGCCCCGAGGCAGACCGTGCCCAGCGCGGACCTGCTCTCCACGCCAAACCTGCTTGTCGAGGCCGCCGCCGCCTGGGAGCGCCGCAACTACGAGGCCGCGGAGCTGTACTACGCCGCCCTGCTGGAGCGGCCCGACCTGACGCCCGGCGCGCTGCCCACCGTCTACGAGCGGCTGGCCGATTCCGCCATCCGCAGCGGCCATTACCATCAGGCGCGCATCGCCCTGGAGGACTGGGCAAACATGGACGCCTCGGTGGTGCGGCTGCGCTCCTGGGAGCGGCTGTACCTCGACACCATGGCCGCCCTGAACCGGGGCGAGCGGCTGCAAAATCACCTGCGCTGGCTCCTGGCCGCCACTGATGTCCCGTGGGAGACGCGGGCCGACGCGGCCCTGTGGTACGGCGAATATTTCCGCAACCGGGGCGACTTCGACCGCTCGCTGGAAACCCTGGCTGGGTTCTATGTCCAGGCACCGTCCCCGGCCGATCGGGCGGCCATGGAGGCCGCCTACCGGGCCACGCTTCAGTCCCTGGACAACACCCGGATCATGGAGCTTTCCCGAGCCGTGACCGCCGAGGCCCAGTGGCGCTTCCCGTACGTGCTCGTCGGGTTCGAGCGGGGTGTGCGCGAGGCCACGGACAAGGCGGCGTGGTCCGGTGTCTGGCGGACCATGCGCACCCTGGCCGCCCGGGGCGAGCTTGCGGACCGGGCTCCGCTTGAGCAGACCCTGGCCGCCCTTGAGGCGCGCTTTGGCCTGCCGCGCGTGGGCGTGGCCATGGCCCTGCCGCTGTCCGGCCCCTTTGGCAAGGTCGGCGCGGGCATCCTGCGCGGTGCCGGGCTGGCCCAGTGGCGGCTGGCCCAGGACGCCACGGACGTGGACCTGCGGGTGATCAATACCGACATCCCGGGCTGGGAGGCCCGGCTGGCCGCGCTGCCCGCCCACTACTCGGTGGTGGGTGGTCCGCTTCAGGTGCAGAATTTTCGGCAGCTTTACGAAGGGACCGCGTCGGGCAGACGCATCCTCGACTCGCGCGCCGTCTTCGCCTTCCTCGCCTCCCTGGGCGACGACCTGACCGAAGGGCGCGACGCATGGCGGTTCTTCTCCAGCCGCGATGACGAGGTGCGCAGTCTGGTCAGTCTTTCCGTGGACCAGCTGGGCATCAAGGATGTGGCGATCTTCTATCCCGAAGAGGCCTTTGGCCGGGCCATGGCCGAGACCTTCTACCGCGAGGCCGCGCCCATGGGTGCCCGGGTCCGGGGCATGCAGTCCTATCCGCCCAGGGAACTCAAGGAGTGGAGCCAGCGGGTGGCCCGGCTGCTCAAGGTGCCCGCCAATTTCAAGGACAACAAGGATGCGCCGCTCCCGCAGCCGGACTTCGGCGCGGTCTTCCTGCCCGATGGCTGGGGCCAGGCCCAGACCCTGCTGCCCAACTTCTTCTTCTACGAGGGCGACCAGCTTCTGTACCTGGGCACCAGCCTGTGGAGCCGCGCCCTGGACAGCGCCCGAAACGTGGACGAGCATTACTACCGGCTGGCCGTGTGCCCTGGCGCGTGGTGGGAGGGGAGCGACGGCGGCCGCGCCCTCCAGGCCGCGCTGACCGAGGAGGGCCTTGGTCAGGCCGACTTCTGGGTGGCCCTGGGCTACGATTTCGTGCGCTTTGCCGGAAAGATCGGCTCGCTGCCCGCAGGCTGGACCCCTGCCGACGTCAACGACCGCATCGCCTCGGCAAGCCGCATGGACTTCAGCATGGCCCCCATCAGCTGGAACGGGCAGGGCGTGGCCATGCAGGAGATGTATCTCTTCAGCCCGGCGCGCAACGGCAAGCGGCTGGTCAACGCCGCCTCCCTCGCCGACAGCATCGCCAAGGCCAAGGCCCGGCGCGACCGGCGGCTCGAAGCCTACGAGCAGCGCCAGGAGGGCGGTCGTTAGCCGTCGTTCCCGGACCGCCCACATTCACGCAAGGAGCATCGACAATGAAGATAAGCCCCCAAGAGGTGGCCAAGGTGGCGCGTCTGGCGCGCCTGGATCTGCCGCAGGACAAGCTTGAGCTGTTCGCCGGACAGCTGGGCGACATTCTGGGCCACATGGACAAGCTCGCCGAGCTGGACACCGACAGCGTGGAGCCCATGTACAGCCCGGTGGAGCACACCACCGTGCTGCGCCCCGACGAGCCGCGCAAGGAGCATGGCCGCGACGAGGTGCTGGGCAACGCGCCCAGGCAGGACGGCCAATTCTTCATCGTCCCCAGAATCGTCTGATTTTCGCCCATACCCAGGATAGACCATGTCTGCATTGCACACCAAGACCCTGACCGAACTGGCCGGGCTGCTCCAATCCCGCGAGGTCACCGCCGTCCAGGCCGTGGGAGCGTGCCTGGACCGCATTGAGGCCACCGAGCCCGCCGTCCGCGCCCTGATCACGGTCATGGCCGGCGAGGCCATGGCCCGGGCCGAGACCCTGGACGCCGAAGGACCGGACCCGTCCAAGCCCCTGTGGGGCGTGCCCGTGGTCCTCAAGGATCTGCTCACCACCCGGGGAGTCAGGACCACCTGCGGCTCGAAGATTCTCAAAGATTTCGTGCCGTTCTATGATGCCACGGCAGTGGCCCGGCTGCGCGAGGCCGGGGCCGTGCTCATTGGCAAGGCCAATATGGACGAGTTCGCCATGGGCTCGTCCACCGAGAACTCCGCCTATTTCCGCACCGCCAACCCCTGGGATGCCGAGCGCGTGCCGGGCGGCTCGTCCGGCGGCTCGGGCGCGTCCGTGGCCGCTGGCCAGTGCTTTGCCGCCCTGGGCACTGACACCGGCGGCTCCATCCGGCTGCCCGCCTCCTTCTGCGGCATCGTGGGGGTCAAGCCCACCTATGGCCGCGTGTCGCGCTACGGGCTGATCGCCTATGGCTCGTCCCTGGACCAGATCGGCCCCATGACCCGCTCGGTGGAAGACGCCGCCCGGGTGCTCCAGGTCATCGCCGGGCACGACCCCCGGGACTCCACCTCGGTCAACGCACCCGTGCCCGACTATCTGGCCGGGCTGGGCCGCGACTCCCTTGACGGCGTGACCATCGGCCTGCCGCGCGAATACTGGGGCGGGGGCATCGACCCCGAGGTGGAGGCGGCCTGCCGTGCCGCAGTGGCCCGGGCCGAGGCGCTGGGCGCAAGGACCGTGCCCCTCTCCCTCTCGCTGACCGACTACGCCATCGCCACCTACTACATCATCGCCATGGCCGAGGCCTCGTCCAACCTCTCCCGCTTTGACGGGGTGCGCTTCGGCCACCGCAGCCAGGGTGCCGAGGAACTCATCGACATGTACACCGCCAGCCGCACCGAGGGGTTCGGCGACGAGGTGCAGCGGCGCATCATCATGGGCACCTACGTCCTTTCGTCCGGCTACTACGACGCCTACTACAACAAGGCCGCCAAGGTCCGCCGCCTGCTGCGCCAGGACTTCGACGCGGCCCTTGGGCAGTGCGATTTCATCGCCGGGCCGGTCTGCCCGACCACGGCCTTCAGAGTCGGGGCCAAGGCCGACCCCATCCAGATGTACCTCATGGACATCTTCACCATCTCCCTGAACCTGGCCGGGCTGCCGGGCATGAGCTTGCCCGTGGGCCTTGGCACCGATTCAGGCATGCCGGTGGGCCTCCAGCTCATGGGCCGCCCCTTCGAGGAGGCGGACATGCTCTCCGTGGCCGCCTGCCTGGAGCGGAATCTGGACCCCATGCCGCTGCCCGCGCTTTAGACGTTTCACCATCTCTTCAACGGCAAGAAAGCCGGTGGCCGAACATTCTCGGCGACCGGCTTTCCGTTGTTCCGTCAGCGCGGGCTACTTCATGTCGTAGCTGACCGGGCCGTCCTTGTAGTTGGTCCGGTCGAGCCAGTCCGAAGGGTAGCCGATGTCGCGGACCGGGCCGCCGGGTCTGTTGAGGTAGCCATCGGAATACTTGGCAAAGAGGGTGAAGGTCAGGTCGCGCCATGTGGCGAGCACCTGGCCTGCGGTCTGGAAGCCGAACTCGGTGATCAGGCGCAGGGTTTCCTCGTCGCTCTTGCCCTTGACGGCCTCGTCCATGGCCAGCACGTCTGCCATGGCCTTGGTTTCGAGCCGTTGCTGCACGGGCTGGATGTCCACCCGGGTCATGCGCTGGAAGTTGAGGCGGGCCCAGTTGGCCAGCAGATCGAAGTGCCACCATGCCGAGGTGGGGTCGAATTCCTGGGGCGAGCCGGTCTGGTAGGGGCGCGGCAGTTGGGCCGATTTGGCGAAGAAGGGCGTGAAGCAGGTGGTGTAGGCCACGTCCGGGCCGAACCAGAGGACGCCCTTGGTGTATTCCGGGGCCTTGGGCCGGGTCTGGCAGACAAAGGTGTAGCCCTGGTAGAAGACCGATATGGCCCGCTCCCACGCGCCGTAGAACTTCTTGTCCGCGTCCACGTTGTTCTGGTTGCCGTCATAGGGGCCGACAAAGCGGTGCGGGTCGCCGTATGGCCCGGCGGCCACGCCCTTGGTCAGGTCGAACTGGGTGCCCTCGTAGTGGTCGCGGTAGAGGCTGAAGACCTTGGCCAGGTCAAGGGGGACATTGGGCTTGATGGAGAAGGGGTAGTCCGTGGTGTAGGTGTCCTTGACCCAGGGGGAGAGGCCCAGGTCCGGGTTGACCCGGTCCAGGGCCCGCCAGACGCGGCGCAGCGAGTAGTAGGGGTGGTTGTACTCGCCGGGGCTGACCGCCCGCAGCCAGTCGATGGGCCCTTGCGTCTTCTCGTCCCACCACTTGAGCTTCTTCAGGCCGGGCACGAGGTGCCTGGAGTAGAGGAAGTTGTCCGGGTCGTCCTTGATCACCTCGCGGATGCGGAAGGTATTGGCGGCCACGAAGAATTCGCCGTCGGGCACCCGCTTGGCCACCCAGGCCGAGTGGTGGGTGGCGTCGGGCAGGGCGCACATCTCAAAGACCCAGCCCTCGTTCTCGTCGGCCACCAGCAGGGTCTCGCCCGTGTCGTAGACGCCGTACTTGTCCACCAGCGCGCCCATGAGCGCCACCGCCTCGCGCGCGTTGGCGCAGTTCTCAAGGGCGATGCGCGACAATTCGGAACTGTAGAAAAGCCGCTGCGGGTTGCCCGCGCTCGCCTTGGCATTGGACGGGGGCTCGAAATTGGCCGCGTTGGTGCACTCGCCCATCATCAGGTTCTTCTCGTTCATGATCCCGTAGTTGCCGTCGAAGTAGGCGAACGACACCGTCTGCTCCCGGCCCAGGAGCTTCCATATCTCGGCGTAGGGGATGGTCGCCACCGGCTCGGTGGGCGGATACCCCGGGGTGGCGTAGGCCGGGCCGCGATCATCGGTGACAAAGCGCGGATAGGCGTAGGCCTCATGGAAAATCTTGCGGCTGCCGGTCTGCTCCTTGGAGGGAACGTAGACCAGCCGCTGGTCGCCCAGCTCGTCGTCGTCGGAGTGGGTGACCATCATGGAGCCGTCGGCGCTGGCCCCGGGGGTGATGATCATGGTGGTGCAGGCAAGGGCCCCGGGCGCGGCCAGCAGGGCGACCAGCAGTGTGGCCAGGACGGCCGTCGGGAGAAAGTGCAGCGGTTTCATGGCGAACTCCTTGTGTGATGTCTTCCTGTGCGCCGGTGTAGCACGATCTGGCCCGGTCAGACCACAAACTCTTTGCATTCGGCTCCGGCTTCCTTAGGATGCCCCGAGGCGCTGGCAGGAGCCGCGTCCGACCGACAACCCCGAGACAGATGATGACCACAGCCGTAGCCGTGAGCGGGGGCATGGACAGCCTGCTCGCCCTGGCCCTGATGAAGGAGCGCGGGCACGATGTGTTCGCCCTGCACGGCCGCTTCCTGCCAAAAGGTGGCGGGGATGGGGCGGTGGCCGGGCTGGCCGAGGCCTGCGCCCATCTTGGCGTGCCCTTTCACGTGGCCGACCTGCGCCGCGAGTTCGAGCGCGAGGTGGTGGCCCCCTTTGCCGATGCCTACCGCCGGGGGCTGACCCCCAACCCCTGCGCGGCCTGCAACCCGCGCATGAAGTTCGGCGCGCTCTTTGACGCGGCACGCGCCCTGGGTGCGGACAATCTGGCCACGGGCCACTATGTGCGGCTGGTTGACGCCAAGGAAGGTCCGCTGCTGGCGCGCGGGGCTGACCCGGCCAAGGACCAGAGCTATTTTCTCTCGTTGGTGGGGGGGGAGGCCCTGCGCCGCGCCCACTTCCCCCTTGGCGACATGCTCAAGAGGGACGTGCCCGCTCGGCTGGCCGGGCTGGGGTTGACCCCGCCCCTGCCGGGCGAGAGCCAGGAGATATGCTTCGTGCCCGGCGACGACTACCAGACGTTCCTGACCCGGCGCGGCCCCATGCCCGGCGGCGGTCCCATCGTCCTTGCGGACGGCACGGTCATCGGAAGGCACAAGGGGCTGTGGCGGCACACCCAGGGCCAGCGGCGCGGCCTGGGCATCGCCTGGGCCGAGCCCCTCTACGTGCTCCACAAACGCGTGGTTGACAACACCCTGGTGGTGGGGCCGAAGCCCTCGCTCCTGGTGCCCGGCTGCGTGGCCGGGCGGGTCAACCTCATGACCGACCCTGCGGGCTGGCCCGAGGTGGTCATGGTCCAGACGCGTTACCGCCAGCGGCCCAGACCGGCCCGATTCGCCATTGAGGACCACCGGCTCGTGGTCCGTTTCCTTGAGCCCCATGACCGCCCGGCCCCGGGGCAGGTGGCGGCGGTGTACGATGCGGAAGGGACGGTCCTGGGCGGGGGCGTCATTGAACATGCCTTGGAGCGTGGGATGGAAGGTGACGGGGGGTGAGCGGACTCGCAATCAGAGGCCCCGGCGGTCCTCCCACCGTTCCTGCCGTTCGCGGGCAAGTCCCTCGGCTCTGGCCCTGACCAGGGTCTTGCGGATGGTCTCGGGCGTCATGTCCGGCCGCTTGCGGCAGTAGCCCGTCCACCAGCGCACCTCCTGGGTGATGCGGGTGTTGAAGGGCTCGCGATAGGTGGCGAGCACGGCGAACCCCTGGTCGAGCTCGTCAAGGAACATCAGGGTCAGGCCGAGATAGAACACCGCGTCCGGGTTGCCGGGATACTGGTCCAGGGTGGCGTCGAAGTGGGTGCGGGCCGTGGGGTAGTCGCCGTCGAGAAAGGCGCGAAATCCCTCGCGGTTGATCCGATAGGCCGCGTCCGGCCCGCTGTGCAGGAAGTCGCCGTAACTGCTGAGGCTGACGCCCATGCCCGAGGCCGTGCCCACGCCCACGCCCACGCCCGAGTTCGTGCCCACGCCCACCGCGCCGTAAGAAAGGCAGCCGGTGAGCATGGTGAGCGCGGCGAGCAGCGTCAGTGTTGTCCGTCTCATGGCATTGACCCTTGTTGGGAAATGCTTTAGTCCGCTCGGGCGGGGCTAGCGCGAGCCGCCGAAATCCCGCTCGCGGTCCATGCCCTCGTCCCAGGCCCGGAACATGGCCCTGGCGATGGCCTCGTCGGTCAGGTCCGGCGTGTCGGCAAGGCGTGCGGCCATGTCGCGCACCGAGTTGGTTACCTGGACCCTGCCGGGATAGCGGAACCCGGTCAGGGTCTCGAACCCGCCCGCGCGGTCGCCCTTGGCGATCTGGCACAGGCCGGTGTAGAAGACCGCGCTCGGGTAGTTCTCCACCCCGGCGGCGTGGCGAAACGCCTCCTCGGCCTTGTCGTATTCACCAAGATTGTAGTACGCACGGCCCAGGCCGGTCAGCAGCCGGGCCGAGTCCGGCTCGTCCTTGAGGGCCTTCTGGTATTCCACCACGGCCTGTTCGTAGTCCTTGAGGGTCATGGACAGGTTGCCCGCCAGCTTGGGCTGGTGGCCGCACCCGGCCAGCAGCAGGGTTGCGAGCAACAGGGCCGAAAAGGTCAGGATGAGGGTGATGATCCGTTTGGTGTGTGTCATGGATTCGTTTTTCTCTCCGAAACATGGGTGTTCGCCTGAGCGACAGGCCGAGAGTACATGATTCGATTGTATACCGCCACCCTGGGGTGCAAGATAAACCAGTATGAGACCCGGTCCATCGCCGAGGCCTGGACCGGCCACGGGCAGGCCGTGGAGAGCGTCGCGCCCGAAGGGGCGGACGTCATCCTGGTCAATTCCTGCGCGGTCACGGCCAATGCCGTGGCCGATCTGCGCCAGACAGTGCGCCGCCTCCATCGCGCCAATCCGGCGGCCGGGATCATCGTCACCGGCTGCGCGGCCCAGGTCATGGCCGACGAACTGGCCGGGCTGCCCGGAGTGGTCAGCGTGGTGCCCCAGGCGGACAAGGGCGCGCTCCTGGCCGGGCCTGTCGCCTCGCCTGCCGCGCCTCTGGCCGCGGCGATCCCCTCCATTGATCCCGACACCACCGATCCCGACACCGCCGACGAGCCGGGCGGATACGCCCCCTTTTCCATCTCCGGCTATTCCCGGGCCAGGGCCGTGGTCAAGGTCCAGGACGGCTGTTCGCACCACTGCACCTACTGCATCGTGCCACTGACGCGCGGCCCCTCGGTCAGCCGCCCGTCGGACGAGGTGATCGCCGAGGCGGCGCGGTTGCTCGATGCCGGATTCCGCGAACTGGTCATCAGCGGCATCAATCTGCGCCACTATGGCCGGGGGCTGGCCGAACGCATGGATTTCTGGGATCTCCTGGCCCGCCTGGACCGGGAGCTGGCCCCCGGCTGGGCCGGACGGGCGCGGCTGCGCGTCTCGTCCGTGGAGCCGGGCCAGCTTGATGACAAGGCCTTCGATACCCTGGCCGGATCGTCCATGGTCTGCCCCCATCTGCACCTATCGCTGCAAAGCAGCGATGCTGGTGTGCTCCGGGCCATGGGGCGCGGTCACTACGACCCGCGCGGCGCGGCGGATTTCCTGGCCCGGCTGGCCCGGGTCTGGCCGATCATGGGCCTTGGCGCGGACATCATCACCGGATTTCCCGGCGAGGACGAGGCCGCCTTTGCCGAGACCCTGGCCCTGTGCCGTGAACTGCCCCTGACCTATGCCCATGTCTTTCCGTATTCCGAGCGGCCGGGAACCCGCGCCGCCGACATGCCCGGGCAGGTGGCCGTGCCCGTGCGCAAGGCGCGGGCCGCTCGGCTGCGTGCCCTTGTGTCCCGGCGCAGGCGGGCCTTCCGCGAGCGGCTCACCGGCTTGCCCCGCCTCGATGTGCTGGTCCAGGATGCGCAGGGCAACGGGGTGTGCGAGTTCTATGCCGGGTGTCGGCTGACCCGCCTGCCCGATGGCGTTGGCCGACGCGCCCTGGTCCGCGCCCGGCCCGTGGGCGTCGAGCGGGGTGTCGTCATGGCCGAGCCGTTGCCGGAATCGCTGCCGGAAACTGGTGGGGACAGGTCGTGAGCGTGCCCAGGGAGCCCCTGCCCGGGCTGCTGGTCATGTCCGTGCTCAGCGCCAGATGGGATTGGGTCTGGCCCGGCCTGCTCGGTGAGCTTGAGGCGCGTTTCGGCCCGGCCGAACACGTCTCCGAGTTGTTTCCCTTTGACCAGACCGGCTACTACGATGCGGAACTGGGCACGCCCATAGGGCGGCGGCTCCTCGCCTTCGAGGCGTTGCGCCCGCTGGACGAGCTGGCCGACATCAAGCTGGCCACCAACGCCATCGAGGCCGCCCACGCCGTCGGGGGACAGCGGCGCGTCAACCTCGACCCGGGTTTCCTCACCCTGGAGCGGCTGGTGCTGGCCACGGGCAAGAACTTTTCCCACCGCGTCTATCTGGGGCGCGGCATCTGGGCGGACCTGACCCTGATCTGGCAGCGGGGCGGGTGGACCGACTTTCCCTGGACATTCCCGGACTACGCGGGCCGGGAAATGAAATCGCGGCTGACAAAGCTGCGGCAGTTGTATAAAACCAAGCTCAATACATAAGGGGATCAAGCATATGCCCGTCAGCATGACCGGTTTTGGCCGGTTCGAGACCACAGAGGACGCCTGGACGCACGTCTGGGAGATCAAGAGCGTCAACGGCCGGTTCCTCGACGTCAAGTGGCGCCTGCCCGGCTCCCTGCGCGGCCTGGAGAACGGCTGGGAAAAGGTCGTGCGCACCCACGCCTCGCGCGGCCGGGTGGATGTCTCCCTCAACCTTGAGGTCATGGACGCCGGTGTGCTCGGCGTGGCCTTCAACGAGGTCATGGCCCGGGCCATGATGCGCGAGATGGAGAAGCTGGCCGCCAGCCAGGGGCGCGTCTTCGAGCCGGACTTCAACCGGATCATGACCATGTCGTCCCTGTGGCGCGACGCGGGCAACGAGCCCGATCCCGGACTGGCCGAGAGCCTGACCCGGGGACTGGAAGGCGCGCTGGCGGACTGGATGCGCTCGCGCACCGTGGAGGGCGAGGCCATGGTGGCCGATCTGCTCGCCCGGTTCGACACCCTGAGCGGGCTCGCCCGGGCCGTGGGCGCGCGCGTCCCGGCCATTCTGGAGGAAAAGAAGACCGGGCTGCGTCAGCGCATCATCGACATGCTCCAGTCTGCCGGGGCTGATTTTTCCGAGGACCGCATGCTCCAGGAGGTGGCCTACCTGACGGACAAGCTCGATGTGTCCGAGGAGCTGACCCGGCTCGACGCCCACCTTGAGCGCATCGGCGAGACCCTGCGCGGCGGCGGCGACGTGGGCAAGAAGCTCGATTTTCTCATCCAGGAGACGTTTCGCGAGATCAACACCTGCGGCAACAAGGCCCAGGATGTGGAGGTCAGCCGTCTGGTGGTGGACTTCAAGGCCGAGCTTGAGCGCTGCCGCGAGCAGATCCAGAACATCGAGTAGCCCGGCCGCGCCAACGCGATCACGTCCAAAGCATAAAGGAATTGTAGGTAGTTATGCAGAAACAGGGATTGCTCAACGTAGGTTTCGGCAACTTCGTGGTGTTGAGCCGTGTGATCTCCATCGTCAACCCCACCAGCGCGCCCATGCGCCGCCTGCGCGAGGACGCGCGCCAGGAGGGGCGGCTCATCGACGCCACCCAGGGGCGCAAGACCCGCGCCATCATCGTCACCGACTCCAACCATGTCATCCTCTCGGCCATCCAGGCCGAGACCGTGGGCCAGCGCTTCAGCGCAGAGGAGGGGGACTAGGTGGGCAAAGACGACACCTTCCGCCGCCAGGGACAGGTGCTCGTGGTCTGCGCTCCCAGCGGCACGGGCAAGAGCACGCTCATCAACATGCTGCGGCGCGAGTTCCCGGACTTCGGCTACTCGATCTCCTACACCACCCGCGCCCCACGGGGCCATGAGCAGGACGGCCGCGAATACCATTTCGTCTCCCGCGACGCCTTTGTGACCATGCGCAGCCGGGGCGAGTTCTGCGAGTGGGCCGAGGTCCATGGCAACTTCTACGGCACGGCCACCAAACCGGTGGAAACGATGCTCGGCCAGGGGTGCGACGTGCTCTTCGACATCGACGTGCAGGGGGCGAAACAGCTGCGCAACACGTTCCCGGACGGCACCTTCGTTTTCCTGCTGCCGCCCTCGCGGGCCGTCCTGGTCCGCCGTCTGACCGGCCGGGGCACCGACTCCGAGGAGTCCGTCGCCCGCAGACTTGACAATGCGGCGGGCGAGATCAGGCAGGCGGATTTCTTTGAATACTGGGTAGTCAACGACGATCTGGACATGTCCTATCAGGAACTTCGGGCCGTGTATCTGGCCGGTCGCTGCAAACCCGCCCTGCGTCCGGGCATCCTTGACGCCATCCTCGGCACCTGGGAGACACAGGGGGGGGGCGATGGCTGAACTGGTGGTGGCCCTCGATTATCCAGACGGCGCGTCTGCCCTGGCCATGGCCCGTTCGCTGCGCGGCACGGCCGGGTGGGTCAAGGTGGGCCTTGAGCTGTTCACGGCCCAGGGCCCGGCCGTGGTGGAGCCCCTCAAGAAGCTGGGCTTCAAGGTCTTTCTGGACATGAAATTCTTCGACATCCCCAATACGGTGCTCGGCGCGGCCCGGTCCGCCGCCCTGCTGGGGGTGGACATGGTCACCATCCACGCCCTGGGCGGCGAGCGCATGGCCCGTGCGGCCATGGAGGGCTGTGCCGCAGGCGCGCTTCCGGGCGCGCGGCCGCCGTTGGTCATGGCCGTGACCATGCTCACCAGCATGGGGCCGGGCGACCTGCCCGTGGACGGCGCGCCAGCCCCCTCGCGGATGGCCCTTGACCTTGCTGTGAAAGCCAAGCAATATGGCGTAAATGGAGTGGTCTGTTCCGGGCTCGAAGTGGCGGACGTCAAGGGGAAGTGCGGGGATGGCTTCCTGTGCCTGACGCCGGGCATACGGCTCGCGTCGGCGGCGGCGGACGACCAGCGCAGGGTGGTCACGCCCGGGCAGGCGGTCCGGTTCGGTTCCGATTTTCTGGTGGTGGGCAGGCCCATCACCGGGGCCGTGATTCCGGCGGACGCGGCCCGGACCATGCTTGAGGAGATGCGATCAGCCTAATCCCCGGGGGGAGCGGATGACTGAGCAAGGCGACACGGAGCGAGGCGGCCGGGAGATAGTCAGGGACGGCGCGGAGAAGATCAAGGGCGTCTTCTCCACACAGTCCGTTTCCAGGGTCGGCACCGGCACCACCCAGCGGCGAACCATCCAGAAGACCTATTGGAGCAGCGAGGAGCTTGAGGACGGCTCCATCGTCGTGCAGCCCCTCAATCGCAACTACGTTCCATCCGGACCCAGGCGCACCCTTTCCCGCGACGAGTTCCTGACCAAGTTCAATCCCGAACCCGAATTCTATCTCTCCACCGTGTTTCCGGCCATCAGGGAAATGGACGATGCCGTGGTGCGCGGCGAGAAGCACCGCGAGCGCGGCGCGGCCTACAGCGCGGAGTTCGAGTTCAAGCGGGCCACGGCCATCGACGAGGAGAACGTGCGCGCCAACTTCGGCCTGGGCCTGACCTATCTCGACCGGGGCGATCAGGTGAAGGCCAATGACATCTTCGAGCGCATCGTGGGCCTTGAGGCGGCGTTCGAGTCCGAGCACAAGCATCTGTTCAACGATTTCGGCATCAACATGCGCAAGAACAAGATGTACGAGCAGGCCCTGCAATACTACCTGCGTGCCGAGGAGTTGGTGGAGGACGACGAGCACCTGTTTCACAACATCGCCCGCTGCTTCTACGAGAAGGGCGATGTGGAGGGATGCAAGAAGTATTTGCGCAAGAGCCTGGAGGTGAATCCTGACCTCAAGGAGAGCCGCATGTTCTGGGCCTTTCTCAAGAGCGAGGGCCATGTGGCGGACGGGGCCGATCCATCGGGGACCGACACGCGCCGGACCGGAGGCGAGCGGTCGGCCGTGGGCGGAAAACCCGCTGACGAGCGCGGTGCGGCGGTCGCCAGCGGGCAGGCCAACGGGCGGCCCGTCGGGGCTCCGGCCGGGGGCAAGGCCAATGGGGCGGACGGCCAAGCCGCCACCCCCTCCAAGCCTGCCGCGCCCATCAAGCTGGATCTCGATTGACGGACCGGGCTGCCTGGGGTAGCGGCAACACGGGGCTGGCGGCCAAACACGGGGCGATCACGGAGTCTTCATGAACCAGGACAAGATACAGGCTTTCTTGCGGGAACTCCCGAGGATGCGGGACGACCTGCCCTATTCGCCCGAGGTGCTCGGCAAGCTCTTCGCCCAGACAGGGGACTCGTCCATGGCCTCCCTTGAGGATGTGGGCAAGACCGTGGGCAAGGACCAGGGGCTGACCACGCGCATCCTGCGGGTGGCCAATTCCGCCTATTACGGCCTCCAGGCCGAGGTGGTCTCCGTGTCCCGCGCCGCTGCCGTGCTCGGCATGCACGAGATCCGCAACATCGTCCTCACCCTTGGCGTCAACGGCCTCACCGCCGGTTACACCATGCCCGATGACTTTGACCTGGCCGAATACTGGCGGCACCAGTTCTATGTGGGCATGATCGCCCGCGAGGTCTCGCGTGTCACCGAGGTGGGCAAGTCAGACATCATGTTCACTGCCGGGCTGCTGCACGACATCGGCAAGCTCATTGTCGCCCTGCGCCGCCCCGCCGACTGGGCCGCCATCCGCGAACTGGCCGACGAGGAGGGCATTCCCGATGCCGAGGCCGAGGACGAGTACTGGGGGCTGGACCACGCCGTGATCGGCGCCCTGGTGCTCAAGTCGTGGGACCTGCCGCCCGCGCTGGTGGAACCGGTCAACTGGCATCACGCCCCGGAGCTTTCGCCCGGCCACTCCAACGAGGCCACGGTCATCTGTCTGGCCGACTGCGCCGCCCATGCCGTGGACGATGATGACGAATACTTCGTCTCCCGGCTCCAGGCCCTGTGCCCGGACCTGGAAATGGAGCTGGACGAGATCATGGAAGTGGCCGAGGAACTGGCCGAATCCAAGGACATCGAACAGTTCGTCCGGCTCCTCGCCTGACCCCGGGATCGCCATGCCCTGCATCTGGAAAGCCCGCGGCGAAAGTCGGCCGCCCTCGTCCGAGACCATGGCCGAGCAATTGTCCGTGTCCCCGCTCATCGTGGACATCCTCTGGAACCGTGGGATGGCCTCGGTGGAGGAGATGGACCGATTCCTCTCGCCGGGCCTGCGCCATCTGGCCCAGCCCTCTGAGATTCCCGGCCTGATGGACGCGGCCGAAGTGGTGGTGCGCGGCCTGGCCGCGGGGCGCACCCTGGCCGTGTGGGGCGACTACGACGTGGACGGCATCACGGCCACGGTCCTGCTCAAGGAATTCTTCGCCGCGCGCGGCATCGCAATCATGCACCACCTGCCCAACCGCATGGAGGAGGGCTACGGCATGAACGTTCCGGGCGTGGAGCGGCTGGCCGCCCAGGGCGCGGGCGTGCTCCTGACCGTGGACTGCGGCATCTCGGACATCGCGCCCGTGGCCCGCGCCCGGGAGCTGGGCATGCTGGTGGCCGTGACCGATCACCACCTGCCCGGCGACACCCTGCCCGACGCCCACGCCATCTGCGATCCGCGCCTGCGCGAGGGCGGCCCGTGCGACGATCTGGCCGGGGTGGGCGTGGCCTTCATGCTTGCCTGCGCGCTGAACCGGATGCTGCCGGGCGAGCCCATGGATGTGCGCCCGCTGCTCGATCTGGTGGCGCTGGGCACCGTGGCCGACGTGGTCCAGCTCACCGGCCAGAATCGCATCCTGGTCAAGAACGGGCTTTTGGTCATCAAGGATGCGGCCCGGCCCGGTATGGCCGCCCTGAAGATGGTCAGCGAATACGAGCGCAAGGCCGAGCTTGGAGCCGGACAGATCGGCTTCAACCTCGCCCCGCGTGTCAACGCGGCCGGGCGCATGGGCGATCCGGGCAAGGCCCTGGCCCTGCTCCTGGCCCCAAGCCTCGACGAGGCTATGCCCATTGCCCGGGAACTCGACGCCATCAACCTGGAGCGCCGCCGCCAGGAGCAGGATATCGCCGAAGAGGCCCTGGCCCAGGCCGAGACCATGCGGCACATGGCCGGGCTGGTGCTCCACGCCGACCACTGGCATCCGGGCATCATCGGCATCGTGGCCTCGCGGGTGGTGGAGCGCTACTACCGGCCCACCCTCATGCTCTGCTCGCGCGAAGATACCGGCCTGCTCAAGGGGTCGGGCCGCAGCATTTCCGAGTTTGACCTTCATGAAAGCCTCAAGTCCGTCAGCCCGCTGCTGGCCGGGTTCGGCGGGCACAAGCAGGCGGCCGGGCTTTCCCTTGATCCGGCCAATCTCGACGCCCTGCGGCAGGGCTTCAACGAGGCAGTCATAGCCAAGCTTGGCCCGGAGCCGCTGACCCCGACCCTCAAGCTCGACCGCCAGTTGCCCTTTGGCGAGATCACCAACACCCTGCTCAACGAGCTTGAGCTGCTCCAGCCCTTTGGCCTTGGCAACCCGGAGCCGGTCTTTGCCTCCGCGCCCGTGACCGTGGCCGAGTACCGCCTGTTCGGCCGCGACAACGAACACGTCAAGCTCGTGCTGGCCGACGCCGAGAGCGGAGCCAGGCTGTCGGGCAAGGCCTGGCGCATGGGCCGCGAGTTCCCGCGCAATACCAAGGGACAGGCCATGCGTTTCGCCTTTACCCCCAAGATCGACCGCTACCGGGGCATCCCGAGCATCGACCTGCGCATCCGCGACTGGCTGGTGTAGCCTTTCCCCGCAGTTCGCGGCATCGAAGCCGCCGCTGCCAACCATCTGCATTGATTCATCCTTATATTTGCGTGGGCAGCTTGTGCCGCTGCGTGCGGCAGGATACTGTGAGCCGCAACCCCGAGGCGTAGCAGAAGGTGTTTTCACCCCTGCCGTACGGTGATGGCGCGGGGTTGCAGGGGTTTCCGGGATGTGTCGTGATGACAAGGGCGATGGGTTTGCGGTCGTTTTCTTTGGAAACAGCAAGGAGAGAGCAATGCGTTGCAAGCGGATTTGCGGTTTCTTGTGCGTGCTTGTTGTGATGGCTGCCATTGTCGGCGGGTATGGCTGGCGGACCGCATCGGCGACAGCCGAGGTCGTTGCTTCCGGTCAGATGCCCCTGGCGGCCGAGGCGTCGGGTCGGGGATCGATCAAGACCATCGGCATCATCGGCGGGGTGAGTTGGGCGTCGTCCATTGAATACTACCGCCTGATGAACGAGATGGTTCGCGACAGGCTGGGCGGGGTGAGTTCCGCCCAGATACTGCTTTTTTCCATTGAATTCGGCGAGTTTTCCAAACAGGAGCGGCTGGCCGACAAGGGTGACTGGACGTTGATGACCCAAACCATCCTCGACGCCGCGCGGCGACTGCAACGAGGCGGGGCCGACTTCATCGTCGTCGCGTCCAATACTCTCAATTCCCTTGCCGATTCCATTGAGCGGGAAGTGGGGCTTCCAGTTCTCCACATCGCGGACGTCACGGGTGAGGCGATCAGGAAACGCGGGCTCACCACCGTGGCGCTGCTCGGGACCACCTACACCATGGAGCAGCCCTTCTACCGCGAGCGGCTCGAAAAACGCGGCATCAGGGTCGTCATCCCGAACCAGGAAGAGCGCGATTACATCAATGCCGTGATCTTCGACGAACTGTGCGCCAACAGGATCAGAAAGGAGTCGCGGGATGGATATGTCAGGATCATCAACCGACTTCAGAAAGAGGAGAAGGTGGAGGGGGTCATTCTGGGCTGCACCGAGATTCCCCTGCTGATCAAACAGGAGGATGTTTCCATCCCGGTTTTCGACACCACGGCAATCCATGCCGAGGCCGCAGTGGAATACTCCCTGTCCGATCTGAAGAAAAGGCCGGTGAACTGACGAAGGGTGGGGCCTGACCCGCCTCTCCCAGAGAAAGCGGTTACGCCGTCGGGCCTGGTTTGTCCGTTCCTTGTCCCTTCGCCACGAACTGCGCCGCGTTGTAGCTTGAGCGGACCAGGGGCGCGCTGAAGACGTGGCGGATGCCGCGTTCGCGCCCTTGGACGGCATAGGCGTCGAAGGCGGCTGGCTCCACGTAGCGGGCCACGGGGGGATGCTGGCGCGAGGGGCGCATGTACTGGCCTATGGTGACGATGTCGCAGCCGATGGCGGCCAGGTCGTCGAGCACGGGCAGGATCTGGGCGTCGGTCTCGCCCAGGCCCACCATGATGCCGCTCTTGGTGGGGATGGCTGGGGCCAGCTGTTTTGACCGCTCAAGGAGTGTCAGGCTCTGGCGGTAGTCGGCCTGGGGCCGGATGGCCGGATACAGGACGGGCACGGTCTCAAGGTTGTGGTTGAGCACGTCGGGCCGGGCGTCGAGCACGCTGTGCAGGGCTGCCTCGTCGCCCCGGAAGTCGGGGATGAGCACCTCCACGGTGCAGTCCGGCAGGGTCTGGCGCACGGCCCGGATGGTGGCCGCGAAGTGTCCGGCCCCGCCGTCGGGCAGGTCGTCGCGGGTGACCGAGGTGATGACCACGTGCTTGAGATCGAGCCTGCGCGCCCCCTCGGCCACGCGGGCGGGCTCGTCGGCCTCCAGCGGCTCCAGGCGGCCCGGGGCGATGTTGCAGAAGGCGCAGTTGCGAGAACACACGCATCCCATGATCAGGAAGGTGGCCACGTTCCTTGAGAAACACTCCCACTTGTTGGGGCACTTGGCGCTCTGGCAGACCGTGTTCAGGCGCAGGTCGTCCATGAGCCCGGCCGTGCTCGAAAACCGCTCATTGCCGGGCAGTCTGATCCGCAGCCAGGGCGGAATCCGCAAAGGCTTTTCTGAATTCGCGTGAGAAGACATGCTTGACTTCCTCGATGGTGATGTCGCGGTCGGCCTCGGCGCTCAGGGAGGTGGGCCGCGCCCCTGCTATGCCGCACAGGGTGATAATGTCGAACAGGCTCACGTCGCGGCCCACATTGAGGGCCAGGCCGTGATAGGTGACCCAGCGGCGCACGCCGATGCCCATTGAGCATATTTTGCGGCTTTCGTCCACCCACACCCCGGGATGGCCGGGGCGGCGCATCGTGGCGACCCCAAAGGCGGCGCAGGTGGCGATGACCGCCGCCTCCATGTCGTGAAAGAACCGGCGCATGCCGCCGGGCCGTTTCTCCACCCGCCAGATGGGATAGGCCACCAGCTGGCCCGGAAAGTGGCAGGTGATGTTGCCCCCGCGCGCCGTGCGGGCCAGTTCGATGCCCTGGGCGGCCAGGAACGATGCGTCCACATGCAGGTTCTCGGTCCCGCCCTGGCGGCCCAGGGTGATGACCTTGGGGTGCTCCAGCAGAAAGAGCGTGTTGTCGCATTCATCCGCCGTGACCCTGTCCAGGGTTTCGAGCTGAATCGCCTCGGCCTGGGCGTAGCTGATGAGTCCGAGGTCGGTGATGATCATTTCGATTCGACGGGGCCGGGCTTGTAGGGGAGCAGCAGGGCGCCGGACTTGAGATCCGTCCTTGGCGTGGCCGGCCACTGCGGGATGATTGCCTGCCCGGGGAACAGGGGGCGGTGCCTGCCGTAGTCCATCAGGGTCAACCCCTTGTCCGAGCAGGCGTACTGCCCGAGGCCGCCATGCAAGGGGAAGGGCTCGGAGATGAGGCGCACCGCGCCGAAATCCTTGGCCCCCTTGCGCGAGAGATAGAGGAAATTGAGCGACACGCCGGTCTTCTCAAGCCGCGCTTCGGACGAAAGCAACTCAAGCCACTTGGGCGCGCCCTTGATCGAGAGATTGAAGTGGCACCAGGGGGCGCCTTGGCCCGTGGCGGGCATGGGACACTCCAGGGTGTGCGGGCAGGGGGCGATGGGCATGAATCCGTGGGCCATGAACTGGCCGCGCATCTCGGCGATGATGCGGCCGGTCAGGCGCACCCCGGTCTCGATGAGCAGGATGCGGCCGGTCTCCTTGCACGCGCCGGTCATGTGCCGGGCGAGCTTTTCGGCCTGGGGCCGGGCGATGCGGCCGGACCAGTCCAGCTCGTTGAAGGCGTTGGCCGCGATGATCATATCCGCCTTGCGCAGGATGCGGTCGGTGAAGGCCGCCTTGACCGTCTTGACGCGCCACGGGGTGTCGCCCGCCACGGCGTTGAAGAGTCTGAGGCCTTCCTGCATGGCTTTGGGCACCCGGTCCATGCAGGTGAAGGTGAGCTTGCGCCCCCGCAGATGCGGCCGCGACATCCACAGGGCGATGACCGAGGTGAGCGGGCCGGAGCCGAGGTCCACCACCTCGCCGTCGTCGGGTATGTCCAGCTCCATGCCGCCGAAGAGGCGCGACATGCGGTAGAGGTTCCACGGCAGGAAATAGCACAGGTAGGGCGAGAGGAACCGGGCCTCTCCCATGTAGTCGAGCCGCCGCTCGGAGCGCTCGTTGGTCAGGCTGCGCGACATGTCGCGGATGTCGTACTTGAGCTGCTCCCGATGCTTGGCCTTGAGCGGCCAGACCTGCTTGAGGATGTCGCCAAAGCGTTCCAGCTCGGCCGTGTTCTCGAACGTGATGTTGGGAAAAAGGCTGTCAATCGACATGGGTGAAGCGCATCCTTTGCATGAACCTGTGGCCGAAGGAGGGATCGGCGGTCAGGTCGAGGGCGGTTATGGTGTCCGGCAGCGTCCGGGCAAAGGCCCGTGCCCCGGGATCGGTCACGAGCTTCTCTGTACCCTTGAGCGAGGTGTTGCCCGCCTTGACGGTTCTGGCTCCCAGGCCGGGCGGCAGGAAACCCAGCGTCTCCAGGTCGTCCAAGGAGACATGCTCGCCCAGGGCCCCGGCGACATGCACGGCGGCCAGTCGGGACGGGGACAGCCCGGCCTCGGCCAGCAGGGCGGACATGGCTAGGTTGAAGGCCGCCTTGACCTTGAGGATTTCCTCCACGTCCGAAGCCGGGAGAAAGAGCCCGTGGTCAAGGGCCAGGGCAGGCTCGTCGGCCAGGGTGGTCAGCCGGGCGGCCAGCCTTGCCGCCAGCGGGGTGGTGCCGGTGGCGAAGTGGCCCGCATCGTCGAGCACGCCATGGCGCAGCAGGATGGCGGTCAGGGAAATATAGCCCGTGCCGGTCATGGCGGTGGGCGGCCCGTCGGCCGAATCCCCCTCGAAACGCACGGGCGCGAGGCCCTGCGGGGTCAGCCGGAAGCCGGTGATGGTGGACGGCCCGGCGGTGCGGCCAAAGGAGAGGCCGACACCCTCCAGGGCCGGACCCATGGGCACGCTGGCCACCAGCCGTCGATCTGGCGACAGGGCCAGGACAAACTCGCCGTTGGTGCCCAGGTCGGCCAGTAGAAAGGGATAGTGCGGTGCGCTGCCGTACTCGATGGCCACCAGCCCGGCGCTGATGTCCGCGCCCACGAAAGGGGCCAGCAGCGGCGGGATGTGGGCCGGGGGCAACCCTGCCCCAAGCCTTCGCTCGTCGCCGCCCGCGTAGGTCAGGGCGTAGGGCGCGGCGGCCAGCCCGTCTGGCTGCATGCCGAGCAGGATGTAGGTCATGGCCGGGTTGCCGGACACGGCCAGTCCGGTGCACGCGCCGCCCATGTTCCGGGCGGCCATGGCCGCGATCTCGGCCAGCCGGTCAAGGATCAGGGCGCGCAGCACAAAGCGGCCCTCGGCGGTGGCGGCCACGGCCAGCCGGGACATGATCTCGCTGCCCAGGCCGGTCTGGGGGTTGAGTTCCTGGCCCGTGGCCACAGGCTGGCCGTCGGCCAGGACCGTCCAGTGGATGGAGGTGGTGCCGAGGTCCACCGCCAAGACGAAGTCTCCTCCGGCCAAGACGAAGCCGCCTCCGGCCGGGGCCGCGTCTCCCCCGGATGAAGCCAGGGCGCGCACGGCGCGGGCGCTGCGCACCGGGGCCGGAATCTCCACCTCGCACGGCTCGGACGGATGCAGGCAGGCCAGCCGCCATCCCTGGTTCAGGGCGTCGCGGCCGAGTTTCTTCAGTTCCTCGCCGGTGGAATCGGGCGGGGCGGAGACGAAGCGCACGCGGCACAGGCCGCACTTGCCCAGGCCCGAGCACAGCGGCACGTCGTGCCACAAACGGCTCAGGAAGATGGTCCGGGCCAGGCTCTCGCCCAGGCGCGGCTCAAGGGCCAGGTGGCCGCCGTCTGCGGTGTGTATCAGTATGCTCACGATCATGTCCCTGTGGCGGGCAGACTAGCCCATGCCCAACCGGCTGTAAATGAGCATCTGGCCCGGCCCCGGCAGGCGGGTGAGGCGCGGGGCGAGGGGAGGAGCCGGGAAACTCAGCAGCGCGACAGGCGGCGCATGGCGTCGTCCAGGTGGGTCAGCCAGATGTCCACCAGGGCGTCGTATTCCCCTGCGCCCTTGAGCACGGGCACACACTCGATGCCCGCGTCTTCGAGCCGGGTCTTCCAGCTGGTCGCCTCCTCGCCCACCATGTCGCGGGCCGCGTGCCAGCCCGCGCCAAAGAGGAAGGGCAGGAGATAGACGCGCTTCACGCCGCTCCCGGTGAACCGCTCGATGATGGTGTCGATGCCGGGCTCGGCTTCCATGGCTCCCATGTGCACGGCCTTGTCCCGCGCCTGAAAGGCCTGGTGCAGACAGTCGTAGTAGACGTTGCCGTCGTGCTTGGTGCCGTGGCCCATGAAGAGCACGGCATCGTGTTCGCTGCGGCCGTGCAGGGCCTCGGCCAGGATGGCGTCCACCACCCTGTCCACCCCGGCCTCGCCCGCCACCAGGGGAAAGCCCACCTCCACCCGGCTGAAGCCGCCGCGCAGCATCCGCTCGTTGGCCAGCTCCAGCAGGCCGTGGAACTCGGTGCCCGGGATCAGGTGCAGGGACTGGACGGCCACATGGGTGACGCCCTCGGCCAGCAGCCTGTCCAGGGCGTCGGGCACGGATTCCACTGCCTCGCCCGCCCTGGCCATGTGCCCCCGGATGGTCTTGGAGGTATAGGCCACGCACACCTGGGTTTCGGGATGCGCCCGGCGGACACACTCGGTGATGCGGGCCAGGGAGGCGACGGCGTTATCGTGTCGTGAGCCGAAGGCTGCGAGGACGATGGCTTTCTTCATGTCTCGGCGCTCCTACTTCCCGGTGTTTTTCTTGACCAGCGCCAGCGAGAAGTAGTGCGGCGTGGCGGGCGCGTCCCTGATGTCCATGAGGATGGATTCGCCCTCCATGCCAAGGCGCGACACGAGCACGGTCTTGTCCGACAGCCGCAGCCGCTCCAGGGTGGACCGGATCTCCTCGAAATTCTTGTAGGCCTTGAGGATAACAGCGTTGTCCGCCACGTCAAGCTGGGCTTCGAGGCGCTGTGGATCGGACACGCCCGAGGTGATGAGCAGCGATTCCTTGGACTCGCACAGGACCAGCCCGATGTGGGCGGCCGCCGCGTGGAACGAGGTGATGCCCGGAATGACCTGAAGCCGGATGGTCGGGTCCGTGGCCAGCAGGGTGCGCTGGAGGTAGCCGTAGGTGGAGTATGTCAGCGGGTCGCCCAGGGTGATGAAGGCGGCGTCCAGCCCCTGGTCCAGCACCCGGGCCACGGCCTTGGCGTTGGCTTCCCAGGCCGCGTTCAGCTCTGCATCGTCCTTGGTCATGGGAAATCCGAGATGCTCCACGCGCACGTTCGCCTTGAGGTGAGGGCGAGCGATGTCATAGGCCGTGGAGTAGTCGTTTTTGGTGGAGGAGGCGGCAAAGATGACGTCCACCTGCCCCAGGGCGCGGACCGCCTTGAGGGTGAGCAGTTCCGGGTCGCCGGGGCCGACGCCGATGCCGTAGAGGGTGCCTTTTTGTGTCATGTAATGGATTCTCCCGTGGGCCTTTCGCGCCGGGGTGTTTGTCAGTTCCAGGCCGTGGGATGGAGCAGGGTGTGGACCGTTTCGATGCCGCGCAGCAGCCGCATGGTGGGCCGCGAGACCAGCCGCTCGTCCACCAGAAAGACATTGCGGTCGCGCACGGCCTTGATGCGCGACGCCGCCGGGCCGGTGGCGATGTCCCTGACGGTCACCGAGTTCATCGCGCCGTATTGCGTGAGGTAGACGTCGATCTGCGAGGATTTGGCCAGCATGCGTTCCAGGCCGTAGTCCGCGATGTTGGTACCCTCGCGAGAGGCCGCGTCGGCGGCCACGTTGCGTCCTCCGGCCGTTTCCAGCACGAAGATGGGCATGGAGCCTGGGGCAAAGGTGGCAAACCTGCGGTGGATGGACTCGAAGAACACGCCGGGCCGCCGGGCCGGGTCGATGCTTTCCATCCGCTGCCGGGCCAGGACAAGTCCGTCCTTGAACCGGCCGACCATTTCCTCGGCCTGCACCTCCCTGCCTGTCAGGGTGCCCAGGGTGCGCCAGTAGTCGTACATCTCGGAGACGGTGTCCGGCTGCAGGGCGGCGACGGTGACGCCGTGGCGCTCCAAGGCGGCCCACAGGTCGGGCTGGTCGGCCTGCTGCATGGGCCTGATGAGTATCAGGTCCGGCCGGGCGGCCAGGAGCTTGTCCACGCTGTCGCGGGCAGTGAAGGCAGGTTTTTCGAGGGCGGTGGAGGGGAAGTCCTCGTGCTCGGTGACGCCGATTATTGCGTCGTCCAGGCCGAGTTGGAAGAGGTTTTCCGTGTGGGCGGAATAGAGCGAGATGATCCGGGTGAAGGGCGCGGACACCCCGATGACGCGCCCGGTGTCGTCCCGGACGCTCTGGGCCGGGGCCGGGCCGGGCAGCAGCGTCATGACCATGAGCAGGGCCAGGATGAGGCGCAGGGCGAGGGGGGACAGGGAGTGAAGAGAGAGTGTGGTGCGCAGGCGGGTCATGTTGAAGTCCTTGGTCTCGGAGGCGATTGTCATGGGTCCAAAGGCCATGCGGCCGACGATGGCGCGTGCGCAGAACACCGCCCGGATGGTCTCGGGGGTGAGGGCGATGGCCGGGTCGCTCAGGGTGTGCCGGATGTCCATACTCGAAGTGGGCGCGTCGGGCAAGAGGCCCGGCCCGGACGCGCCCGGCCACCGGCCCATGTCCGTCCCGGCCACCGGAGGGTGCAGCGGCATCCGGGCATGAATCTCCCTCGTCGGGGGGATCGGCGGGAAAGAGGACGCCCTCTTCCCGTGGCAGTGGTCCATTGGCAGGACGAGGGCGGTTCGTCAGGGCGTCACGGCAGCGGGTCAGGACGCCGCAGTGGCCACGCCCCGAAGCTCCTCGAAATAGTGGAGGATTTTCTCGGTGTCGATGACCAGGGCGTCGGACTCGCCCATCATGCCGAAGCCGAGGATGGGGATGTGGAAGATTTCTTCCACCGGCACGGTGAAGCCGGTGATGACCACCTGCTGCTGCCTGAGGACCTCGTCCACCAGGATGGCGGCCTTGTAGTCGCCCACGCGGACCACGATGGCCTGGGCCATCTCGATGTTCGTGACCTCGGGCTCAAGGCCCAGCAGGTCGGCCAGCCGGAGCAGGGAATGAACCTCGCCGCGCACGTCCACGGTCTCGCGGCCATCGGGCAGCTCGACCACGTTGTGGTTGCGGGGCATGTATATCTCGACCACGTCGCGGCTGGGCACGATGAAGGTGTCGCCGCCCACCTTGCAGACCAGGGCCTCCACGATGCCCTCGTTGGCCGAGCGGTCAAGGGGGATTGAGATGGTGAAGGAAGCGCCCCTGCCCGGTGTGCTCTCAATGGCGATGTCGCCGTCAAGGGTGGTGCGGATGACGTTGATCACCGCGTCCATGCCCACGCCCCGTCCCGAGACGTCGGTGACCTGCTCGGCGGTGGAGAAACCGGATTGGAGCACGAATTGAAGAATCTCAGGTGTTTCGTATGTCTTGTCCGGGTCGGCAAGCCCCTTTTCCAGAGCCTTGGCCAGGATGCGGTCCGGGTCCAGCCCGCGTCCGTCGTCGCGCACCTGGATGAAGGCATTGTCGCCCTTGCGCCAGGCCGAGAGGATGACGTTGCCCGTCTCGTCCTTGCCTGCCTGTTTGCGGCCATCGGTGGTTTCCAGGCCGTGGTCCACGGCGTTGCGCAGCAGGTGGACCAGGGGTTCGTTGAGGCTTTCGACAATGGTCTTGTCCAGGGCCAGTTCGTCACCGCGCACCGTGAATTCGAGCTTCTTGCCGATCTTCTGGCTCAGGCTCTTCACCAGCCGGTGCATGGGCATGAAAATCTGCTTGAGGGGCACCAGACGGATGGCGTCCACCTCTTTTTGCAACCGGCTGATGACGTTGTCCAGCTCGCGTAGCGAGGCGGCCATCTGGGCGAGGTTGCGCGCGCCGCCCTGGGCGATGACCGCGTAGGTGACCATGAGCTTGCCCACCAGCTCGATGACCCTGTCGAGCCTGTCCGTGGGCACGCGGATGGAGGAGATGGCCTGGGCGGACGGGGCCTTGTCAGCCTTGTCCGTCTTGGCTTCCGGGGTTTTGGTGGCTTCCTCGTCGCCATCGTCCAGGTCATCTTCCCGGGTGGCCTCGAACGAAACCGCAGCCGGGTCCAGAAACGCCCTGGCCGCGGCTTCCTCGCTCTCGAAGCGTTCGCCTTCCACCGCCGCCGGGCGCGACTCTTTGCGGCCCAGGCCCGCAGTGTCCGCGTCGAGCAGGCCCGCCACGGCGAAGAGGAACCGCTTCTGGGCCTCGCACACGCCGAGCATGGCCGTGACGATGTCGTCATTGACCGGGGTGATGCCGTCGGTGAGCATGTCGAGCACCGTGATGACGCTCGCGCTGGAGAGTTTCATGTGTGACAGCCCAAGCGCATCAACGGCTTCCCCGGCCCCGGTGCCGGAGTCCGCCATGTCGAGAATCTGTTTCTCGATGTCTACGATGCATTTGCTGATGCTGTCCTGCATGGAGTCTCCTTACTGGATCGAAAAATAGGTGTCTTCGTCGGGATACACGGCGATGGTGGCGTCGAATCCCCAGGCGTAGAAGGTTTGCTTGGCGGCGGGGCTCAGGGCGCAGGCCGCGACCTTGAAGGTGGTGCCCATGCTGGCCACCGTGGCCCAGGCCGTGGAGCCGAAGGTGAGCACTTGGCTCAGGTCGAGCAGTATCTTGTCGCCCGGCTCCACGCCGAGCACGGCCGAGATGATGGGCTTGTAGTGTCCCTCCAGATGAACGCGGCGGTCACGCACCCTGATGATGGTGACGGTGTCGCGCACGGCCACCTCCACCCCGGCTCCGACGGTTTCTGTGCCCACCTGCCTGCTGGCCGATGCCTCGATGATCAGGGCCAGCACCTCCTCCTGCTCCTCCTCGTCCACGGTGTCGTCCCTGAGTTGCTCAAGCACCTGGAAGATCATGTTGATCCCGCGCGAGAGGAGCGTCAGGTTCTCCTGGGCGGGTTCCACATCGCCGGACTGGACCTTCTTGAGGAAATCCTCGATCTTGTGAGTGAAGTGCGAGGCGGGCTCGAAGCCGGGCATGAAGCCGGTGACGCCCTTGATGGTATGCAGCGGGCGCGAGAGAATCTCCACTCCCTGGGCCACCTCGCCGCCTTCGAGCAGTTCCAGTCCCTCCATCACCTGGGGGTAGTACTTGTCGTTGACCTCGGAGAAGAACTCCTCCACCATCGGGTCGTCGCTCATGAATGCTCCCCGTCCTACTTGCTGAGAAGATTGAGCTTCTCAAGCTCCTTGTAGAGTTTTTCCTTGACCACGGGCTTGACGATGTAGGCCGATGCCTCTCCGTCGTAGAAGGATTTCATCACCGTCTGCGGGTCGTCAAGGGCCGTGGTCATGATCACCTTGACCCTCGGGGTGAGGCCCTCCCGGGCTTCCATCTCCCTGATCTGGCGCAGGGCCTCGATGCCGTCCACCTCCGGCATCATGATGTCCATGAGGATGAGGGCGTAGGGCTGGTTTTCACTGTGGGCCAGCCTGAAGGCCTCTATGGCTTCGCGGCCGTTGACCACGATCTCCACTTCAAAAAGGGTCATGAGGAAGGATTTCAGGACCTTCCTGCTCAGAAATTCGTCCTCGACAATGAGTGCTCGCATCGGCGTCCCCTGATTCTTGGACAGGTGAAAGAGTCATCTACCTTTTCCTATGTAATGGAAAAATTTGTCAATAACTTGCGTGAAAAAATAATGCCTCGGGGCCGTTCGGGCTGACCACGCCGCCCTTGCGCTCCCGCGCGATCTTCGGGTACCAAACCGCCATGAGACGCGAAATATCGGAAAAAAGAAAACAGCGGATAGACCAGGTGCTGGCCCGGCGGCAAAGGGACCTGACCCTGGTCATGGACAACATCTGGGACCCGCACAACGTGTCGGCCGTGCTGCGCAGCTGCGACGCCTTTGGCGTGTCGGACGTGCATCTGTACTACACCATCTCGCAATGGCCCGACCTGGGCAGGAAGAGCTCGGGCTCGGCCAAGAAGTGGATCCGGCTCAACCAGCATGTGGACGCGCCATCCATGGTGGAGGTGCTGACCCGCGAGGGCGGGCAGGTGCTTCGCACCGGGTTTTCGGCCACGGCCCGGCCGGTGATGGCCTTTGATTTCACCCGGCCCACGGCCGTGATCCTGAGCAACGAGCACCGAGGCACCTCGCCGGAGCTGGCCGCCCTGGTGCCCGACGAAGTGTACATCCCCATGCAGGGCATGGTCCAGAGCCTCAATGTCTCTGTGGCTGCGGCCATTATCCTCTACGAGGCCTTCACGCAGCGGTATCGGGCGGGCCTGTACGACGCCCCGTCCTTCGATGCCGGGGAGCTGGCCGCCCTGCGTGCCGAGTGGTATGGCCGCTGATGGCCGATGCCGCCCATTTTTTCGTTGAAAGGGCGTCCGTTCAGGTATACATATTCGGCCAAGTTTCCATGCCCGGCCGGGCAGCCCACGGGCGGCGGCCGCTGTCAGCAATGCGCACGGATTGGAGGCACGCTTGCAGAATCTACTCAAGGCCATGACCGCGGGAGATGTCGTCGTCTATCCCACCGAAACGCTCTACGCGCTGGGTTGCGACGCCACCAATGCGGCGGCCTGCGACAAGGTCATGGAGATCAAGGGGCGAAGCGCGGCCAAGCCGCTGCCGCTGATCATCGGCGGGGTGGACATGCTCGGCCTGGTCACGGACGACAGGCCCCCGGCCCTGCTGCAACTGGCCAGCGCCTTCTGGCCCGGCCCCCTGTCCATCCTGGTCAAGGCGCTGCCCGACCTGCCGCCGAGCCTTTCGGACGACGAGGGCTATACCTCGGTGCGCTGGAGCGGCCATCCCTTTGCCTCGGAGCTGTCCCGCCGCCTGCGCCGACCCATCGTGGCCACCAGCGCCAATCTGGGCGGTGAGGCCCCTGTGGCCCTGCCCGAAGACCTCTCACCCCGGCTCATGGAGAAGGTGGGCGCGGCCTACGTGGACCCGCCCTGGCCCAAGGGGGGCATGCCGTCCACAGTCATCCGCGTCCTCGGCGCCACCCGGCTTGAGGTGCTGCGCGACGGAGCGGTGTCGGTCAAGAAGCTCTGTGACAAGGGTTTTTCCGTGACCATCGCCGACCCTGCCTAGGAAGCACCGCCTGCGTCCGGCGGGCACATGCCTGCCCCGGCGATCTGCCTGCGGACAGCGTCTGCGCTCTCATCTGGCTGGCACGGCAGGGGTTTGACTTGCCCGGCGCGTTGGGCCACAAGGAGGCGTGGTCCCGGCGCGATGCTGTGCCGGGCGGCCCGGGAGCAGTGCATGGAATCGAGAAAACCCTGTCCTCATTGCGGCGGCGAGTTGGTCGCCCACTGCCACTGCAATCCGTTGCCCACGGTGGACGTGGTCATTCTGGTCCCTGGCAATGCTTCGGGCGATGACGCAGTGGTGCTCGTCAATCGGGCCAATCCCCCTCTGGGCTGGGCCCTGCCCGGCGGGTTCGTGGACTGCGGCGAGACCTGCGAGCAGGCGGCCGTGCGCGAATGCCGGGAGGAGACCGGGCTGGACGTGATCCTGACCGGCCTGCTCGGCGTCTACTCCGATCCCGCGCGCGACCCTCGCCACCATACAATGAGCGTGGTCTACACCGGCCTGGCCCGGGACATGAAAGCGCTGCGGGCGGGCGACGACGCGGGCGATGTCCGGCTTTTTCCCCTGGACCGGCTGCCGCGCACCGCCTTTGATCACGACCGGATTCTGGCGGATTTCCTGGCCCGGCTGGCGCGGCCCGCGTGACATTCCACGCGAAGCCACAAGACAACCCCATCAGGCGGACATGACATGCTGACCCTGTGCGTGACCCTTGGCGATCCCTGCGGCCTTGGCCCGGAACTGGCCGTTCGGCATTTTGTCCATGCCCGGCGGCGCGACGAGCGCGTGCTCCTGCTCGGCCCCGAGGCGGTGCTGGCCCGCGAGCTTGACCGGCTCGGGCTGCCCGGATTCTGGGAGATCCTCGACGACCCGGCCGCCATCGCCGGAAAGGGGGCCGGGGTATACGTGCACGAGCCCGCCGCACTGGCCGGTCTCGATTTTCCACCCGGCCAGGCCACGGTGCAGGGCGGGCTGGCCGCCGGAACCTGCCTGGACGCGGCCGTGGCCCTGCTTCGGGCCGGGCTGGCCCATGGGCTGCTCACCTGTCCCTTGAACAAGGCTATGCTCAAGGCCGCCGGGTTCGACTTTCCCGGCCATACCGAATTCCTGGCCACGCGCCTTGGCGTTGGCGCGGATCAGGTCTGCATGCACCTGTGCGGCCATGATCCCGACGCAGACGCCGCGTTCAAGCCCGATCCCGGCAGGGCTCCAGCCCCGGTGCTGCGCGTCAGTCTCGTCACCACCCACCCGCCCCTGCGCGAGGTGCCCGGACTGGTCACTGCGGAGCGGGTCCTGCGCTGTTTGCGGCTCACGGCCCGGTTCGTTGAAACGCTGGGTTTGTCCGGGCCGGTGGCCGTGTGCGGTCTCAATCCCCACGCGGGCGAGTCCGGCCGCATCGGCGACGAGGAGACGCGGATTATCGAACCCGCCCTGGCTGCGGCCCGGGCAGAGGGCATCGACGTGGCCGGTCCCTTTCCGGCGGACACCATCTTCCACTTCGCGGCCCGGGGCGACTATCCTGCGGTGCTGGCCATGTATCACGACCAGGGGCTGGCCCCGCTCAAGCTCCTGCACTTCAGCCGGGCGGTCAACGTGACCCTTGGCCTGCCCCATCCGCGCACCTCGCCAGACCATGGCACGGGCTATGATCTGGTGGGCACGGGCAAGGCGTCCATAGGCAGCTTTCAGGCCGCCCTGGACATGCTCCGGCGGTTGGCCGGGACCGGGGAGTGACCATGGGGGCGGACGTCATCCTGCTCGATCGCGACGGCACCATCATCGCTGACAAGCACTACCTGAGCGACCCGGCCGGGGTGGAACTGCTGTCCGGCGCGGTCCAGGGGCTGCGCCGGATGCGCGGGCTTGGGCGGCGGCTGGCCGTGCTGACCAACCAGAGCGGCGTGGGGCGCGGCTACTATGACGAGGCCTCGGTCCGCGCCTGCAATGCGCGCATGGCCGAACTGCTGTCGGCCCACGGTGTGGAGCTTGACGGCATATTCTATTGCCCCCACGCGCCCGAGGACGCCTGTGGCTGCCGCAAGCCCGCTCCGGGGCTGATGGAGCAGGCCGTGGCCGCCCTGGGCTTTGACCCGCGCCGGGCCGTGGTCGTGGGCGACAAGGACGTGGACATGCTCCTGGGCCGGGCCGTGGGTGCCACCACCATACTGGTGCGCACCGGCAAGGGGGCCGACCATGAGGCCCGCTGCCGCCACAGCGCGGATCACGTGGTAGACGATCTCGCCGGGGCCGCAGACATCATTGCCGGGCTGGAGTGATCTGCGTTCGATTTCTCTGCCAAAAATCAGCCTGAAAGGCGTCTCCCGTGGGCCTCGACACCAGCAGCCCACCCAGGGCGGCGAGCCTGACCCGTCTGTCGGACGACCTTGCCAGTTCGGCCAAATCGGCGCGCAACGCCTTGAGCCCGTCCCCGTGGCCGGGGGTTCCGCCGAACAGGGCATGGAGGGAAAGGCCGTGGGCGATGGTCTGTAGGATCAGCCGTCCCTCCTCCGAAGCCTCGACGTGTCTGACAACCTCTTTATAACACTGGTCAAACTTGGCCGGGTCCATCAACTCCGCGCCAGCGGCGTACTGGGTCGCGCCCAGTCCCGCCCGGCGGCCAAAGACCTGGGTGGCCAGGACCATGGCCCCGCCCAGCCGGTTGGCCCCGTGCATGCCCGTGGCGCACTCCCCCACCGCGAAGAGGCCGGACAGGGTCGTGGCCCCGTGCTCGTCCACCACGGCCCCGCCGTTGCCCGCGTGGGCGAAGAGTCCGGCCCTGATCTCGCCCCCGGGCGTGATCACCCGGGCGAGTCCGTCCGGGTGCAGCCCGCGCAGGAGCAGCCTGTCCAGCACGGCCTGGGGCCGGTGGTGGAAGGCCGGGCAGTGCAGGGCGCGCGCGGCGCGCAATTCGTTCAGCGCCTGCCCCACGGCCTCACTCGGATCGAGCAGGCTGGCGTCTGGCAAGACGGATTCCGGCATCATCAGCCGGTTGCCCGGGCCGAGGAGCCGGGCCGGGGTGAGGAATGCCCCGTTCTCGCGGCCCCACATGAATTGCAGATACGGCTCGTTGGCGGTCAGTACCCCGGCATCTGCCAGCATGCCAAGCCCCAGACCGGAGCTGCCGCGCCCGGCCTGATGACGGGCAAAGAGCGGGGCCGGACCGCCCAGGGCCATGATCACAGCCCGACCGCGCAGGGCCATTGGCTCACCCGTGGTCATCTCAACCCCCCACGCCCCCCAGGCCGCGCCATCGTTGGTCAGGATGCCAAGAATCTCGACACCGTTTAAAAAGGCGACGCCGCAAGATATTGTTTTTGAATAGAATTGATTGAATGCGTCAAGAAGGTCGTCAAAAATCAGGGCACGGGCCTCAAGGCTGCCGCAGCCCGGGAACCGAGCCCGGGCACCACGGTCGGTTTGCCGAAAGCGCAGATCGAGTGTGCTGAGTTCGCGCACCCGGGCCTCGGCCTCCTCGGCCAGGATGGCGACCAGGGCGGGGTCCATCAGACCGGGGTCGCCCAGGGCCAGCACCTCGGCACAAAAGGCGGCCCGACGCGCGTCCGTGTCCGGCAGCTGGATGCCCAGCGCGTTATTGCGGTTGGCGAAGGAAGAGCCGGTCGGCCCGGCTTCGGCCCGGACCACAGTCACCGTGAGGGACGGGTTGGCCTCGGCGGCGGCCCAGGCGGCGCGCAAGCCGGCCAGCCCTGAGCCGAGGACGAGGATGTCTGTGGTCACGTGGTTGGGCGGCCAAAGGGTGGCGGGTCGGGGGGTGACTGGCATGGGGCACCGTGGGTTTCCGGGCTGGCCGGATTGGTCTGCCCAAGTGAAATTTTCCCCTGACCCCGGTCCGGGGTCAAGGGAAAATCAGGAGCACTGTGGTGCGTCCGGGTCGGGCCGAGGCCCCACTGATCAGGGACGGTTCCGGTGTTTTTGGTCGAGGGCGTGCGAGACGTAGCACATCAGGATCGCGAAGCCGATCTCTAATCCGGCCATGGGTATGGCCATCCATCCCAATTCTGTCCAATAATTCATCCTTCCTCCCATGCCCCAGGTCGGGGAAGGGCGGTCTCTACCAAGGAAGACGGTGGCCTGTAAAGGGAAATGGCGGCTTGGGCCGCCATTTGTAAAGGGTCGCGAGATCGTTTCCGGCTACTCGGCCATTTTTTTCCTGGCGAATTTGAGCATTTTTACCGCCTCGGCGAAGTCGGGATTGAGGCTGACGGCGGCTTCGGCGGCCCGGGCCATCTTGGCCCACTTGCGCCAGTCGTAGTAGAGGCGGCCGACGTTGTAGTGCAGGTACTCGTCGCCGTGGCTCAGGCTGAGCGCCTTGATGTAGTATTTTTCGGCGGTGTCGTAGTCCTTCATCTTGCGCAGGACCATGCCGATGCGGTTGTACAGGTGGATGGCGTTGGGGTCGTCGCGCAGGGCGTCGTCCAGCATGTGAAAGGCTTCCTTGTAGCGGTCCGCATTGAGGTAGCGGTCCGCGATGTCGGCCTTGAGGTCCGTGTCGCCGCCGAACTCCCTGACCAAGGTGTCGAAGACCTTGCCTGCCTCGTCCCACTGTTGCTGGTCGAGCAGGGCCTGGCCCTTTTCAAGGGCCTCGCGCTTTTTGGCAACGATGGCCTGCATGTCATCCTGGACTTCCTCGTTGAGCACCTTCTGCAATTCCTGTAGCAGCTCGCGCATGGCGTCGAGCAGGGCGCGTTCCTTGCCCGGCTCGTAGCTGATGACCAGCGGGTAGAGCTTGCGCAGGTCCGGGTCGTTGCTCAGGTTGTAGGTGACCTTCTTGAGGAGATCCTCGAACTCGTCGCGCTCGGACTTGATGGTCGGGGTCTTGAGCAGCAGGATGAGGCCGTCGTGAATACACTGGACGGCGTTCATGTACTTGCCCTTCTTGAGCATGGTGTTGACCATGTTCAGTTTTTTTCGTGCGTTGACCAGTTCGGATGACATGCGTACCTGCCCTTTGCGTTGGTGCCGGTTCGGATGAGGCGCCTATTTTCCGGTGCTGTCCCTGACCATATCACGAAAACGCGGGAAGAAATAGCGGCTGTCGTGGGGGCCGGGTCCGGCTTCGGGGTGGTGCTGGATGGCCAACATTGGCTTTTCCCTGTGACGGAATCCCTCGAGGGTTCTGTCATTCAAGTTCATATGCGTGGGTTCGAGAAAATTCAAGCCCTCGATGCCCACGCAAAAGCCGTGGTTCTGGGAGGAGATTTCGATCTTCTCGGTTTGCAGGTCGATGACCGGGTGGTTGCAGCCGTGGTGGCCGAACTTGAGCTTGTAGGTGGTGCCGCCCATGGCCAGCCCGAGAATCTGGTGCCCCAGGCAGATGCCCGCCAGGGGCAGATCGGCCGCAAGCTCGCGGGTGGCCGCCACGGCCGTGGTCACGGCGGCCGGGTCGCCTGGGCCGTTGGACAGGAACACCGCGTCCGGCCCAAGCTCGCGCACCTGGGCCGCGCTGTAGCAGGAGGGCACCACGAGCATGTCGAATCCCTGGTCGGCCAGCAGCCGCAGGATGTTCCACTTGATGCCGAAATCGTAGACCACCAGCCTGGGGCCGGTGCCCTGCCAGGCGAAATCCTTGAGATCGTCGATGAAGACCGGGCGCGTGCCGTCCCAGGTGTAGGGCTTGTCGCAGGAGACGCGGTCGGCCAGATTCAGGCCTTCCATGCTCTCGATGGCCCTGGCCCGGTCCACCAGTTCGTCGGGCGAGACGTTGCCGGTGGCCATGAAGCCCCGTTGGGCGCCGTGGATGCGCAGGTGGCGGGTCAGGGCGCGGGTGTCGATGCCCTCGATGCCCATGACTCCGGCCTGTGCGAGATAGTCGGGCAGGGACATGGTCGAGCGCCAGTTGCTCGGGGTCTTGCAGCACTCCTTGACAATGAAGGCCGCCGCCTGGACCCTGGCCGACTCCACATCCTCGGGGTTGACGCCGTAGTTGCCGATGAGGGGGTATGCCATGACCACCATCTGGCCGGTGTAGGAGGGGTCGGTCAGGATCTCCTGATAGCCGGTCATGCCGGTGTTGAAGATGACCTCGCCGCTGGCCTCGCCTTGGCCGGTGAAACTTGATCCCCTGAAAATGGTGCCGTCTTCCAGGGCCAGGATAGCTTTCATCACTCGTTCTCCAGAATATGCTTCACTTTTTCAAGGTCTTCGGGCCTGTCCACGCCGTGGCAGGCATGCCTCGTCTCGGTCACGTATATGTCCACGCCGTCTTCGAGCAGGCGCAGTTGCTCCAGTTTTTCCCGCAGCTCCAGCGGGCTCGGCTCAAGTTGGCCGAATCGTCGCAGGGCCTCCATGCGGAAGGCGTACAGCCCGATGTGCAGCAGGTGGCCGCCGGGCTCGGCGTCGCGGTCAAAGGGGACCACGGCGCGGGAGAAATACAGGGCGCGGCCATTGCGCGCCCGGACCACCTTGACCCTGTCGGGCGAGGCCGCCTCGGCCGTGCTCATGGGCGTGGCCAGGGTGGCCACGCGCACCTCGGGCGATGAGAACGGGGTGAGCAGTTCGGTGAGCATCGCCGGTTCGAGGCAGGGCTCGTCGCCCTGGATGTTGACCACCACGGCCTCGGGGGAGAGGCCCAGGGCCAGGGCCGCTTCCAGCACCCGGTCCGTGCCGCTCTGGTGATGGCTGCCGGTCATGACCACGGGCACGCCGAGGCTGCGGGCGGCGTCGAAGATGCGCGCATCGTCCGTGGCCAGGGTCACGCTGCCAAGCTGCGGGCAGCGGCTGGCCCGGGCGTGGACGTGCCAGAACATGGGCCTGCCCTTGATTTCGACCAGGGGCTTGCCCGGAAAGCGCGACGACTCGTACCGCGCCGGGATGATGCCGTGACACTCGGGAAATGTGCTCATCTCGTCTCGTGAAGAGGGTTGTTAATCCTTATCGAGAAAATCGGCAACCTGTTTGCGCACCGCTGCCGCGCCGCCCCTGCGATCCTTGATGTAGGCCGCGCCCCTGGCCGAGACATGGTCACGCGAGGGCGTGTCGTCAAGCAGGCGCAGCAGGGCGGCGAGGGCCTCGACCGGGTCGGCGGCGCGCACGGCCAGCCCGCTGTCAAAGATTTCCCGGCCGACCCAGGCGAAGTTGCTCCAGTGCGGCCCGATGACCGGCACCACGCCCCGGGTGATGGGCTCAAGGAAGTTCTGCCCGCCAAGCGGAGCCAGGGAGCCGCCCACAAAGGCGGCCCGGGCCAGACCATAGGCCGGGAGCAACTCGCCAAAGGTGTCCCAGAGTACCACCGAGCCGGGCGCGACCGGGGCGGTCAGGCGCGAGCGTTCGGCGCAGGACAGCCCGGCGCGGTCCAGCGCCCTGCTCCACAGGGGGATGTGGTGCAGATGGCGCGGGAAGAGGCCGATGACGGCCTCGGGACGGGCGCGCAGCAGTCCGGCGGCCAGCCCGGCCACCTCGGCCAGTTCTTGTTTGCGCACCGAGCCGAAGACCACCAAGGGCGAGTCTTCCGGGATGATGCCCGCCAGAGGGTTGTCGTCATGGCCAGTCGGGCCAGTCGGGCCAGTCGGGCCGGGCGCGGTCATGCGGTCGAACTTGATGTTGGGCATGACCAGGACGCGGTCGCGGCCGAACAGGGTGGCGAAGCGGTGGCCGTCGGCCTCGGACACGGCCATGATCCGGTCCGGTGCCAGGGCGCGGAAGAGTCCGGGCCAGGCCAGATAGCCGCCCAGGCTGCGGGCGGTCATGCGCCCATTGGCCAGCAGCACCCGCGTGCCCTGCCTGCGGCAGGCGTCGAGGAACCCGGGCCACAGCTCGGTTTCGAGGATCAGGGCGCAGCGCGGGCGCACATGGGCCACGGTCCGGCGCATGATCGAAGGCGCGTCCAGGGGAAAATACCAGGGCTGCACGGCCAGCCCCTGCTTGCGGCCGTTGATGTCGTCGGCCGCGCGGCACAGGGTTTCAAACCCCTGCCGGGTGGCCGAGGTGGCGAGGACGCGCAAGGGACCGCCGTCGGGCGGGACCATGTCCTTGAGCACCTCCCAGGCAAGATACGCCTCGCCGCCGCTGGCCGCCTGGACCCAGAGATCGGCCCGGGCGGGCAGGCCGCCGGTCAGGGTGCGCTGGTCCCAGCCCTCGCGCAGGCGGTGATTGAGCCTGAGCATGGGGGAGGCGCACTTCCAGAGCGCGTTGTACGCGGTCAGGGCCGCGTCGATGCCCTTGGCCATGGCCTAGCGGCCCCGCTCTTCAAGGCCGAGGCGGATCAGTTCGGCGATGAGGGAGTCAAAGGGCAGGCCGGCCTGGGCAGCGGCGCGCGGCAGCAGGCTGGTAGGGGTCATGCCCGGCAGGGTGTTGACCTCAAGCAGATACGGGGTGCCGTCGCCGGACAGGATGAAGTCGCCCCGGCTGTAGCCGGTCAGGCCCAGGGCCTTGTGGGCCGTGACCATGAGCGACTGGACGTGCTGCGTCACCTCGTCGGGCACGGGCGCGGGACAGACCTCCTCGGCCCCGTCCTCGGCGTACTTGTTTTGGTAGTCGAAGAAGGCCGCTCCGCCCTTGGGGGTGATCATGATCAGGGGCAGGGGACGGTCGTCGAGCACGGCGCAGGTCAGCTCCACGCCGGGGATGAATGTTTCCACCAGGGCGGACTGGCACAGGGAGAAGACTGTGTCCAAGGCGGCCGGAAACTCGTCCGCCGTGTGCACGAGGCTCATGCCCAGGCTGGAGCCGCCCTTGTTGGGTTTGACGAACACGGGCAGCGGCAGCCTGGGCGGGGTATCCACCCCCTGCACCCGGGTGACGAACTGCCAGGCCGGAGTGGGGATGCCCACGGACTCGAAGACCTCCTTGGAGGCCGCCTTGTTCAGGGCCAGGTAGGAGGCGGCGGCACCGGCCCCCTGGTAGGGACAGCCCGCCTTGTCGAGCACTGCCTGGATCAGGCCGTCCTCGCCGGGCGTGCCGTGCAGGTTGATGAAGGCGAAGTCCGCCTCGCGGGCCACGCGCAAGAGGTTCTGGAAGTCCTCCGCCGGGTCGAGGAAGGTGACGTCGTGGCCCAGTTGTTCCAGGGCCGAGTTGATCTTTCGTGCGCCCGAGAGGGAGACCTCCCGTTCGTCAGACCAGCCGCCCGCAATCAAAATCACATGCATTCAGATCTACCTCAAGAGTGTCGCAGAGCAGCGCTTCGAGTTCCATGGCCTGCGCCCTGGTCATCTCGATGCGTTGGCGAATGGCTTCGGTGACGCCGTAGCGGGCGTCGAGATCCCGGAACCGGGATTCGATGCTGACCAGCGTGTCGTGGCGGACGCGCTTGTCCGCGTAGATGACCGCCAGCGGCGTGAAATAGTCGGCAAGGTCCAGGGGAAAAGGCCAGTAGACGTGGTGGGTGACGCCGGTGGCGATGGCCGGGTTGCCAGTCAGGGCCACGGTCCATGCGCCGCCCAGTTGGCTGTGGTTGCCGCCGTGGCGGATGGAGTAGGACTTGGCGATGTCGTGGAGCAGGGCCGAGGCGCGCACCGTGGGCACGTCCACGGCCATGCCCAGCTCCCGGGCGCGCAGGGCCAGGAAGGTCGCAACCCGGGCCACTACCAGGCTGTGGGCGGCCACGTTGTCGAGCATGGCAAAGACGCTCCAGTGCTCCATGCACCGGGCATCGTCAGGCACCGCGAGCCCCGGGTCGACGACCACGGGCGGCGGCGCGGGCAGGGGCGAGCGCATCTCGAGGCATGGGGCAGGGGCGGGCTTGCGGGCGTTCATCGCGGTTTCCGTGCCGATCGCCGGGCACTGGTCGTCTGGCCGGGGGCATCATTGCGTCCGGCTGCTCCAACCTACCAGCAGGCGGGGGAAAAATAAAGCGCGCCGGATCGGGAAGATGGCATTTCCTCCTGTCCCGGCGTGGCCGCTGGCCGGGAAGGCGGGCGGTCTTGTCCGGGACGCGAGCCATGGCCCCTGTCGCAGCCCGAGCGTCCGGCGTGCGTCAAGCGGGTTCCCGCGATGGTGAACCCGCTGTGCGCCCCAATCGGGAGCCGCCTGATGATCACGGGGCGGCCCCCTTCCGTCAACTGCGTTCTTGCTATTCCGTGGTCCAGGGAAGGCCCTGGAAAACGCGGGCACGTTGCCTGCGCCGGATGCCCCGTCCCTGAATGGCTCCCGGGCCGAACCCGAATCCTCTGCCGGGCGCGAGGTTGCCCACTTCCTGCGCCATGGCCCGGTTCATGAGCCGGGCAGGGCGGCCGACATCAGGGGCGGTGACACCGGAGTCAACCCCCTGGGCAAAGCCGGTTCCCATGCCGCGCCCGAAGCCACGTCCCTGGCCCGGACCCGAGGCGGGATCGGCCGGCCATTGGCACCATCCGCAACCGTATCCACGGCCCATGCCGCCGCATCCCCGGCCCTGGCCGCCGAAACTCCGTCCCGCGTTCTGTGGCCGGATGGAATCGGTGGCGGTGAAACCTTGTCCGAATTTTCGATTGGTGAAGAAGGGCATGAATACCTCCCTTGTTGTGGCCGGTTCCGGCCGGTTCGGACCGCCTTTGCATTGCGCGGTCATCTGTAAGAATGAAGATATGCTCATGCGTCAAGGTGTCAAGATTAAAATGAACATATGTTCACAAAAGTTTGGCCACGAATAAAATAAACTCTGCAAATGCAGTGTGTTTTGCTCCTGCGCGTTGGCGGTAATCAGTGCGGTGCACCGGGTTGAGCAAAGGCAAATGTCACATCAGGTGTTCGTGCCGGGATTTTGTTTGCCCGTTGGGTGCAATCGGTATATGGAAAGTCCTGACCCTGAAGCCGGGGTGACACTTTCAATACGGGGGGATGGTTTGAGCTTCGAATTACTGAACAAATTTCGCGATCCCGAGTTGTGTGGCAAGGTGCTGGACACCCTGCGGGCCGAGCTTTCCGGCGGCCTGCGCTTCATGGAGGTGTGCGGCACCCACACCGTGGCCATATTCCAGAGCGGGCTGCGCTCCCTGCTGCCCGAGGAGATCATCCACCTGAGCGGGCCGGGCTGCCCGGTCTGCGTCACCCACGAGTCCGAGGTCAACGCCTTTCTCGATCTGGCGGGCAGAGACAACGTGATCATGGCCACCTTTGGCGACCTGATGCGCGTGCCCGGCCACCATGGGCGCAACCTGAAGAAGGCCCAGGCCGACGGCGCCCGGGTCAAGGTCGTGTACTCGCCCTTTGATACCCTCAAGCTGGCCCGTGAGAATCCGGGCGATCTCGTGGTCTTCATCGGCGTGGGCTTCGAGACCACGGCCCCGACCATCGCCGCCACCATGAAGATGGCCCGGGAGCAGGGCATCGACAACCTGCGCGTGCTCTGCTTTCACAAGACAGTGCCCGCCGCCCTGGAGGTGCTCCTGGCCGACGAGCGGGCGGGCATCGAGGGATTCATCCTGCCCGGTCACGTTTCGGCCATCATCGGCCTTGAGCCGTACAAGTTCATCGCCGAAAAATACGGGAAGTCCGCCGTGATCGCCGGGTTCGAGCCCCTGGACATCCTCCAGGCGCTGCTCTCCATGGTGCGCTGGCGCAATGCGGGCGAGGCCCATGTGGTCAACAGCTACACCCGCATCGTCAGCGACGGGGGCAATGCCAAGGCGCGCGAGATCATGTACGAGGTCTTCGAGCCGTCCGACGCCCTGTGGCGCGGCATCGGCTGCATCCCGGGCAGCGGCCTCGAAATCCGGCCCGAGTGGGAGTCCTTTGACGCCAAGAAGACCTTCGGCATCGTCATCGAAGAGGGGGCGGCCCTGCCCGGCTGCAAGTGCGGCGACATCCTCAAGGGCATCAAGCGGCCCGACGAGTGTCCCCTGTTCAAGAAGGCCTGCACCCCGGCCAACCCTGTGGGCCCGTGCATGGTCTCCACCGAGGGCAGCTGCGCCGCCTACTACAAATACAAACTGGATTAGTCATGAGCGACAAGGTTTTACTCGATTACGGCAGCGGCGGTCGCGCCTCGCAGCGGCTCATCTCGGAACTCTTTCTCAAGCACTTGGGCAACGACGAACTGAACCGGCTCAACGACGCGGCCGAGCTGACCGTGTCCGGCCGCATCGCCATGAGCACGGACTCCTTCACCGTGGACCCCATCTTCTTCCCCGGCGGCAACATCGGCTCCCTGGCCGTGCACGGCACGGTCAACGACGTGGCCATGATGGGCGCCGTGCCCCGGTATATGACCTGCGCCTATATCATAGAGGAAGGGCTGCCCATGGACGATCTCGAAAGGATCGTGGCCTCCATGGGCGAGGCCGTGCGCGAGGCCGGGGTGATCATCGTTTCCGGCGACACCAAGGTGGTGCCCAGGGGGGCGTTGGACAAGATATTCATCAACACCACCGGCATCGGCGAGATCATCGTGGACCCGGCCCCCAGCGGCGACCGCGCCCGGCCCGGCGATGCGGTGCTCATCTCCGGCACCATCGGCGACCACGGCCTGACCATCCTCGGCACCCGCGAAGGTCTTGATTTCCAGTCCAAGGTCGAGAGCGACAGCGCGTCGCTGAACCACCTGCTGGTTCGGCTGGTGCGCGAGCTGCCCGAGGTCCATGTGCTGCGCGATCCCACGCGCGGCGGGCTTGCCACCACCCTCAACGAGATCACCCACAGCTCGGGCGTGTGCTGCGAGCTGGACGAGGCGTCCCTGCCCGTGCGTCCCGAGGTGGCGGGCGGCTGCTCCATCCTTGGCCTGGACCCGCTCTATCTGGCCAACGAGGGCAAGTTCCTGTGCGTCCTGCCCGAGGCCCATGCGTCGAAAGCCCTGGAGATCATGCGCGCCGACCCGCTGGGTCGCGACGCCTGCCGCATCGGCACCATGACCGATGCGAACCCGGGCAAGGTGGTGCTCGTCACTCACCTGGGCGGCAAACGGCTGCTGGGCATGCTCGAAGGCGAGCAGTTGCCTCGCATCTGCTGACATGACCCGCATCTGCTGATACGGCCCGCTTCCACCCGCAAAAAGAAACGGCCCTCGGATATTTCCGAAGGCCGTTTTCTCGTCAGTGGAAAGGTGCTCAGCGCTTCTTCTTGTGTGTCTCGATGAGGGCGGCGGCGCGCTGGGCGAGGTACGTGATCTCGGGCTTGGATATCTGGTCGTCCGCGCCCACGGCCTCGCCCCGGTAGCGCAGCTTCTCGGTGATCAGCGAGGAGAAGAGGATGACCGGGATGTCGCGCAGGACGGGGTCGTCCTTGATGCGCCGGGTCAGGTGGTGGCCGTCCATCATGGGCATTTCGATGTCCGAGACGATGACCTGGACGTAATCCGTGATGGGGCGGCCTTCATCCACGGCGCTCTGCTTGATCTCCTTGAGCCGGTCCCAGCACTCGCGGCCGTTGTTGGTCTTTTCCACGCGGAATCCGGCCTGGCCGAGCATGTCGCGGATCATTTCGCGGATGAGCGGGGAGTCGTCGGCGATGAGGGCGCGGTAGCGCTCCGCGGTGTTGAACTCCACATTGTCGTCGAGCTTGAGCCGCATCTCGGGGTTGAGCTCCGAGACGATGCGCTCAAGGTCAAGGATGAAGACGATGCGGTCATCGAACTTGACCACGCCGGTGATGGAGTCGCTCGACAGGGCCGAGACGTATTTGTTGGGTGCCTCGACATCCTCCCAGCTGATGCGGTGGATGCGGGTGACGCCCGAGACCATGAAGGCCGAGGTGACCTGATTGAATTCGGTGACGATGACCTTGGGCGGTTCGTTTTCCACGCGGCGTTTCTTGAGCCACATGGCGAGATCGAGCAGGGGAATGATGCGCGAGCGCAGGTTGAAGGCGCCGAGCACGGACACATGGGAGACCTCGGGCATTTCCGTGACATCGGGCATGCGGATGATTTCCAGCACCTTGGCGACGTTGACGCCGAAATAGCTCTTGCGCGTCTTGGGTGCCCCTTCGGTCCGGGGGGACGGCGAATCGTCGTTGTTCTTGGGAATTTCCTCAATGTAGAACTCGACGATTTCCAGTTCGTTGGTTCCCGCCTCAAGCAGGATTTCGCTCGTCTCGGTGGACATGGGGCACCGTTTCCTTTCAAAAGAGAGTACGAAAACGAGAAGGTCGATCAGGCGTGGTTGTAACCGTTATTGGCAAATCACGTCAACAAGCGTTTCCGGCGTGAGGCCGTCTGCGGGTTCAAGATGGGCGATGGTCGCCGCCGCCGCCTCGAGGGCCGGCCAGTCGCGGCATTCGAGCAGGGAGGCGCGCAGGGCGCGGATGCCCTTGAGCCCCTTGGCGTAGCGGGGAATGATGGAGCGGATCTTGCGAAAGGACCGGCCGTCGCCTTCATGCTCGCGGGTCAGCCGGATGTGCTCGCGCACGATCTCTGCCAGGGCCGCGCCGTCGCGCGCGGGCGGCTGCTCCCCGGCCAGCAGGGCGCGGAAGCGGGCGAAGATGGACGGATCGTAGAGCGCGCCCCGGGCGAACATGACCGCGTCCACCCCGGTCTGTTCCACGCAGCGCACCCCGTCCTCGGCCGTGAACAGATCGCCCGAGGCGATCACCGGGATGGAGACCGCACCCTTGAGCAGGGCGAGCTTGGACCAGTCGGCCTGGCCCGCGAACATCTGGCGGCCGTAGCGCGGGTGCAGGGTGACCCAGTGGACGCCCGCGCCCTCAAGCCGCCGGGCCAGATCAAGGTAGGTGTCAACACCCTTGTCGAACCCCAGGCGGAACTTGACGCCCACCCGCCCTCCCAAGGGATGGGCGGCGGCCCGCTCCACCATGATCGAGGCGATGCGGACCAGGGTGTCCGGGTCTTCCATGAGCTTCACGCCGCTGCCGGATTTGAGCACCTTGCGCACCGGGCAGCCCGCGTTGAGGTCGAAGTTGCGGTAGCCAAGGGCCACCAGCCTTTCCATGACCGGGCCGAAGAGTTCCGGGTCGGCCCCGAAGAGCTGGAGGACCATGGGGTTATCTTCAGGGCAGGTGGCGATGAGCCGCTGGGTGCCCTCGTTGCCAAAGGCCATGCCCTTGACGCTGACCATCTCGGAGCAGGCCACGGCGCATCCGTATCGTCGCGAAAGCAGACGAAAGGGCAGGTCGGAATACCCGGCCAGGGGCGCGAGCCACGGCTCGTCAGAGGCGATGCGAAACGATGTCATGGGCCAAGCTCATAATGGGAGTCGGTCGCGGAGTCAAAGGATTCGGACGTGGCCGCAGGGCGGTTCTGACTGGTATTTTGAAAAAACTTGCCGGGCAGGGTTGACAAAACAGGGACGAACAACTTAAACCGGCCCGTCTTCGAGCGCTTCAAGGGCGCATGCGTGCATCCGGTGAAAAAGCCGACGAAACGCTTGCTTTTTGACACCATGGCGGATATAGACTTCGTTCCCGATGAGCTGGCGTAGCTCAATTGGTAGAGCAGCTGATTTGTAATCAGCCGGTTGCGGGTTCAAGTCCCATCGCCAGCTCCAAAGACACAAATGGTGGGGTTCCCGAGTGGCCAAAGGGAACAGACTGTAAATCTGTCGTCGAACGACTTCGGAGGTTCAAATCCTCCCCCCACCACCAAATTTTTTATAAGCCACGCTGTAGGAGGCGGTCCGGGACTGCTGTATGGACTACGGAGAGTGAGCGGGAATAGCTCAATGGCTAGAGCATCAGCCTTCCAAGCTGAGGGTTGCGGGTTCGAGTCCCGTTTCCCGCTCCATTACTCTAGCACTACCGTTGTCCATCCATACTCCTTATATACAAGCGTGGGCTCGCGTGCCCACGTAGCTCAGCAGGTAGAGCACATCCTTGGTAAGGATGAGGTCACCGGTTCAAATCCGGTCGTGGGCTCCATAGTTCATGCCGTGTTAGCTTAGTATTTAAAGTAATAAAAAAAACCTACACCACTTTTAGTTAGGGGGATCACAATGGGAAAAGCAAAATTTCAGCGTAGCAAGCCGCACGTCAACATCGGTACCATCGGTCACATCGACCATGGCAAGACCACGCTGACCGCAGCCATCACCAAGCTCGCCTTCCTCAGGGGTTTCGGCCAGTACGTCGCCTTTGACGAGATCGACAAGGCGCCCGAGGAGAAGGAGCGCGGCATCACCATCGCCACCGCCCACGTCGAGTACGAGACCGCGAACCGTCACTACGCCCACGTGGACTGCCCCGGTCACGCCGACTACATCAAGAACATGATCACCGGTGCCGCCCAGATGGATGGTGCCATCCTCGTGTGCGCCGCCACCGACGGTCCCATGCCCCAGACCCGTGAGCACATCCTGCTCGCCCGTCAGGTGGGCGTGCCCGCCATGGTTGTCTTCCTCAACAAGTGCGACATGGTCGACGACGAGGAGCTGCTGGAGCTGGTGGAGCTTGAGGTTCGCGAGCTGCTGAGCAAGTACGAGTTCCCCGGCGACGACATCCCGGTCATCCGCGGCTCCGCCCTGAAGGGCCTGGAGTGCGAGAGCGCCGACGATCCGGACGCCAAGCCCATCTACGACCTGCTCGAAGCCTGCGACAACTACATCCCCGAGCCCGAGCGCGACATCGACATGCCGTTCCTCATGCCCGTGGAAGACGTGTTCTCCATCTCCGGCCGCGGCACCGTCATCACCGGCCGCATCGAGCGCGGTGTGGTCAAGGTCGGCGAGGAAATCGCCATCATCGGCATCAAGGACACCATCAAGACCACCTGCACCGGCGTCGAGATGTTCCGCAAGATCCTCGACCAGGGTCAGGCCGGCGATAACGTGGGCCTGCTGATCCGCGGCGTGAAGCGTGAAGAGGTCGAGCGCGGCCAGGTTGCCGCCAAGCCCGGCTCCATCACCCCGCACACCAAGTTCAAGGCCGAGGTCTACGTCCTCTCCAAGGACGAGGGCGGCCGCCACACCCCGTTCTTCTCCGGCTACCGTCCGCAGTTCTACTTCCGCACCACTGACATCACCGGTGTCGTGGCCCTGGAAGAGGGTGTCGAGATGGTCATGCCCGGCGACAACGCCACCTTCAACGTCGAGCTCATCGCGCCCATCGCCATGGAACTCGGCCTGCGCTTCGCCATCCGCGAAGGCGGCCGCACCGTCGGCGCCGGTGTCGTCACCGAGATCGTGGAGTAATCCATGCGCATCAACATTCAGCTGCAGTGCACCGAGTGCAAGCGTAAGAACTACGCCACGCAGAAGAACAAGAAGAACACTACCGGTCGGTTGGAAGTGAACAAGTATTGTCCCTGGGACAAGAAACACACTGTCCACAAAGAGACCAAGTAGGTTCGATAGAGCAGGGGTATAGTTCCAACGGCTAGAACGCCGGTCTCCAAAACCGGATGTTGGGGGTTCGAATCCCTCTACCCCTGCCAACTCTGTTTGCAAGCGGGCGTTACGGGGCCTTGACCGCAACACGGCAAGGCCCCGCGACCCGCTCAATAATTTGGAAAAAGAAGTTATGACCAAGAAAAAAGACAAGCAGTCCGCCACGGCGGTAGCATCCGGTCCGGTCGGGAAAATCAAGGAATTCATGGAGTTCTTTGAGGAATCCAAGGTCGAGATCAAGAAGGTTGTCTGGCCGACACGCAAGGAGACCATCAGCACCTGCGTGGCGGTGTTGCTCGTCAGCCTGGTCGTGGCTCTTTACCTGGGCATTGTTGACCTGGCGCTCTCCAAGATCGTCGAGGCCATACTGTCCTAGAAGTCCCTAGCTCTGGAGCAAAGGCTGGATCAAACATGGATGCCACAATGGAACAAGCAGCACCTCGCTCGCGCTGGTACATCGTTCACACCTATTCGGGGTTCGAACAGCGCGTGGAGCAGACCGTCCGGGAGATGATGCGGACAGGGCAGGACAAGGGCCTCATCGAAGAGGTTGTCATGCCCACCGAGAAGATCGTCGAGATGGTCAAGGGGGAGCGCAAGACTTCCACCCGGAAATTCTACCCCGGGTACATCATGATCAAGATGATCTTGACCGATGACACATGGCATCTGATACAGTCCATCCCGCGCGTCACCGGCTTTGTGGGCGGGAAGAACCGTCCCACCCCCATGCGTGACAGCGAGGCGGAGAACATCCTCAACATGATGGAGAGCCGCCAGGAGAAGCCGCGTCCCAAGTTCAACTTCGAACGCGGGGACGAGGTGCGGGTCATCGACGGCCCTTTCAGCGGTTTCAACGGTGTTGTGGAAGAAGTCAATTACGACAAGGGAAAACTCAAGGTTTCCGTCTCCATCTTCGGGCGTCAGACTCCTGTGGAGCTCGACTTCGTCCAGGTGGACAAGGGATAGCCCGGAAATACTCGCCAACAGCGAAATTTCTCACCGAGGATTACAATGGCCAAGAAAGAAATAGGAAAGATCAAGCTGCAGATTCCCGCCGGGAGTGCCAACCCCTCCCCGCCGGTTGGTCCGGCGCTGGGCCAGCATGGCGTGAACATCATGGAGTTCTGCAAGGCGTTCAACGCCAGGACGCAGGACCAGAAGGGGCTGATCATACCGGTCGTCATCACGGTCTTCGCAGACCGCTCCTTCGACTTCATCACCAAGACCCCTCCCGCTCCGGTGCTGCTGCTCAAGGCAGCCAAGCTGGAGAAGGGGTCCAGTGAACCCAACAAAGTGAAGGTCGGCAAGGTCACCAAGGCCCAGATCAAGGAAATTGCCGAAATGAAGATGCCCGACCTGAACGCCAACGACCTTGAGAAGGCCATGCTGCAGATTGAGGGCACCGCCCGCAGCATGGGCATCGAAGTCAAAGGCTAGCGAGGAAATACGAAATGCCCAAGCATGGAAAGAAATACCGCAATGCCGTCGGCGACAGGGACACCACCCTGCGCGTTCAGGTCGAGGAAGGCGTGAAGACCGCCATTGAGAGCGCCTTCGCCAAGTTCGACGAGACAGTGGACGTGGCCATCAACCTCGGTGTTGACCCCAAGTACTCGGACCAGATGATCCGCGGTGCCGTCAGCCTGCCCAACGGGCTTGGCAAGGACGTGCGCGTGGTGGTCTTCTGCAAGCCCGAGAAGGTGGCCGAGGCCAAGGCCGCAGGTGCCGACTACGCGGGCTCCGACGACCTGGTCGAGAAGATTCAGGGCGGCTGGCTCGACTTCGACAAGGCCGTGGCCACCCCGGACATGATGGCCCTGGTCGGCAAGATCGGCCGCACACTCGGTCCCCGCGGCCTGATGCCCAACGCCAAGACCGGCACCGTGACCATGGATGTGGCCAAGGCCGTGTCCGAGCTCAAGGCGGGCAAGGTCGAGTTCAAGGTGGACAAGGCCGGGGTGCTTCACGCGCCCATCGGCAAGGTCTCCTTTGGCACCGAGAAGCTGTGTGAAAACCTCAAGACCCTGCTGGCCCAGGTCATGCGCATGAAGCCTTCCAGCGCCAAGGGAACCTACATGAAGGCCATGGCCGTGGCCACCACCATGGGCCCCGGCGTGAAGATCGACCCCCTGGCCATCAGGAAGTTCATCGAAGCCTAGCAGGCGGATACTGGAATACCGGGCGGCCCTCGCGGGTCGCCCTGGATATAATCGCACGGAGAGTTGAGTCAGAGAAGGCAGGTGGGACCGTGATCCCTTAATACCCTGCTCAGACAACGCTTTGACCTGCTTTCCGGGCCGAACGACGAGGAGTGGTGGATGAACAGGCAAGAAAAAGCCCAGATCATCGAGCAGCTGCACGCAAAAGCTGCGCGGGCGAGCATTGCCGTCGTCACCGACTTCAAGGGACTCAGCGTTGAGGAGATCACCAGCCTCCGCGCCAAGTGCTACGAAGTCGGCGTTGACTACCAAGTCGTCAAGAACACCCTGGCCCGGTTGGCTCTCAAGGACACCGAACACGGTGGATTGAGCGAACATCTCAAGGAGAACTGCGCCATTGCGCTCGGGTACGACGATCCTGTCGCCCTGGCCAAGGCGCTGTCCGAATTCGACAGGACGAACAAGAAGTTCGCCCTGCGTTTCGGATCTCTTGAGGGACAGTTTCTTGACGGCGACGGCGTACGTGAACTCGCCAAGATGCCCAGCAGGCCTGAGCTCTTGAGTTCCGTACTTGGCACCATGCAGGCCGTACCGCGCAATTTCGTGTGCTTGTTCGCAAACATTGAGCGCAAGTTCCTCTATGCCTTGACCGCGATCAAGGAACAGAAGGAAGCTGCGTAAACCAGGTTCAAAGCGAATCTTTCGTAAGGAGAATTTATCATGGCTGACATCACCAAAGAACAGGTTGTCGAGTTCATCGGCAACATGACCGTCCTGGAACTGTCCAAGTTCATCAAAGAGCTCGAAGACGTCTTCGGCGTCGAGGCTGCCGCTCCGGCCGCCGCTGTCATGGTCGCCCCGGCCGGTGCCGCCGCTGCCGATGCCGCCGAGGAGCAGACCGAGTTCACCGTTGTCCTGACCGGCGCTGGCGCCAACAAGATCGCCGTCATCAAGGCTGTTCGCGCCCTGACCGGCCTGGGTCTGAAAGAGGCCAAGGCCGTGGTTGACGAGGCTCCCAAGCCGATCAAGGAAAACGTTTCCAAGGATGAGGCCGACGACGCTGCCAAGCAGCTGAAGGAAGCCGGCGCAGAAGTTGAAATCAAGTAGCTTCGCACACTTAAGCTAATCAGGCAAAGAGCGCTCGCCCTGAAATAAGGGTGTTGCGCTTTTTGTCCTGTCTCTATATATACTGGGTGATTGGTTCCGCCTTCGGGCTCAGGCGCTGATGGCGAATGCAATCGCCTGCTCCTGTTTTACATGCGCTCCGGGACCGGTATCCCGGCCATGGTCATCATCCTTTAGCGCAGCGTCCGAATCCACGCGGCCGTTGCGGACGACAGTGGGCGGCCGGTCCCCCATCGACAGCGCGCCCCAACCATCAACCACTCATACATGAGGGTACAATGGGTCAACTCAGAAAAAAATTCGGCAACATCGTCAACACGCTCCCCATCCCCCACCTGCTGGAGCTTCAGGTCGATTCCTACAAGCGGTTCCTGCAGCTGGACACTCCGCCCACCAGTCGTGCCGACGTCGGGCTCGAGAGCGTGTTCCGGTCCGTGTTTCCCATTGAAGATTTCAACAAGACCGCCAGCCTTGATTTCGTCAAATATGAAATCGGTGAGCCAAAATACGACGTCGATGAGTGCATCTCCAAGGGTCTGACCTACGAGACGCCCATCCGTATAACTGTCCGTCTCGTAGTTTTTGACGTGGACGAAGAAACGGACAACCGCACCATTCGCGACATCAAGGAACAAGACATATACTTCGGCACACTGCCGCTGATGACGGACAAGGGAACTTACGTCATCAACGGCACCGAGCGTGTCATCGTCAACCAGTTGCAGCGCTCTCCGGGCATCCTCTTCGAGCATGACTCGGGCAAGACCCATTCCAGCCGCAAGGTGCTCTACTCAAGCCGCATCATTCCCATGCGTGGCTCCTGGCTCGACTTTGATTTCGACCACAAGGACATCCTGTACGTGCGCATCGACCGCCGCCGCAAGATGCCCGCCACCATCCTGCTCAAGGCCATGGGGCTGTCGCGTACCGACATCCTCGAATACTACTACGACATCGAGTCCTACACCCTGCTCAAGACCAAGGTGCAGCGCGCCGTGGTGGACGAGCAGTACCGCAAGGAAATAGCCTTTGCCGACATCAAGGACGGCGATACGGTCCTGGTGGCCAAGGGCACCCCCATCACCAAGGGCGCGTGGAAGAAGATCGTGCGCGCCGGGATCAAGACCATCGAGGTCGATCCCGATTCGCTGACGGGCCTGTTCCTGGCGGCGGACATGGTGGACAAGAACGGCGAGGTCATCGCCGAGGCGGCCGACGAGCTGACCCCGGACATGGTGGCGCGCATCCGCGAGGCCGGCATCAAGGACCTGGGTGTGCTGCATACCCGTGGTCAGGATGTGTCCTCGGCCCTGCGCGACACGCTGCTCCTCGACAAGACCACGGACCTGGAGACGGCCCAGATCGAGATATACCGCCGCCTGCGGCCCAGTTCTCCGCCCACGCCCGAGATCGCGGCCAACTTCTTCGAGAACCTGTTCCGCAGCGCCGACTATTACGACCTCTCCAGCGTCGGCCGCTACAAGCTCAACTCGCGCCTGAACCAGGATGTGGATCTCAACATCCGCACCCTGACCAACGAGGACATCCTGCTGGCGGTCAAGGAACTCCTGCGCCTCAAGGATTCCCATGGTCCGGCCGACGACATCGACCACCTGGGCAACCGCCGGGTGCGCCCGGTGGGCGAGCTGGTGGAAAACCAGTACCGCATCGGCCTTGTGCGCATGGAGCGCGCCATCAAGGAGCGCATGAGCCTCCAGGAAGTGGCCACCCTTATGCCCCATGACTTGATCAATCCCAAGCCCGTGGCGGCCGTGCTCAAGGAGTTCTTCGGAACCTCCCAGCTCAGCCAGTTCATGGACCAGACCAACCCGCTCTCCGAGGTCACCCACAAGCGCCGCCTGTCCGCACTGGGGCCCGGTGGCCTGACCCGCGAGCGTGCAGGCTTCGAGGTGCGCGATGTGCACACCTCGCACTACGGTCGCATCTGCCCCATCGAGACGCCCGAAGGACCGAACATCGGTCTGATCGTCTCCCTGACCACCTACGCCAAGGTCAACGACTACGGGTTCATCGAGACGCCGTACCGCACGGTCCGCGACAAGCAGGTCACAAACGAGATCCACTACATGGACGCCTCCAAGGAGGCCAAGGAAGTGGTGGCCCAGGCCAACGCGCCCCTGGACGAGACCGGCACCTTCGTCAACCCGCGCGTCAACGCCCGCATCAGCGGCGACGTGCAGCTGACCCTGGCCGAGGAAGTGACCTGCATGGACATCAGCCCGAGCCAGACGGTTTCCATCTCGGCCGCGCTGATTCCCTTCCTTGAGCATGACGACGCCAACCGCGCCCTCATGGGCTCGAACATGATGCGCCAGGCCGTGCCCCTGCTCCAGGCCGAGCAGCCCCTGGTCGGCACCGACATGGAAGGCCCGGTCGCCCGCGACTCCGGCGCCTGCGTGCTGGCCGAGGAAGACGGCATGGTCCACTTCGTCGACGCCGAACGGGTCATCGTCAATTACGACAATGGTCTGTACCCGGCCTCGGGTGGTGCCAAGCACTACGAGCTTCAGAAATGGCACAAGTCCAACCAGAACTCCTGCTTCGGCCAGCGGCCCAGGGTCCAGGTGGGGCAGGTGGTCAAGAAGGGCGACGTGCTGGCCGACGGTCCCGGCATCGAGGATGGCGAGCTTGCCCTGGGCAAGAACCTGCTCGTGGCCTTCATGCCCTGGTGCGGGTTCAACTTCGAGGACTCCATCCTCATCTCCGAGCGCATGGTCAAGGAGGACGTGTTCACCTCCATCCACATCGAGGAGTTTGAACTGGTGGCCCGCGACACCAAGCTCGGACCCGAGGAAGTGACCCGCGACATCTCCAACGTTTCCGAGGAGATGCTTCGCAACCTTGACGATTGCGGCATCATCCGCATCGGCGCGCGCGTCAAGCCCGACGACATCATGGTCGGCAAGATCACGCCCAAGGGCGAGACCCAGCTGACGCCCGAGGAAAAGCTCCTGCGCGCCATCTTCGGCGACAAGGCGCGCGACGTGAAGAACACGTCCCTCAAGGTGCCGCCGGGAATCGCGGGCACCATCGTGGACGTCAAGGTCTTCAACCGCCGCTCCTCCGAAAAGGACGAACGCACCAAGGCCATCGAGGAAGCGGAGTTGGCCGCCTTCGACGCCAAGGAAATGAAGCATATCGCCTCCATGACCGACGCCATCCGGGAACGGATCTGGGACGTGGTCAAGGGCGAGACATACAAGAAGGATCTGGCCGGGACCAAGAAGGCCTTGCTGGGCAAGACCGGCGAGGCGGTGGACCGCGAGGCCATCTTCTCCGTGCCGGTCAAGAAGCTGCTGGGCATCTTCGACAAGGACCCCAACGAGCAGATCAAGATGATCGTTGCCGATTACGACCAGCAGATCCACTTCATCAAGACCCTCTACGACGTGAAGCGCGAGAAGGTGACCGAGGGCGACGACCTGCCCCCGGGCGTCATCAAGATGGTCAAGGTCTACGTCGCCGTGAAGCGCAAGCTCAGCGTGGGTGACAAGATGGCTGGCCGCCACGGCAACAAGGGCGTTGTCTCCTGCATCCTGCCCGAGGAGGACATGCCGTTCTTCGAGGACGGTACGCCTATGGACATCGTGCTCAACCCCCTTGGCGTGCCTTCGCGCATGAACATCGGCCAGATCATGGAGACCCATCTGGGCATGGCTGGCCGCAAGCTCGGCGAGCAACTCAGCACCATGTACGAGGAGAACGCCTTCAAGGACATGCGCAAGGATGTCAAAGGCTTCTTCGAGGACAAGGACATGGATGCGCTCATCGACTCCATGACCGACGAGCAACTCGTGGAGGCCGTCAAGAAGGTCAAGAAGGGCATTGTGGCCAAGACGCCGGTCTTTGACGGCGCCAACGAGGAGGAAATCTGGGGCTGGCTCGAAAAGGCCGGACTCTCGGACGACGGCAAGTTCGTCCTCTTTGACGGCCGCACCGGCGAGCCCTTTCACAGCCGGGTCACGGTGGGTGTCATGTACATCCTCAAGCTGCATCACCTGGTTGACGAAAAGATTCACGCCCGGTCCACCGGCCCTTACTCCCTGGTCACGCAGCAGCCTCTGGGCGGCAAGGCCCAGTTCGGCGGCCAGCGCCTGGGAGAGATGGAGGTCTGGGCCCTGGAGGCCTACGGCGCCGCCTATCTTCTGCAGGAGTTCCTCACCGTCAAGTCCGACGATGTGCAGGGCCGCGTGAAGATGTACGAGAAGATCGTCAAGGGTGACAACTTCCTGGAAGCCGGACTGCCGGAATCCTTCAACGTTCTGGTCAAGGAACTCATGTCGCTGGGTCTGGATGTGACCCTGCACTACGAGGACCGCAAGCGCCCGTCCTCTGCTCCGCAGCGGCCTTATCTGGCGTAAGACCGGACACTCTCGGTGAAAAGCCCGGCCGGTCGAGCGGCCGGCCGGGCATATGATAACTTTTTACGATAGGGGATATCCATGACGTTGGACGATCTGTTCACCTTGCGTGGAGCACCAAATGCCGCCGCCCAGGGGCGCAACCTGAACGCAATCCAGATATCCATCGCCTCGCCAGAAACCATCAGGGAATGGTCCTTTGGCGAGGTGAAAAAACCGGAAACGATCAATTACCGCACCTTCAAGCCGGAGCGCGACGGCCTTTTCTGCGCCAAGATATTCGGTCCGGTCAAGGATTACGAGTGCAACTGCGGCAAGTACAAGCGCATGAAGCATCGCGGCATCGTCTGCGAAAAATGCGGCGTTGAGGTCATCGCCTCCAAGGTCCGCCGCGAGCGCATGGGCCACATCGAACTGGCAGCGCCCGTTGCCCACATCTGGTTCCTGAAGACGCTGCCCTCCAAGATAGGCACGCTGCTCGACATCACCATGGCCGACCTGGAGAAGGTGCTCTACTTCGACTCCTTCATCGTGCTCGATCCGGGCGACACCCCGCTCAAGAAGCATCAGGTGGTCAGCGAAGACCAGTACTTCCAGGTCATCGACCACTTTGGCGAGGATGCGCTCAAGGTCGGCATGGGTGCCGAAACCGTGCGCGTGATGCTCGAAGCACTCGACCTTGACATGCTGCGCATCGAGCTGCGCGAAGAATCGCAGTCCACGCGGTCCCAGACCAAGAAGAAGAAAATCACCAAGCGGCTGAAGATCGTCGAGGCCTTCCTCGAGTCCGGCAACAAGCCCGAGTGGATGATCATGGAAGTGATTCCCATCATTCCGCCCGAGCTGCGCCCGCTGGTCCCCCTGGACGGCGGCCGCTTCGCCACCTCGGACCTCAACGACCTGTACCGCCGTGTCATCAACCGCAACAACCGCCTCAAGCGGCTGCTGGAGCTCGGCGCGCCCGAGATCATCATCCGCAACGAAAAGCGCATGTTGCAGGAAGCGGTGGACGCCCTGTTCGACAACGGCCGCCGCGGCCGGGCCATCACCGGCACCAACGGCCGCCCGCTCAAGTCGCTCTCGGACATGATCAAGGGCAAGCAGGGCCGGTTCCGTCAGAACCTGCTGGGCAAGCGCGTGGACTACTCGGGCCGTTCGGTCATCGTGGTCGGTCCCAAGCTCAAGCTGCACCAGTGCGGCCTGCCCAAGAAGATGGCCCTTGAGCTGTTCAAGCCCTTCATCTACGCCGAGCTTGAGAAGCGCGAGATCGCCACCACCATCAAGTCGGCCAAGAAGATGGTCGAGCGCGAGGATCTGGTCGTCTGGGACATCCTCGAGGACGTGGTCCGCGAGTATCCGATCATGCTCAACCGCGCCCCGACCCTGCACCGCCTCGGCATCCAGGCCTTTGAGCCGCTCCTGGTGGAAGGCAAGGCCATCCAGCTGCATCCGCTGGTCTGCTCCGCCTACAACGCGGACTTTGACGGCGACCAGATGGCAGTCCACGTTCCCCTGAGCGTGGAGGCCCAGATCGAGTGCCGCGTGCTGATGATGTCCACCAACAACATCCTCAGCCCGTCCAACGGCTCGCCGGTCATCAACCCATCGCAGGACATCGTGCTGGGGCTGTACTACCTGACCACGCCGCGCTCCTTTCAGCGTGGCGAGGGCATGATCTTTGCCGATCCCTCGGAGGTCATCGCGGCCCACGACCACGGCGCGGTGGGGCTGCACGCGCGCATCAAGGTGCGCATCGACGGGAAGATCGTGGAGACCACCACCGGCCGCATCATCGTCAGCGAGCTGCTGCCGGATAAGGTGCCCTTTGACATGGTCAACTGCGTGTTCAACAAGAAGAACATCGCTGCCCTGGTCTCCGGCGCCTACCGGCTGGCAGGCACCAAGGCCACGGTCATCCTGTGCGACCGCATCAAGGACATGGGCTACGAGTACGCCACCCGCGCGGGCGTGACCATCGGCGTCAAGGACCTGAAGATTCCCGATGCCAAGGCCGGGCTGCTCGAAGCGGCCCACGCCGAGGTGGAGGAGATCGAGAACCAGTTCCAGGACGGCATCATCACCCGCACGGAAAAATACAACAAGGTCGTTGACGTCTGGACCAAGACGACCAACGACATCTCCAACGAGATGATGCAGGAGATGAGCACCGACGTGCTGACCGATCCCAAGACCGGAAAGACCGAGGTCAACTCCAGCTTCAACCCCATCTATATGATGGCCACCTCCGGCGCCCGAGGCAACCAGGACCAGATGCGCCAGCTGGCTGGCATGCGCGGCCTGATGGCCAAGCCTTCGGGCGAGATCATCGAGACGCCCATCACCGCGTCCTTCCGCGAAGGGCTCTCGGTCCTGCAGTACTTCATCTCCACCCATGGCGCGCGAAAGGGTCTGGCCGACACGGCGCTCAAGACCGCCAACTCCGGCTACCTGACCCGCCGCCTCGTGGATGTCGTGCAGGATGTGACCGTGTCCGAGCTGGACTGCGGCACCGTGGACGGCCTCGAGCTGACCCACTTTGTCAAGAGCGGCGAGATCAAGGAGCGTCTGGCCGACCGCGTCAAGGGCCGGGTGACCATGTTCCCGATTCATGACGAGGAGAACGGGGAGATGATCATTCCCGCCAACACCATGATCGACGAGAACTACGCGGCCAAGCTCGACGCCACGGGGGTGAACTCCATCACCATCCGCTCGGGCCTGACCTGCAAGTCGAGGCAGGGCATCTGCGCCATGTGCTACGGGCGCGACCTGGCCCGCGGGCATCTGGTCAACGTCGGCGAGACCGTGGGCATCATTGCCGCCCAGTCCATCGGCGAGCCCGGTACCCAGCTGACCATGCGCACCTTCCACATCGGCGGCACCGCGTCCAAGGAGATCGAGTCCTCGTCCATTGAGTCGCAGCACCAGGGCCGCGTGGTCTGCTCGCGCATGCGCACCGTCGTCAACACCGACGGCCACAAGATGGTGCTCGGCAAGAGCTGCCAGGTGGGCATCGTGGATGAGCAGGGCCGCGAGCGCGAGAAGTACGTGCTGCCGTCCGGTGCGCGTCTGCTGGTGGACGAAGGGCAGATGGTCAAGAAGGGCAGCCCGCTGGCCGAGTGGGACCCCTACATGGAGCCGTTCATCGTCGATGCGGCCGGTATCATCAGCTTCACCGACATCATCGAGGGCAAGACCGTCCAGGAGGATCGCACCTCCAAGGCGTCCTATACCATCATGGAATACCGGACCACCAACTTCCGCCCGGCCGTGACCATTCTGGGCGAGAACGGCAGGCCCAAGAAGCGGGCGGGCACGGCCATCGACGCCACCTTTGCCATGCCGGTGGGCGCCATTCTCATGGTCAAGGACGGCGACACCGTGCGCTCGGGCGACGTCATCGCCCGCAAACCGCGTGAATCGTCCAAGACCAAGGACATTGTCGGCGGCCTGCCGCGAGTTGCCGAGCTGTTCGAGGTGCGCAAGCCCAAGGACATGGGCGTGGTCTCGTCCATCGACGGCATCGTCACCTTCGGCTCCGAGACCAAGGGCAAGCGCAAGGTCGTGGTCACCCCGGAGACTGGCGATCCCATGGAGTTCCTGATCCCCAAGGGCAAGCACATCACGGTACAGGAGTCCGACTTCGTGGAGGCGGGCGATCTGCTCACCGAGGGCAGCCCCGAGCTGCACGACATCCTGCGCATCAAGGGCGAGAAGTATCTGGCCCGCTACCTCGTGGAAGAGGTTCAGGAGGTCTACCGCTTCCAGGGCGTCAGCATCAACGACAAGCATATCGAGATCATCGTTCGCCAGATGCTCAAGAAGGTGGCCATCGTCGATCCCGGCTCCACCACCTTCCTCATCGGCGAGCAGGTGGACAAGCTGCGGTTCACGGAGGAGAACGCCAAGGCCATTGCCGAGGGCGGCACTCCGGCCGTGGCCGAGACGCTGGTGCTTGGCATCACCCAGGCCTCGCTCTCCACGGACTCCTTCATCTCCGCGGCCAGCTTCCAGGAGACCACCAAGGTGCTGACCGAGGCATCGCTCAGGGGCAAGGTGGACAATCTGCGCGGTCTCAAGGAGAACGTCATTGTCGGCCGCCTGGTTCCGGCGGGCACCGGCTTCCGCCGGTACATCGACTCGGGCATCATCGTGCCCGAACAGCTCGAGCGCAAGGACAAGTTCCTTGAAGACCTGGAGGAGAACCCGCTCCTGGTGGAGATTGATTGAAGATTATAACATCGCCAGAACGATGTTCGGTATAGGAAAGTGACTGGGGAGGCTGGTCCTCTCCAGTCACTTTGCCGCCGGGGACCGTCCCGCGTTGAGCTGGTCAAGCCAAACCGCTTGACAAGGCTTCTGCTTTTGGATTACTAGCGGTCCTCTTTGCGCATGAATGCGTGCGGCAATGTATTAACTATTGATTTCGGAGGATGAATGCCCACCATCAACCAATTGATCCGCAAGGCGCGCGTGGCGCAGCCCAAGCGGAAAAAGACCCCGGCCCTGCTCGAGTGCCCGCAGCGCCGCGGTGTTTGCACCAGAGTGTACACCACGACCCCCAAGAAGCCGAACTCCGCGCTTCGCAAGGTCGCCCGTGTCCGCCTGACCAACGGCATCGAAGTCACCGCCTACATCGGCGGCGAAGGCCACAACCTGCAGGAGCACTCCGTGGTGCTGATCCGTGGCGGCCGCGTCAAGGACTTACCCGGTGTCCGCTACCACATCGTGCGCGGCTCCCTCGATACCTCGGGTGTCGATGATCGCCGTCGCGGCCGTTCCAAGTACGGTACCAAGCGCCCGAAATAGGTTGACGCTTTTTTCGTAATGCCCGGGGTGGGATGACAAAGTAGGGCGGAGGCTGCCCAAAATAATGTCCCCCCGGCCGAAATCCAAGGAGAAAGAAATGCCTCGTAAAGGTCCTGTCGCCAAGCGGCAGATCCTGCCGGACCCTGTATACGGCAGCAAGCTGATCACCCGCTTCATCAACCGTCTCATGTTTGACGGCAAGAAGAGCACCGCTGAAAGAATTTTCTACCAGGCCGTCGAATCGCTGGCCAGCAAGACCAACGAAGACCCGTTGCGCGCCTTCGAGAAGTGCCTGGACAATGTCCGGCCTTCGGTTGAGGTCAAGTCCCGCCGTGTCGGCGGTGCCACCTATCAGGTGCCCATGGAAGTCCGCCCCGATCGTCAGCTGGCCCTGGCCATCCGTTGGATGATCAGCTACGCCCGTGGCCGTGGCGAGAAGGGCATGGTCGCCCGGCTCTCCGGCGAGTTGCTCGACGCATTCAACAATCGCGGCGGAGCAGTCAAGAAACGGGAAGACACCCACAAGATGGCCGAAGCCAACAAGGCTTTCGCCCACTACCGCTGGTAGACCCGGAGTATTACTGTGCCAAGAATGGTTCCCAGAAACAAGCAGCGCAATATCGGCATCATGGCCCACATCGACGCGGGCAAAACCACGACGACCGAGCGCATTCTGTTTTATACCGGCGTCTCCCACAAACTGGGCGAAGTCCATGACGGCGAAGCCACCATGGACTGGATGGTTCAGGAGCAGGAGCGCGGCATCACCATCACCTCCGCCGCCACCACCTGCAACTGGCGCGACCATCGCATCAACATCATCGACACCCCCGGGCACGTCGATTTCACCATGGAAGTGGAGCGCGCCCTGCGTGTGCTCGACGGTGCCGTGGCCGTGTTCGATTCCGTGGCCGGTGTCGAGCCCCAGTCCGAGACCGTCTGGCGTCAGGCCGACCGCTATCGCGTCCCGCGCATGGCCTTTGTCAACAAGATGGACCGCATCGGGGCCGATTTCTATCGCTGCGTCTCCATGATGAAGACCCGGCTCAACGCCAAGGCCGTGCCCGTGCAGATTCCCATCGGGGCCGAGGACGAGTTTGTCGGCATGGTCGATCTGATCGAGGGCAAGGCCTACATCTTCGACCAGCAGGACAAGGGAGCCACCTTCCAGGTCGCCGACGTTCCCGCTGATCTTCAGGACCAATACGAACTGATGCGCGCCGAGATGATCGAGGCCGTTGCCGAGGAGGACGAAACCCTGCTCGAAAGGTTCATGGCTGACGAGGAGCTGACCCCCGAGGAGATTCGCGAGGGCGTGCGCAAGGCCACCACATCCCTGGCCATCTGCCCTGTGCTGTGCGGCACCGCCTTCCGCAACAAGGGCGTGCAGCAGCTGCTGGACGCGGTTGTGGACTTCATGCCGTCGCCGCTGGACATCGAGGTGATGAAGGGTATCAACCCCGACACCGGCGACGAGATCGAGTGCCCGTGCGACGACGACAAGCCCTTGGCCGCTCTGGCCTTCAAGCTGATGACCGACCCCTTTGTGGGCCACCTGACCTTCCTGCGCCTTTACTCCGGCAAGATCGAAAGCGGTGCCACCTTCATGAACGGCGCCACCGGCAAGAAGGAGCGCATCGGACGACTGCTCAAAATGCACGCCAACAAGCGTGAAGAGATAAAAGAGGCTTACGCTGGCGACATCGTCGCCGCCGTGGGGCTCAAGAACCTGGCTACCGGCGACACCCTGGCTGACCTCAAGCAGGCGGTGGTGCTCGAATCCCTGGATATCCCGGAGCCGGTCATCGAAGTGGCCATTGAGCCCAAGACCAAGGCCGACCGCGACAACCTGTCCAACTCCCTTGTCAAGCTCGCCAAGGAGGACCCGTCCTTCCGCGTCAAGACTGACGAGGAGACCGGACAGACCCTTATCGCCGGAATGGGTGAGTTGCATCTCGAGATCATTGTTGACCGTCTCCTGCGGGAGTTCAACGTCAACGCCAACGTGGGCGCGCCCCGCGTTGCGTATCGCGAGACCATTTCCGCGCCGAACAAGGCGGATGTCAAGCATGCCAAGCAGTCGGGCGGCCGCGGCCAGTACGGCCACGTCGTCATCGAGATCGAGCCCAACCCAGAGAAGGGCTACGAGTTCGCGGACGAGATCAAGGGCGGCGTGATTCCCAAGGAATACATTCCCGCCGTGGACAAGGGCATCAAGGATGCCCTGAAGAACGGCATCGTCGCCGGGTTCCCGGTGGTCGATGTCAAGGTCAAGCTGGTCTTCGGCTCGTTCCACGAGGTGGACTCCAGCGAACAGGCGTTCTACGTTGCCGGTTCCATGGCCATCAAGCAGGCATGCAAGGGAGCCAAGCCCGTGCTGCTGGAGCCCATCATGTCCGTGGAAGTGGTCACGCCCGAGGATTACCTGGGCGATGTCATGGGTGATCTGAATGGCCGTCGCGGCCGCGTGGGCGAAATGGAAGCCCGGCCCGGCGTGCAGGTGGTGCGGTCCTATGTCCCGCTGTCCGAGATGTTCGGCTACGCGACGGACCTGCGCTCCAAGACCCAGGGACGCGCCACGTTTACCATGCAGTTCAATCACTATGAGAAGGTGCCGAACAGCTTGGCCGAAGAGTTGATGACAAAGAAAGATTAACGACGAGCCGGGATTTTCCCTTCGCTTGACAGACGCGGCGTGTTGAGAGTACACAACCCGACCGCTGCGAAATTGCGCGCCCGCAATTTTTCGGGCGCGGCGAAGATAAATCCTTTGAGGAGAAAGCACTATGGCTGCTTCGATGGCGAGCGATCGCATCAGAATCAAATTGAAGTCATACGATTACCGTATTCTGGACAAGGCCGTGAACGAGATCGTCGACACGGCCCGGAATACCGGTGCGGCTATTGCCGGCCCCGTGCCCCTGCCCACCGACATTCATCGTAATACCGTCCAGAAATCCGTTCACGTGGACAAGAAGTCCCGCGAGCAGTTCGAGATGCGCATCCACAAGCGTCTTTTGGACATTCTGGAACCCACTCAGCAGACCGTTGACGCCCTGGGCAAGCTCTCGCTGCCCGCCGGTGTGGACGTCGAAATCAAGCTCTAGGAGTACCAATATGCCTAAGAAGCTTGGAATACTCGGAAAGAAGCTGGGCATGACCCGCATTTTCAAGGATGACGGCAGCGTCTGCTGCGTCACCGTGATTCAGGCGGGCCCCTGCCCGGTCATGCAGATCAAGACGCAGGACAAGGAAGGCTACAACGCCCTGCAACTCGGCTATGACGCCATCGCCGAACGCAAGGTCAACAAGCCCATGAAAGGCCACATGGCCAAGGCCGGAAAGGACCTCTACCGCCACCTCAGGGAATTTCCCATTGACGGTGTGGACGGCTACGAGCTTGGCCAGGAGATCACCGTCGATATTTTCTCGGCAGGTGAAAAGGTCAAAGTGACGGGCACCAGCAAGGGCAAGGGCTTTCAGGGTGTCATGAAGCGCCACAACTTCTCCGGTTCCCGTGCGTCCCACGGTGCCGAGAAGGTGCATCGCGTTCCCGGTTCCATCGGCAACGCCACCTACCCCGGCCGGGTCTGGAAGAACAAGAAGATGCCCGGCCAGATGGGGAACGCGCGCGTGACCTTGAGCAACGTGGAGATCATCGATGTGAGGCCCGAGGACAATGTCCTGGTGGTGAAGGGCCAAGTGCCCGGACCCAACAACGGCTTCGTGATGATCCGCAAGAACGGCTAGCCGGGGCTGGAGGTATACGTCATGGCAAAATTGCAAGTTGTAGATCAGAATAATCAGAAAGTGGGCGACATAGAGCTGGCCCCCGAGGTCTTCGAGGTTGAAATCCAACCCGAGATCCTCAACCTCGTTGTGCGCGCCCAGCGCGCCGCGAAACGCAGCGGAACCCACGCCACCAAAACGCGCGGCATGAAGCGCGGCGGCGGACGCAAGCCCTGGCGCCAGAAAGGCACCGGCCGCGCCCGCGCAGGCTCCACCCGCTCGCCCTTGTGGCGCGGCGGCGCGGTGACCTTTGGCCCGCAGCCCCGCGACTATACGTTCAAGGTCAACAAGAAGGTCCGCAAGCTGGCCTTGCAGATGGCCCTGTCTTCCCGGGTGGCTGAGCAGAAGATGACCGTGCTCAAGGCCATCGACCTGGCCGAGGTCAAGACCAAGGCCTTTGCGGCCATTGTTCGGAATCTCGGACTCGGCAAGACCCTGATCGTGGCCAAGGACGCTGACAGCACCCTGGCCCTCTCGGCCCGGAACCTGCCGAACGTCAAGGTCATTGAGGCCGACAAGCTGAATGTTTACGACGTGCTGCTGTATCCCGAGCTGGTCATGCTCGAGGCCGCCGCCGAAGACGTTCAAGAGAGGTTGAAATAGTCATGGATTATTCCAAGATATTGCTCAAGCCCGTTGTCTCCGAGAAGGCCAACGAAGCCAAGGAGCAGTCCAATCACGTCTCTTTTTACGTCCACCCCGATACCAACAAGATCGAGGTGAAGAAGGCCGTCGAGGCAGCCTTTGACGTCAAAGTCGAGTCCGTGAACATCGTCAGAAAACAAGCCATGCCGCGCAAGAAGTTTGGCCGCGTCACCGGTCGTATCTCCGGTTACAAGAAGGCCTACGTCAAGCTCGCGGAAGGCGACAAGATCGAAATCTTCGAGGGAGTGTAACACATGGCAACCCGCAAGCTGAAGCCTACTTCTCCGGGCCGCCGGTTCCAGACGATCTCCGACTTTGCCGAGATCACCCGGACCACTCCCGAGAAGTCGCTGACCAAGGGCCTGGTCAAAAAGGCCGGTCGCAACAACAATGGTCGCATCACTGCCCGCCGCCGTGGCGGAGGGCACAAGACGCTGTATCGCATCATTGATTTCAAGCGCAACAAGCTTGGCATTCCCGCCAAGGTGGCCGAGATCGAGTACGATCCGAACCGCAGCGCCCGCATCGCGCTCCTGCATTACGCCGATGGCGAGAAGCGCTACATCCTGGCCCCGGTGGGCCTCAACCAGGGCGACAGCATCCTCTCCGGCGAGGGTGCGGACATCAAGCCCGGCAACGCCATGAAGCTCAGCCAGGTGCCCACCGGCACCATCGTGCACAACATTGAGCTGCACCCGGGCCGTGGCGGCCAGTTCTGCCGCGCCGCAGGCACCTATGCCCAGCTCATCGCCAAGGAAGGCAAGTACGCCCTGCTGCGTATGCCCTCTGGCGAAGTGCGCAAGGTGCTGGCCGCATGCTGCGCCACTGTCGGCCAGGTGGGCAACGTCCACCACGAGTCGATCAAGATCGGCAAGGCTGGCCGCAACCGCTGGCTTGGCCGTCGTCCCAAGGTGCGTGGCGTAGCCATGAACCCGGTGGACCATCCGCTCGGCGGCGGCGAGGGCCGCAGCTCCGGCGGCCGTCATCCGGTCTCGCCGTGGGGTGTCCCGGCCAAGGGTTACAAGACCCGCAACAAGAAGAAGGCTTCTGCGAAGCTCATCGTCAAGCGCCGCGGCCAGAAGTAGGAGTATAAGTAATGCCAAGATCTCTTAAGAAGGGCCCGTTTCTCGACGGCCACCTGATAAAGAAAGTCCAAGTGGCTGCGGAGAACCAGGATCGCCGCGTGATCAAGACCTGGTCGCGCCGCTCCACGATCATCCCCGAGATGGTCGGCATGACCTTCGCCGTCCACAATGGCCGCAAGTTCATCCCCGTGTTCGTGACCGAAAACATGGTCGGTCACAAGCTCGGCGAGTTCTCGCCCACCCGCACCTACTTCGGCCACGCGGCCGACAAGAAGAAGTAGGGGGAGACCATTATGGAAGCCAAAGCAGTCGCCAAATACATTCGCGTGTCTCCGCGCAAGACCCGCATCGTTGCCGAGAACATCAAGGGCAAGGCCGTTGAGGACGCCCTCAACATTCTTCGGTTTACCCCGAAGAAGGCCGCCAAGATTCTCAGCAAGGTGCTCTATTCCGCCATTTCCAACGCGGAGCAGATGCCTGGAGTGGACGTGGACGCCCTGATTGTGGATACGGTCATGGTCAACGAAGGCCCCACCTGGAAACGCATCCAGCCCCGTGCCATGGGCCGCGCCTATCGCGTCAGGAAGCGCACGAGCCATATCACCATCGTAGTGAAGGAAATGTAGTTATGGGACAGAAAGTACATCCTTACGGGTTTCGTCTGGGGTATAACAAGAACTGGCTGTCCCGCTGGTACAGCAAGAAAGATTATCCTGCCTTTGTTTTGCAGGACGATCAGATTCGCAAGTTCGTCAAGAAGAAGCTCTTTCAGGCTGGCATTGCCCGCCTTGAGATCGAGCGCGCTGGCGGAAAGATTCGCCTGATCATCCACACCGCGCGTCCGGGAATCGTCATCGGCCGCAAAGGTGTAGAGATAGAGAAGCTGCGCGAGGAATTGCGCGGCAAGTTTCAAAACGAATTCACCATTGAGGTCAACGAGATCCGTCGACCGGAGGTTGAAGCTCAGCTCGTAGCTGAGAGCATTGCCCAGCAACTCGAACGCAGAATTGCCTTCCGCCGTGCCATGAAGCGTACGGTGGGCCTTGCCAGGAAATTCGGCGCCGAGGGTATCAAAGTCGCGTGTGCCGGTCGCCTTGCTGGCGCCGAAATCGCGCGCGGCGAGTGGTACCGTGATGGGCGTGTGCCTTTGCACACCCTCCGTGCCGACATCGACTACGGTTTTGCCGAGGCCCACACGACCTACGGCGTCATCGGTGTCAAGGTCTGGATCTTCAAGGGTGAGATTCTGGACAAAGAGGTGGAACAGTAATGCTTGCTCCAAAAAGAGTGAAATTCAGAAAGCGGCAGAAAGGCCGCAACAGAGGCAAGGCCCAACGGGGTAACAGCGTGTCCTTCGGCGATATCGGGCTGAAGGCATTGGAGCACGGAAAGATCACCAGCCAGCAGATTGAATCCGCTCGTGTCGCCATCATGCGGCACATCAAGCGCGGTGGTAAGGTCTGGATACGCATCTTCCCGGATGTCCCCGTCACCTCCAAGCCCGCGGAAGTCCGCATGGGCAAGGGAAAGGGCGCGCCCGACGGTTGGGTCGCCCCGGTGAGACCGGGCCGGATCATGTACGAAGTGAAGGGCGTCGATATCGCGCTGGCCAAGGAAGCGCTCAAGCGTGCCTCCTACAAGCTGCCGATCAAGACGACCATCGTTGTCAAGGAGGGTCTGTAAGATGACTTCCAAGGAACTTCGTGAACTGAACGACGCCAAGCTGGTCGAGAAGCTGGTCGAGTCCCGCAAGGAACTCTTCGGCCTGCGTTTCAAGCATGCGACTGCGCAGCTTGATAACACCCGGCAGCTGAGCGGCGTCAAAAAGACCATCGCCCGTATCCTGACTATCCAGCAGGAACGACAGGGAGCGTAACCAATGGCTGAGTTCAAACACACAGGCAACAGGCGAGTGCTCACCGGCCAGGTCGTCTCCGACAAGGGGGACAAGACCATTGTCGTCCGGGTCGAGACCCTGGTCAAGCATCCGCTGCTGAAGAAGTACATCCGCCGCCGCAAGAAGTTCATGGCCCATGATCCGGCCAACGACTGCGGTGTTGGCGACAAGGTGCAGATTGTCGAATCGAGGCCCATGAGCCGCCGCAAGCGGTGGCACTTGGTGCAAATCCTCGAAAAGGCCGTCTAGGGTTAGGAGGAAATACCATGATACAGGTTGAATCCAACCTCGACGTCGCTGACAATTCCGGGGCCAAAAGGGTCGCGTGCATCAAGGTGCTCGGCGGGTCCAAGCGCCGCTATGCCAGCGTCGGCGATATTATCGTAGTGTCCGTCAAGGAGGCCATGCCCCATTCCAAGGTGAAGAAGGGCGCGGTCATGAAGGCGGTGGTCGTTCGGACCAAGAAAGAAGTGGGTCGTCCCGACGGCTCCTACATCAAGTTCGACAACAATTCCGCTGTGCTGCTCAACAACAACGGCGAGCCCGTGGGAACCCGAATTTTCGGTCCCGTGGCCCGCGAGCTGCGTGCAGCCGGCTTTATGAAGATCGTTTCCCTCGCCCCCGAGGTCCTGTAAGAGGATATGCAGATGAAGACCAAGATACGCAAAGACGACAAGGTCATGGTCATCGCCGGGAAGGACAAGGGAAAGATCGGCAAGGTGCTCAAGATTCTGCCCAAGAAGGACACCGTCCTCGTTGAGAAGGTCAACATGGTCCAGCGTCACACCAAAGCCAATCCCTATGCCCAGCAGCCCGGCGGGATTATTGAAAAGGAAGCCCCGATCCATGTATCCAATGTGGCTGTGGTGTGCGATGCGTGCACCAAGCCCACGCGGATCGGGTACAAGAAGACCGAAGACGGCAAGAAGCTTCGTTTCTGCAAGAAGTGCAACGAAGTCTTCAAGTAAGGTGTACCAATGACTCGTCTGGAAAAAGTATATGCGGAAAAGGTAGTCCCTGAGCTCCAGAAGGAGTTCGGCTACAGTTCCTCCATGGAGATCCCCAAACTGACCAAGATCTCCCTGAACATCGGCCTGGGTGCAGCAAGCCAGAACAGCAAGCTCATCGAACCCGCCGTTGAGGAGCTGACCGCCATCGCGGGACAGCGGGCCGTGGTGACCAAGGCCAAGAAGTCCATCGCCCAGTTCAAGCTGCGCGAGGGCATGCCCATCGGCACGCGCGTCACGCTGCGCGGCAGCGCCATGTGGGACTTCTACGACAGACTCGTGAGCTTTGCCCTGCCCCGGGTGCGCGACTTTCGCGGCATTCCCGATCGCGGGTTCGATGGTCGCGGGAACTTCACCATGGGTATCAAGGAGCACACCATTTTCCCCGAGCTCGATATCGACAAGGTGGAATTGGTCAAGGGCATGAACGTGACCGTGTGCACGAGCGCCAAGACAGACAAGGAAGGCAAGATGCTTCTTGATCTCCTTGGCATGCCCTTTAAAAAGTAGGAGGACGGAAAGTGGCCAAGACAAGCATTCGCGTTAAGGCACGCCGCAAACCCAAGTTCAAGGTTCGCGCATACAATCGGTGCCCGATTTGTGGCCGTCCTCGGGCATTTCTGAGGCGTTACGGCGTCTGCCGTATCTGCTTCCGTAAAAAGGCTCTCGCCGGGGAGCTGCCCGGTGTTCGCAAGTCGAGCTGGTAATCAAGGAGAAATGAAATGGCTGTTGTTGATCCTGTAGCCGACATGTTGACCCGCATCCGGAACGCCTACGGCGCGCATCATAACGATCTCGTCGTGCCGTGTTCCAAAATGAAGACTTCCATCGCGGGTATCCTGAAGGAAGAAGGTTATATCGCCGACTACGCTGTCGAGGACAGGGACATCAGTATTACCCTCAAATACGCAGACGGAAAACCGCTTGTCACTGGCCTGAAGAGGGTCAGCAAGCCCGGCCGCCGCGTATATGTAGGTGCTTCTGACATCCCCCGCGTGCAAAACGGTATCGGCATTTGTATCGTGTCCACCTCCATGGGGGTGCTCGAAGGCGCCAAGGCCAAAGAGGCCAATGTCGGCGGCGAACTGCTGTGCGAAATCTGGTAGTGAGGTTCCACAATGTCTCGTATTGGAAAAAATCCCATCGAAATACCTTCGGGTGTTGAGGTGTCTGTTGGAGCCTCCGAGATCCAGGTCAAGGGCCCCAAGGGTACCCTGACGACCGCGGTCCATCCGACCGTGGCTTACGCTGTCGAGGATGGCAAGGTTTCCGTCACCCGTGCTGACGACACGCGCGAGGCGCGCGCCCAGCACGGTCTGCGCCGCTCGCTCCTGGCCAACTGCGTCGAGGGTGTCTCCAAGGGCTTCGAGAAGGGCCTGGAGGTCATCGGCGTCGGCTACAAGGTGTCCGTGCAAGGGCCCAAGGTGGTCCTGAACGTCGGGTTCTCCCATCCGGTCGAGTTCGATCTGCCGTCTGGCATCGAGGCCCGGGTCGAGGGCAGCAAGCTGATCCTCCAGGGGATCGACAAGCAGCTTCTCGGAGAGGTCGCGGCCCGCATCCGCCGCGTTCGTCCGCCGGAACCCTACAAGGGCAAGGGCATCAAGTACATCGACGAAGTTATCCGCCGCAAGGCTGGTAAATCCGGCGCGAAGTAAGGGTAATAAGCCATGAGTAAGAGTAAGAACGATCAGAGGCTTCTGCGCAAGCCCCGCATCAGGAAGAAGATCTCCGGCACCCAGGCCCGGCCTCGGCTGGTGGTCTTCCGTTCCAACCAGCATCTCTATGCGCAGCTGGTTGACGACGTGACCGGAACCACCCTGGCCTCGTCCAGCACTCAGGTGCTGAACAGGGCGGGCGAAACACTGAAGGCCAACAAGGACTCCGCCGCCAAGGTGGGCAAGGACATTGCCGCCAAGGCGCTCGAAAAACATATCGAGTCCGTGGTCTTCGACCGCAATGGCTATATCTACCACGGCAAGGTCAAAGCTCTTGCCGACGGTGCCCGCGAGGGCGGGCTGAAATTCTAGGCAGCTAGGAAAGTACAATGGAACAAAATGAAAGTGGACTGATCGAAAAAATCGTCTACCTCAATCGCGTCGCCAAGGTTGTCAAGGGTGGCCGCCGTTTCAGCTTTAGCTGCCTGGTGGTCGTCGGTGACGGTGAGGGTGGGGTCGGTTACGGACTGGGCAAGGCCAACGAAGTGCCCGAGGCCATCCGCAAGGCATCCGAGCGGGCCAGAAAGAACATGATCACCGTTCCCCTGCTGGACGGCACCCTGCCTTACGAGGTGCTGGGCCGCTACGGCGCGGGCCGGGTCATGCTCAAGCCTGCCAGCCGCGGTACCGGCATCATCGCCGGTGGCCCGGTGCGTGCCATCATGGAGGCGGTCGGTGTTCACGATATCCTGACCAAGGCCATCGGCACCAACAACCCGCACAACGTGCTGCGGGCCACCATCGCCGGTCTTGAATCCCTGCGCAGCGCCGAGAGCGTGTCCGCCCAGCGCGGCGTCTCGGTGTCCACGCCGAGAAAGTAAAGGAGATCGACGTGTTGAAAGTTAAGCTGATCAAAAGCAGGATCGCGGTCAAGCCCGGCCTGGTCAAGACCCTTGACTCCCTGGGCCTGCGCAGAATCCGGCAGGAAAAGACCCACGAGGACAATCCGGTCATCAGGGGCATGATCTATAAAGTGCGACACCTGGTGGAGGTAACCGAATCATGAGACTTCATGAACTGTACCCGTTTCCTGAAGAGACGAAGAACCGCAAGCGCATAGGCCGCGGCTCGGGCTCCGGTTCCGGCAAGACGGCCGGAAAGGGCCACAAGGGCCAGAACGCCCGCGCCGGTGGCGGTGTGCGTCCGGGCTTTGAGGGCGGCCAGATGCCCCTGGCCCGCCGTCTGCCCAAGCGCGGCTTCAAGAACCTCTTCCGTGAGGAATACGAAGTCGTCAACATCGGCCGCCTGCTGGCCATGTTCGACGGCAAGGACGAGATCACCCTGGCCGACATGTACGAGCGCGGCGTTATCAAGAACGGTGCGGCCGTCAAGGTGCTGGCCACCGGAGAAATCGACAAGGCCGTGACCATCGAGGCGCATCGCTTCAGCGCATCGGCCGCGGAAAAGATTGCCAAGGCCGGCGGCAACGCCAAGGCCGTCGAGGCATAACTCATAGAGTATCGGAAGGGTTATTGTGGCGATGTCAGGAGTTGAGAATCTTGCCCGAGTGCCGGAGCTGAAAAAAAAGCTGCTCTGGACCTTCGCTTTGCTTGCTGTCTACCGGATTGGCATCCATATCCCGATTCCCGGCGTCGACAGTGCCGCGTTGGCTGAATTTTTTGCCAACGCGCAAAATACCCTGTTCGGCATCTTCGACATGTTCTCGGGCGGCGGACTTTCCAATATGTCCATCTTCGCCCTGGGAATCATGCCGTACATCTCCGCCTCGATCATCCTCCAGCTTCTGACAGTCGTTTCGCCCGAGCTGAAACGACTGCAGAAGGAGGAGGGCGAGGCCGGGCGCAAGAAGATCACCCAGTACACCAGGTATGGCACCGTGCTCATCACCGTGGTCCAGGGCTTTGCCATTGCGGCCGGACTCGAGAGCGCGGCCAGCCCCACCGGGGCCCCCATGGTCCTGATTCCGGGCCTGGGCTTCAAGCTGATGACGGTGCTCACCCTGACTGCGGGCACCATCTTCCTGATGTGGCTTGGCGAGCAGATCACCGAGAAGGGCATAGGCAACGGCATCTCCATGATCATCTACGCGGGTATCGTGGCCGGGCTCCCGAGCGCGACCATCAATACCGTGCGCCTGATGACCATGGGCGAGATCACCCTGTTCGTGCTCCTGTTCATCGGTGTCTTCATGGTGGCCACCCTGGCCTTCATCGTCTTCATGGAGCGCGGCCAGCGCCGGATTCCCATCCACTACGCCAAACGGCAGATGGGTCGAAAGATGTTCGGGGGGCAGACCACGCACCTGCCGCTGAAGATCAACACCGCGGGCGTCATCCCGCCGATCTTTGCCTCGTCCATCCTGATGTTCCCGGCCACCCTGGCCCAGTTCTCCAGCGTGCAGTGGCTTCAGGACATCTCGTCATTCCTGAGCCCTGATTCCATAATCTACAACCTGATGTTTATCGGCATCATCATCTTCTTCTGCTATTTCTACACGGCGATCATGTTCGATCCCAAGGGAATAGCGGAGAACATCCAGAAGCAGGGCGGCTTCATCCCGGGCATCCGCCCGGGCGCGCGCACCCGTGAATACATTGACAAGGTGCTCGCCCGCATCACCCTGTGGGGCGCGTTCTACGTGTCTGCGGTCTGCGTGCTGCCGATGGTGCTGATTTCCAACTTTGGCGTGCCTTTCTACTTCGGCGGCACCTCGCTGCTGATCGTGGTTGGCGTGGCCATGGACTTCATGGGCCGGATCGAGTCCTACCTGATTTCGCGTCAGTACGAGGGCTTGCTCGGCAAGGCAGGCAAGGGAAGATAGTCTTGAAGAAATTCAGGGGGATCTTCCTCAAAAACGACAAAGAGATTGGCCTCATGCGCGAGGCCAATCGCATTGTTTCCCTGATTCTCGACGAACTGGGCGAGAACGTCAAACCAGGCGTCCCGACCATGCTCTTCGAGGAAATATGCCGGGCCAGATGCGAGGAGCACGGGGTTCGCCCGGCGTTTCTCGGCTACCAGGGATTTCCCTTTGCCCTGTGTTGTTCTGTGAATGAGGAGATCGTGCACGGCTTTCCGTCCCGGGAGCGCATTCTGGTCGAGGGCGACATCGTCAGCTTCGACATGGGCGTCGTGCACGAGGGGTTCTACGGAGATTCCGCCCGCACCTTCGCGGTGGGGCAGATTTCGGACGAGGCCCAAAGGCTCATGGATATCACCCGTGAGTCGCTGAACATAGGTATCGAGCAGGCTGTTCCCGGCAACAACCTTTATGACATTTCCGCGGCAATACAGTCATATGTTGAAGGGTTCGGCTTTGGTATAGTCCGTCGATTCGTCGGACACGGGATCGGAAGCCATCTCCACGAGAAGCCCGAGATCCCCAACTTCGTCCCCAAGGGCATGGCTGGCATTCCTCTCAAAGCCGGCATGGTGCTCGCCATTGAGCCGATGGTCACGGTTGGGACCTACGAAGTTGAAGTCCTTGAGGATAAGTGGACTGCGGTGACCAAGGACAGGAAGCTGTCCGCTCATTTCGAGCACACCGTGGCCATCACCTCCGACGGGCCCATGATCCTGAGTCTGTCAGACTAGCCTTTCGGGGCGCAGATTCGGGCTTGCTCTTTATATCGAAACGCTGTATAAATCGCAGCTTCGTTTTCAATGGCCAGCCCCCGGTGGGGCTTAGGCGTTATGATTTATTAAGACAGTCTGGAGTCGGTCATGAAAGTCAGACCTTCTGTTAAGAAAATGTGTTCCAAGTGCAAAATCATCAGACGCAACGGTGTCTTGCGTGTCCTTTGCGACAACCCCAGGCACAAACAGCGTCAAGGATAGAGGGATATAACTATGGCACGTATAGCTGGTGTTGATCTGCCGAGAAACAAGCGCATGGACATTGCGCTGACCTACATTTTCGGCATCGGTCGGGCCATGGCCCTGCAGATTCTCGAAACCGTTAACGTTGACTGGCGCAAGAGCTCCGATGATATCTCCGCCGAGGAAGTCAACGTCATCCGTACCGAGATCGAAAACAACCACAAGGTCGAGGGCGACCTGCGCCGCGAGATCACGACCAACATCAAGCGCCTGATGGACATCGGCTGCTATCGCGGCCTGCGCCATCGTCGCGGTCTTCCCGTTCGCGGGCAGAAATCCAAGACCAACGCTCGCACCCGCAAGGGTCCGCGCCGCTCTGTCATGGGCCGCAAGAAGAAATAGCGTCGGTACTGAGAATCTAGCGCGGGTGGCTCTTCGGGAGCCGCTGTCGCGTTTTTAAAGACTTTTATTCAACGGAGATCAAGGCAATGGCTAAACCCCGTCGAACTGGGAAGAAGAAAGAGAAAAAGATCATTCCCGTTGGCATCGCACACGTCAAGGCCACGTTCAACAACACGATCGTGACCTTCACCGATGTCAAGGGCAATGTGATCAGCTGGGCTTCGGCCGGTGCCCATTTCAAGGGTTCCCGCAAGTCCACTCCTTTTGCGGCTCAGATGGCCGCCGAGGCTGCGGCCAAGCGGGCCCAGGATTCCGGCATGCGTACCGTGGGCATCTACGTCAAGGGCCCCGGCTCCGGACGCGAGGCCGCCATGCGCGCCATCAACAACGCTGGCTTCAAGGTGACCTTCATTCGGGATATCACGCCGATTCCCCACAATGGTTGCCGTCCGCCCAAACGCCGCAGGGTCTAATGAAGGAGATGAATCGTGGCTAGATATACCGAAGCAAAATGCAAGCTGTGCCGCCGCGAGGGAACCAAGCTGTTCCTCAAGGGCGATCGCTGCTACACCGACAAATGCGCCTACGAGAAGCGTCCCTACCCCCCGGGACACGCCGGTCGCATGCGCCACAAGATGAGCGACTACGCCGTCCAGCTTCGCGAGAAGCAGAAGGTGCGGCGCATGTACGGCATCCTTGAGGGTCAGTTCCGCGCCTACTACGAGCGCGCCGACGGCATGAAGGGCGTCACGGGCCACAACCTGCTGATGCTGCTTGAGCGCCGTCTCGATAACGTCATCTATCGTCTTGGATTCGCCAATTCCCGCGACCAGGCGCGCCAGCTGGTGCGTCACGGCATCTTTATCCTCAACGGCCGCCGGGTGAACATCCCGTCCATGCAGGTCAAGGCCGAGGATGTCATCCAGGTTCGCGAGGAGGCACGGAAGATTCCCGTGATCAATGAGGCCCAGGAAGTCATCGCCCGCCGCGGCTGCCCCGCTTGGCTGGAGTCCGACGGCGCCAACTTCAAGGGCACGGTTAAGGCCATGCCGAGCCGGGACGACATCCAGTTCCCGATCAACGAGCAGCTCATTGTCGAATTGTACTCCAAGTAAATAGGGGACTTCATGCTTATTGAGAACGGCGACAAACTCATCAACACCCGCAACTGGAGTGAACTGGTAAAACCCGAGAAGCTGGTGCGCGACTCCAAGTCCACCAACCGCTACGGGAAGTTCATCTGCGAGCCCCTTGAGCGCGGCTATGCCACCACCATTGGCAATGCCATGCGCCGGGTTCTTCTTTCCTCTATGCAGGGGTGTGCCATTGTTGCCGCCTCCGTAGAGGGAGTGCAGCACGAGTTCACGACGCTGCCCGGTGTTCTCGAAGACATGACGGAGGTCGTGCTCAACCTCAAGCAGGTTCGCATAGCCATGACCACCGATGAGCCCCAGAGGCTCGTTCTCGAGGCCGATACCAAGGGCCGGGTGACCGCTGGCATGATCCAGGAAAATCAGAATGTCAGAATTCTGAACACCGATCAGCTCGTCGCCACCCTGACTGAGGACCGCCCCCTGCGGATGGAGCTTGAAGTGCGCATGGGCAAGGGCTACATGCCCGCCGACATGCACGAGGGGTTGACCGAGGAGATTGGTTCCATCATCCTTGATGCCAGCTTCTCGCCGGTCAAGAAGGTCGCCTACTCCGTGGAGCAGGCCCGCGTCGGCCAGATGACGAACTACGACAAGCTCATCCTTGAGGTCTGGACCGATGGGTCCGTCACCCCCGAGGACGCCTGCGCTTACAGCGCCAAAATCCTCAAGGACCAGTTGTCCGTGTTCATCAACTTTGATGAACTCTCCTCCGAGACCAGGGAGGAGGAGGACAGCTCCATCGATCTGAACCCGAACCTCTTCAAGAGCATTGATGAACTCGAACTCTCGGTTCGGGCCACCAACTGCCTGAAGGCCGCCAACATCCAGCTTGTGGGCGAACTGGTTCAGCGCAGCGAGCAGGCCATGCTCAAGACCAAGAACTTCGGCCGCAAGTCCCTGGACGAGATTCGTCGCGTTCTGGACTCCATGAGCCTCAAGTTTGGCATGGGCGTCGAGGATTTTGACAAGAAATACCAGGAATGGTTGAAGAGGAAAGAGAAAAATGAGGCATAGAAAGTCCGGTCGCAAGCTGAATCGGTCCAATTCTCACCGCACCGCCATGTTCAAGAACATGGCCCGTGCGCTCCTGACCTACGAGCAGATCCGCACCACTGATGTCAAGGCCAAGGAACTTCGCCGCGTTGTCGACAAGCTCATCACTCTGGCTCTTCGCAACGACCTGCATGCCCGCCGCCAGGCCTACAAGGTCCTGGGCAACCACCAGCTGGTGCAGCGACTCTTTGACGAGATCGGCCCGCGCTTTGCCGGTGGTCAGGGCGGCTATACCCGTATCATCAAGCTCTCCCAGCCCCGCACCGGCGACTGCGCCCCCATGGTCATCATCGAGCTGACCAAGAAGGCGTCCGATGCTCCGGCACCGGAGAAGGTCGAGGAAAAGGCTGCGGATACCGCTGCGAAAGAGGCTCCGGCCAAAAAGGCTCCGGCCAAAAAGGCGGCCCCCAAGGCCGAGGCTCCGGCCGAGGAGACAGCGCCTGCCCCAGAGGAAGCTCCCGTCGAAGAAGCCCCCGCCGAGGAGGCTCCCGTCGAGGAGGCTCCCGTCGAGGAAGCGCCTGCCGAGGAGCCCGATCCGAAAAAAGAAGCCTAAACGGCGTGTTATGAGGGGCAGGTCATTGACCTGCCCCTTTTTCTTTGCGCACCGACCACCAGACGGTCACAGGGAGGGAGCATGGATATCCGCAAGCTTGAGGCGTTCTGCCATGTCTACGAGACGCAGAGCTTTTCCCGGGCTGGCGAGGTGATGTTCCTTTCGCAGCCGACCATCAGCTCCCACGTTGCCAATCTGGAGGCCGAACTCGGGGTCCGTCTTTTCGATCGCCTGGGCCGCCGGGTCCTGCCGACCCAGGCGGGCGACATTCTCTACCGGAGCGCCCGCGCCATATTCAGTCAGGTCGCTCAGGCGCGGTCAAGCATCGAGACCCTGCGCGACCAGGTGGTGGGCGAGCTGGTCATCGGGTGCAGCACCATCCCGGCCCATCACATCCTTCCCGGCTTTCTGGCCGGGTTCGGCCAGCGTTACCCCCTGGTCTCCTTCCGCGTCCAGACAGGCGACTCGTCCGAGGTCGCGACCCGGGTTGTTGATGGACAATGGCCCCTTGGTCTGATGGGCCACCGGCCCGAGAATGACGAACTGGCCGTGCATCCCCTGTTCGAAGATGAGACCGTGGTGGTGGCGTCGAGCGCCGCCCCGTGGCTGCCCACCGTGAGCGGCCCCCTGTCCGTGCGCGATCTGACCGGGCTGCCGTGGGTCATGCGCGAGCGCGGTTCAGCCACCCGGCGCGCGCTGGAAGACACTCTGGCCGGCCTCGGCCTGAGTTTGCAGGACATCAATGTCCGCTGCTGGGTGGACGGCACCTGCGAGGCCGTGGCCCATGTGCTCAGCGGCGTTGGGTTGAGCGTCACCTCCCACCTGGCCACCCGGCAGATGGTGGAGAGCGGGGCGCTGGTTCGCCTTGATGTACCCGAGTTGATGGGGCGACGCCGCTTTTACCTTGTCTTTCACAGGGATCGCCAGATGTTCCCGGCGTACAAGGCGTTCGTGGATCACTGCCTGGGCCTGTGAAGGCTGGGCAAAGACGCGAAAAGGCCCGGGCGGTTTCCGTCCGGGCCTTTTCGCGTGGTCGGGGTCAGGGGAGAAAGCGCAGGGGCGGCACGGCGTCGATGAGGCCGTGCTCGGCCAGTCGGCGATAGAAGAGAGTCATGCCCTGGATTTCCGCCTCGCCCAGATCGTAGACCAGCCCGGCAAAGTACGAGCGCAATTCCTGCTGGCTCAGGCAGCTGTGCTCCGCAGCCAGGGCGCACATGGAGGTGATGTTGGCCTCGCCCCATAGCCGCGCCTCGATCAGCGCCTCGCAGGCCCGACGCATGGCTGCTTTGCTCCGAGCCAGACTGTCGCGCCGGGCGATCCACACGCCGAAGATGAAGGGCAGGCCGGTCAGGGCGCGCCACGCCTCGCCAAGATCGGTGCGCACCGGGTAGTCCGGGTGAAAACGCAGGTTGAGGGCCTCGTCGCCAATGCACAGGATGGCCTGGGGCCTGTCGCCTCCTGAGAGGATGGCTGTGGCGTCGCCGGTGACGAAACGCGTGTGGACCTTCCACTCGGCCAGCAAGACGCGGAGCAGGGCGGCCGAGGTGTGGGTCTGGGCGCTGACCAGGATGGTTGCCCCGTCCAGGGATTCCACCGGCTCGCGGCTGAGGAGCAGCACGCTCTGCACCGGACCCCGGCTGCCGATGGCGATGTCGGGCAGGAGCAGGTATTTATCGGGATGGCGGGCGTATTCGATGCTCGACGCGGCCGAGACATCGAGCTGGCCCGCGTCCATGAGCCGGTTCAGGGCCGAGGGCGGGCCGGAGACGATGGAGAAGTCGTTGTCGATGATCCCGGTTTCCAGCGGATGGTAGATGGGCAGGACGTTGAGGTAGCCGATCTTGCCAATGCGCATGCTCATGATCCGGCCTCCACCATGCCGTAGGCCATGGTCCGCTGCCTGGGCGTGAATCCGGCGTCCTTCACGAGGCGGTGGATTTCCTGGCGCGAGAGGCTGAAGGAGACACCTGCGGCCCGGACCACGTTCTCCTCGATCATGGTGGACCCGAAGTCGTTGCCGCCGAAGAAGAGGGCCAGCTGGGCGATCTTCGGCCCCATGGTCACCCAGGAGACCTGGATGTTGTCCACGTTGTCGAGGAGAATGCGCGACAGGGCCAGGGTGCGCAGGTATTCCACGCTGGTCAGCTTGCGGCAATGGCTCAAGGCGGTGTGGTCGGGCTGGAAGGTCCAGGGGATGAAGGCGGTGAATCCGCCAGTGCGGTCCTGCGCCTCGCGTACGGCCAGCATGTGCTCCACGCGCTGCTCCACGCTCTCCAGGTGGCCGAACATCATGGTGGCCGTGGTGCGCAGCCCCTGGGCGTGGGCCTCCTCCATGACCGCCAGCCACTGCCCGGCCGGGCACTTGTTGGGCGCGACCCGGGAGCGGACCTCGTCCACCAGGATCTCGGCCCCGCCGCCCGGGATGGAATCCAGCCCGGCCTTGCGAAGCCGCCCGATGACCTCGGCCGCCGGGATGCGCTCAAGCTCGCTTAGGAAGACGATCTCCGGCGGTGAAAAGGCATGGATGTGGATGGCGTGTTTGGCCTTGATGTGGGACAGCATCTCCTCGTACCAGGAAAGGGGCAGATGCGGATGATGGCCGCCCTGCATGAGAATCTGCGTGCCGCCCAGGGCGATGGTCTCCTCGATCTTGCGGCTGATTTCGTCAAAGGAGAGCACATAGCCGCCTTCCTGGCCCGGCTCGCGATAAAACGCGCAGAACGTGCAGCAACAGACGCAGATATTGGAATAATTGATGTTGCGGTCCACCACATAGGTGACCACCGGCTCGGGATGCCTGGCCAGCCGCACCCGATGGGCCAGCCACCCCAGGTCGGCCAGCTCCGCCTGATCGTGCAGGATCATGGCCTCGTCAGCCCCGATCCGCTCCCCATCCAGAACCTTCCCGAAAATTCTCTCTATCACTTTCATTCCTTCCCTTTTTTCTTCCCCACTCCCCCCTCCACCAAAAAGTTTAGGAAAGGGGATGGGATGGGGGTCCAGGGGGAAGGGGGGAAACCCTTTGAAAAGGGTTTCCCCCCTTCCCTTCCCCCGGCCGCCGGAGGCACCTCTATATCTCGTTGAAATGCGCGTCGCGTTCGGTGGGGGTGCAGCCGCAGCCTTGGATCATGGCTTCGAGTTCGGCGCGAGTCAGTCCCTGTTCGCTGGTGGCTCCAGCCTCGTGTCCGATTTTTTCCTCGACCACGGTGCCGTCGAAGTCGTCGGCGCCGAACTTGAGGGCGGCCTGGGCCTGCTTGACGCCGAGCATGACCCAGTAGGCCTTGATGTGCGGGATGTTGTCGAGCATCAGGCGGCTGACGGCGATGGTGCGCAGCTCTTCGAGGCCGGTCAGGGGGTTGTTTATGGCCAATTGGCTGTTTTCGGTCAGAAATGGCAGGGGGATGAAGCAGGTGTAGCCTTGGCTTCGATCCTGGCTCTCGCGCAGCCGGATGAGGTGGTCGATGCGGTCGGCGCGGGATTCGACGTGGCCGAAGAGCATGGTGCAGTTGGTCTTGATGCCTAGGGCGTGGGCCTCCTCGTGGACGGCCAGCCACTCTTCGGCCGTGGACTTGCGCGGACAGATGCGCTGGCGCACGGCCGGGGCGAAGATTTCGGCCCCGCCGCCCGGGAGCATGCCCAGCCCGGCGGCCTTGAGGCGCTCAAGCACTTGGCGGGTGGTCGTGTTTTCGAGTCTGGCGAAGTGGGCGATCTCCACGGCGGTGAAACATTTGAGCACGGCCTCGGGCAGGCGCTGGTGCACGGTGTGCAGCAGGGTCTCGAAGTAGTCGAGGCCGAGGGTGGGGTGGCAGCCGCCCACGATGTGGATTTCGCGCGGAGGCAGGGGCGCGGCGTCGATACGGGCCAGCACCTCGTCCGGGGAGAGGACAAAGCCGCCGGGCTGGCCGTCCTCGCGCTGGTAGGCGCAGAAGGTGCAGCCGTTGACGCAGATGTTGGTGTAGTTGATGTGGCGGTTGATCACGTAGAACGCCTTGTCTCCGTGCAGCCGGGTGCGCACGCGCTGGGCCAAGGCACCCACGGCCAGGGGCTCGGGGCAGTCGAAGAGGCGCATGCCGTCGTCATGGGAGAGCCGCTCGCCGTTCTCGACCTTGGCCCGGATGTCGGCTAGGCCCATGTTCTCGAAGAAGTCGCTTCTCAGGATTTGCATTGGATTTCCTTGGATTGCTGATGGAGGGGGCCACCCAGGCCGTGGCGCAGAAAATCGGCCACACCTCTGGCTCTGGCCCGGATGGTCGCCCGGTCCGGGATGGTCGCGACCCCCGGGTTCAGGGCTGCCACGGCGCAGGATTGGAGGAAACGGTCCATGACCGCGTCCAGGTGGAGCACGGCCATGTCCGGGTCGATGTCCGGTCGCAATTGGCCCGATTCCGCAGCGTTGGCCACCAGGGTGCGCAGGAATTTGTCGGAGGCGCGGCGTATCTCGCTCAGGAAGGTGTCGCGCATGGGGAACCCCTCCTGGTAGACCATCTTGAGGTAGATGCTGTAGACCAGCGGATGGGTGGCCACGAAGTCGGCCCCGGCCAGCAGGGTCCGCTCGATGCGCTCGAAGAGGTCGCCGCTCGCATCGTCCCTGATGGCCTTGAGGGGCTTCTTGAACTCGGCCACGGTCTGGCCGAAAAGATACTCGAAGATACCCTGCTTGGAACCAAAATACTTGAAGAGCGACCCCTTGGCGATGCCCAGCCGCTGCACCATGCGGTTGACGCTCGCCTGATGGTAGCCGTGCTCGGCGAATTCGCGCGTGGCCTCGGCCAGCACGCGCTCGCGCTTGTCGCCGGGCAGGTTCTCGAAGGTCTGGTTGCGGGATTCCATGGGTTCCTTCTTGCCCTTGCGGGCGGGGTCCGGTAGTGGTGACCAGGTGGTCACTTTGTGTATCCGTGCCGGATGAGCCTGTCAACCCGATGCAACCGTGCAGCGATCAAAGAGGATAAGGAATGCCTGAAGCGCTCAAGATGGGTTTTTCGCCGTGTCCCAACGATACCTTCATCTTTCACGCCCTGGCTACCGGGGCGGTCCCGTGGCCCGGGGCGATTGCGGTGACCCTGGCCGATGTGGAGGAACTCAACGCCATGGCCACTGCCGGGCGTCTGGACGTTGTCAAGGTCTCGGCCGCGGCCGTGGCCGGGATTCTGGACGAGTATGTTCTGCTGCGCGCCGGTGGGGCCATGGGTCACGGTGTCGGCCCGGTGCTGGTGGGGCGCGAGGCTTCGGGCGGGCTGGCCGCCCTGAACGGCGCGAGGGTGGCCATTCCCGGGCGCATGACCACTGCGGCCCTGCTCTTTGGGCTGTGCTGCCGCGAGGCCGGGATTTCCGTCGAGGTCGTGCCCATGGTCTTTGACGAGGTCATGGAGGCAGTGGTGGCCGGACGGGTGGCCGCAGGGGTGGTCATCCACGAGGGGCGGTTCACCTACGCGGCAAAGGGGCTGGCGCGTATCCTGGACCTGGGGGCGTGGTGGGAGGCGCATTCCGGGCTGCCCATCCCGCTGGGGGCCATCGCCATGCGCCGCTCCATGGGCCAGGAGGCGGCGCAGGCCATGAACGAGGCGATCCGCCGCAGCCTGCTGGCCGCGCGGGCCAATCCGCAGGGGGCGTGGGATTACGTCAAGGCCCATGCCCAGGAGATGGACGACACGGTCATCCTCCGGCACATCGAGACATTCGTGACCGACTACAGCCTTGATGTGGGCGAGGCCGGGGAGCGGGCCATGACCCGGCTGCTGGCCGAGGCGCAGCCTGATGCGGGGCGGGACTGCCCCGTGTTCATCACGCGGCGGAGGGAACCGGCCGCGTGCGGTCCTGGCTGAGGAACACCCCGCCCAGGACCACGGCCGACGCCAGGTACTGGAAGGGGGTCAGCATCTCCCCCAGGAAGAACCAGCCGAAGACCAGGGTGATGACCGGGATCAGGTTGATGAAGGCGGACGCCTGGCTGGCCGGAATCTTGGACATGCCGAAGTTGTAGGAGCCGTAGGCCAGGATGGTGACGAACACGCCGAGGAAGAGGATGGCCCCGACGCCCACGGGGTCGAAGGCGACGGGCAGGGTGGTGGTCGGCAGGAAGAGCAGCGGAAAGTAGAAGATGGAGCCGAAGAAAGCCTGGATCATGGTCAGGAACCAGGGGTTGTAGCGCGGGGTGAGGCCCTTGAGGGTGACCATGTAGCCGGTGGCGCAGACCATGGCCATGAATTCGAGGAAGTTGCCCAGGGCCGGATTGGGGGCGCTGACGCTGGGTTTTGCGGCTGCGGACAGGGCCACCGCGCCCGCAATGGCCAGGACAAAGCCCGAGAGGGTGCGCCGGGAGATGCGTTCGCCCAGGTGGAAGCGCGCGGCCACGGCCACCATCAGCGGCAGCAGGGCGCAGATCATGCCCGCCTGGGAGGCGTCGGTGTAGGTCAGGGCCATGGCCTCGAAGATGAAGTAGAGCCCTGGTTCGCAAAAGCCCATGAACAGGAGCAGCTTCCAGTCTCCGGGCTGATACTTGACCGTACGGGAGAGATGCCTGAAGACAAGGAGAAAGCACAGCGAGGCCACGGCCATGCGCCCGAAAATGACCACCATGGGGTCGAACCGGGTGAAGGCCACCTTGAGCACCACAAACGAGCTGGCCCACAGGGTCACACCCGTCAGCAGCGCCACGACAGCCAGTCCCTTGCCTTGCGTCAGCGTCATTGATCCTTCCTTTTCGTCAGTCGGTAGGGAGGTCTATCATTCGGGGGCTGGCTTGGGAACTGGATAAGACACCATTTTTTGGCATGATAGCCATCGGAAAAGACAAAGGCCCCGCATCGTGCGAGGCCTTTGGCGTTTGATCGATTGGGTTCCGGGCTAGTGGGGACAGACGGCCAGGACGTTGACCGGCTTGTAGCCGTTGCCCGGGTCCAGGGCGAAGCGGCAGCCCAGGTGCGAGTCGTCGCGCTTGTTTTCGATGTCCTCTTCGGAGCCGAGGTAGAAGGGGCAACTGTTGTTGTTGCAGATGAGGATGACCCCCCAGCCTGTTTCGGGCGGGGCGAGCCAGGGCTCCATGGCCCGGTTGCAGTGCGGGCAGTCGTGATCCTTGAGTTCGGTGATGATGCCGGCATATTCATGAATGACCATGATGTCTCCTTGTGGATGCGTGTAGCAGGAATTGCTTTAGGTATGTAGATAATCCTGCAACCGCTGACGTCAAGGGGAAGGACGGTTATTAACGGGCTTCTAGTGCAGGTCGTCCCCGGCTTCGGGGGTGTCGGTGGGGGCGTGTGGCGATGTCCTGGTCAGGCCGTGCAGCAGCCGGAACAGGGCTCGGGCCGAGGCGGGCGGTTTGCCCGCATCCTTTTCGCGCCGGGCGGCCAGCACCAGCTGGCGCAGCCGCTGGCCTTCATCCGGGTGGGCCTCGAAGAGTTGCTGCACCAGTTCGTCGTCCCCGTCCACCAGCCGGTCCCTGAGGCGTTCGGCTCGGTGGAAGGCCTCGGTGCGCACGGCGTGGCCCTGTCTGGCCGCTGCCACGATTTCGCGGATGCGGCTGGTGTCAAAGGTGCGCATGAGCTTGCCCACGTATTGCAGGTGCCTGCGCCGGGCCTCGTGCTTGGTCAGGGTCCGGATGAGCAGCAGGGCCGATTCCAGTTCGGGAGGCAGCCCGGCCTCTTTGACCACCTTGTCACCCAGGGCGGCGAATTCCTCGCCCAGGGCCTGAAGCTCGCTGCTGTCGCGCTTGAGCTTGGACTTGCTGGGGCCGTATTCGCGCTCGTCGAATTCATCGGGTCTGTACAGTGAGTTGTTGCGTTTGCCCATGGTGTTAATACCCCGCCTGCGCCAGATCGCGCTCAAGCTGCGTGAAGATGGTTCCGGTGCCCAGGTTCAGCGCCCGGACCATTTCGTCAGCGCTCGGCTGGGTCAGGGCAATGCGCTGCGTGTAGTCGCCGGAGAAGAGGATGGCGTTGTCCGGGGTGGATTCGTCCACCAGGAAGAACTGCATGGAGATGACGGCCGCCGGGGGCGAGGCAGCGAAGTCGCCATACAGGGTGTTGACCACGCCTTCAAGGGTCAGGTGGGGCACGGCCAGGCTGCCCGGGGGCACGACGTGGGAGAATCGGCCCGAGCCCGCCAGCCAGTTGCGCAGCTCGGTGGAGAGCATGATGCCCGGCGTGATGAAGTATAGGTTGTAGAAGTCTGACTCCATGCGGCCGTTGGCCATTTGGTAGACCATCTCGCGGGTGTTGTAGAGTTCCGAGATGGTCAGCCTGCGGACGCTGAGCACCGGGCCGTCCTGGGCTGGCGGGGCGACATGCTCTCTGGTCGGGGCGATGCGGTAGTATCGTTTGTCGATGGGCTTGCCGCCGAGCTTGACGCAGGCTGTGCAGGCCAGGGCCAGGGCGATGAGCAGGATGAGTTTCTTCATGGTCTCCGGGTCCGGTTAATCGGTTTCAGGTCTGGCCTGTGTCGGCGGGCTGCCGAATATCACGCCCGAGGGGTAGCGCTTGGCATCGCGGGTGATGTCCCTGATGTTTTCCATTACCTCGCGGGTGTCCTCGATGATGGCATGGATGCTTGCCTCCTCGCTGGCAGTGAGCGAGTTGAGCCGGTTGGTCAGGGCATGGACCTTGGCCACGGCGGCGGCCATGTCGCGCGAGGCGTTGCCGATGTTTTCCAGGGACGGGGCAAGCTGGGCCATGGCCTGATCCAGGCGCGGATCGGCCAGGGTGCGGGCCAGGGCATCGGACGCCTGACGGAAGCTGGCCATGGCCGCTCGCGCATCGTGGACGGCGGCCACCGCATCCTGCTCCGAGGCCGCGATGAGCCGGTCCATGCCCTCCACCGCCCGGGCCGTGGCCGGGATGATCCGCTCGGCAGCCGGGTCGGCCAGCAGCCGGTTGGCCCGGGCCAGGATGTCGCGGGTTTCGGCGAGGATGGAGAGGATCTTTTTCCCGGCCTCCTTGCCGTCTTCGGTCTGGATGAAGGTATTGATGGTCGAGACGATGGACTTGATGTCCTTGATGATGGCCCCGATATCTTCCTGGCTGAGACCGCTCAAGGTCTTGCTGATGGTGGTCACGGCCGCCTCGATGCGGCTCATGGTGCTTTGCACCGCCGGAACGTAGTTGGTGGTCGGTATCCAGTCCACGGCCAGCGGGGGTTCTGCGTCCGAATCGTAGGTGAGATTGAGAAAGAGCTGGCCGGTGAGGCCGAGCGATGTGGGCCTAACCCGCAGGCCGTGGGCCACCTCCTGCTTGATGGTTTCGGCGAACTGCTGCTTGTCCAGGTCGCCGAACACGTCGTCGTCGATGTCGCAGATGACGTAGACGTAGCGGCGTTCGTCCTGTCTGGCGCCGGGGTAGGTGTTGAGCACGAAGTCGATGTCCGCCACCCGGCCGATGTTCACGCCGCGCAGCTTGACCGGCGAGCCCACCTCCAGGCCGTTGACCGATTCGTTGAAGTAGGTCTCGATGGTGAAACTGGTGCTGAAGAACCGGCCCGCGCCCAGAATGACGATGACCGCCATGAGCATAGCGGTGCCCAGGATGATGAATGCGCCAAGTTTGAAATAATCCTGTTTTCTGACCATCTGCTGTCCTTATTCGGCGGCGCAGTCAACCCGGGGGGTGCCTGCGTCTTGTGAGGGCATGCGGTGGAAGAACCGCTTGACGTAGATGTTTTCCGACGTGTCGCGCAGCACCCTGGGGTCGCCCTGGGCGACGATGGTCCTGACGTCCTTGTCCAGCATGATAACCCGATCGGCTGTTTTGTAAATGCTCTCCAGTTCGTGGGTGACGATGACAAAGGTGATGCCCAGCGCCCGCGACAGGCTGAGCACCAGCTCGTCAAGCTCGGCCGAGGAGATGGGGTCCAGCCCAGCCCCGGGCTCGTCGAGGAAGAGGATGGTGGGATCAAGGGCCATGGCTCTGGCGATGGCCGCGCGCTTCCTCATGCCGCCGCTCAGGGCCGCAGGCATCTTGTAGAGCGCCTTTTCCAGGTTGACCATGGCCAGCTTGGAGCGGGCGATCATGGTCATGGCCTCGCGCGGCAGGTCCGTGAACTCCTCCAGGGGAAGCATGACGTTCTGCAGCAGCGACATGGAGCCGAAGAGCGCGCCCATCTGGTACATGACGCCGAATCTGCGGATGATCTCGTCGCGCTCGCGGCCGCTGGCGGTCACCAGGTCCCGGCCGTCGATGAGCACCTGACCGGCCATGGGTTCATAGAGCCCGATCATGTTCTTGAGCAATGTGCTCTTGCCGCAGCCCGAGCCGCCGAGGATGATGAAGACCTCGCCGGGCATGATGTCGAAGCTGACGTTTTCCACCACTATGGTGTCGTCGTAGCCGCAGGTGAGGTTGCGTACGCTGATGATGGGGTGGACGGCGGTCATGGGTCTCCTCGCTGCCTATATCTTGAGGTAGTAGAAGGCCACGGCAAAGAGGCCGTCGGCAAAGGCGATGAAGATGATGCCCGAGACCACCGCGCTGGTGGTGGAGAGCCCTACCGCGCTCGCCCCGCTGCGGGTCTGCATGCCGCGCAGGCAGCCCACCCCGGCCACCAGCACGGCAAAGACCAGGGCCTTGGCCATGCCCCCGAAAAAGTCGCTGTAGTGGACGTATTTGAAGACCCGGGAGGTGAAGGTCACGAGCGGATAGCCCAGGGAGAGCATGACCAGCGCCCCGCCCACAAGGCTGGCCAGATTGAAGAAGATGGTCATCAACGGGACCATGGCCAGGGCCGAGAGCAGCTTGGGCACCACCAGAAAGCGCATGGGCGAGAGGCCCATGGTGGTCAGGGCGTCAAGCTCCTCGTTGATCTTCATGGTGCCGATCTCGGCCGCAAAGGCGGAGCCCGAGCGCGCGGCCAGCAATATGGCCGTGACCAGCGGCCCCATCTCGCGGAACATGACCAGCCCGAGCATGTTGGGCACGAATATCTCGCCGCCGAACCGCTGCAAACTGATGGCCGACTGAAACGACATGATCAACCCCATCAGGAAGCCGATGAGGGTGATGATGAACAGGGAGTCCACACCCACCTGGACGCAGGAGAGCAGGACGTCCTTCCAGCGGACTCGCGAGGGGTGGCGGATGACCCCGGCGATGATGACCGAGGCCTCGCCCACAAAGGACACCATCTCCCGTGTCGCGACCAGGGTCTCGCTGGCGGCCATGCCCACGCGGTGGGCCAACCCTCGCCGCTCGGGGATGAGGGAATCGAGCTGGTCCGGGCAGTGCCAGGTCAGGTCAATGAGCTGGCTGTGCTGCGGGCTGAGTCCGGTCAGGGCCAGGGTCGCCCCCTGGGCAGCGACCACTTCGCGCAGCTTGAGCAGCAGGGCCACGCCCGAACCGTCCATGTATTCGATGGCCGAGCAGTCGGCCGGCAGGTCCCGGCCTTGCAGGTTTCCGGCCGCAACGTGGGCCGCTGCGGCCGCTTCGTCCCAGACATGGGCCGTGCCCGGCGCATCGAGCCTGCCCCGGACCATCAGGCGCAACGAACCGCCGTCCTGGTCGGCGAGGACCGAGGCTCCCGGATGGTCCTTGGGCAGCGGATGATGCGTCACGGTTGGTTTCCTGTCTGTCTGGATCGGGCTGTCGGCCCTGTTGGTGGAAAGCAGAAGATATATGAGCTTTTTCAAAATGAAAAGGGCGACCTGTTTTTCCCCTCCGCCACGCCCGGCAACCTCTTGACAGGATCAGGAAAGAACATTATTTTTTTTGACTATGAATAACAGAAAAATTGACGATCTCGATCTAAGAATCCTGAATATACTTCAGGAGGACGGCAAGGTCTCCAATGCGGAAATCGCCCGCAAGGTAGGCAAGGCCCCGTCTGCCGTGCTTGAGCGCGTGCGCAAGCTGCGCAAGAGCGGGGTCATCAAGGGCTACGAGTGCATCGTGGATCACAAGAAGCTCGGGCGCGGCCTGACAGCCTTCACCTCCATCCGCGTCGAGGAGGGAGTGGGAGCCACCGAGGTGGGCGTGAAGCTCGCCCGGCTGCCCGAGGTGCTGGAGGTCCACTACACGGCCGGGCGGGACTCCTATCTGGTCAAGGTCCGGGTGGAGGACACCGAGGCGCTCCAGGCCACCCTGGCCAAATTCGGCACCATCGGGGCCGTGCGCGACACCAATTCGACCATCGTCCTGACCACGGTCAAGGAGTCCCGGGTGATTCCGCTCCCGGCAAACGACGAATAGCCTTTATTCAAGGAGTCTTTGATGACTATCGACATTTCCTCCCTGGACCCGAGGATCATCGCTCGGGGCCGGGAGTTCTTCGCGTCCATCTCCGGCGAGTCCCCCTCGGTCTTCAACAAGGGCTGGTGGACCGGCAAGGTCATGGACTGGGCCATGAAGAACGAGGACTTCAAGGTCCAGATGTTCCGCTTCGTCGATGTGCTGCCGTATCTGAACACCTCGGAATCGCTGTCGCGTCATATCGAGGAATATTTCGCGGGCGACGACTCCAACATCCCGGATGTGCTCAAGTGGGGCGCGACCAAGACCAAGCTGGGCGGCGGTCTGGTGGCCAAGGTGCTCAACATGACCATCCGCTCCAACATCGAGTCCATGGCCCGCCAGTTCATCATCGGCCAGACGGCCAAGGAGGCTGTCAAGGGCATCCGCAAGCTGCGCAAGGACGGCTTCTCCTTTGTCATCGACCTGCTTGGCGAGGCCACGGTCAGCGAGGCCGAGTCCGGGGCCTACCGCGACGGTTACCTGGAAGTGCTCGACGCCATCCACAAGGAACTGGACAAGTGGCCCGCCCTGGACGGCGGCAAAGGCGACCTCGACTGGGGCCACGCCCCCCGGGTCAATGTGGCGGTCAAGCCCTCGGCCTTCTACTCTCAGTCCAAGCCCGTGGACCTGGACGGCACCACCGAGGGCATGCTCGCCAATATCGAGCCGGTGTATCGCAAGGTCATGGACATGGGCGGGTTCCTGTGCATCGACATGGAGCAGCTCAAGTACAAGGATGCCACGGTGGAGCTGTACAAGCGCCTGCGCACCAAATACCCCGACTATCCGCACCTGGGCATCGTCTTCCAGACCTATCTGCGCAGCGTGGACTCGGACGTGAGCGACTTTCTGGCCTGGGCGCGCGAGGCCGCGCTGCCGGTCTCCATCCGGCTGGTCAAGGGCGCCTACTGGGACTATGAAACGGTCATGGCCAAGCAGAACGGCTGGCCCGTGCCCGTGTGGACCCACAAGCCCGAGTCCGACGCCGCCTTTGAGCGCGTCTCAAGGACCATCCTCGAAAACAGCGACATCTGCCACTTTGCCTGCGCATCGCACAACATCCGCACCATCTCGGCGGTCATGGAACTGGCCTCGGCCCTGGAGGTGCCCGAGGAGCGCTACGAGTTCCAGGTGCTCTACGGCATGGCCGAGCCCGTGCGCAAGGGGCTGAAGAACGTGGCCCGGCGGGTGCGCCTCTACTGCCCTTATGGCGACCTGCTGCCCGGCATGGCCTATCTGGTGCGTCGCCTGCTCGAAAATACGGCCAACGAGTCGTTCCTCAAGCAGACCTTTGCCGATGAGGCGGACATGGACAGGCTGCTGGAAAACCCGGAAATCACCCTGCGCCGCCAGCTGGAGGCCAAGTGCAGGACCGCCGCACCCGACAGGGAAGATAAGGAAGGCATCGGCCGGTTCCGCAACTTCCCGGCCGCGGACTTCACCATCGAGGCCGAGCGGCTGGCCTTTCCGGCAGCCATCGAGCGGGTGCGCGCCGCAGTCGGCACCACGGTGCCCCTCTTCATCAACGGCCGCGACGTGGAGACCGGCGACATCCTCGAATCATACAACCCGGCCGATCCCGACGAGATCATCGGCCGCGTCTGCCAGGCGGGCGTGACCGAGGTGGACCAGGCCATCGAGGCCGCCTCCACCGCCTATCTCACCTGGCGCGACGTGGCGCCCGATGGGCGCGCCGCCGTGCTCCTGCGCGCCGCGCAGCATCTCAAGGACAACATCCACGATTTCAGCGCCCTGCAAGTGCTCGAAGTGGGCAAGCAGTGGGATCAGGCCCACGCCGACGTGGCCGAGGCCATCGACTTCCTCGAATACTACGCCCGCGAGATGATCCGCCTTGGCAAGCCGAGGCGCATGGGGCAGGCTCCGGGCGAGATGAGCCATCTCTTCTACCAGGGCAAGGGCGTGGCCGCGGTCATCGCGCCGTGGAACTTCCCCCTGGCCATTTCCGTGGGCATGGTCTCGGCGGCCATCGTCTGCGGCTGCCCGGTGGTCTACAAGCCCGCGGGCAGTTCCTCCTGCATCGGCCGCGGTTTGGTGGAGATGTGGCGGGCCGCCGGGCTGCCTGACGGCGTGTTCAACTACACCCCCGGGCGCGGCTCGGTCATCGGCGACCATCTGGTGGACCACCCGGCCGTGTCGGTCATCGCCTTCACCGGCTCCATGGAAGTGGGCCTGCGCATCCAGGAGCGCGCCGCCAAGGTGCATCCCGGGCAGCAGCAGTGCAAGCGGGTCATCGCCGAGATGGGCGGCAAGAATGCCACCATCATCGACGACGATGCCGACCTCGACGAGGCCGTGCTCGGCGTGCTCTACGCGGCCTTCGGCTTCCAGGGCCAGAAGTGCTCGGCCTGCTCGCGGGTCATCGTGCTCGACGCCATCTACGACAAATTCACGGCCCGGCTGGCCGAGGCGGCCAACTCCGTCAAGCTCGGCCCGGCCGAGAACCCGGCCAATTACATGGGACCGGTGGTGGACAAGAGCGCCCAGAAGAACGTCATGCGCTATGTCGGCATAGCCGAGCAGGAGGGCCGCGTGCTGGTCCGGCGCGAGGTGCCGGACGAGGTCAAGGCGGGCGGCGGCTGCTACGTGCCCCTGACCATCGTGGATGGCATCACCCGCGATCACCGCCTCGCCCAGGAAGAGGTCTTCGGCCCGGTCCTGGCTGTGATGCGCGCCCGTGACATGGACGAGGCCCTTGCCATCGCCAATTCCACCCGCTTTGCCCTGACCGGGGCCATCTACTCGCGCAGCCCGGCCAATTTGGAACGCGCCTCCCGGGAATTCCGCGTGGGCAATCTCTACCTGAACAAGCCCAGCGTGGGCGCGCTGGTGGAGCGCCACGCATTTGGCGGCTTCAAGATGTCCGGCGTCGGCTCCAAGTCCGGCGGGCCGGACTACCTGCTCCAGTTCCTCGATCCGCGTCTGGTCTGCGAAAACACCATGCGCCGGGGCTTTGCCCCCATTGAGGAGGACGACGACTGGTTGAGCTGATTGCAGTAACCCGTTGAATTGCAAAGGCCCGGCGCATGATGTTCGCCGGGCCTTCTTTCTCGCGCCAGTCAAGAGGGCACCCGTGCGGCATCGCGCATTGACGGGCAGCAAGCCTTTCCGGTATCCAACAGGCGACAATCCAACCAAGACACAGCGAGGCTCCGTGAAAATCCAGGACTTGTTCGGCGAGGTGGCGGCCGCTCTCGAAGAGCGGACCCCGAGGCACGGCTACGACAGCAAGAGGAAGCCGCTGTGGCGCTGGGCCTCCCGGCAGCGCGGTTCCCTGTGGAAGCGGCTCGCCTTCATGTTCGAGCGTTCCACCTTCAAGGAATGGGATCGGGCCGAGGGGTGTTTTGGCCTGGAGCTGAGTCGGTCCTTCTGGCCCCTGCTCAACGATCCTGCCCCCTACGAGGCCGCCTTCGAGCGGCTGGAGGACGAGGAATCCCGTCTGGTTTTCCTGTGGCGGCTCAAGGTCAGGCTGGCCATGCCCTTTGTCATGCGCTGGGAGGACGTGTATCCCGCCCCCCAGCCGCCGGGCGTCGGCTCGCTGTCCATCGGGGAGCGGGAGGAGGCCTTTTGCAAGGGGTTCAAGTCTGGGCAATATCTGCTGCGCGACATCTGCATGCCCGATCCGGGAGATATGGTGCTCGACGTGGGCGCGTTTCTCGGAGACTCGGCCGTGGCCTTTTCCAGGCTGGTGGGGGATGGCGGAAGGGTCTATTCCATCGAGGCCCTGAGGCCCCAGTTCGAGACCCTGAAGGAAAATCTCGCCCGCTTCGGCTGCCACAACGTGACCGCGCATTTCAACGCCGCCTGGAACAGGAACGAAGACCTGTGTATCTCGGCCAACCGGGGAAGCTCATGCATCGGCGGGGCCGGCAACCCGGTTCCGGGAATTCGCCTGGACGATTTCGTGCGCGAGCAGGGGCTTGAGAGGGTCGATTTCGTCAAGATGGACATCGAGGGCGCGGAGCAGCAGGCCATCGAAGGCGCGGCCGAAACCATCCGCCGCTTCCGGCCCAAGCTGGCGCTGAGTGCCTACCATCGGCCGGAAGACATGTACCAGCTGATGGACATGGTCGCCGAACTGCACCCCGGGTATCGGTACTACATGCGCCATTACGACCCGAAGGGGCTTAACGATTCGGTCCTCTACGCGGTGGGCTAGGCGGACGGCTTACAGGGCCAGGCTCATGCTGTGCCAGACAGCCCCGCCGTGGGTGGAGGCGGACAGGCCGCCGTGCGCGAAACCCCTGCGCTGGTAGTAGGGCACAAGGTCTTCCTTGCACAGGAGCAGAACCTTGTGCTTGCCCATATCCCGGGCGTGGTTGACGAAGCCGTCCAGCAGCCGGGTGGCGATGCCCCGGTTGCGGTACTCGGGCAGCACCGACAGGGAGAAGATGACGATGTTCTCGCCGTCAGGGTCGTGGCCCACCAGTTGCTTGAATTCCGCGTCCGAGATGTCGTCCTTGCTGGTGGAGCCGCTGTTGATCTGGCCCACCACCCGGTTCTCCAGTTCGGCCACGAGGTAGCCCTCGGGATAGGTCTCGATGCGGGTGCGCAGGGCCGAGGTCCAGGCCGCTTCAAGCGGTGGGAACGAGCGTGCCTCAATGGTGTGGCAGGCGGTCAGGTCGTCGGGCTCGACCATCCGTATGGTGATGTTTTCCATGGGCTTGTCAGTCCAGTTCGGCGCCCTCAAGGGCGGCTTCGAGTTCTTCCCAAGTGCCATACGCATTTTCCAGCTCCTGTTCAATGGCTTCCAGCCGCGCCTGGTCGGCGGCCATGGTTTCGCCCGGTGTTTTGTAGTAGTCCGGTTCCGACATCCTCGCCTGGAGCGCTGTCTGTTCGGATTCCAGCGCCTCTATGCGGGTGGGCAGGCTTTTCAGGGCCTCGCGCTTTCGCTCAAGTTCGAACTTGTCCTTGTAGCTCAGTTTTTTTCTGGCCTCGGGGCGGGCCGGTGTCGCCTTGGCCCGGCAGGCCCTGGCCGGTTCGGCGGGTGTTTGGGGCCGCTGCCGCAGCCAGTCGTCGTAGCCGCCCACATACTCGGCCACCACGCCCTGGCCCTCAAAGGCGATGGTCGAGGTGACCACGTTGTTGAGAAATTCGCGGTCGTGGCTGACCAGCAACAGGGTGCCCGGGTAGTCCATGAGCAGCTCTTCGAGCAGGTCCAGGGTCTCGGCGTCCAGGTCGTTGGTGGGCTCGTCCATGACCAGCACGTTGGAGGGGCGCATGAAGAGCTTGGCCAGCAGCAGCCTGTTGCGCTCGCCGCCCGAAAGCACCGAGACCGGTACCCTGGCCCGGTCGGGCGGGAAGAGAAAATCCTTGAGATAGCCCATGACGTGCTTGTTGCGGCCGCCGATGTCGATGAAGTCGTTGCCGTCGGCCACGTTGTCGCGGGCCGATTTGCTCTCGTCCAGCTGGCCGCGCAGTTGGTCGAAATAGACCACCTGGAGATTGACCCCGTGGCGCACGCTTCCGGCCTGTGGCTCGATCCCGCCCAGCAGGAGCTTGAGCAGGGTGGTCTTGCCCGCGCCGTTGGGGCCGATCAGTCCCACCTTGTCGCCGCGCATGATGGTGGTGGAGAATCCGCCGATCAGGGGTTGGTCGTCGAAGCCGAAGCACAGGTCCGTGGCCTCGATGACCAGCTTGCCCGTGCGCTCCGCCTCCTGGATGATCATCTTTGCCGTGCCCCCGCGCTCGCGCCGGGCGCGCCGCTCCTCGCGCAGCTTGATCAACTCGCGCACCCGGCCCATGTTGCGGGTCCGCCGCGCCTTGATGCCCTGGCGAATCCACGTCTCCTCTTCGGCCAGCTTGCGGTCGAAGTTGTGGTTCTGTTTGGCCTCGGCCTCCAGGTCCGCCTCCTTGCGCGCCACATAGGTCGCGTAGTCGCAGTCCCAGTTGAAGAGGTTGCCCCGGTCCAGCTCCACGATGCGCGTGGCCAGCCGCCGGAGAAAGGCCCGGTCGTGGGTGACGAAGAGCACCGCCGCGTTCTGGCGCAGCAGGAAATCCTCAAGCCAGTTGATGGATTCGATGTCCAGGTGGTTGGTGGGCTCGTCGAGGATGAGCAGGTCGGGCTGGCTGACCAGGGCGCGGGCGAGCAGGGCGCGCCGCTTCATGCCGCCCGAAAGCGAGGCAAAGGGCGCGTCGCCGTCGAGCTTGAGGTGCGAGAGCGCGGCCTGGATGGTCTGGTGGTGGGGCCAGCCCCCGGCCTCTTCCAGGGCATTCTGGGCGTGTTCGAGCCGGGCCACCAGGGCGGACTGGTCTCCGTCGGCCGTGCCCAGCCGGTGCGCGGCCTGATGGTAGGCGCTCAGGTGCGCGCCTACCTTGCCCAGCCCGTGGGCCACGATGTCGTAGACCAGGCCGTCGAGATCGCCGGGCACCTCCTGGGGCAGCATGGCCACCCGCGCGCCCCGGGCGTAGTCCACGTTTCCGGTGTCCGGAACCAGCGTGCCGTCGATGACCGAAAGCAGCGTGGACTTGCCCTCGCCGTTGCGACCCAGCAGGCAGACGCGCTCGCCCGGCTCGATTTGCAGGGACACGCCGTCAAGGACGGTCGTGCCGGTGAAGTTGACGACGATGTCGCGGAGGCTGACGATGGCCATGATTGTCCTGCCCGTGAGATGGTCTGCGCGGGCCGCGGCGGCTAGGTGCAGGCGTCCTGAAAGGCCCGGTGCCGGGCATCGTAGGGCGGGTGGCCGAAGAAGGCCGAGCCCGAGACCAGCACATCCGCGCCCGCCTCGACCAGGGCGCGGGCGTTGTCCAGCGTCACGCCGCCGTCCACCTGGATGAGGGTGTCGCTCCCGGCGGCGGTGATCATGGCCTTGAGTTCGCGGACCTTGCTCATGCAGAAGGGGATGAAGGTCTGGCCGCCGAAGCCCGGGTTCACGGACATGATCAGGACCATGGAAAGCTGGGGGATGAGATAGCGCAGGACATCGAGCGGCGTGTGCGGATTGAGGGCCACGGCGGGCTTGGCCCCGGCCTCGGCGATCTGGGAGCAGACGCGCTCCAGGTGGTCGCAGGCCTCGGCGTGGACGCAGATGAGGTCGGCTCCGGCCTCGGCAAAATCGCGGATGTAGCGGCCCGGCTCGCTGATCATCAGGTGGCAGTCGAAGAACAGGTCGGATTTGGCGCGCATGGCCTTGATGATGGGCGGGCCAAAGGTGATGTTGGGCACGAATTGGCCGTCCATGACGTCCAGGTGGACCCACTTCAGGCCCGCCTTTTTCAGGGCCGTCAATTCGGATTCCATGTTGGCGAAGTCCGAGGACAGCATGGATGGGGAAAGGATCATCTCGCTCGCTCCGGGTAGGGATTGTCTGCTGGGAGAGGTGTACCCGCTCCGAACCGGATGCGCAAGCCCTTCGTCCTGTTCCGGCCGGGCAGCGGTCCGGGCTATCGGTGGCGGGGCTGGCTGGTGATGAGTTTGTCCGAGGCGAGGCCCAGCAGGCCGCCGAGGACCAGGGAGGCGAGCAGCAGCGAGGCCGTGGCCGAGGGCGTGGTCTCCGAGGCGAGGACAGTGAAGGGGATGCCCGTGAGCAGGCCGATGACAAGGCCGGTGAACCAGCCGGAAACGGGCATGCGGGCATAGGTGATGATGATGCCAAGGCCCATCCAGCGCAGCAGGGCGGCCACGCACAGGTGCCAGCCCGCCCCCTGGAAGACTAGCGGGATGACGTCGATGATTCCGGCGGCGGTACCGAGGAGCAGGGCCTTGATGAAGATGTCCATGCTCTCCGCTATTGCCCGAGTCGGGCCTACTTGTCCATCTTGAAATCGACCTTGATCTTGAACAGTCGGCTGGCGGGCAGGTTGAGCACCTTGATGCCCGTGGCCTCGGTGATGGAGGCGAGGATGGCCTCCACCGCGTCCATGTCCGGGGCGATGAGGGCGAACCAGACGTTGAACTCGTTCTCGCGCAGGTAGTTGTGGGTCACGCCGTCGTGCTTGTTGACCTCGGCCACGAAGGCGTCGAGCCTGTCCTCGGGCACCGAGGCCGCGCACAGCGTGGACTGCCAGCCCAGGGTGTTCGAGTTGAAATTGGCGCCCATGCGCCGGATCACGCCGGATTTTTTCAGGGCGTGAACCCGCGCGAGCACCTCGTCCCCGCTCAGCCCCACCTGCCTGCCGACCTCGTCATAAGGCCGCGAAACCAGGGGGAAATGAGACTGGATGATGTCGAGTATCTGCTTGTCGTAGGTGTCCATGGGGTTAGCCTCCGGCGGCCAGAGAACCTTTTGGAAAAGGTTCTCTGGACTCTCCAAAACTTTTTGTGTGAAACGGCGCTGGGCGGCTTGTTCAACCCGCAGAGGTCGTATGCGCCGTTTCGTCTTCTTCCCTTGATTGAGACGGCGTGACTTCGCGAGACCGTGCGCCCCTCTACGCCGCCCTCCGTTCTTTTCTTCCCAACTGACCTTTCAGGCGGCGTAGCCCATGCAGTTTTCCCCCAGCCGTAGGAGACATTAATTCTTCGCCTTCTTCTTCGGCTCGTAGGAGCACAAAGGCTCTTCGCGCAGGTAGTGGCCGTTCATGGTCTGGGCGCGGGCGCGGCAGCCGCCGCAGACGCGCTCGTATTCGCAGTGGCCGCACTTGCCTTCGTAGACATCCGGGTTGCGCAGGTTGAGGAACTGGGGCGAGGATTTCCAGATGTCCGGGAAGGGGGTGGTGCGGACATTGCCGCAGTCGAGATCGAGGTAGCCGCAGGGCTGCACCTGGCCGCGATGGGAGATGAAGCAGAAGCCCACGCCGCCCAGGCAGCCCCGGCTGACGGCATCGAGTCCGAAGGTCTCGAAGGTGACAGGGATGCCTTCTTCCTTGGCCCGCTGGCGCAGGATGCGGTGGTAGTGAGGGGCGCAGGTGGCCTTGAGCTGCATGTCCGTGGTCTTGCGGAAATCGTAGAACCAGTTGAGCACGTCCTCGTACTCGGTGGCGGTGATGACCTCGGTGCCCAGTTCCACGGCCCGGCCCGTGGGCACGAGCAGGAAGATGTGCCATGCGGATGCGCCGATTCGCTCGCAGAGATTGAAGATGTCCTTGAACAGGTGGAGGTTGTTCTTGGTCACCGTGGTGTTGATCTGGAACTCGATGCCCGCGTCCTTGAGGTACTGGATGCCACGCATGGAGGCGTCAAAGGCACCGATTTCGCCCCGGAATTCGTCGTGCTGGGCCGCCTCGGGCGCGTCGATGGAGATGGAGCAGCGCTCGATGCCCGCCTCCTTCATCATTTTTGCAGTCTCGGGCGTAATCAGCGTGCCGTTGGGGGCCATGACGCAGCGCAACCCCTTGGTCTTGGCGTAGGCGATGAGCTCGTACACGTCGTGGCGCATCATGGGCTCGCCGCCGGTGAAGATGATGATGGGGCTGCCCACGGCCGGGAAGGTGTCGATAAGTGCCTTGGCCTCGGCGGTTGACAGCTCGCCCTCGTAGGGCTCGGGGTGCGCCTCGGCCCGGCAGTGCTTGCAGGCGAGGTTGCAGGAGCGGGTCACCTCCCAGGCGATGAGGCGGCAGATGGGCGTGACGCCGTCGTCGAGCACCCGCTTGGGCGCGGTTTCCGCTCCCGGATGAGAGCCGGGCCGGGAGCCGGGATGGGAGTCGGGATGGGAGTCGGGATGGCCCATGGCGTGGGGGTGTTCGCCGGGATGTCCTTGTTGTTTGGTCATGTCGTTATTTCAGTGCCTTGAGCACGTCTTCGGTAAAATAGGTGAGGATGAGGTCTGCCCCGGCGCGCTTGAAGGCCACCAGGGATTCCATGACCACGGCTTGTTCGTCGATCCAGCCGTTGAGGGCGGCGGCCTTGATCATGGCGTATTCGCCGCTGACCTGATAGGCGGCCACGGGCGCGTCAAAGGCATCGCGCACCTGACGGATGATATCGAGATAGGGCAGGCCGGGCTTGACCATGATGATGTCCGCGCCCTCGCCCAGGTCGGCGGCGGCCTCGCGCATGGCCTCGCGCGCGTTGGGCGGGTCCATCTGATAGGTCTTGCGGTCGCCGAACTGCGGGGTGGACTCCGCAGCCTCGCGGAAGGGGCCGTAGAAGGCTGAGGCGAACTTGACCGCGTAGGACATGATGGGCGTGTTGACAAAGCCCGCCTCGTCGAGCGCGGCGCGGATGGCGGCCACGCGGCCGTCCATCATGTCGGACGGGGCGACCATGTCGGCCCCGGCGCGGGCCTGGGCCACGGCGGCCCGGGCGAGCAGGTTGAGCGTCGGGTCGTTGAGCACCTCGCCGTTCTTGACCAGCCCGCAGTGACCGTGGGAGGTGTACTCGCACAGGCAGGTGTCGGCCACCACGATCAGCTGGGGCCAGCGGTCCTTGAGCAGCCGGATGGCCTGCTGGACGATGCCCGAGTCGGCGTAGGCCTGGGAGCCGGTCTCGTCCTTTTGCGCCGGGATGCCAAAGAGGATGCATGCCCGAAGGCCGTTTGCTACGGCCTCGCCCACCTTCCGCTCCAGTTGCCTGAGCGAGAGCTGATACTGGCCGGGCATGGACGAGATTTCCTTCATGAAGGACTCGTCGTCGGTCTCGACCACGAAGTAAGGCATGATCAGGTCCTGGGGTCTGACCTGGTTCTCGCGTACCATTTCGCGCAGGGCCAGGCTGGAGCGCAGCCTGCGACCACGATGAAAATCCGAAGGAATCATGGCATTCTCCAGCAAAAAATCATTCATCCTGAATTTCTTGTATCCGATCTCGTCTCATCCGCCAACTCCGTGAATCATGCTGACCCTCTCCCCCCCGCGAAGCGCCCCAAAAAGTTTGGGAAAAAGGGGGATGGGGGTCCGGGGG
>NZ_JASTWE010000007.1 GCF_030282845.1 Pseudodesulfovibrio pelocollis
CAGTCTGTGCAACTGCACCACATGCGTAAACCGATGGCTTGTCCCTAAATTGCAGAAACTTAGGAATAAGAAAGTTTGACTCTGGAGAATGTGCCACCCCTCGCACATCTCTCCTCCCGTGACATTTTCACTTTTCCCCACTTCCCTGGTTGACAATCTCCACGCTCCGCCGTATTGATTGAAAACGATTTTCAATTTCAACCCTGGAGACCGGCATGTGCGCGGCATTGATCGGCGGAATGGACAGGCTCAAGCGGGAATACATGACCGAGGCGGAGAAGAGTGGCGTGAAGCTCAAGTGCTACACCGGCAAGGAACGCTCCATCTCCGGGTCGCTGGGCAAGGTGGATTTCGTGGTGCTCTTCACCAACAAGGTGTCGCACAAGGCCCGCAAGGACGTGCTGGCCGCTCTGCGCGGGACTAACGTGCCCGTGATCATGCGCCACTCCTGCGGCATCAGCACCCTGCGCGAGGCGCTGGGAGAGGCCACCGTCTAGATGATGGGTTCGCGGTCGGGGTGTCCGGGCGCTCCCGGTCCTGGCCGGAGTGCCCGCCGCAGGGCGGGAGACCCGTGGGCTGCCGGACCCGCGGTGGGGGTGGGATGAAATCAGGCCCCGACCCCGGTCTTCCAGCCTTTGATCAGGTCGATGACCTTTCGGGTCAGGCCGTGGAACTCGGGCTTGGTCACTTGCAGGTCGGCCTTGACCGCCTTGCCCTTGTGCTCCACCCCCTTGGAGATGAGGGACGAGAAAAGCGCCACGGGAAGCGCCCGAAGGACCGGGTCCTCCTTGATCCTGCGGGTCAGGGTGTAGCCGTCCATGCGCGGCATCTCGATGTCCGAGACCACCACGTCCAGATGATCGAGCGGGCTTGAGCCCTCCTCCTCGGCGCGGGCCTTGACGGCCAGCAGCCGGTCCCACGCCTCGGCTCCGTCGCCGACCACGGTCACGTCGAAATTCGCCTCCGAAAAATTCCTCTTCAGCAGTTCGCGCACCGAGGTGGAATCGTCCGCCACCAGGGCGCGGTAGCGCTCCTCGGAATAGACGGCGTCCGCGCCTGACTGGCGCTGGTTCGCGCTGTCGAGATCGGCCAGCATCCGCTCCAGGTCGAGCATGAGCACAAAGCGCTCGTTGATCTGCACCGTGCCGGTGATGCAGTTGGTGTCCATGCTGGCCACATATTTGCTCGGCGGTTCCACGTCCTTCCAGTTGACCCGGTGGATCTGGGTCACGCCCGAGACGAGGAACCCGGTGATCATGGCGTTGAACTCGGTGACAATGATGGGCTCGTTGAGGGACTTGTCCCGCACCATGCTCAACCACACGCTCAGGTCGATGACCGGCAGGATGAGATCGCGCAGGGGGATGGTTCCCAGAAAGCTCGGGTGGGACGCAGCCTCTGAGCCATCCAGCCCCTCGGGGGCCTCCACCACCTCCAGCACCTTGGCCACATTGACCCCGAAATAATGCGTCCTGGGCCCGTCCGGGGTCTTTTCGTGGACGAAAAACTCTATGATCTCAAGTTCGTTGGTGCCGGTTTCCAGCAGAATGTCCTGTTGACTCATCAATCCTCCCAGCGGGGTTCGCGCATTGTTTCTTGGCATACCACCCCTGTTTCCCGAAATGAATGATTTTTCGCACGGCCACGACACAAACACGATCAGGGCGCAAAAAACCCCTCGCGCGGGAGTCCGCGCGAGGGGAAAACATGGCTTGTGGTTCCGGGGCCGGGCTAGCTGGAGGCAGCGCCCACGCACTCCTCGACATGAAGGTTCAGGGTGTCCCACTGCACCGGCTCCTCGTGCTTGACCGAGCGGTTGAGGGTCGCGCCCAGCACTTCGTCCCAGTGGACGGGGGAGACGCCCACGCGCGGGCTGCGGGTGGTCAGGTCCGCCTCGGCGAGCACATGTCCGGCGGGCAGATCGCGCGAGAAGACGATGCACTTGCGCAGCTTCTTGGCCGCGGCCTGCTCCTCGGGGAAGACCTTCTTGCCCTTGACGCGCATGGCCTTTTCCACCTCGCGGATCATGGTCACCATGCGGGCCAGCTCGTCCGGCTCCAGGGATGCCTGGTGGTCCGTGCCCTTGAGGGTCTTGTCCAGGGTGAAGTGGCGCTCGACCACGCACGCGCCCAGGGCCACGGCGGCCACGCTGGGGCCGATGCCCTGCTCGTGGCCCGAGTAGCCCACCGGCAGACCGTAGCGCTCGCGCAGCCCTTCCATGACCGGCAGGCCGATCTTCTCGTCCGGGCAGGGGTAGGTGGAATTGCAGTGCAGCAGGACCACATCGTCGTGGTAGGCGCGGATCTCGGCCAGGGCCACGTCGATGTCCTCAAGGGCGCTCATGCCCGTGGACAGGATGATGGGAATGCCCGTGGCCGCGTACTTGCGCACCAGAGGCACGTTGACCAGATCGGCCGAGCAGATCTTGAGCAGATCCACATTCAGGCCGAGAATCTGGCGCAGGCTCGGGTCGTCCCAGGCCGAGGCGAAGAAGACCAGCCCCAGCGACTCGCTGTATTCCTTGAGCCGGGCCATCTGGTCGATGGACAACTCAAGGGCGTTGCGATGCTCGCCATAGGTGGGGCCGAAGCTGTTGCACCCGGTGTAGGGCGCGGCCCGACCCTCGCGGGTGAGCAGCGCCTCCATGTCCCGCTTTTGAAACTTGACCCCGTGGACGCCTGCGGCGGCGGCCTCGTCGATCATCCGCCGGGCCATCAGGAAGTCGCCCTGGTGGTTGTTGCCTATCTCGGCCACCACGAAGCACGGGTGGCCATGGCCGATGGTGACGCCGGAACGAAGCGTGACGGACTGGATCTGTTTCATAATCAGAATCTCACGATTTGGAATCCGCGCTTTTCGGAGAGTGGCTTGATCTGCTCGTATATCTCGGCCTGTTTGCCGAACGAGGTGATGACCACGGCATCACAATCGATCTGCTCAAGGACATGTGGCGCGGAAACCACATATCCGTTGAAGATCTGCCCCTGTTTCCTGGAATCGTTGTCGAGCAGCACGACAACCTGAAAATCGCTGTCCCTGAGGGCGGACAGGACCACCTCGCATGTCTCGGCCGCGCCAAAGAGCGCCAGCCGCTTCTTGCCCCGGTCCTGCAACCCGCCAAGCTGGGCCAGGACGAAATCCTTGATGGTCGTGTACAGACGCACGGTCTCGGACGAGTAGTCGGAAAACATCCTGCGCCTGGACTGGCGCCCCTGATCGGTCAGGGCGTAACGGTAGCTCTTGCCGTTGACCGGCAGGAACTCCACCAGCCCGCCCGACTGGAGCTGCTTGAGATATTGATTGACCATGGCCCCGGAGAGGTTGAGCTTTCTGCCAAGCTCAAACTGGGAGAGACCCGAGTCGCGGGTGAGGGCATCAAGAATGGCGAGCACCCGTGTGCTCTTGCTGGGCCTCAGGTAGTGGCCATCGGTGATCAGCATGCCCATGCTGGCGGTTGCGACGTGGTCTGACATTGCTTTTCTCGGTCGTTCGCTTGGTCAATGATTCATTGTGGTCAGCAGCCATTCCCGACGCCCAGCATAACACTCTATTCCGGCACCGGAAACCTGTCAACTTGGCGTCCGGCAATGGTTTGCCGGTCAGTCATCCTCAATGGACCCCGCGGGGGCCGCCCCCGCCTGCACCACCTATCGTTGACACAACGAATAATCGGTCGGTTTCGTCCATTACTTTAATAAGCAGGTGGCAATCATTTCCTCCATCCCTGCCGCACTTCGCCTTTGCAAAAGTGCTGCCAATGCCGACACGCAGAGATATTCTCCTGAAAGAATTTTTGTCAAGACACTGTAATGCAATGATTTTACCACGACAAGCCGTGCCCTCGCGGCGGCGACCCTCTCCGAAATCTCCCTGCCGCCCCTGTTGCCATCGTCAAGACAACGACACGCCGGGCCTTGTTTCAAACATGCCGTATTGACCGAAAAGGTCGGCTATTATACTGTCACCGGGCCCTATCGGGCAAAATCCATCCCCAAAGGACGCCACATGGAGCATCTGGACCGCCCCTGGCTCAAATTCTACGACCCCGAGGTCTCCCCGACCCTGGACTACGAAAAACTTCCGCTCTTCAAGTTCCTGGACAGGGCCGCCCACAAGTGGCCCGGCCGCAAGGCCGTTGTCTTCAAGAACTGGACGACCACCTACGCCAAGCTCAAGACCATGTCCGAAATATTTGCAGCCAACCTGCGAGAGGCCGGGGTGCGCAAGGGCGACCGCGTGGCCATCATGCTGCCCAACCTGCCCCAGACCATTGTCGCCGTATGGGGCACGCTGCGCAGCGGGGCCATCGTGACCATGACCAACCCGCTGTACATGGAGACCGAGATCATCCATCAGTTCAACGATGCGGACGTGCGCACCTGCATCACCCTGGACCTGCTCTGGCCCAAGCTCGACAAGCTGCGCCACGCCATCCCGGTGCGCAAGTTCTTCGTCACCACCATCGGCGAGGGGCTGAAATTCCCACTGAACATGCTCTACGCGCTCCAGGCGAAAAAGAACGGCACAGCGCCCCGGGTGCCCTACGACGACACAAACGTCATCTCCTTCAAGACCCTGACACGCGGGCGCAAGACCTACACCGACGAGCGGGTGGACGCCGGCGACACAGCCCTGCTCCAGTACACCGGCGGCACCACGGGCGTGGCCAAGGGGTGCGTCCTGACCCATGCCAACATCGGGGCCAACATCCAGCAATGCCAGTCCATGATGCACACCCTGGGGCAGCGGCAGGAGACCTTCCTCGGCGTGCTCCCCTATTTCCACATCTACGGCTTCACCACCTGCCTGGCCTGGCCCACCAGCATGGGCGCCACCCTGGCTCCCTTTCCGCGCTATGTGCCGCTGGACGTGCTCAAGGGCATCCACAAGCTCAAGCCCACGGTGTTTCCCGGCGCGCCTTCGCTCTATGTCTCGCTGCTCCAGCAAAAGGACATCGCCAAGTACGATCTCTCAAGCATCGACTGTTGCGTGTCCGGGTCCGCCCCCATGCCGGTGGAGCACATGGAGCAGTTCAAGGAGCGCGCCGGCACGGCCATCGCCGAGGGCTACGGCCTGACCGAGGCATCGCCCGTGACCCATTTCAACCCCATCAAGGGCGTGCGCAAGCCCGGGTCCATCGGCCTGCCCTTCCCGGACACCGACGCCAAGATCGTGGACATGGACGTGGGCGGCGAGCCCCTGCCTCCGGGCAAGCGCGGCGAGCTGGTCATCCGCGGCCCCCAGGTGATGCAGGGCTACTACAACCGGCCCGACGCCACGGCCGACGTGCTCAGAAACGGCTGGCTCTACACCGGCGACATCGCCTACATGGACGAGGAAGGCTACTTCTACATCGTGGACCGCAAAAAGGACCTCATCATCTCCGGCGGCTACAACATCTACCCCCGGGAGATCGACGAGGTGCTGCACACCCACCCCAAGATCATGGAGGCCGTGAGCGTGGGCATCCCCCACGACGCCCGGGGCGAGATCGTCAAGGCCTATGTGGTCTTGCAACCCGGCGAAACCCTGACCCGCAACGAGGTCATGGCCTATTGCCGCGAAAAGCTCGCCAGCTACAAGGTGCCGCGCCAGGTGGAGTTTCGCGACTCCCTGCCCAAGACCATGGTGGGCAAGGTCCTGCGCCGCGCCCTGCGCGAGGAGGAAGAGGCCAGACGCGCGGCGCGGAAGGACAAACAGCCGCCAGCCCAGGCCGAGTAGCCCACCATTCCTTTCGCAATGATTCCGGCCCGGTACGCCGCCAGTTCGCGCACCGGGCCGGTCGCGTTTCCGCCCGGGACCGTACGCCGCGTCCCATGGCACTGTAGCATTTACCGCAGGGAATACATCCCCACACTTTCCTCACGCATGACGCGCTTGACATTTATGAAAATCTTTCTTCGTTGAAAAATAATTTCCGCCGACTTTTCCCTTGCAAAATCTCTAGATACGCGAAGTTTGTTCAAGGATGCTGCGGTTTTTTCAAAATTGTTTTACGCAAAACCCCTTTTACACATGATTCTTTTGGTGTATAGAACAGCATTGTTTGCGTTGCTGACCATCGTAATCCATATGAGAGGAGGAAATGATGAAAGCTTTTTTTAAAGGTGCAGGCCTGCTTGGCCTGATGCTCGTGTGCAGTGCCTTCCTTCTTGCCGGATGCGGCGAGGACAAGGTCCAGACCATCAAGATCGGTTTCAACCTGCCCCTGACCGGCGACATTCCCGAGGTGGGAGAAGGCTCCAAGAACGCGGCCGAGATGTACCTCAAGGACATCAACGACGCGGGCGGCCTGGATGTGGGCGGAACCAAGTATCCCCTCGAATTCGTGTACATGGACAACGAGTCCAAGGCCGAATCCGCCACCAACGTGGCGCTGAAGCTCATCGACCAGGAGAAGGTCGTGGCCATCATCGGCCCCAACTCCTCCAAGCAGGCCGTGCCCGCGGGCGGCACCTGCAACGACAACCGCGTGCCCATGATCTCGCCCTGGTCCACCAACCCCAGCACCACCCTTGACCGCCCCTGGGTCTTCCGCGCCGCCTTCCTCGACCCGTTCCAGGGTCCGGTGGTGGCCGACTTCGCTGCCAAGAAGTTCAACGCCAAGACGGCAGCCGTGCTCTTTGATGTGTCCAACGACTACTCCAAGGGTCTGGCCGAAATCTTCAAGACCTCCTGGGAAGCCAAGGGCCTCGGCCCGGTCGTGGCCTTCGAGTCCCACGGCACCAAGGACCAGGATTTCTCGGCCCAGCTGACAAAGATCGTGTCCACCAACCCGGACTTCCTCTTCGTGCCCAACAACTACAACCAGGTCGCCCTGATCGTGAATCAGGCGCGTGACCTCGGCTACAAGGGTCCCTTCATGGGCTCCGACGCCTGGGGAACCCCGGACCTTGTCAAGCTGTGCGGCGAGCAGTGCTACGGCAACTACTTCTCCACCCATTACGCCGCCGCTGGTGCCCAGGGCGCGACCAAGGTCTTCATCGACCGCTACACCGAGCTCTACGGTGCCACTCCGGCCGACTACGCCGCCCTGACCTGGGACTCCATCGGCATGCTGGTCGAGGCCATCAAGAACGCGGGGCAGGTCTACTCCGACCCGGTCGAGATGCGCACAGCCATCCGCGACGGACTGGCCGCCATCAAGTCCTTTGACGGCATCACCGGTGCCTCCAAGTTCGACGCCCAGGGCGATCCCATCAAGTGCGCCGTGGTCGTCAAGATCAGCGACGATGGCGAATTCGTCTTCGAAGAGTCCGTCTGCCCGTAGACTGACGCAGGCATGACCACACCGGGCGGGGGCCTTGCGGCCCCCGCTCTTTCGCGACCCAACGGGCCACCGTCCCCCTGGCCGGAATCGGCTCAAGCATCCGACTTCTCTAAGGAAATACAGCCGTGGACTTCATCATTCAAAACATACTCAACGCCTTGCAGTGGGGGAGTTTCTACGCGCTCATCGCCCTTGGGTACACCCTGGTGTACGGCGTGTTGCGCCTCATCAACTTCGCCCACGGGGACATCTTCATGGTCGGGGCTTACATCGCCTTTTTCCTCGCCACGACGATGCTCGGCCCCTCGTTCGGCCTTTCGCCGTTCATGACCTTTGTCATTGCCGTGCCGCTGACCATGGCGCTGACGGCCTGCGTCGGCGTCACCCTGGAGCGCATCGCCTACCGCCCCCTGCGCAGAAAGGGCGCCCACCGCCTGTATGTGGTGATCACCGCGCTGATGTGCGGATTGATCCTCGAATACGGCAACCTCGCGGTGCTCGGCGCCAGCCGCCTGAAATTTCCGGACCTGATCGAAAAATCCATCTGGTCCGTCGGCGACGTGACCATGACCAACCTCAAGGTCATCGTCATCGTCGCAGCCGTAGTGGTCTTCATCTTCCTGAACTTCATCGTCACCAAGACCAAGATCGGCATGGCCATGCGCGGCATTTCCTACGACAAGTTCGCCATCCCGCTGATGGGCATCCCCATTGATTCCATCATCGTCTTCACCTTCATCCTCGGGTCCGGATTCGCCGGACTGGCGGGCCTGCTGTTCGCCATGTCCTACCCGATCCTCGAACCCTTCATGGGCATGATCATCGGCTGGAAGGCGTTCATCGCCGCAGTGGTCGGCGGCATCGGCGACATCCGGGGGGCCTTCTACGGCGGCTTCCTGCTCGGCTTCATCGAGGTCGGCGTGGTCACGGTCTTCCCGTCCACCTATCGCGACCTCTTCGCCTTCAGCATCCTGCTCCTCATCCTCTGGATAAAGCCAACCGGACTGTTCGGCATGCCGCAGTCCACCAAGATATAGTTGGGAGACGCCGCAAATGCAGAAATACTCTCTCAACGTGCTCATGGCGGCCCTGGCCGTCATGCTCCTGGCGCTGGCCCATTTCCGGATCATCGACAACTACATCCAGGCGGTCCTCATGTTCGTGGGCATCAACATCATGATGTCCACCAGCCTCAATCTGGTGAACGGCAACATGGGCGAGTTCACCTGCGGCCACGCCGCCTTCATGTGCATGGGCGCATACACCTCGTCCGTCCTGTCCGTCCTCTTCTTCGGCAAGAACTTCGGCCCCCCCATGTTCCCGGAATCCATGGCCATGATCGTCTTCCCGGCCATCATCCTGCTAGGCGGCGTGGCCGCATCGCTGACCAGCGTCCTGGTGGCGGTTCCCGCCTTCAAGACCCGCGACGACTACCTGGCCATCATCACCATCGCGGTGAACTACATGGTCATCTCCGCCATCGAGAACATGGACTTCATCGGCGGCTCCCGGGGCTTCCAGGGCATGAAGGACACGGTCTGGGCCATGAACGACACCATCAGCTTCCCCTGGATGCTTTTCTGGGTCATCACCTTCACGGTCTTCTGCGTCTGGACGATCCGCCGCTTCATCACCTCCACCTACGGCAAGGGCGTCAACGCCGTCTGCCAGGACGAGGTGGCGGCCGAGATCATGTCGGTGAACACCAACAAGATCAAACTGGTCAATTTCATGATCTCCGCCGGGCTGGCCGGGTGCGCGGGCGGCCTGTTCGCCCACATCGTCGGCTATGTCAATCCGCAGTCCTTCAACATCCTCAAATCCACCGAGGCCATGGTCATGGTCTACCTCGGCGGCATGGGCTCCCTCTCGGGCGCGGTCATTTCCGCCATCGTCTTCACCGGCCTGCTCGAGGTGCTGCGCTCCCAGGCCCTGGTGGACGCCATGCTCTCCCCGGTGACCCTTTTCTTCCCGGACTGGGACCCCTCGGCGGGCGTCATCAAGTGGGTCTTCATCCCTCTGCTCCTGGTCCTGATCATGCAGTTCAGGCCCGAGGGCATCATGGGCAACAAGGAGTTGTCGGACGTGTTCCCGAAACTCAAAAAATACTACACGTTCAAGTAGGGAGCCGTCATGTCCTTGCTCAAAATAGACGGTCTGACCCAGCGTTTCGGCGGCCTGCAGGCCGTGTCCGAATTCAACATCGAGATGAAGGGCGGCGAGCTGATGGGGCTGATCGGCCCCAACGGAGCCGGCAAGACCACCATCTTCAACCTTGTCTCGGGCTTCTACCAGCCCACCGAGGGCACCATCACCCTTGACGGCACCCCCACCGCCGGGCTCAAGCCGCATCAGGTTACATCCCTTGGCGTGGCCCGCACCTTCCAGAACATCCGCCTGTGGCACGACATGACCGTGCTCGACAACATCCGCATCGCCCAGCACTACCGCATGGGGTACTCGGTCTGGGACTCGGTCATTCGCGGCAGGAAATACCGCGAGTGCGAGCAGCGCATCCTCAAGATCGCCGAGGAGCTTCTCGACGCCATGAGCCTGACCGAGTACGCGCGCGAGTTCCCGAAGAACCTGCCCTACGGTCTGCAACGCCGGGTGGAGATCGCCCGCGCCATGTCCATCCAGCCCAAGCTGCTGCTGCTGGACGAACCGGCCGCCGGGCTCAACTCGTCCGATGTCGAGGGCTTGATCAAGCTGATCCGCTGGATTCACGACTCCTTTGACATCACCATCCTGATGATCGAGCACCAGATGAAGGTCGTCACCAGCCTGTGCCAGTGGATCAAGGTCATCGACTTCGGGGCCACCATCGCCGAAGGCACGGCTGAGGACATCCAGAGCAACCCGGCCGTCATCAAGGCCTATCTTGGAGACGACACCATATGAACACCCCCCTTCTCGAAGTCGAAAACCTCCACGTCAAGTACGGCAACATCGAGGCCCTGCACGGCATCTCCTTCACCGTGGGCGAGGGCGAGATCGTCACCCTCATCGGGGCCAACGGCGCGGGCAAGTCCACCACCCTCATGGCCGTGGCCCAGCTGCCGCCGCCCGAGGCACCCAAGATCACCGGCGGCGACATCCGCTTTCGGGGCCAGTCCATCTTGGGCATGGCCCCGGACCGGATCGTGGCCGACCTCCACCTCGCCCTGGTGCCCGAAGGCCGCCACATCTTCGGCAACCTGACCGTGGAGGAGAACCTCAAGCTCGCCACCTATGCCCGCAAGGACGGCGTGAACGAGCTGAACCGCGACTACAAGCGCGTCTACCAACTCTTCCCGCGCCTCAACGAGCGGCGCAAGCAGCGCTCTGAGTCCCTGTCCGGCGGCGAGCAGCAGATGCTGGCCGTGGGCCGCGCCCTCATGTCCGGCTGCCGCTTCATCATGCTCGACGAGCCCTCCATGGGCCTGGCCCCGCTTTTGATGTACGACATGTTCCGCACCCTCAAGGAGCTCAACGAGGAGGGCATGACCATCCTGCTCATCGAGCAGAACGCCAACCTCGCCCTCAAGTTCGCCCACCGCGGCTACGTCATCGACACCGGCGAAATCGTGGCCCACGGCCCCTGCGCCTCCCTGATGGAAAACCCCGAGGTCAAAAAGGCGTACCTGGGCGGGTAGGCCGGAACAGATGCCGAGCCGTCCGGGTCGGCCTGCACCGCACAGGGAGAGACTCCGTTGATGGGAAACATTGGCAAAAACGCGCTGACCGTTTTCGGCTCGGTCCTTTTCACCCTGCTGCTGGTCGAGGTGGCGCTGCGCTTCCTGCCGGTCAACGAAGGCCTGTGGGCGCAGCCCGTCAACGAATCCTCTCCGGTCATGCACTTCGCGCCTGACAGGACCTCCACGTGGTCCCGCTTCGCGGACTTTTCCATGGTCAACACGGTCCACGCCAACAACTACGGATTCCTCAACGACCAGGATTACGATCCGCAGGCAGGCCAGCCCCTCATCGCCTTCATCGGCGACAGCTATGTCGAAGCCGCCATGGTTCCCTATGGGCAGACCGTACACGGCCGACTGGCCCGGGAACTGGAAGGATCATGGCTGGTCTACAGCTTCGGCGTATCCGGAGCCCCCTTGAGCCAGTATCTGGCCATGGCCCGATTCGTGCGCGACGAGTTCGCCCCGGAGCGCCTGTACATCATCGTTGTCGGCAACGACTTTGACGAAAGCCTGCTCAAGTACAAATCCTTGCCGGGGCTCCATTATTTCGATGAAGACGGGGATTCGCTGCGCCTTGTCCGCAGGGACTACTCGCCCTCGCTGGCGCTGAGAATCGCCCGGCACTCGCGGCTGTTCATGTACCTCATGACCAACGTCCAGATCACCCACGCCCTCTCTGACCTGTTCGCCCCACCCCAGGCAGCACGGCTACAGGGCAACACCGACGCCAGCACGGACGCGCAGCGCGTGGACGACTCCATCCGGGCCACCGACGCCTTCCTGGCCATGCTCCCGCAGGCGGCCGGCCTTGACCCCAAGGACATCTGCCTGATCGTGGACGCGGTCCGCCCGGACGTCTATGCGGCCGAGACCCCGAGTGACGGCTATTTTTCCTGGATGCGCGACCATCTCCTCGCCTCGGCCCAGGCGGGCGGCTTTCGCACCATCGACCTTCACCCCGTCTTCCGCCAGGACTTCATCCGGGACGGAATCCCCTTCGAGTACCCCAGAGACGGACACTGGAGCGGACACGGCCACGCAGCCTGCGCCCGGGAGATCCTGCGTGACGGCATCGCGCCGCGAGCCCCCTGACCGGCTGGGAGACACTTGTTTCCAAGAGACCCGGCAAGCCCACACTTCATGGACAAACCGGTCGAAAACCGGCAAAATCGGGATTGACACGCTCCGGGGCACCCCTTGTCTTTTCGCCTTGAATGAGGCATGAAGGCCCAGTCATTATTCAGGAGACACATCCATGTCGGACACCGGAAAGCACGGCGGCGCGGGCAAGACCCCCGGCAGACGCCAGGCCATTGACACGGGCATGGCCCTCACCCTCATCTGTCTCATCGGCGGACTGCTGACCGGGACCGGCACGTGGTTCTGGGCCGCCACTGGGGCGCTTCTGGTGAACATGACCTTTCCGGGGCTTTACCGGCTCCCGGCCCGAGTGTGGTTCGGCTTTTCCGCCCTGCTCGGCACGATGATGTCCAAGGTCATCCTCACCGTCATCTTTCTCGGGCTCGTCACCCCCCTGGCCCTGCTGCGCAGGCTGCTCGGCCACGACCCGATGCAACTTGGGCAGTGGAAAAACGGCACCGAAAGCGTCTTTGTCGCCCGCGACCACCGCTTCACCGCCAAGGACATTCAACATCCCTTCTAGGAGCTGACCGTGGACTTTCTCAAGGATCTCTGGGGATTTCTCCGTGAGCGCAAGAAATTCTGGCTGCTGCCGATCATCCTTGTGCTCCTGCTGTTTGGCGCCCTCATCGTGCTGACGAGCGGGTCCGCCATCGCACCCTTCATCTATACCGTCTTCTAGGAGGCCCCTTGTCCGAGGCCATACTTGGAATATCCGCCTTCTACCACGACTCGGCAGCGGCCCTGCTGGTCGATGGCGAGATCGTGGCCGCGGCCCAGGAGGAGCGATTCACCCGCCGCAAGCACGACTCGGCGTTCCCGACCAATGCGGCGCGTTTCGTGCTTGACGAGGCAGGCGTGGCCTTTGGCGACCTTACGGCCGTGGCCTTCTACGACAAGCCCTACATCAAGTTCGAGCGACTCCTTGAGACCTACAACGGCTTTGCCCCACGGGGGCTGGCGAGTTTCCTGGCCTCCATGCCTGTCTGGGTCAAGGAAAAGCTCTTCATGCGACACATGCTCAAGGAGGAGTTCCGCAAGCTCGGCCAGGGGAGCCCGAAGCTGCTCTTTCCCGAGCACCACCTCTCCCATGCTGCCAGCGCTTTTTTCCCCTCCCCCTTCGAGGAGGCGGCGATACTGACCGTGGACGGTGTCGGCGAATGGGCCACCACCACCATCGGCAAGGGCTCGGGCAACGCCATCACCGTCCTGCGTGAGCTGCACTTCCCCCACTCGCTGGGGCTGCTCTACTCCGCCTTCACGGCGTTTTGCGGGTTCAAGGTCAACTCCGGCGAGTACAAGCTGATGGGCCTCGCCCCCTACGGCAACCCGGATTCTGAAAGGGTCGCCCGCTGGACAGAGATCATTCGCCGCGACCTCATCGACCTGCGCGACGACGGCTCCATGCTCCTCAACATGGACTATTTCGCCTATGCCACTGGCCTGACCATGTTCTATTCCGGCAAGTGGGAAGAGCTCTTCGGCATCCCGGCCCGTCAGCCCGAGGAGGCCATCGACCAGGAGCACATGGACCTGGCCCTGGCCATTCAGCAGGTAACCGAGGAGGTCGTCTTCCGGCTGGCGGAAACGGCCCGGGACCTGACCGGCTGCCACAAGCTGGTCATGGCGGGCGGCGTGGCCCTGAACTGCGTGGCCAACGGCAAGCTCATCCGGCGCGGAACCTTTGACGATGTCTGGGTCCAGCCAGCCGCGGGCGACGCGGGCGGAGCCCTGGGCGCGGCCCTTGCCGCGTGGCACATCGGGCAGGACAAGGAGCGCACGCCGGTCTCGCCGGACTCCATGCAGGGGTGCTACCTGGGTCCCGAGTTCGGGCCGGTGAGCATCGCCCGCGCAGCGCGGCGGCATGACGCGCCCTTCACCCGATTCGACGACTTCGACACGCTGTGCACAAAGGTGTCGGACCTTCTGGCCGAGGGCAACTGCGTAGGCTGGTTCCAGGGGCGCATGGAGTATGGTCCCCGCGCCTTGGGCAACCGGAGCATCCTCGGCGACCCGCGCCATCCCGACATGCAGCGCAAGCTGAACCTCAAGATCAAATATCGCGAAGGGTTCCGGCCGTTCGCCCCATCGGTTCTGGCCGAGGAGGCCGCCAACTACTTCGAGTTGGACCGGCCCTCGCCCTACATGCTCATCGTCGCCCCGGTGGCCGAGCATCGACTCAACCCCCTGCCGGACGGGTACAACGACATGCCCATGTATGAGCGGCTGTATGTCCTGCGCTCGGACATCCCGGCCGTGACCCATGTGGACTCCTCGGCCCGCATCCAGACCATTTCTGCGGACACCAACCCCCGCTACTGGCAGCTGGTGAACACCTTCCTGCACCGCCAGGGCTGTGGGCTGGTGGTCAACACCAGCTTCAACGTGCGCGGCGAGCCCATCGTCTGCACGCCCGAGGACGCCTACCGCTGCTTCATGCGCACCGAGATGGACTGCCTGGTCATGGGCGACTTCCTCTTCCTGAAGCAGGACCAGCCGCCATGGCGCGAGCAGGGCGACTGGCGCGACACCTTTGAGCTGGACTGAACCGCTCAGCGCTCTACTCCGACCACAAAAAAACGGCCCAAAGGGGCCGTTTTTTTTGATCTTGGTACCGAGTTGGTATCGAGCAGTGCTATTCCACTACCGTGGCCTTGACGATGAAGACCGGCTCCACCGGGACATCGTCGTGGAAGCCCTTGCGGCCGGTGGGAACCGCCTTGATCTTGTCCACCACATCCATGCCCTCGACGACCTTGCCGAACACGGCGTAGCCCCAGCCCTGGGGGGTCTTGGACGAATGGTTGAGGAAGGCGTTGTCCTTGACATTGATGAAGAACTGCGACGAGGCGGAGTGCGGGTCCATGGTCCGGGCCATGGCCAGGGTGTAGCAGTCGTTTTTCAGGCCGTTGTCCGCCTCGTTCTCGATGGAGGCACGGGTCTTCTTTTCCTTCATGTTCTCATCCATACCGCCGCCCTGGATCATGAATCCGCTGATGACGCGGTGAAAGACGAGGCCGTCGTAGAACCCGTCCGCCGCGTATTGCTGGAAATTGGCCGCGCTCTTGGGGGCCTTGTCGAAATCAAGCTCGATGACGATATCGCCCATACTGGTTTCCATTTTGATCATTGTGGTCACTCCTTTGCGCCGGAAGGCCCGGCGGGGTTGCTGTTTGTCTGCTCTGGCCCGGCTTCCGGCAACGGTGCCGGAGCGGCGGTGGCGTTGGCGTTGGTGTTGGCCTCGGGCATGGGCCGGGCTTCGAGCCGGGACAGGGGGTTTTCCTCAAAGGCTCCCCTGTCGCGGATGGCGGTCAGGGGCGAGCCGAGTTTCATGATGTTCTTCTGCATCACCAGTTCCAATTGCGGCTCGACGATTCTGGTCTGAGCCGAGATGCTGCTGCCCCGGGGCTGGAACTGCACGGGCGCGGGCCGGTCCAGGAATCCCGTGACCAGATAGGCCAGGGCGATTCCCGCCAGCAGTGGCTTGGCGATCCGGGTGAAGGTGCCGCGCTCCGTGGTCATGCGCCTATCCCCTGAGGGCCTCGGCCACGGCCTGCTGATCCTGCTCGGTCAGGTAGGGATGCATGGGCAGGCTGAAGATGCGCCCTGCGATGGCCTCGCAGATGGGCAGGTCGCCCTTGGCATATTTGAGCCCGGCAAAGGCCTTTTGCAGATGCAGCGGCTTGGGATAGTAGATGGCCGTGGGTATGTCTGCGGCCTTGAGCATGTCCATGAGCCTTTCCCGGTGCGCCGCGTCGCGGGCCAGCACCGAATACTGGGCCCAGACCGAGGTGTTGCCCGGGGCCACCGTGGGCACGGTCAGGCCGTCGATGCCGGAGAGCAGCGCCGCGTAACGGTCGGCCACCTGCTGCCGCTTGACGATCTCGTCCGGAAAGATGGCGAACTTGGCCAGGAGCACGGCGGCCTGGATGGAATCCAGACGGCCGTTGATGCCAAGGCGCACATTCTCGTACTTGTCATCGCCCATGCCGTGGACGCGGATGGAGACCAGCAGCTTGCGCATCTCGTCGTTGTGGGCAAAGACCATGCCGCCGTCGCCGTAGCAGCCCAGCGGCTTGGCCGGGAAGAACGAGGTGCAGGCCACGTCGCCCAAGGAGCAGACCGGCTTGCCCTTGTAGGTGGCGCCAAAGGACTGGGCCGCGTCCACGATGAGGAACAGCCCGTTGTTGTGGGCCAGCGGCTCAATGCGGTCGTAGTCTGCGGGCTGGCCGAAGAGGTCCACTGTGATGACGCCCTTGGGGGTCAGATCCTTGCGGGTGTCCTTGATCTCGCCGATCCTGCGCCGCAGGTCGTCCGGGTCGATGTTGAAGGTCACAGGGTCGATGTCCACGAACACCGGGGTCGCGCCGAGCAGGGCCACTGCCTCGGCCGTGGCCATGAAGGTGAAGGGCGTGGTGAACACCGCGTCGCCCGGGCCGACCTCAAGGGCCATCAGGGCCATGACCAGGGCGTCCGTGCCCGAGGCGCACCCCACGGCGTGGCGCACGGACGAGAAACTCGACAGCCGCTGCTCAAGCTCCGCGATTTCCGGCCCCATGATGTAGGCACCGTGATCAAGCACCGCGTCGATGCCCGCCCGCACGGAAGACTCGACGCGCTGATACTGGGTTTTCAAGTCGATGAATGGTATGCTCATGTCTCTCTCGTTTTCGGTTACTGGATCACTTCGTAAATCCGCACAAAGGGAAGCCCGTCAACGACAAGCCTGAAATAGGGGGCGATCGCCGGATCGCCAGGGTCACCGGTCATGAGCCGGGTCATGGTGGCCTGAAAGCCGACTGCGTCCAGAATCACGCTCTGCTTGGTGATCATGTTGATGACCAGATGCTGCGCCTTGGGCAGCAACTGCGGAGACAGGGCGTTCATGGGGTATGCCCGGCGGTTGATGCCGTCCTGATCCAGCACCGTGATGTCGCGCACCAGGCCGCCGCCGCCCTGGCGGTCCATGACTGCTCCGCGCTCGACGTTGAAGCCCAGCTCGCCGGGCTGGAAGTTGCTCGCAGTGGCCTCGCGGGTGACGCCGGTCTCAAGGTTCCAGTTGCCAAAATGGGTGATCCACTTGGCCAGGGTCAGGTCGTTCCAGGAGACCACGAAATACTGCGGGGGCACCGGGGGATATTCCTCTTGGCCCAGCTGCTCCTCAAGGGCGGCACCCAGCCGGTCCCGGGGGATGGCGTCCCAGACCGTGGCCGTATCCAGCCCGTAGGGAACGGGAATGGCCGGGTATTGAGCCGCGAAGCGCATCATCCGGCTGGCCCGCTCGGGCGACTGGCTGGCCATGGCAAAGCCCAAGGGAAAGAGGTCGCGCCCGGCGTGCTTGCCGCCGTCGGCCACGGTCCCCAGCAAGGCGTAATATTGTGTCGCATAGCCCCAGTCCCACCAGGTCCAGACCATGGCCTCGGGCTCGCTCTTGCGGCCCAGCTCGACCAGGGCTTCGGCGTGTGCGCGGCTGAGCACTGGCGTGAGGGGCAGTGTCGAATACTGCACCTGGCAGTAGACGAGCATGGCCGCGCCGAGCACGGCCTGCACCCCGAGGTCTATCCATTTTCCATGGCGCGACCGTTGCGTGGCAATGGTTGCCAGCCAGTACAGGCACACGCCGAGCATGACGCACAGGGCCGCCCCGCCGAACATGGAGAACCGGATGCCGAGCTTGACGCTGGCCAACTGCAAACCAATGAGCGGCAGCAGAAAGACGGCCGCAGGCCGCAGCGCCACCACCACCAGCGAGGCGGGCAGCGCCAGCCAGCCAAGCCAGGAGAAGAAGACCCCGCGCTCAAGTATCTCTGACAAGGGCTCAAGCCGGACCTCGATGATGCTCTGCAACACCGAGGGATACACCGGCCCCATGATCGCTGCCCCGCCTCCGGACTCGACGACTCCGGCCGCCCCGCTCACGTAGGACAGCAGCTTGAGCACGGTGTTCCCCACCGAGGCATTGATCATCTTGGTGGACAGGATCACGGCAATCAGGACGATGGCTGCGACCCACAGAGCATCGCGCCTGCGCTGCGCCCCCTGCGCCGTGGGCTTCCAGAAAAACACGAACCCCGCGGCCACGGCCGTGGAAAACAGGGTAATGGCCCAGTAATACGGCACTGCGGGCACGGAGATGAGAAGGCTTGAGAACGGCCAAAGCTGGAGCCTTCCGAAGGCACCGCCCGGGAACGATGCGATGGCGAAGATCACCAGCCCTTGCAGGGCCAGGGCGCGCAATCCGGGGCGGCAGTTGATCATCAGCACCGCGATGGTCATGAAATAATAGAGAATGACCATGTGCTGGATGTCTTCATGCCAGATGACGGCAAAGCGGCTGGCCAGCCCGAAGCCCAGCGCCAGCCAGAGGATTCGGGCGGCGTCAACGGACTCAGGCTCGTCAGCACCACCCAAAAACCAGCCGGGACGCATCAGCCTGCCCGCCCAGAACGCCAGCATCCAGGCCACCAGCATGGGCATGAGCAGGGTGAACAGGTCTGTGTCGAAATACCCGAGGCGCGTACGATAGAAGAACCCGGGGGTCAGGCCACCGATAAGCCCGGCCAGAACCCCTGCGTTGACGCCGCCGAGCAGCCAGCCCCACAGGAAACAGACCACCCCCACCAGCGATCCGAGCACGGCGGGCGTCCAGAACCCGATGTCGCCAAGGCCGATGCCCGCAAGCCCGTGAACCCAGGCGGCGAGTTCGGCCAGCGGGTAGCCGGCCAGTTGTCCGAGTCCCTTGGCCTTGGCCAGCCAGTAATAGGCGTCGTGGGTGGCCAGGATGCGCTCCCCCGCCACCCACAGCTCCGGGTGATCCCAGCGCCCGGCGAAGCTGATGCGAAAGAGCAGGCCCACCACGAAAATGGCGATGCCGTATACGCCGATGAGACGCCAATGGTCAGACCAGGAAGGCGCTGGGCCCACATGGTCCATGCCGTTTCGATACAATCTCACAAGACGCTGCACGATCACCTCGTGTTTCAATTCTGGCCGGTAGGCCCTGTGCCGGAGGAGCCTCGCCACCGGACTGCCGCGGCCACGAAGCGCGGTGCCCAGTCGGGCACGGCCAGGGCATGGATATGGGTATACCCTGCAAACGTGTTTTCATAAAGCAGGCCGTCGCGCCCGTCCCCGATGCCGCTCCCCCGACGCATGCGCATGGTGGCCGACAGGCTTGCCCCCCTGCCCGTCAGACACAGGGAGTAGTGAAATTCGTGTCCAAGGACCGTTTCCCCTGGTTGGAAGAATGGCGATGCATCCTCCACCACGGCTTCGGTGTACCCCAGCCCCTGTGGTCTTTCGCACAGGGTCGTGGCCGCCGGAAACACCCCGGCCATGGCGTGTCGGCCCACGCTGCCGTCCGCGCCCCGGCACTCCAGCTCGTCGCACAGGAGCATGAACCCGCCGCACTCGGCGTAGATGGGCATGCCTGCCCGGGACAGGGAACGGATGCGCTCAAGCACTGGCCGGTTGACCGCGATGCGCTGCGCGAACATCTCGGGAAACCCGCCCCCCAGATAGAGTCCGTCTATTTCTGGCCATGGCTCGCCGGAGAGAATGCTCAGGCGCACCAACTCGGCCCCGGCATGAGCCAGAGCTTCAAGGTTTTCGGGATAATAAAACCACAGGGCCTCGTCGTGGACATAGCCGATGCGCGCCGCCTTCGCCCTTGGCGAACCGTCGAAGAGGGGCGTGGTGGCCGGGTCCATCCGGGGTGCCCTGCGGGCCACGCCGAGAATGGCGTCGAGATCGAGCCACTGTTCGGCCGTGTCGGCCAGGGCGTCCAGAGCGGTCTGCCCGTCCTGCGCGCCGGTGCCGTACTCCTGGTCCGAAAGCAGTCCCATGTGCCGTTCGGGAATGGGGTTTTCGGCGATCTTGGGGAGCATGCCCAGCACCGGAATATCAGTGTATTCCTCTATGCTGCGCCGCAGCACCGCCCTGTGACGCTCGCCAGCCGTCCGGTTGAGGATGACCCCGGCGAGGTCGAGCCCCGGCTCGAAGGAGGCGCACCCCTGGACGATGGCGGCCACGGTCCTGGTCATCTTGGTGCAGTCGATGGTCAGCACCACGGGCGCGGCCAGCCTGCGCGCCAGCTCTGCCGTGGAGCAGGAGCCTTGGGCATCCTTGCCGTCAAACAACCCCCGGTTGCCCTCCACCAGACTAAGGTCCGCGCCCTGGGACCTGTGCCAGAACAGGGAGCGCAGGACCTCGTCACCATGAAAGAACGGGTCGAGATTGGAACAGTCCCGCCCGGCCGCGATTGCCAGCCAGCGGGCGTCGATGTAGTCAGGCCCCTTCTTGAAAGGAGCCACCGCAAGCCCACGGCGGCAGAAAGCGCGAACCAGGGCCAGCGAGACGATGGTCTTGCCGGTTCCGCCGGAAAGCCCGGCCAGGACGAGTCGTGGTATCAAGTGCTGCACGTGGCCGCCGTTTCGGCTGACGTTAAACCAAGAAAAGCCTTGCCCGCCTTAGGTGACGGGCAAGGCCTTGTTGACGGGAGTGGGCCGGAGTCTAGTCTTCGCCCTCGGAATGGGCCTGCTTGCCAGCGCCGGTCAGGCCGTACATGGTGGTGGAACCGGAGGACCAGAACACCATCTTTTCTTCCTGGACCAACTGGGTCAGCAGCTTCTTGACGTCACGGGTTTTCTCGTCGGGGAACAGCTTGGTGAAGTCGTTGAAGTAGAACTTCGACTTGCTTGCGGATTTTTCTTCACAAAATTTGATGATTTCAGCCTTTGCGGATTCGGGATCGAGTGCCATGACGGACTCCTTTGGTTTAAAAAGCCAGGGCACGGCACACTCGCCGTACCCCGGCATTTCTTATTCTACCACTTGAACTGGGTGGTCTGACGCCAGGTGTAGTAGGCGGGATCGCGGAAGTCGTCGATGAGGTGAGCGGAGAACTCCAGCTCGCACTTCTCGAAGAAACGCTCCCAGCCGATACGGTTGGCCCAGTCGCCCAGACGCTCGTACTTGTGGGCATCGGCCGCGTAGGTGTCGAGGATCTTCTTGATCACCTTGGTCATGGTCGGCCAGCGGGGCGGCTCGTTGGGGATGTAGGGCACCACGACCTTGGAGAAGGCCGGCTTGGTGACACGGTTGGAGATCTTGCCACCAACCATCAGGGCGATGCCGTCGCCTTCGCCATCGGACAGCGGCAGCGAGGGGCACATGGTGTAGCAGTTGCCGCAGAACATGCAGCGCTCTTCCTTGATGGCCACGGTCTTGTAGGTCTTGCCGTTGAGCTCGACCTTGGACGGACGCACCGCGCCGGTGGGGCAGGCGGCCACGGCCAGCGGGATTTCGCACAGGTTGTCCAGGTACTCGTGGTCAATGAGGGGCGGTTTGCGGTGGATGCCCAGGATGGCGATGTCGGAGCAGTGCACCGCGCCGCACATGTTCAGGCAGCAGGCCATGGAGATGCGGACCGGAGCCGGCAGCTTCATGTTGGCGAAGTCGTCGAAGACGGCGTCCATGGTGGCCTTGACGGTACCGGAAGCATCGGTGGCCGGGGTGTGGCAGTGGACCCAACCCTGGGTGTGCACGATGTTGGTGACACCGGCACCGGTGCCGCCCACCGGGAACTTCATGGAACCGCCGGGGAACTTCTGGCTGTTGAGGAACGCCTTCAGGTCCAGGGCAGCCTTCTTGTCCTCGACGATGAACTCGATGTTGTTACGGGTGGTGAAGCGCAGGAAGCCGCCGGCGAACTTGTCGGCGATCTCGCAGATTTCACGCACGTGGGTGACGGAGATCAGGCGGGCGGAACCGCAACGGACGGTGTAGGCCTTGTCGCCGGAAAGACCGGTGTGGCACAGGACGCCCGGCTCAAGGATCTCGTGGTAGTCCCACTTGCCGAAGTTTTTCGCGATGACCGGGGGCAGGAATTCACCGAAGTGACGGGGCCCGATGTCGGAAATCCGATTCTCCATCGGTTTGTCGGGATTGTATCCGGAAGAAATGAAAGCCATTTTGTTTTCCTCCAATGGTTAGCGCTGGTGGCGTTTACGGAATTCGGCGAGATCGCGGTCCCAGCCACCTTCGACATCTTCAGCCTTCCAGAAGATGTAGGGGTTGTGACGGGGCTCCTGAACGTGGCGGGGATCGGCCGCGATGCCAGCGGCATCAGCCAAGGCGGCGAAGCCGAGGCGCTTCATGGTCTCACCGATGCGCTCACGGTTCTTGCCTTCTTCCATCCACCAGTCCCAGACGCTTTCAACAACGTCCTTGATCGCCTGGTAGTCGTCGTCCTTGTTGACCTCGATGAAGGGCACCAGCAGGGAGCCCATCTGGGGACCGTCAAGGATCGGGGCCTTGGCGCCGCAGAAGATGGACACGCCGCGCTCGTCACCGATCCTGAGGGCCTGAGGCATGGTGTTGATGCAGTGCATGCAACGGACGCATTCCTTATGGTCCATGACCAGCTTGCCGCCCTCGTAGCTGATGCACTTGGACGGGCACAGGTCCACGACTTCCTTCTGGATGTCGAACTTGCCCCAGTCGCGACCGGCGTGGGCGCCGGCGTTGGGGGCGATCTCACCACCGACGTAGGCGGCAACGGCTTCCTGATTGATCTTGATGGGACCCTTGAAGGTGCCGAGGAAACCGAGGTCGGAACGGGCGATGGCGGCCACGCAGCCATTGGGGCAGCCGTCAAACTTGAACTTGAACTTGTAGGGGAAGGCCGGGCGGTGCAGCTCGTCCTGGTATTCCTGGGTCAGGTTGTAGCACAGCTCCTGGGCGTCGTAGCATGCGTACTGGCAGCGGGACATGCCCATGCAGGAGGCGGGGGTACGCAGGTTGGAGCCGGAACCGCCGAGGTCGACGTTCATGTTGTGGGTCAGTTCCCAGAAGATCTCTTCCAACTGCGGGGTGGACGTGCCGAGCAGCACGATGTCGCCGGTGGCGCCGTGCATGTTGGTCAGACCGGAACCGCGCAGGTCCCAGATGTCCATGATGCCGCGCAGGAACTCGGTGCTGTACCACATGCCCATGGGCTGGGCCACGCGCACGGTGTGGAAGTGAGCCACGCCCGGGAACATCTGGGGCTGGTCACAGTAACGGCCGATAACGCCGCCGCCATACCCGAAAACGCCGACGATGCCGCCGTGCTTCCAGTGGGTCTCACCGTCCGTGTAGGACATCTCGAGAACGCCGAGCAGATCTTCCGGGCAGTCTACGGCCACCTGGTATTGAACGCCCTTTTCGTTCTTAGCGCGAGATGCGGCCTCCTGTTTGATGTCGGATACGAAGCTGGGCCACGGGCCGCTTTCCAGCTGATCCAACAGAGGAGTTTTGTGTTTCGCCATTCCCTTAACCTCCATTGTTTGATTAAGATGTTGCCATCAACCATTGTAATCCGGGCCATCTTTCGAACGTAACGATCAACCAGAGCCCGGATGCCTTTGCTACTTTGCGCGAAAAGCACAGAATACGGCACATGCGCCGTTATTCACAAGATATGTAGGGATGACAATGTACTGGACGCACCGGTTTATTGTCAACCGGTAATTCCCCAAAACATCTTGCCAATCCTCATTCGGCGGGCTTGGCGCCCGCCCCGGAACAGAACCCCTTCCCGGAGGTGGCAATCGGGTTGCCAACCTTCTTGAGCGATACCCCAAAAGCAAGGCAGGAGCAACACAAAGTTCAGTCCTGACTTTTGCGAATGATGCCTCATGGCTCTCCTCTTGCGCAAATCGCTCTGGAGTTGTAATCGACCCCGGACAAGACAACGCCGACACGCCAGCGGCCCAAAACTCACGGACCAGACGCCATGAATTCACACGATACCTGCAAGCGCTGCGGCGACTGCTGTCGCAGCGGCGGCCCCGCCCTGCACAGGCAGGACCTGCCCCTGATCCAGGACGGCACCATCCCCCTGGCAGACATCGTTACCCTGCGGGCGGGCGAGCGCGCCTACGACCAGCCCTCCCAAAGCCTCAAGCCCCTGGACAGCGAGATCCTCAAACTCAAGGGTCGCGATGCCACCTGGACCTGTATCTATTACAGCCCCGAGGGCCGCGCCTGCGGCATGTACGACTCAAGGCCCATCGAGTGCGAGCTGCTTTTCTGCCGCGACACCGCAGCCATCACCGCCATGTACGACAAGGAGCGGCTGGCCCGGGCCGATCTGCTCCCGGCCGGTCATCCCCTGCTCGAACTCGTGGCCGAGCACGACGCCAAGTGCGCCCCCCAGGCCCTGGAAGAGGCCGTCAAGGCGGCCCGCCGGGGCGACGCCGAGGCCGGTGCCGCCCTCAAGGAGATGGTGGTCTTTGACCAGGAAATGCGCCGACTGGTGGCCGAACGCAGCGCCATGTCCCGCGACATCACGGAATTTCTTTTCGGCAGGCCGCTTCGGACACTGCTGCGCACCATGAACGTCAACGTCTACGAAGTGGGCGGCTCCATCCGCTTCGACTTCGGCACGGGAGAGAAGTGATGAAAGACGAACGCGGGCACTACTACACGCCGTCTCTCCAGAACCCCGAGGTGCGCATGTACGTGCGCGACAACAACGGGGTGATCGAGTTCCGGCTCTACAACCCCACCGAGCCCATCATCTGGGAAAAACACCAATGGGTCCCCTACGGCGCCATCCTCCAGGCCGCCGAGATGTTCAAGGCCCGAGGCACCGGAAGAAATCCCCTGGCCCTCTATGATCTGGAGATCGCGAAGAAGCTGTTGAGCGACGCGTAGGGGATGTCAAAACTGAAAATAAATGAACGGGTTGAAGCCGGTGGGGCGGAAGACAACTGAAAGCCACAGCAGGCTGAACAGGATTGTCGGTGAAAACCACCGCGCCCGCTCAGGGAGGAGAACCCTCTCCCACCCCCCAGCGGCCTTCATGGCGTGCACAACGGCCATTCCCGCAAGCATGAACGGAACCATGGGGTGATACCAGGCCACACCCTGCACCGGAGCGAACATCTGGCGGAACATCAGTGCCGCGTGTTCAAAGCTCTCCGACCGGAACAACACCCAGCCCTGAACAACGAAGAACATCGTCGCCGCCCAACCCAGAAGCCCGGCCCCTGGCACTCGGCGATCTCCGACGAAGGCCGCGCCCACGCGATTGAGGGCAAGCGCCAGCCCATGCAGCGCCCCCCAGGCCACGAATGTCCAGGCAGCTCCGTGCCACAACCCGCAGAGTATCATCGCGGTCATCCCGTTCACAAAGGTCCGCCACCCCCCGCCCCGGCTGCCCCCGAGGGGAATGTAGATGTAGTCCCTGACCCAGGTGGACAGGGATATGTGCCACCGGTGCCAGAATTCGCGAGGGCTTTTGGCCAGATAGGGGAAGTTGAAGTTCTCGCCCAGCGAGTAACCCATGATGCAGGCCACGCCGATGGCCATATCCGAATACCCAGAAAAATCGAAGTAGATCTGCATGCTGTACGCCAGCGCGCCGAGCCAAGTGGTGGTGCTGTCGTACGCCCCGGCATTGGCAAACACATGGTCGGAGAACATGGCCAAGCGATCTGCCACAAATACCTTCTTGAACAGGCCGTAGGTGAAGAGCTGGAAACCCTGGTAGAAGTTCGCGGCAGTCAGCGGCTGGCGATGGGCCAGTTGTGGCAGGAAATGCGCGGCCCTGACGATGGGACCAGCCACCAATTGGGGGAAGAATGCCACGAACAGGGCAAAATCGAAGAAGTCCTCATGCGCGTCCATCTTCCTGCGATACACGTCGATGGTGTAACTCAGGGTCTGGAACGTGTAGAATGAAATTCCCACCGGAAGGAGTATGTCTAGGCTTCCGGCATGCAGCCCCACTGCCTCGACGATTGGCTTGGCCGAGTCTATGAAGAAATTGAAATATTTGAAAAATCCGAGCAACCCGAGATTGACGCACAGACTGACGATGAGCAACGCCCTGCGCCGCCGGGCGCGTTGTTCATCCTTGAGCCCAAGACCGACACAATAATCCACCACAGTGGAGAGCAGTATCAAAGAGAGAAACCGCCAATCCCAGTAGGCGTAGAAATAATAGCTGGCCGCCAGAAGCCAGAGCTTCCCGGCCCTGTTTGTCCTCGCGCCCCAGAGGCCCGCAAGGACTACGGCAAAAAAAATGAAGAATTCGATCTGAGAGAAAATCACCGCGCCTGCCCCCGGAAGTATTCAAGCAGGGCCTCGGCGATCATCCTTTGCCCGTCGGCGTTCAGATGGCCGCTCCCGGGCGGGGAGTTGAAAAAGCCACGCGGAAACCTGCCGGTCTGCTCGTAAAACGCATTGAACTGCGGTGTCATGTCGATGAACCCGGCACCTGATTCTTCGCAAATGGCCCGGAACCGCTCCACATCCGGGACCGGCCCGGTCTCAAGAACGACCCTGCCGTCCCTGATAACAGGCGAGTCCGGCGGGCAATACACAAACGCAAGACCTACTCGTGACTGCTGCTGCATTTGGGAAACCAGATAGCGCCAAGCCTGCTCCAGATCACAATCGGTCGACACCGTACCGGGCTGTGCCAAGGCCTGTGTCGCTGTTGAGGGCGCAAAACGGAATTTATGTCTGCGCAATCCGTCATAAAGAGAGTACACTGGCTCCAGATGCAAGGCCCGAATCCAAGGACCGATCACTCTGCCCGCCCAAGTCGGCCCAACCTCGGTTGCCTGGTCGAATCTCAGCGGATCACAAAGGAATCTGGCGTGCTTCCCGGAGTCCTTCATCGGCGTGACATCATCAAGCCCGCTGAGCAACACGACATTGGCTCGCACATTGGCAACCACGTGCTGATAGTGCGGCATGGCAAAATAGTAGTCGGCCACGCTCCTGCCGCCTCGCCCCCAACTGATGCCATACATGGGGTTGCCGCCGGAAATGCGGTTGAAGACGAATGTCGTCTTCTCCCTGTCCGGAACCTGTAGCGCCTCGACCATGGAGTCGCCCCACAGAATGAACTTCGGCGTGGGGGATTCGGCCAGTACGTCTTCTCCGGCGGTCAGCCCGTATTTGCCGACACGGGTATCGCCCCAGCCCTCTGAGCGCCAGCGTATCGAATGGCCGGAGAGTCGAGTGTACATTTGAATGGCATCGTTCCACTCCACCGGAGTCGCACTGTTATGAAAGACAGCGCAGACAAGAAGGATGAAGGCAAACGATGCGACCCATCCCCCCACCCAGGGCAAAAAATGTCTCAGGCGCGACATACCACCCTCTCCAAGACCTTCTCCGTGGCATCGACCATGGCATCGACCGAAAAATGCTGTTCAACCCGCTCCCGGGCATCTGCCACTTCGCCCCGCCGAATCCTGCCCGCCATGATCAAAATCCCCTCGGCCAGCGCTTCGGGTTCCCCGGGCGGCACGACCACTCCGGTGTCGCCCACGATCAGGGCGGCGTCGCCCACATCCGTTGTCACGCAGGGAACCCCGCAGGCCATGGCTTCACCCAGTGCGTTGGGAAAACCCTCGCCAGAAGACGACAGGCAACAGATGTCAAAGGCATTGCAGACCCTCTCCGCGTCGGCCCTGAATCCGGCCCAGACGAGTCGGCCGTCAAGCCCCAGCGAGGCCGCAAGGATGCGCAGTTCTCCCTCCAACGGGCCTGCGCCGACGCAGACAAAGCGCAGGGCCTCATCCTTCTGGGCGGCCAGGGATGCGGCCTTGAGAAAGGTGGGGATGTCCTTCATGGGATCGAGCCGGGCCATCACCCCGACCAGCAAATGCTCCGGGCCAACACCCCACTCCTGCCGCACGGCCAGCCGGGCGTCCCTGTCCGGGTGAAACCGCTTGGTGTCGATGCCGTTGGGAACCACGGTCATGGTGCCCGCCGGAAACCCGCGCCCCAAGGCGTGTTCCAGCCCGGCGTGGGAGTTGATGATGACCGCATCCGGCAAGGGAGAAAGGCGCGCCTCCAGCCAATGGGCGAAGCGGGCCACCCGGCCGTAGGGGGCCATGTCCATATTCGACGCCCGCACCGCCCAGACCACCCTGGCCGGACGCAACAGCGGCCCAAGAAGAGCCGAGAGAATGTTCGGGGTGCCCAGAAACGAATAGACCACGTCCGGGCCAAAACCGCGCACCGCGCGCACCAGCCGGACGAGGAACCCACCAAAGTCCCAACGGCCTGCCTTGCCAAGCTGGACGCATTCCACGCCCGCAAGGTCGCGCTCCAAGACTCCGCCCGAATACTGCAGGGCCACCGCCACCCGATGCCCACGCACGGCCAGCGCGTTGGCCAGGACCACCAACTGCCGCTCGGCCCCGCCCGCGTCAAGGGAGGGGGCGAGGAAGAGAATCCGCAACCTTTCCGTACTTCCCGAATCCAGGCACAGGCCTTGGTCGAAGAGATGCGCCGCGTCATGGCCGTTGCGCTCGTGGACAAGAACCAGCCTCGTCCCCTGTCGCCGGAGGACGAAGAGGCCTTCGCCGTCCCGGTATTTCGGGTTGTTCTGGGAGATGACCATATGGCCGCCCTCGATCAATCCGCGCCCCAGGTTGGCCACTGCCCGCCGGATGTTCCACTCGCCGAAATACTCAACATTCAGGATATTCGCGCACTTGATCAACGCCACCGGTGCATCGGGCCGGTCGTGGAACATGTCGAACCCCTGGATGGCGCGGATGCCGAACTCCCGACGCAGCAACGGATTCACGGTCTCAATGGGGGTGTATCCTGCGCGGCTCCGCGGCTTGCCGTCCCCGAGACAGAGGTAGAAGCAAAGGATCTTGACGCCAAGCAATGCGCCGTCGGCAGAGAGAAAGACCCGGCCCAGGGGAATCTTTTTTTCAAAGAACCGGGGAAACCGGTCCGTGAGCACCACCCTGTCGAACACCCCTTCCCTGCGCAGCAAGCCCAGGGCCGAGATGCCGTCGGACACGCCGATCTCCAGGACCGAAGGCGCCTCATGCTCCCCAGCCAGTCGTTCCAGCTCGACGTCGGCCAGCGTGGTCCGATCGGGCGCAGTGGTCTTGTAGGTGTCCCCCACGTTGATGTGAGACATGCCTAAGGAGTAGAGTCGGCCACCCTCCTCCGACCCCACGGACAGGGACAGGGCGTTCTCCAGGATGGCTGGGGAAAACCGCAGGCGCAGGAAGCGGAAGAACAGGACTCTGGCCCAGTCCCGGGTACTGATCCAGTCCAGCAGCCGGACACGGTCGATGCACAACCCGCTCTCGCGCAGGAGGTGACGCCATCGCGACCGCCTCATGGCTTCCACTCCGCAAGCCAGGCCTGGAACATGAGAACTTCCCAGAGGGACGATTTCCAGTTCTGCTCACCAGCCAGATATTCCCGCCACATCCTTTCCACCAGCCCTGCATCAAGGTAGCCCTGTCGACGAATGACGGCCGGGTCCAGCAGATCATCACACCATTGGCGCAACTCGCCATGCAGCCACTGCTCAATGGGAACCCCAAAACCCATCTTGGGGCGCTCCACCAGCTCCCGAGGAACATGACGGTAAAGCACCTGCCTGAGCAGCCACTTTCCCTTGCCTCCACGGACCTTGAGAGCATGGGGTAGCCGGGCGGCGAACTCCACCACGCGGTGATCCAGTAGCGGCACTCGCGCCTCCAGAGACACAGCCATGCTGGCGCGATCCACCTTGGTCAGAATGTCGTCCGGCAGGTAGCACAGCAGATCATAAAGACTCATCCAGCTCCAGTGGTCGCCGGTGGGCGGCAGCTCTGCCAGGAAGTGATCCGGCTCCCGCTCCAAGCCCAGCACGATCTCGTTACGCTTGAACATGGACGTGAAATATCGGTACAGGGACGGAAAGTCCTCCATTCCCACGGCGTCCAAACGCCAGCGCACCTTTTGCCCCTTGGAGCCGAGCAGATCAAACAATCGATTCGGGACCGCCCTGCCTGCCGCCACCAAGACCTTGCGGACCGGAGCCGGAATCCGATGCACGGCGTTCCAGACCCCGGTTGTCCAGAAGTAGCGGTCATAGCCGGAAAAAAGCTCGTCCCCACCATCGCCGGACAGGGAGACCGTCACATGTTCCCTGGTCATCCTGCTCAGGATGTAGGTGGGAATCTGCGAGGAATCGGCAAAAGGCTCATCCCAGAACCGTGGCATGGCAGGAATCACGTCCAGCATGTCCCGGGGGGTCACATAAAGCTCGGTGTGGTCCGTGCCCAGATGACGCGCCACGGCCTTGGCATGCCCGGCCTCGTTGTAGCCCTTTTCATGAAAGCCGATGGAATAGGTACGCACCGGCCGGTCGGATGCCCTTTGCATCAAGGCCACCACAGTGGACGAATCAATGCCGCCCGACAAGAATGCGCCGAGGGGCACGTCGGAAAGCATACGCAGGGAGACCGCGTCGGACAGAAGCTCTTCCAGCCGTTCCGTGGCCTCATGGTCGCCCATTTCAAGCGGCTCGGCGCTCCCCTTTCGCCACAGACTGCCCGTGTCCCACCAGCGGACCAGTTTCAACCCGGTGTCGCCGATGATCACCAGCTGCCCCGGTTCAAGCTTCCAGGCATCTTCGTAAATGGAAAACGGTGCGGGTACGAAATTGTGTCGAAAATAGAGGGACAAGGCCCCCCGATCAATAGTGGATGAGAATCCGGGACAAGCCCTGAGCGCCTTGAGTTCAGAGCCGAAAACCCAGCCCTTGTCCAGCCTGCCGTAATACAAGGGCTTGATGCCCATGCGGTCACGGACAAGAAACAGCTTTCGATCCCTCCTGTCCCACAAAGCCATGGCGAACATGCCCACGAAGCGCTTCAGGGCCGACTCCAGCCCCCAGGCGGACACTGCCGCGAGAATGGTTTCCGTGTCAGAGGTTGACCGAAAGGGGTACTCCGGGAGTTCCCGGCGCAACGCCATGTGGTTGTAAACCTCGCCGTTGTAGGCGATAACGTACCGACCGCAGGCGGAATGCATGGGCTGGTGGCCCAGGGGCGAAAGATCGAGAATGGACAGCCGCCGGTGACCGAGACCGATCCCCGCCTCCGGGTCCACCCACACCCCGGAGTCGTCAGGTCCCCGATGGGCCAGGGCGTCAGTCATGACGCGCAGGGTCGATTCATCCGGCGATTGCACCGAAGAATATAGACCGATTATCCCGCACATTGCCTAGCTATTTCCCTTCGTAAAAAAAAACTCATTGCATGCAATGCCACCGCCACTGGTCTTCAACCAATGCAAAACGAACCCACGGGATTTACAAAATTCAAAAACCTGTTCAGGTTTCGCGACCTCGAATGGATAGCCACCTACCCAGTCCTTGGCATCAGTCCATATGGACATGCCTCGTTGTTGCCTCCGATTAATCAGGTATTTGATCGGATTCCGCAGACGCAAAACTTGGATGACCAAGGAACGTCCTTCATAAAATGCCACAGTCAACGCGCTGAGGACAAACTGAATCCACTTAGGCGATTTCACATATGTTTTTTTTTACAACTCTCCACAACTCTGAATAACCGCCCTGATCGTTATAAATTGCGAGAAACAGTTTCCCGCCGCTAGCCACCCTTGCCACTGCATTTTCCATTGCGCTCCACATGTCACCAGTATGGTGGAGAACTCCCCAGCAATAAACGACATCAAATTTCCCCAAACCGTCCATGGCTGTAGCGTCCAACACTGATGCCTGACAGATTTGCCAAGAGTCATCTTCGGGATAAAAACGCTGTTTTAATTGACGGGCGCATCCGACCGATTTGGGATCAAAGTCAAAAGAAACAACCGAGGCCCCTAGTTTTTTTGCCGCCAAGGAAAAAAGCCCGCTGCCGCACCCAATATCCAAAAAATTACTGCCAGAAAGTCCCTCGGGGAACCTCGCGAGAAGCGATCCTGTTGCTTCAACAATCTGCTCTTCGGATATTTTCGACAAAAATTTCGACCAGTTAGAGCCGAAATCGAACCGCTCCTCCAGAGGAACCTCTCGTATCTCTCTGTTCATATGCACTCACTTTTCAAGGAATTGAGACACCAACCACTTCTTAAAGCACGTTTCTCATATCTGCCTCCAAAGCCCAACACCATAAAACTCAGGTATTCTAGAATATTATGATTTTGGTCAGGCCCTCGATGGGCCAGGGCGTCAGTCATGACGCGCAGGGTCGATTCATCCGGCGATTGTTTCCGGGAGCATATGCCAACTATTCCGCACATTGTTTCAATCTCTTCCCGGGATTGGTCGCCACGGCTTCAATTAGGCATGCTTCCCACTGATCCATTACCCGCTCCACGGAAAACCGCTCAACCACCTCGCCAGCCTGCAGCCCAAGACGGATTCGCAAGGGCTGGTCCGCCATGAGCCGCCCCAAGGTCTCGGTCAATGCCTTAACATCTCCCGGCGGGACCAGAAGGCCGTTGCGCCCATCGTCTATCAGATCAGCCGGACCGCCCGGGCAGTCGGTGGCGACACAGGCCATGCCGCTGGCCATAGCCTCGCAAAGGGCATTGGGAAATCCCTCGAACCGCGAGGGAAAGGCAAAAATGTCCCCTTGAGCCAAGTCGACATGTGGGGTGGGCGTTACCCCGGCAAACACCACCCGGTGCGCCAGACCCAGACTCGTCGCAAGCTCCCGCAACTCTTCCCTTCTTGGCCCATCGCCAAAGATCACCAACTTCCATTCGGGGAACTCCCTGGCTGTTTTGGCAAAGGCCCGTAGCAGGATGTCGAACCCCTTCTGTTCATGCAGACGCCCCATGCCCACAATGGCGGGACCGGAAAACCGCACCGTGGGCTCTTTGCCGCCCGAGGGTATCGCCGCGTTGGGGATAACCTTCACCCGGGCCGTTTCAAGCCAGCCGTACTCGCGGCCAATGCTCGCGGTCTGCACCACCAGCGCGGCGGCACGGCCATAGGTTATGCGGCGCAGCCACGCCCATGGCCTGCCCACAGGATGCATTGGATGAACCCGCTCTGAGACTATCACCGGGTACCGACCGCCAACGGCCAACAAAGTCAGCACATTGGTCTGTTCCATAAAACTCACCACCACGTCCGGAGCCTCAGTCAGTATTGCAGAACGCAACACCCTACGGCGCCTGACATTGGTCAACAGCCCTCCAACAACTGACAAGGATGGACCGCTCAGCTTCAAATGGCGAACAACCACTCCCGCCGGTAGCGGGTAGTACGGCATTTCGTCACCGTGATCAAAAGTGAGGACCGAAACGGCCACCCCACGGGAGTCCAATCCGGCTGCCAGCCACGCCAGAACTGATTCCGCGCCACCCATGCCGAGAGAGGAGATGACCAAAACGGCTCGCTTCATGCCAATTATTCGCCCGCCGTCTTCTGTCCGGCCGGTTCCCTGAAGGGCATCTTTTGCGGTCCTTTTTTGCCGGAATGAAAAAGAATCTTTGCTATGTAGTCCTTATACACAGGCAGCCGGGTATTCCAAAAGGTCTCACCGTTACACAGTCCGCAGCTGGGAAAATTGTTTTTGTCCTTAGCAAGAAGCCTTCGCACCCGAGCCAAATCACTCCTCCCCACCATGGCATTCAGATCGATATGGTCGATATGAGCCATAACCAAATCATTTCCGACGTCATTACAACACGGCACCATCTCTCCGTCGCTGTTAAAATAAATCCCGGAGTAGGGAGCATGACACACTCCCGCAACGGATATACCAGAGGGGTTGAGGGTGAAGTTCTCGCGCTTGATTTTGATAATCACGTTTTCTGTGGGGATGTTGTGCTCACTGGCAAAGGTGTCATACATATCCGGAACCTTCCCAGCTTCCACGAGAAACTGTGGATATGTGTGGCATTTCCCTGCCGCGAGAACATCAAGATTGCGCAACACCACTTCATAGTCGCCGCCAACCCTGTACTCTGCGTATTCTGAAGGGACCAGCGTGTCCACAGCGCAAATCACATGCAGATTGTCCCAACGGGCCATGGTTTCGGCAATAGATTGCTTGTAGTTCAGGTTGGCGGCAATCCAAACAGGGTGAGGGTGAATTTTCTCTATCAGCTTGTCCAACTCAGGATGCAATGCAGGCTCGCCCCACATGCTCAGTATATATCCATCTGCCACAGGCCTCGTCACTTCGACGATCCGATCGAATATCCTGCCCGGCATAAATCGATTCTGCCGTTTGGTTTTTCCGGTGCCGGTTGGGCATAATGGACATTTCAGGTTGCAGACGGAAGACACCTCAATGGTCACCTTGCATTTTTGACCGGCCTCTAGCGTGCCGTCGTTTTTCAAAATTGACCACACGATTCTAAGATCGTTAGCAACCAGTAACGCCTTATTCCCTAAGGACATATCTTACCCCTAAAACCACACGCCGGACAATTCTCTGCCAAGCAGGTTTTCCAGTTTTCGGACGCCTGGTGACAGACGATCTTCGAGTCGCGACCTGAGGTCGCCCGCTATCGCGGGAATGGGCCTCTTGTCTCTGCCACTACTGTTCCATGTCTCTAGTGCGTTCTTGCATTTGTTGCGCACCGATTCCGTAAATATGAATTTTGCCCAATTCAGGAAATACTTCCTATAATAAACATTTACAAACCTCTGCAAAAAAAGACTTCGCACCAAATAGCTTCTATTATATGCAACTCCTTCAGGTTTGTATGAATCATCAATGCCAAGAAACAGACACAAGTCAGAAAACAAAGGCAGCCCGTCGCTAAAAAATTCCTCGAAAATGTAAACCTTCATACGTTCTGGGTCGAACAAATCGTAATACCGCTTCAACTGCTCATAATATTGAGCCCTCAACGCATGCTGGAAATGCCAACGTTGCGGATTCCATTCCATTTCTTTGAATGATTCGAGCAGAGCGACTTCCGCCTCTCGGTGCTCGATTCCGTCCCGGTAACGATGCCCCCAATGGGAGTACATGACATCGACAGGGTTGCGCAGCACCATGATCAACTTGACGGAATCACCCAACATGTCATGAATCCGCCGAGCACTGTCCGGGTCCATGAGGTATACCACCGAGGCTTCTCCTGCCACCTCACCAGGTTGCGCATCACGAAACATGTTTAGATATTGCTCTTGGTCGTGATAGCCACACAGTTCGCTCGTTGAAAAAAAGCTCGGCTCCTTCTCATCCGGCATGAAGACACCTGGATGTGCCTTGAGATAATGGAATAACGACGTCGAGCCGGACTTGGCCGCTCCTGCAATGATGAAGTCCGGCCACCTCTCGCTGGTTGCCCTGTTGCCCAAAGCGGTCATCCGCCACCTCGCCCGGCCCTGCTTTGAGGCTCATTTTCCACCAGCCAGCAACCCCATCGGTCCGCGATCTCCTTGACTATCTCCGCATATCTTTCAGCCTGTGAAACGCGCGCATTCATGTCCCTGTAGTTGACTCCAATATCATACGAACAAGCATAATGAGCCCTGAATGCAGCCCGCCGCTCGTTGGCATCGGGAGCGAACCCCATGATGTAACCATTAAGTTTAACGATGAAATCATCGTCACGCAAATCTGCCTTGAGCACGCCAGGCAGAAAATTATAGAAACAATTCCCAAGGGCAATGCTTGGCTTGTTCATCAGGTAGGCCTCCCATCCAGCCGTCCCGGTGACGGTGATCGTTGCCTCTGCGCTGGCAATGAGATCAAATGTACTGACGTAGGGACTAACGACGTCCACATTGTACAACTTCTTCAAGTTCTTGTAAAAACCCAATGGCCGCCTTCCTACCATTGAAGTGTGGTCCTTCACAAACAAGCGAATGGACGACGGCAATCGCTTGGAAAGATCAGCAATGAATCCTTCGTGGTGCGAATAATCCCTGCCGTAGTACATGTCCGTCACTTCGGGCTGGCGGTGGAGCGGCAGATAAACATATCTCTGCGACAGATCAGGGGAGCGGAGGAGATAATCACTATATCTGACCATAGACATCCGGACGGCTTTAGCTGGCCATGCCATGACGGACTCAACCACAGAGTCCAGCCTGCCTGACTCTCTGTCGTACTCGTTATTCTCCCACAAAACGTACGAACGGTAAAGCGATTTGTAGCCGTAGAAGAGTAAATCCATGATGCTGCGCTTAAGAGATCGAGTGTTCTTGACTGCATAATTAGGTCTGTTTGGACTATCGATAAAGGCGTCATACATCCTATCAGCCTCCTCAACATCATCCTGAGACATCTTGGATTCCCCTTGCATCAGCTCTGCAAAGGTTTCCGGCATCCCGAGTTGTCTTGCACGGGAATCTCGGCCGTAAATCCGGTTGCCGACATGCCGGGCCGTGGTCAGGCTCAAGGATGGAATCTGCCTATACAGTGCCGCATCGGCCAAGACCTGCCACTGGTAGGTCTCCCGCCCCGCAAGAATGAAGCTAATATCGTTTTCCTCAAGAATGGTTTCCACCAGCCACAGATGCAGGAGCTGGAAGGTGCGTGCCTTTCGGTAATCATGGATATGGGAGAAGTCTCGGTCATATGAAACCAGCATTGCATTGTCCCTGATTCCGAGCCGATTCTCTACCGCCTCTTGCTCCCGGTCCAGATCCTCCATGGACAGGGCATCAACGCGAAACTTGTTCTCAAAATAATGTTGAGGCGTCGAATAAAACGGCCCTATCTCCCGCTTATGATCCTCGGAGATGCCCAAATTGTCTTCAATGTACTGCCAGGAGACCAAGCAGACTACCGGGACCCCGAAAGCCCGCTTCAAAGCCCTCGCCATGGCAATCTGCTGCGTTTCATGGATGCAGCACAATATACTCATTGCATCACCCTTCCCGCCCACCCATTCGAACAACCACGTCAGCCACGTCAATCACCGCCTCTTGGTGGGAAACCGCCAAGACCGCCATATTATTTTTCATGGCTGAAACGCTGGCCCATATTTCTTTTTCCGTTTTCACATCCAGCCCGGTTGTCGCTTCATCCAAGATGAGCAACCTGGGTCTGGCTACCATGGCGCGGGCTATCATCAGCCGCTGCTTTTGTCCGCCAGACAGGGAGCGCCCATGTTCGCCGACAAGAGAATCGAGCCCGCCAGACAGGAGTTCTACGAAGCCGCGGGCTCCGGCCGCTTCAAGGGCAGTCCAGATGTCCTCGTCGGAACACTCGCGTCCCAAGGAGATATTCAAGCGAATCGAGTCGTTAAACAAAAAGACCTCTTGCGGCACGTAACCGATCTGCTCCCGCCATGCTCCAATGTCCGCGCCCGCCAAATCCACGCCGTCGACGAGCACGGCTCCCTTGCTAGGGGATAACAGGCCAGTAATCATGTCGCCCACAGTCGTTTTGCCCGCACCAGAGGGGCCACTCAATGCGGTGATCTCTCCCACTCTTACCATCATGCTGAAGGAATCGAGCACCTGCTTTTCCCCATAGCACAGAGAGACGTCACGCATTTCGACGGCACGCTCAAGAACGACCCGCCCATTGCCCGACCGGTTTTCTCTATGCATGGAAATATCTTCAATTTTGCCGATAAGCGACATCAGGCTGCCTTCAAGTGTTCCATAATTCTGCAACGAATGCTGGAAGCTGGACAGCCGAGACAGAATTCTATGGAAGAAGAAAGCCATTGGCAGTATAAGTGCCGCGTCCATTTTCATGACCGCATAGGCTCCATACAAACCAACGGCCATGATGACCGTGATCACTGGCTCCTGAACAGAATGCATAAGCCCCATACCCACAGCCCGCTTTCTCGCAGCCTCCTCGCACAAATTGGCCTGTCCCTTGATGTGCTTGACGAAGTGTTGTTCGACGTTCATCACCTTGAGTGGCTTTGCCCCTGCAAGAGAATCTGTCAGGAGGGTATTCATCGCGTTGAGCGCCGCAGCCTGCCTTACTCCCGCCAACCTTACCATTTGAACCATTGCGCGGAATGCGAACATCAGCAACCCGCCGAATAGCAAACCAGCGACAAGCAACTGCCAGGAAATAAACAGCCCGACGAGCAAATAGACTGCGGCCTGCACCAGATATGATGTTGCCAAAGCCAATATTCGCAATGCATTCCCGGCGTGGGTGCACTCAGTCGACAAGGCATAGGTCAACCTGCCTGAAGGCTGTTCCACGAAGAAGCTCCAGTCCGCGCGGAGCAAACAGTCAAGGAGCCTGACCCGCAAACGGGTCGAGACCTCTGCCTCGACGTAGCCCACCTGTCTTTGGGCGAGCAGGGTCAGCACCGCTTTGGCCAGCATCGCCATAGTGATCACGATCAGCACGTTTGGCAACGTAGGATTGACACCCACCCCCATGAAAAGATCCTCTATCTTGGACAACAGAGGGTCGGGTGTATCCTGGTCGCTTATCATGATTGCAATTAGCGGCACGACGCTGATTGCACCGACAGACTCAACGAGCCCGGCAAGCAAAAGCAACAATATCATTGCCGTTGAATGATATCTGTACTCGCTGAATATGAAATGGCATGTCCGCCAGAAATTCATTCGCTTCATGGATGCCGAGACCTTCCTACCTGGTGTTCGCCATCCACCAAAAGCCGGGGAATGGCGGTCACGAACCTTCCTCCCCACTCCCTGATGTAACTGTGCTGGGATACGACCTCATCCTTAATGTTCCACGGAAGGATCAATACATAATCAGGCTTTTGCCTATAAAGCTCTGTCGGTGCCAACACGGGGATGCGACTACCTGGCATGAAAAGACCCTGCTTGTGTGGGGAAGCGTCTACGCAATACTCGATCAACTCGACTCCCACGCCACAATAATTGAGGAGCGTATTGCCCTTTGCTGCTGCCCCATAGGCAGCAACCCGCTTGCCATTCACCCGCTTGGCCTCAAGAAAACTGAGAAGGTTGTCCCTGATTATATCGGCCTTGGCTTGGATGGCTGTGTAGTAATGAAGCGTCGTCATACCAGCGCATTTTTCCTTGACCAGCAATGCGCCGATACGCGGAGAAATGCCCTTTGAATCGTTTGCATCATGGCGGACGAAAACACGTAGAGATCCCCCATGAGTCGGAAGTTCTTCCACGTCGAAAACGCACAATCCCTGTTCGGAAAAAATTCGCTGCACCGTTCTCAGTGACAGATATGAAAAATGTTCATGGTAGATCGTGTCAAACTGACAATCATCAACAAGGCGCATAAGATGTGGAAATTCCAGCGTAGCAACGCCGTTGTCGTCAAGAAGAAGGGAGATGCCCCGCACGAAATCGTTAATATTCGGCACGTGGGCTAGCACATTGTTGCCGACAATCAGGGCCGCTCTACCGCGTTCCCGCGCCAATCTTGCCGCCAGTTCCTCGCTAAAAAACTCGGTTACTGATTCGATCCCCTTTTCCCAAGCGGCCATCGCCGTTGCCGAAGAGGGCTCTATGCCATAGCACGGGATGTCACGCTCCTTCATGTACTGAAGCAGATACCCATCATTCGATGCAATCTCGACCACCACGGACGATCCACCTAGACCGAACCTATCCACTACCATTTCGGTATAACGACGCGCATGATCCAGCCAGGACGAAGAATAGGAGGAGTAGTAGACATATCCATGGTTGAAGATTTCTGACGCATTCTTGTGTTCATCCACCTGCACGAGGAAGCACTCGGAACACGTAAGAACTTTTAACGGATAAACCTCTTCAGGCGCAGACAATTGGTCCTTGTCCAAAAACGAATTAGAGAGAGGCTGGTGGCCCAGATCGATAAAGACGTGTGTCAGCGGTTTGTTGCAGTGCCGGCAATTCATAATTTTATTCCAACATACCCTTGCGCAATGAGAGGGTGTTTCAAATCTCTTTCGGAAACATAGGACGGTGGAAATGGCCACTGGATGCCGACAGCTGGGTCGTCAAAGCGTATTCCCCCTTCGCATTCCGGCGCGTAAGGCTCTGTGTGCATATACAAAAGCTGTGTGTCGTCTTCGAGAGTTTGAAAGCCATGGGCAAAACCTTCGGGGACAAGCAACGCCTTGCCGGAGTCGGCCGTAAGCACCTCACCGCACCAGCACAGATAAGTCTCTGACTCCTCACGCAAATCCACCATGACATCAAACACGGAGCCTCGGAGACATCGAATTATCTTTGCTTCTGCATGGGGAGGATGCTGGTAGTGCATCCCACGAACCGCTCCTTTGCGTCGGGTCATCGAAATATTCGCCTGGGATATGGTTTTCCCTAAACCGACGGATTCAAGCTCCTCTGCGCAATAGATTCTGGCGAACCACCCACGATCGTCAGCAAAATTGGCACCTTCGAGCCTATATGCCCCAGCAAGTGGCAAGGGATCGAAACGCATCACATCTCCTCGAAGCGGCGTATCTGCCGCTCAGTCAACGCTCGCAGACTCTTGGGGTCGTTTTGGCAAGCCTTGTACCACTCCACAGTCCAATCAAGGGCGACCTCTATACCGGTTTTCGACACCCAACCGAGCTCACGCCTCGCCTTGTGGCAATCAAGCCGCAGCAAAACCGCTTCACATGGATGGTCTTCTTGATCGATCACATATGCAGCGTCGTCTCCCCAGCGTTTGACCACCCCGAGAACAACTTGACCGACGTCAAAGGCATCACCTTCGCCCGGACCAAAATTCCATCCTCCCGAGAACTCGGCTTTGCCCTCCAACAGAGCCGCAGCAAGTGAGAGATACCCCGAAAGAGGCTCCAAAACGAACTGCCACGGCCGCACGGCTTTAGGGGAACGAATATGCACTGCCTTTCCGGCGAAGAAAGCCCGAACCATGTCGGGCACCAATCTATCTTCTCCGAAATCGCCGCCGCCTATGACGTTACCGGCCCGAACCGAAGCCATGAGCGGTCCGTCACCGAAAAACGACTTCCGCCACGAATGGGCAACCAACTCTGCGCATCCTTTGCTTGCAGAATACGGATCGTCCCCTCCCATGGGATCGGTTTCGCGAAACGGCTTGCCGGAATTCATGTTTGTGTAGCATTTGTCACTGGTGACGTTGATGACAGCCCGCACAGACGGGGTCTGTCGAATGGATTCAAGCACATTGACCGTCCCGATAACATTGGTCGTCATGGTTTTCACCGGCTCGCAATACGAACGGCGCACAAACGGCTGGGCAGCCATGTGCACCACAAGGTCGGGGGCGAAACCCTGCATGGCGCGGCACAAAGCTTCGCCGTCACGAATATCGCCGCGTTCGCCGATCACGCTTCCATCAAGGCCGATAAGCCCGAACATATCGGGAACCGAAGGCGGCTCAAGCGAAAAACCGAAGACCTTCGCACCGAGCATGGACAGCCACAAGGACAGCCAACTCCCCTTGAAGCCTGTGTGTCCGGTCATGAATACCCGCCTGCCTTCGAACGCGTCAGAAAACATACAGATTCACCCCGCTACCATATCTTCCACGCGGCTTCACCCTGATCCCAAAGCCGGTTCAGGTATTCGGTATCCCGCAACGTGTCCATGCAAGCCCAAAAACCATCGTGACGGCGAACCATCAACTGGCCAGCCCGAGCCAAATCTTCCAAGGGTCCGTATTCCAGATCGCAGTCGGCATCTGGCTTCAGGTAATCGAAAATTTTGCGATTAAAGATAAAGAAGCCACCGTTAATGAGGTTCTCTCCTGCGTTTTCCGGTTTTTCTCTGAACGAACGAACAGCTTCTCCCTCCACATCAAGCTCGCCGAACCTTTTTGCGGGATTGACTCCTGTCAGAGTAGCAATCTTTCCGTGAGATTTATGAAAATTGACAAGTGCATCCAAATTGACGTCGGCTACACCGTCTCCATAGGTGACCATAAAATGGTCTCCCTTTATATATTTCTCCACCCTTTTGAGGCGACCGCCTTTGAGCGTATTCAATCCTGTGTCGGCAAGCGTGATCCGCCACCCGGCCTCGCTGTGGCAATTATGCAGGCACAGCTTCTCCGGCTTGCCGAGCTCGAGAGTCACATCGTTATTCATCCACTCGTAATTCATGAAATAATCGCGGATCATATCGCCTTTGTAACCCAACGGCAAAACATACTCAGTGTGGCCGTATAAGGCATAAATCTTCATGATATGCCAAAGGATAGGCCTCTGACCGATGTTGACCATTGGTTTTGGCCTGAACTCCGTTTCCTCTCTCAGACGGGTACCGAGACCACCGCAAAGGATCACAACTTCCATCCAACCATCCTCTTTAATTTTTAATGCATTTTAAATAACCCCGAGGTGCCACCGAAAACACTAGTTTTGCATCTATTTCTGTATCAATCTCGAAGCGATCAGTGGAGTTTAGGAACTCGCCCACAGCCGTCATGGGGTTGTCTCCGGGTCCCCAAGGCCTGTTTGCTGAAGCCTCTGAAGGAAGGTATTCCACAATAGTGTCAAAAACAACAATGTAGGACCCCTTCCTTACCAAAGGAGAATAGAGTTCCATTTCCCGCAACACATGCTCGTGCGTATGGTTCGAATCTAAAACAACAAGAGGGTTCTCATACTCTTTGGCAATGCTGAAAACTTTATCCGCGATATCAGGAGCGATGGAGGATCCCTCAAGGAGCACAACGTCATGGAACACGGGATGACCCTCGATCTCTCGACGATTGTGCTCGCGTATGTCGATATCGATGGACACGGTCTTTCGTTTCCCGCCAAGCAATTTCATCATGGAAGCATGGAACAGGACAGTTCCTCCGTGGGCAACACCCGTCTCAATGATGATATCCGGCTTGACGCTCCAAATTAGTTCCTGCATGGCCATGACGTCCTGCGGGTACTGTATGATAGGCCGCCCCAACCATTCAAAATTGTATGAGTATCCCAATGCGATGGATCGCTCCATGAAAGCTTCTGCCGCCTCTTTCAGCTGGACATCGCCTCCTTGAGCTGCAATCCGTCGAATGCGCTCTTTCCTGAAACCGTCTATCGGACTACTCATATCCCCCCCACAGTCAGGAACAAGTTGGGGCACCCTGTACTCATTGCCATAATCTCTTCTGTGTAAATCTCATTCATGATGATGATATCCCCCCCCCCCAACCCGCGCAAAGCACTCGGAGGATGGATTTCATGCCCAGTTTTTGCGATAAACTTCCCTTGCTTCTTTGGATTTATGTCTATAATTCCTCTGATCGCTTCATTTTCCGGATCAATCAAATTTGCGAAAGCCACGCCTTTTGCCCCAGCTCCCCAGACCAAGCAGCCGGACCGTTCTCGCACGTAACTCCGAAGCCTACCTATCTCATGATGAAACACATTTCCCACTGCCTGTCCCCCTCCCCCCGGAACAATATCGTCATGCAAAGAGGCAAGATCAGCCACAACCCAGATGTATTGTTCGCCAAAACAATGCTCGATTTTCACTTTGCCGAACAGATCCTCAAAAACACGAGCCGTGAAGTAGCTGCAATGTTCATGGCTTATATCCCAAAAAGCTGTCTTTGATAGGGTCCAATCAAAGCACGGCACTTCGATCAAAATCTGTCCGCCGCCTCCATTGGCATCCCGAATACTCCTCAAAAAAGCCACAGGGTCAGGCATGTGCTCCAAGGTGTGCCGTAGGACGATCAACTGCCCTGGGACAATATCTAGGCCAGCCAAAAAATACCTCTGAATCACATCGGGGTCGCCAGCCTCATGAGCAGGGTCGTACCCTGTAACACCGAATCCAGCATCACGGAGCATGGACAAAAATACACCCTTCCCGCATCCAACCTCAATCACTCGCGACCCGGGTGCTATAATATCCTTGACCACAAGCAAGGTTTTTTGGAGGTGCAACTGGAAGGCAGGAGAATGCGCCTGCTCGTTCTGGTAGCTCTCATCGTATTCCATGGCCTCGTCGTTAAACTCATAGTTCCAGACAAAACCGCACCCATTACATTGTTTCAAAGTGACGGGAAAGCAAGGAGTGGCACGAGCCTCAACCTCAGTGGCAAAAACCTTGTTCTGAAAAGCTGGCACACCAAGATGCCTGAAGATCGTTGACGCTGACTCACTCTCACAAATCGGGCACTTAACCATGTCCCCCCCCCACAGTGGCAAGACGCGAAATATTTCCCCAAAAACGAAAGGGCTCCCAATCCAGGTAGGGATACACCCCAAGGTTAAGCCTAATATCGACGCCGCGTTCTTCAAGGTACTCCCTGACCAACCTCCACAACTCCACCTTGCGCCCGGAACACACATTCACAGTGCCTGAAAATTTTTCATCGCAGACCAAGTCCACCAAATATGCAGCCACGATTTCCACTGGCAAGTAGTCACGAATCTGCTCCCCACCGGACATGTCGAAACTCTCATCCTCGTTCTCAATGGCCTGTTGCAATTGCGCGAATAGCGATTTGGGATTTTGCCCTGGTCCGTACATATAGAAAAGACGCGCCCAACATAGGGTTGTGTCACGCTTTTTGACATACGCCTCCAGATCAATACGCAACCTGTTTTTTGCCTCAGCATACGGATTCTTCGGCTGTGGCTCTAAGGTTTCCGCCAATTCTCCCTCTACCATCCCGTACTCTAAGCAGGTGCCCGCCACAACGAGCCGTCGCAACCCATAGTCTATCAGCCTAAAAAGCAGCCGACGACTCAGCGGTAAACTTTGGGCAAGATGCGATTCGTCCATATAGCTAGACAAGTTGGGCCAAGCGAGGTGGATGCAATGAGTCGGTTTATGAATCCGCTCCCAAAGGTCATTCGGCAATCGATCCATGTCAAAATGCACTCGCTCCACGTCGCCATCCCACTCTGCGGTGTCAAGCTTGTCCCTGTCTCGTCCCGCAGCCACCACAGAAATGCCCCGCTCCAGAAGTGAGCTGACAACATGTCGCCCGATGAATCCTGTTGCCCCTGTCACGAAGACCCTCATAACCAGCCCTATAGACTATATAATTTGAAAATTGTGCGCTTCAATTTACCCAACTCTCCCCGTGCCGACATGTACAGCAGGGGCAGAAAAAAAGGTATGGCTCCAATGCGTCGCTGCCAAGTAACCTCCGGGATCCGCATAAGAGTTTTAAGCAAAGACATAGTCAACACTTGATACGATTGACTCATTTTTCGCTTTGTATATGGATCGTCCGGCTCCCTCTCGTGAAACGAGGTGGGTTGGACAACCTTGTAAAACAGGCATTCATCCACGTAGCGTAGCCCGGACGCGATGGCGGCAATGGCCGGAACCACTCTGTCTCCGCAATAAAAAATATCGGAGTTGGCCTTGAAAATGGACTTGAGCAAAGCGCGGCGGAAAAGTCCGCAAATAAAGAGATTAAGTTTCAGCGAAAGGACTTCCTGATGGATGGTAACAAGCCCTTTGGCCTGTTCCGCATAGGACATGGTATTAGGATCGTATGGCTCTTGATACCTTATCACGTCGTGAACCGTGCCGTCGGGACGCAACCGTTCGGTGGCGCTCATGACCAATCCGCACTCAGGGTAGGCCTCCAACTCCCCTACAAGACGCCCCATGGCAGAAGAGGCCCATCTGTCGTCGGCTGCGTGCCAGATGAAGAACTCGCCCCGCGACATCTCGAACACGGCCATGAAATTAGCCACTATCCCAATATTGTCGGCCTGACGCACCAAAGTAATGTTGTTATGACGCTCGGCATAATCAGAAACAATGTCAAAAGTGTTGTCTGTCGAGGCATTATCCGAGATCAACACCTCGATTTTCGGATAGTGCTGTGCAAGAATCGAATCCAACGTCGAGGCAATGGAGACAGCGCCGTTGTAGACAGGGACTCCTATACTGACCAGCCCCGGTATGCCCTTTTGCCGTTCGATCATCTTGTATCACCACCTAGAGCCGAAGGCTCGCCCGGCCACTCCCAAACATCACCCTCAACCAACCCAAGCTCTCGCAATCCCACACGAATTGCTTCACGTTCCTCGCTTGTGCTCTCACGGTAGTAGGAACTCACACGAGGATCGCACAGGCCACGCAGGGACATGACATACTTTTCATCCGCAGCCTGGATGAAGTTGTCCCTCTTGGTGCAGGAGGCAAAGACAGACAGGAACTTGTTAAGCTTGCGCTGAGCCTTCAGTGCCTCGTCCATATCGCCGGATTGAAACAGATCGTAAATCTGGATCATAGGTTCTGGCAACGCGCTCCCAAGGCTTGAGGTGTGTGCCTTGGAGCCCATGACCAAGGAGGCGAGATGCTGGCTGGCCACAGCGGTGACAACCTGGAATCCCGGCTCGGCCATGGCACACACCTTGCCCGCAAGCACGGCATTGGCGTTGCTGTACTTTATGCCCGCGATGTTGGGGTGCTTTTTGAGTTCGACAAGCAGGCCAATGTCGAGCTGTGCGCTCCAGTTCCCGCTGGTGTACATCCAGAGCGGTTTGGACGCCGCATCGGCCAGCGTCTCATAGAACCACTTGAGTCGGTCCTGGCTGAGAAGTGGGTGATACGGCATGACGTGATAGCCATCCACTTCCATGTCCGCAGTCTGCTCCATAAAACTCAGGGACTCATCCAATGCGTAGAAGCCTGCGCCGAGAATTAACGGCTTGCGTCCCGCATTGACCCGGCTGACGACCCGAGCCACTTCCAGGCGCTTATCAAAAGTGAGATTCATGTCCTCACTGCCTGTGCCAAGCACCCACATGCCACCTATGGGCTTGGAAACCACGAACTCCACAATCCGCTCGAGGGCGGGGACATCAATGCTTTCATCTTCGGCAAACGGGGTCAGCACCACAGGCACCACACCGTTGATCGCACGCGTCACAATCATTTATTTCACCGTAAAGCCGTTCTTTTTCAAATGTTTGACATAGGCTTCGGCCACCATGAAGTCCTCGGCCGTATCCACGTCCACGGAATGGAGCTGGTCCATGACCAGCGGAATCTGGCGGTCGGACACATGCTTGCGGGCGAATACGAAATAGTTACGCTTCATCCCGTACAATGCGGCGTTGTAAACATAAAAAGGTTCGCGCTCCCCGGCCTCGCTGCAATAGGTGACAAGCTCGCCGCCCCGGATTGCCTTGAGAATGGGGTCGCGCTTCTTGAACGGCCCTTTGACCGAAGCAATCGTATCCAGCTCCGATGCGGCGAGCAATCGGACGGCCTCATCCAGGTGGTTCGGATCACGCACTGGAGACGTGGGCTGCATGAGAAGGATGATGTCGTATTGCCATCCCCGTTCCTTCTCCATAAAATCCAAGGCGTGAAGCATGACATCGACATTGCGTACACTGTCTCCTGCAATTTCAGCGGGCCGGAGGAAGGGGGTTGGCGCACCGTATTCCTTTGCGACTTTCTGAATCTCCTTGTCTTCGGTGCTCACGAGGTAATCGGTGATCATGGCAGCCTGCTGGGCGGCGTGGATGGTGTAGGCCAGCATGGGATGCCCGGCCAGCATGCGAATATTCTTGCGGGGAAGGCGCTTGGACCCACCACGAGCAGGGATGACAGCCAATACGCGGGGGTTGGAGTTATTCATATCAAGCCCCTTTGACGAACTTTTTCACGGCCTGGGCAATGGATGCACCATCCAAGCGGTGATGCTCCAGAACTTCCTGCGGCTGGCCGCAAGCAGGAATCTCGTTCACACCCAAGAGATGAACCCCTTTTTCCAAGCTCATGCCCGACTGCATCAAGCTGGCGGCTATGCGCATGCCCTGGCCTCCGTCAACATAGTGATCGTCAATGGTCACGACGCACGCTGCGTCTTCCACCTGCTCCTTGAGCCATTGGCCGTCAATGGCGTTGAGCCACGGCATATTCAGAACCTTGGCGGAGATGCCGGCTTCGGCCAGCAGTTCTGCGGCCTTGCACGCCTGAGCAAGCATGATTGGGCCGTAGGCGGTCAGGACAACGCCTGTGCCGAAAACCAGTTCGCATCCCCGCCCACGAGTGAACACATACGTTTCAGGCAAGGCGTACGGAACGGAAGACGGCATGGACGCCATACGCAGATAGGTGCTGCCCACTGCTTCTCTGGCCGCATGATTCAAGGCCATTGGAACCTCGGCTTCGCAGGAGGGCGCCACCAGGTCAAGCCCCGGAACACCCGAAAGCGCGGCAATATCCCGAACACCTTGGTGGGAATGCCCTGGAGCAGCAGGGATGAGGCCGGCAAGCCAGCCTGTATAAATGACTCGACTCTTCTCGGTCGCGTTATTGTAAATATTCTCGTTTGGCCTGGTCGTCAGGAAGCAAGAAAAGGAGTGCACCACAGGCAACAGTCCCTTGAGCGCCATGGCACCAGCTCGCGACACCATGTCCTGCTCGGCGATTCCGCACTCGAAAAATCGCTCGGGAAACCTGTTGGCAAATGTTCCTAGTCCGCAATCGTATTTCAGGTCGGCGTCCAGGACGACCAGCTCTTCGATTTCGCCGCCGAGTTCGGCCAAGGCCTTCTCGTAGGCAGGGATGAGGCGCTGGATGTTTACGGGCGACACAACCGGCTTCTTGCCCGGTCCGGTGAGAAACTGCGGGGCCTCTGCTCCGGCTTCGGCAAACAGGGCTTCCACCCGTTCGCGCAATTCTCGGACGGCATGGTCGTAATCCTCCGGGGACAGTGCGCCACTATGATAGGCATATGGGGTGTCTTCCGAAGGAGCCACCTTGTGCACGAACTTCTCAACGCCGTTACCCTTGCGGGTCTCCGCGATGATGACCTGGGGCACTTCGCGCTCTTCGGCCACGACGGCGAACACGGACTCAAGGGCGGTGAGATCATGGCCATCCACGGACTCCACGCGCCAGCCGCATGCGCGAAAACGGTCCTCGATGTTGCCTTGCGGCGAAGTCAGGTCAACCCAGGTGTCGGACTGGATACGATTGCGATCTACAATAGCGGTTATTTCCCACATTCCATAATGCACGGCGGATGCGAGCGATTCCCATATCTGACCTTCCTGTAGCTCGCCATCGCCGAGCATGACGAAAACCCGCCGCCCGGTATGCCCTTGCAGGCGGTCAGCATGCACCATCCCTTTTGCCTTGGAAATGCCCATGCCCAACGAGCCGGTATTCGCGACAATGCCAGGAGTTCCCACATCGGGATGCCCCGGGAGAAGATCAAGACGACGCAAACCATGAATCAGATCGAAAGAAAGGAGGCCGCAGGCCATAAGCACCGAGTAAAGGCCCGGACAATCATGTCCCTTTGATGAGAAATACACATGCTCATTCCCATCGCCCAGGCTCAACTCATGCAGATATATCCACGTCGCCATATCAAGGCTGCTGAAGCTGGAGCCGATGTGCCCGCTCCCAGCGGTCTGGATCATGTAAAGAGTGTTTATGCGGCACATGTCGGCAAACAGTCGAGCCCGCCATGCACGTTGGCAGTCCATCTGCCGCACTCGGTCAAAGTCCTTCTTGGGAATGTATACAGGCTTCATTCCGTCTCCCCTAGGGACTGTGCGTCTTTCAGAATCTCATGGGAAATCAACTGATCTTCGACCAAATCCGCAGTCAGGATTTTTCCGATGAGTCCGGCGGCCTCATACGGAGGCAGCCCGTTTCCCGGGCACTTGAACGCGATGTCTGCCTGGGTGAGCGCCTCCCCGGCAGCCAGGTCCCGGGCAGCTACGATGGACTTGGACATCTTGTAGATGGGAGATTCTTCGGAACGAGTCGGGATCTTCACGCCATCGCCCAGCGCCAACTTGATCCTGCGCAGGTACTTCACGGCTTGGGAAAGACCGCGCGGTGTCAAGGAGAAGGAATGGTCCGTCCCCTTCCAAGCTCGGTTGAGGGTGAAGTGTTTTTCCACGATGCGCGCGCCGAGCATGTAGGCAGCCAGGCACATGGCGGTGCCGTTTTCGTGATCAGATAACCCTATGACCGTGTTGGGAAAATGCTCCCGGTAGGTCGTTATAACCTCCAAGTTCATTTCAGAGTAATTGAGCACGGGGTAAGCCGCCGTGCACTGAAGCAGGGAGATCTGGTCGTGATGGGCGGCAACTGTTTTATAGGCGCGGATCACGTCTTTCATGGTCCCACCACCGGTGGACACGAGCACAGGCTTGCCGGTCTTGGCTATCTTTTCGAGAAGAACGGTATTCCGAAGGTCGCCGGAGGCTACCTTGTAAAAGGGAATATCAAGCTCCTCCAGCACGTCCACGCTGTTCAGGTCAAACGCGGTTGAAAACATCGTGATCCCGATCTCGTTGCAGTACGCTTGGACCTCGGCCAGCTCCGGGATCCCGAGTTCCAGGAACTCCCTGTGCTCACCATATGTGGCGCCGTAACTGTTCTCATTGGCGTAGGGAGCTTCAAAAGCTTGACGCGTCAGGAAGCTTTTGTTGTCTCGTTTTTGGAATTTAACTGCACTCGCGCCACAATTTTTGGCTTCGAGAACCATCTGCTTGGCGATTTCAACATCGCCCTGATGGTTGTTACCGATTTCGGCGATGACATAGCAGTCGCTTTCGTCGTTTACCAGTGTTCCATTAAGATACAATTCTCTACTCATGCGCTCATTCCTTTGAATGTTATATTAATTCTGGAAGAGTTGCCGTGTAAACAGATTTCAAAGTCGAATATATATCCAGAGCCTCGGTTCCCGGTTCACGCGTCCCGTTTCCAGAAAGTTTCAGACCACCGAAGGGCATGTGCGGTTCGCTGCCATAGGTCCCTGCGTTGATCGTCACCACGCCAGTCCGTGCGCGCCGGGTAAATTCTGATGAGCGGTGGACGCTTTGCGTATGAATAGAGGCTGTCAGCCCGTAGGGTGAATCATTGACGAGCTTGATTGCCTCCTCAATATCCCGAGCCTTGTACAAGGCTGTAATGGGTCCGAAAACCTCGGTTGTGGACAACTCGTCGTCAGGGGCCACGCCCTCAAGTATCGTCGGAGCCATATAGCTGCCCTTCGCATGCCCCGGACCATCCAAGGGTCGGCCACCGGCCAAAAGGATGGCGCCTCTCTCAACGGCTCTGTTCACTGCGGCCGCCATATTGTCGAGTTGCCGTTTGTTGATGACCGGACCCAGGTCATCGTCATTGGTCGGCCCAACAGACAGTCTCTTTGCGGCCGCAACAAACCTGTCACGAAACTCATCGTACACGGAATCGAAGACAATGATGCGCGACGCCGCTGCGCATCGTTGGCCTGCGTTGGAAAAAGCCGAAAGAACTGCCCATTTGATGGCGTTGTCCATATCGGCGTCGTCGCAAACAACAAGGGCGTTCTTGCCCCCAAGCTCCAACGAAACCCGCCCAAGCCTGCGGGCCATGATTGCGGCGATCTGCTTCCCCACGACGGTTGAGCCCGTAAAACTCAATACGTCCACATCATGGTTTTCCACCAAAGGAACCCCAGCCTCTGTGCCGTATCCCTGAATTATATTGAGAACACCATCGGGGAATCCAACCTCTTTAGCAATTTTCCCGACGATCCAAGCGGTTGTGGGAGAATCCTCAGGTGCCTTCAATATGACCGTATTCCCACAAACCATAGCTGGAAAAATCTTCCAAGCCACATTGGCGATGGGTGTATTGGCAGAGACAATGAGCCCGGCGACCCCTATGGGCTCCCGCACCGTCATCGCGGTTTTATTGTCAACACCGCTTGTCGTGGTACGCCCATACATCCGCTGTCCTTCGCCAGCGTAAAACAACCCGAGGGCAATGGCCCCATCGGTCTCGCCCAAGGCATCGCGCGGGGCCTTGCCGGTCTCCGCTGCCACAATATCGGCGATAACCTCCCGTCGAGCCTTCATACCCAGGACAAGGTCGTAGAGCAGCTGTCCCCGGCGGACTGGATTGGTTCGGCTCCAGTGCGGCCATGCGGCTCGCGCAGCCTGCACGGCTTGATCCACATCATTTTCATTTGACCGGGCACAACGGCACAAGACCGTGCCATCATGGGGTGACAGGTTGTCAAAAACACTCCCGTCGCCAGATGGAATGTCAAACCCATCGATCCAGTTCCCTGCCAAACTCGGAAAATTGTTAGTCATATCAATACATCCTTACCAACATGTAAACCCGCCATCAACAACAAGCTCCACTCCAGTCACATAAGATGATGCTTCGGAGGCAAGAAAGAGGAGTGGCCCTTTGAGCTCGTGTGGATATGCCATTCTGCCCATAGGAACGCGATCCGAAAATTTTTTCTTGAATGTACTGTCTTGCCCACCCAAAACACCGCCAGGTGACAAGGTGTTGACTTGAATCCCATATGGGGCCCAATGTGTCGCAAGATAATTCGAAATATTGACCAAAGCAGCTTTGGAAGCCCCATACGCTGGAGGCTTTAAAAATGAAGGGGACATATCGATATGATCATACATCCTGGAATCAGGAGAAACAGTTCCATACATGGAACCAATATTAATGATTTTGCCCCTACCACTCTCAATCATGCTCTTCCCAAATACCTGAGCACACTGAAACGCACCCAGCGTATTTACGCCAAATACCTTTTCACAAACTTCGAAAGGAACACTGTCCATGGTATGCGATACCCCCAGTGCTCCTGGTGGCTGGTCTATGCCCGCGTTGTTCACCAGGATATCCGGGGGCCCAATCTGTCCTTTGCAATGCGCCAACGCATCTTCCAGTTCGGCCCTGGAACACACATCCGCCTTGAAACAAAGCAACTTGCCGGAATATTTAGATTGCAGCGTCTGCACAGGCTCAGAGACAACATCCACGTCTTGGTCGAGTCCCAACACATACGCTCCGGCCTCCAGAAGCGCCTCAGTCCAAACTCCCCCCAAACGCCCCATGACTCCAGTCACTACCGCAACTTTTCCGCTCAGACCAAACAACGACTCAAAAACACTCATTTGCTACGCTCACAAACGGTTACGACCTTCCAATAAGATCATGTCAAACACATGTGACCTTACCCCGCCGAGTATACCACCCGTAAGTTTGGGTTCTGGCTGGTCCGGTTTTCTTCATTCATGGTTCTTCCGTATTCCTCTGGGGCCAATCCGCCAAGTGCGCTGTGTGGTCGGGCTGTGTTGTAGTCCTGCCTCCACGCCTCGAGGATGTCCCTAGCCTCTGCGAGTGACTGGAACGCATGGGCGTTCAGGCACTCCTCACGGAATTTGCCGTTGAAGCTCTCCACATGCCCATTCTCCATCGGCCTGCCAGGCCGGATGAATTCCAACTGCACCCCCACGCTGGTCGCCCACTGATCCAGGGCCCTACCCGTGAACTCTGGCCCATTGTCAGAACGCAGATGCTTCGGGTATTCGCCGCGCTGGCGCAATTGCTCCAGCACCCGGACCACGCCCTCGCCCGGAATCGATGAGTCCGCTTCGAGCTTGGGGCAGCGGCGGTCCCACAGGTCAATGGTCGTCAGCACCTTGATTCTGCGGCCATTGTCCAGGCTGTCACTCACGAAGTCCATGGCCCACTGCTCATTTGGGCCTGTGGGCGCGGGTTGGACCACCCGCAGGTGGCTCTGGCGCTTGCGCTTTGGCCGCAAGCGCAACGACAGCGCCTCTTCCCTGTACAGCCGCTCAACCCGCTTGTGGTTCACCACCAGACCCTCGCGGCGCAGCAGCAGATAGAGTCGGGGGCATCCGAACCGCCTACGCTCCTCGGCCAGCTCACGTAATCGCATGCGAAGATCCTTGTCGCGATCTGGCGAAGGGACGCGCCGCAACGTCCTGCGATTGAGGTCGATCAATTGACAAGCCCGCCGCTCGGAGTAGCCGTACATCTCGATAATCTGGCGTGCGGCATAACGGCGAAGGGCGGGCTCAGTCATTTTCGGCCCAGCACCTCTTTGAGCACCTGTATATCAAGCGCCTGATCGGCTACAAGGCCCCTGAGGCGCCGATTCTCTTCCTCAAGCTGCCGCAACCGTCGGGCTTCAGATACTTCAAGGCCCGCGAATTTGCTGCGCCACTTGTAGAACGTCGTGTCCGTGATGCCGATCTGGCGGCACAGTTCTGCCACAGGACGTCCAGCCTCCGCCTGCTTTAAAAGCCCGATGATCTGCTCTTCCGTGAACCTGCTCTTTCTCATCTTCGTGGTCTCCTTTGCCGGAGTCACAAACTTATAGCTGGGATACCAAACGGGGGGAAGGTCACATGCCCCGTTGCCGCAAAACTATCCGGAGCCATGCCGATAACACTATTACTTATGCATCATAACAACGAACCGAGGCCATTCTGAGCCTTTGTTTTATCCCTCATCATCGAACTCTCATGAAGCATTGTCCTAACATTCGATTTTGCGTGCGCGGAAACCGTGAGCCGCCCCAAAAAATCTACCAACCCAGCACCAAAGTTTCCAACCAGCCCCCGCCTCACCAAGAATCGCACACTGCGTCATCTCCGACCCCCGCCACCCCGACTCAGGGCACCGTCCTCGTACCTGTATTCCCCCCCGCAGGCAGGGCAGGCGAGGCTTTCATCCAGCCGGACGCCGCACTCGCAGACCCAGCCCTTTTGGCGGGCGGGATTGCCCACCACCAGGGCGTGGTCAGGGACGTCTTCGGTGACCACGGCACCGGCGCCGACAAAGGCGTATCTGCCGATGGTGGTGCCGCAGACGATGGTGCTGTTGGCCCCCAGGGTCGCGCCCCGGCGCACCAGGGTTGGCTTGATCTCGCCCATGCGGGGGATCTCGCACCTGGGATTGTGCACGTTGGTGAAGACCACACTCGGCCCGCAGAACACGTTCTCTTCCAGAGTGACGCCCTTGTACACGGACACGTTGTTCTGAATCTTGCAGCCGGAACCCACGGACACGTCCGGGCCGATGACCACGTTCTGGCCGATCTTGCAGCCATGGCCGATGGTCGAGCCGGTCAGCACATGGGAGAAATGCCAGATGGACACCTCGCCGCCAAGCTCCACGCCGTCATCCACATAGGCCGAGGAGTGGACGAAATTCGAGGACGAACCGGCCGCGCCGTCCCGGCCGAGAAGCACCTTGTCGCCGCCTCGATCCAGGGACCGCTGGGCAGCGTTGAGCACCCGCAGGACGGCAAGCCCTTCCTGGCCGCAGGTCAGGGGGGCCTTGCCGGTCCGCATGGATTCGAGGAACTGCTGGCATTCCCGTCTGAGGGGCTCGGCTGGTTCGACCGCCACCCGCTCGGCCTCGGCCTTGTCAGGGATGGGTGCGTTGCCCTGCCAGTTGATGCGGTGGGGGTAGAGCAGCAGTTTCTCCTCCCACGGCCGGGTGTCGTCGAAAACGGCCATCTTATCCTGGCCCACCACCACCAGCTTCTGCTCCTTGAAGGGATGCAGCCAGGAGACGAAAATATGGCTCTTGAGCCCGGACGCGAACTCCATGTGCGTGGTGGTCACGTCGGCGATGGCCTTGTGCAGATAGTTGCCGCCCACTGCCTGGACAGACTCCGGCCCCTCTCCGGCCAGGGTGAGGATCATGGAGATGTCGTGGGGGGCAAAGGACCACAGGGCGTTTTCCTCGCGCCGGATTTTCCCCAGGTTGAGGCGGTTGGAATAGATGTAGTTGATCCGGCCAAGCTCGCCGGAGGCGACCATTTGCCCAAGCCGGATGAAGGCGGGATGGTACTGGAGTAGGTGGCCGACCATCAGGATGCGCTTTCGCTCGGCAGCAAGCTCGATGAGCCGGACGGCATCCCCCTCGTCGAGCACCAGCGGCTTTTCCACATAGACGTGCTTGTCGGCCAGCAGCGCTTCCTGCGCCAGCCGGAAGTGCGACTCTGCGGGCGTGGCGATGACCACACCGTCCACACCGCTGTTCAGCACCTCGGCGTAGCTTACGCAGGTCTGCGTGTCCGGGTAGCGCTCGCGAAACGAGTCCAGGGTGTCCGGGCTGGAGTCGCAGATGCGGTCAAGCGCTCCCAGCTCGTGAAAATTGCGCACAAGGTTCTTTCCCCAATAGCCTGAACCGACGACAGCCACCTTCAGATCAGCCATATCCGTACACCTTCCAGTTGGGACGGGAGAGAAAGATGTCCCGGCTCAATTCGAAATCGTCCGGGGCAATGTCCATGACGCGCACCTTGCGGCCCACCTTGGACTCGACGATGGAGCGAAGCTCGTCGAGCCGCCCCTTGTCCACGTTGCCGACAACCAGGGCGTCGATGAGCCCGGAATCCTTGCCCTGGGCATAGTCGTCGAGGATGTAGACGGCATCCACCTTGCCGAGGCTCGCCACCACCTCGTCCACCAGCCTGTCGATGCCAAGGGATTTTCTGACGATGGAGCTGATCTCCGGAAAAAATGGATGCTTCTTGTTGGCCTGAAAGAAAATGCTGCGCCCAGTCTGCTTGCGCGTCAGATACCCGGCCTCGCTCAGGCTGTCCAGCTCCCCCTTGATGGCATTGGGCGAGACGCTGAACTCTGAAGCCAACTCCCTGAGATAACAGGACACTTCCGGGTTCAGGAAGAGCTTGAGCAGGAGCTTGATCCGTGTTTTCGAGGTGAACAACTCTGTCAACATGCGTATTCCGTACAAAAAAAATGAACGGAAAGCAACCGGGTTGTGCCGGTTTTCGACAGGATTTGCGGCCCGGGCCTCGACAGGGGCGGCCAGCCCTTGAACGGCCGGGACATTCTCCCGCCAACCCCGCGCAGAACGGGAACTTCCCCTATTGCTCCCGGGGCCGGAGTGTGATGTGAGATGCACATGTGCCCGGCAATCCCCGCCGGGTCTTCCCCGGAAAGGCCCTGATCACCGCCACAGGGCCTTTCTCCTTTTATTTGAACAGACTGTCGAGCATGGAGCGCAGGACGAACCAGGCATTGGCCGGGCGTTCGCCCACCCGGCGGATGGCATAGGGAAACCAGCTTTCACCAAAGGGCAGATAGAGCCGCACGGCGTAGCCCTGGGCCACGAGTTCGCGCTGATAGACGGGCCGCACTCCCAGCAGCATCTCCACCTCCCACTGGTCCGGCCGCCAGCCGTGCCGCTGTGCCAGGGCCGCGCCATGCGCCACCATCCGGTGGTCGTGGGTGCCGAGCACCGGGTACACGCCCTGCTCCCGCGCCCGCGGCGAAAAAAGCTGGCCCAGTCCGTCGAGGTAGCTCTGGTCGCGGGCCGCGCGACCGGTGACGGCCACCTCCGACCCCTCGGCAAAGGCGCCCTTGACCAGCCGGACCGTGGCCCCGGCCTCCACCAGCCGCTCCAGGTCTTCCCGGCTGCGGTGCAATGACGACTGGATGGTCACGCCCACAGGCAGCCCCATGGCCCGCAGCTCGCCATGGAGGGCAAGGGTGCGCTCGGTCACGGAGGAATCCTCCATGTCGATCATGACCACGGCGCGGCCTGCTCCGGCAAGCGCGGCCACGGTCTCGGCCAGGGCGGTCACGTTCTCGCGGCAGACATCCCAGGAGAGCATGGCCCCCACCTGGGTCGGGTCCACGGACAGGTGCAGGTCAAGGCCCGCGCCCGCCAGTTTCGGGGCCATGGCCTCCAGCTCGCCCACATTGCGCCGGATCAATTCCTGGTCGCTTACATATTCCCCAAGATAGAAGAGCGAGGCGGCCATGCCGCGCCCCTTCAGCTCTTGGGCGCGCTCCAGAGCCGCGTCCGCATCCGCGCCGCCCACGAACATGCGCGAAAAACGGCGCATGCACCGCGCATCATGCATCCACGCCGTGATTCGATCGTTCCTGGCCAGCCCTATCATCGCCTTTTGCCACAGTCTCATGGTTCCCTCCCTGGTTGAAGGAGGGGTGTAGCCCGGTGCGCGTCGGCTGTATGGTAGGAAATTGCGCGAGCCGGAATCAGGTGACTGAACCGGACTGGTACTGACGCGGGGTGGCCCCGGTGAATTGCCTGAAAACCCTGGTGAAATGGCTTTGGTCAACAAAGCCGACTTCTGCCGCCACCTGGCTGATGGACTCGCCCCGGGCCAGCAGCGCCTTGGCTCGATCCACACGCAGCTGGTTCTGGTAGGCATGGGGCGGCAGCCCGGTCTCGCGGCTGAAAAGGCGCAGCAGGTGGTATCGGCTGACACCGGCCAGGGCCGAAAGCTCGTCAAGGCCGACCCGCTGGTCGAGCCGGGCGGCCAGATGCTCACGCACCAGCCCCACCGCGTCAGGAGCCTGGACACATTCGGGCGCACTGGCGAGGCGGCCGTGGCGCGTCAGCAGATCGGCCAGCCCCTGCATGAGCAGCGATTGCTTCTCCAGCCGGTCGGCCTTGATCGCCACCGCAATGTGCAGCCTGCCCCAGAGCCGTAAGAGATCGGCATCGTCGATGACCGGCGAGACAAACCCGGGCCGCGCCCTGCAATCCACGCCGCCAAGGACCTCGGCAGCGGCTTCGTCGAGCAGGCCCGGGTTCACGTAGAACATGCGGTAGGCCATGACCGAGCCAGGGTCCGGGTTGCAGGCGTGCACCGCATCCGGCGCGATGACCACCATCTGGCCCCTGGCCGCCACATGGCTCGTCTCGCCCAGGAGAAACGTGGTCCGCCCGGCCTCGATCAGCCCCACGGACCATGCGTCGTGAACATGGGGACGGAACGCGTCCTCGTTGTAGCGGGAAACGCGGATCTCGACCCCGGGCAGGTCCGGGTCGCGCCAGAAGCGCACATGCGTGTTTGCCGGGTTTCTGCCCATCCTCTCCCCGCAAGGAGATGCCGCGCCGTCAGCGCCGCGCCATCCCCCGATTCAGCGTCCGATCAGAAACACACCCACAGGGCCGCGCCAGTCAGATCGTCGAACACGGTGCGGACCACGGAGCCGACAAAGTAGCGCTTCCACAGGCCCCGGCCCGCGCCGGAACTGCCTATGGCCACGACCGCGTAGCGGCCTGCGTGGTACTCGTCCTCGATGAGCCGGGCCGGGCTTGTGCCCTTGCGCACAACGGTGGCGATGCGCTCGCGGGGCATGCCCGCCTCGGTCAGCAGGGCCACTGACCGGTCAATGACCGCGCGGGCCTCGGGCGCGTCCTCCCCATCGGAGCTGACGTGGAACACGGTCACCGTGTGGCCCGGCTCCGGGGCGAGCATGAACCCCACATGGTCGGTGATGCGCTCGGACGGCGGCGAGCCGTCCACGCAAAGGAGCACGTTCCGGCGGTCAGACTCGGGCAGGCGGCAGATCCACAGGGGAAAGCTGATGGAATGTGACATCTCTTCGAGCAGGTGGCGCGACAGGGACTTGTCCATGATCTCGCCAAGGCCCATCAGTGCCCGGCGGCCCATGACCAAAGCGTCGTAGCGGCCCTGCGCGGCCTCGCGGATGAGGTCGTGCCCTTTGCTGGTCCGGGGCGCGACAACGCGCTCGTGAATACGCTCGGGATCGAATCCGGCGGCGGCCAGGGCGCGTTTGACGTCCCCCACCAGTTTGCGCCCCTTGCCGTGCCCGGTGGCCGCCCGCGTCTCCATGGCCTCCACGGTCTCGTAGGAGGTCTCCTCGGCCCAGACCGCGGCCTGGGCGGCCGGGATGTGGAAGAGCGTCAAGTCGACGTGTTCCCGCGCGGTGAAGAAACGGCTGACGAACTCGACCCCGGCCCCGGCCTTGGAGTGCGTGGACAGGGCGATGAGCAGATGCCGGTCCAGGTCGTCGCGCCCCGACTCCCTACCCGAGGGAGTCGGATTCGGGTCCATGATGGGCCTTGGCCCGCCGTTGTTCTCCTCGTGCATGAAAACCTCCGTGTGTGCTTGGTCGGTGGAGCCGCCTGTCCGCAATCGCGGCCAGGGCTGCACTGCCTGGCTTATTTCCCTACCAACCCGGCCAACCGGGCCTCGATGAATTCGATGATCTCGCGCACCCGCTCCTCGGACACGGCCTTGACGGTCCCGGCCAGCCTGGCCACGGTCTGCGCGTCCATCCCGGACGACATCTCGACCATGAACTCGTCCACCTCGCCGTCCTCGGACACGAGGCCGCAGCCGCCCACCGCGCCGAGCAGCTCGCCGTCCTTGATCACCGGCACGCTGATGCGCACCAGCCCGGCGTCACATTCCTCCACGAATGCGGCCCTGCCCTCCTGCATCAGGTGGACGAACATCTGCCCGGCGGGCTTGCAGATGGCGCCCAGGCCCTGTTCGTCTTCGCGGATGGCCCGGCACAGGTCGTTGCCCCAGGTGGTGCCCGCCAGGCGGACGCCGTCCTGGTCCATGACATCGGCGTTGAAGTGAAAGCGGTCGTGCAGTTCCTGTTGCAGTTTTTCCCATTGTTCCTTTGGTTGCAGATCGGTCAGACGCATGGGGGAGCTTCCTTGTCTGTGTGTTCGTGTGAGTTTTCCGCGACAGTGTCGTCGGGCCGCTGGCTTTGGCCCGGAGCAGTTTTCGGAGTACCCGCATTCTCCAGGGTGTGCAAGGGGGGTGGAAGAACCGGCGTCGCGAGACTCAAGTTGAGGTTTCCAGTGCGCGAAAAACCGGATACAAGGCTCGGGGAGACGACAATGAAGCAAGCCGACCTGAACGAACGGTTGCGCGCCATGACCTTCGGCGTGCCCTGGAACCTGATGATGCTGACCTTCGGGTCGTTTCTCATCGCCTTTTCGGTCAAGGCCGTGGCCGTGCCCCACGGCCTGCTCACCGGCGGCATGTCCGGCATCGCGCTGTTATGCTACTATATCTTTGGCGGGCTGACCACGGGCCAGTGGTATCTGCTGCTCAACCTGCCGGTGTTCGTCCTCGGCTGGATCTTCGTCAGCAGACGGTTCTTCTTCTACAGCCTTTATGGCATGTTCGCCACCTCGGCCTTCATCGACATCATCTCCTACGTCATGCCCATCGAGGACATCTGGCTGGCCGTGCTCACGGGCGGCGGCATCATGGGCGCGGGCGTGGGCGTGGCCCTGCGCTCCCTGGGGTCCACGGGCGGAGCCGACATCCTGGCCGTCATCTGCAAGGAGAAGTTCAACCTCTCCATGGGCAGCTTCGAGTTCTGGTTCAACCTCGCGGGCTTTGTGGCGGGCTTCGCCTTCCTCGACATGCACATCGTCTTCTATTCCATTGCCATGACCTTTGTCATCGCCCTGGCCATCGAGTATGTCATGGGCATGTTCAGCGAGCGCAAGATGGTCATCATCATCACCGACAAATCCGACGAGGTGCGCCAGGCCATCCTCGGCCCGCTCGACCGGGGCGTGACCATGCTCGACGGGCGAGGCGGCTGGTCCGGCGAGCGCAAGCAGGTCATCCTGACCATGGTCTCGTCCATCCAGCTCAAGCGGCTGGAAGAACTGGTCTACACCATCGATCCCGACGCCTTCACCATCATGGGCTCCGGCTTCCATGTGCTCGGGCGCGGATTCTCCACGAGGAAGGTCTACTAGATGTTCCCGATCAGGAAGAAGGAAACCGCGCCGCCCCGCACCATCGGCCTGATCACCGACTTCGGACTGGCCGACCCCTATGTGGGCCAGATGCGCGCCGTGCTGGCCCGCAAGGCCCCGGGCAGCCTCGTGGTGGACATCACCCACGACGTGGCCCCCTTCAACGTGGCCCAGGCCGCCTTTTTCCTGGCCGCCAGCTACGAGCATTTCCCGGCCGACGCCGTGATCCTGGCCGTGGTCGATCCCGGGGTGGGCACGGACAGGGCCATTGTCGGCCTCGACATCGACGGCCGCCTGCTCCTGGCCCCGGACAACGGGCTGTTGGCCCTGGCCCTGCGCAACGCCTGGGCCGCGCGCATCCGCGCCTTTGACCTGAGCGTGGCCATGGACGCGCCAAGCCGCGTCTCCCACACCTTTCACGGCCGCGACGTGCTCTCCCCGCTGGCCGCGTGGCTGGCCCTGGGCGGCAACCCCGCCGAGCTGGGGCACGAGATTGATCCCCAGGCCCTGGTCAGCCTGCCCTGGAGCCACCCGGACATCCGGCCCGGTCAGGCCCGGGGCCATGTCCTGCACATCGACCGCTTTGGCAACTGCGTCCTCAATCTGGAGGCGGGCAGCATCGGCACACCCGGCGGCCTGCGGCTGAGCATGCCCGCCGGGGGAGAACTGGCCTACGCCCGCACCTACCGCGACATGCCCGAGGGCGGCCCGGGCCTGCTCGAAGGGAGCCAGGGGTTTCTGGAACTGGCCGTGAACCAGCGCTCTGCGGCCAAGCGCTTCGGCCTGTCCATGGGCGACACCGTGGAACTGACCTGGGAGGCGTGAGTGGGCGTCCTGCGCACCTTTCTCGCCACCCTCGGTTTCCTGACCCGGCTGGCTCCGGCCCGGGTCATGACCGACCAGGAGATGGGCCGATGCATGGCCCATCTGCCCCTTGCCGGGGCGGTCCTCGGCGCTGTGGCGGTCCTGCCCTTTTCCCTGGGCCTGCTCTCCCATTCGCCCTGGGTCCAGGCGTGGCTCGTGGTGGGTGCGAGCATCTACCTGACGCGCGGCCTGCATTTTGACGGGCTGGCCGATGTCTGCGACGCCGTGACCACCCACGCCGACCCGGACCGCTTCTGGACCGTGATCAAGGACAGCCGGGCCGGAGCCTTTGGCGTCATGGGACTGTTCATGGCCCTTGGGGGGCAGGTCATCCTGTTCCACGAGATGTTTCGGGCCGGAGCCTTTGGAACCATCGTCTGGGCCTTCATCCTGGGCCGCGCCGCTGCCGTCTGCCTGGGCGCCTCGGTGCGCGGCCTGACCCGGCCCGGCCTGGGCAAGCTCTTCATCGACGGCGCCACGCCCAAGACTGCCCTGATCGCCGCGATCCTGACCATGGGCGCGGGCGTGTTCCTGGCCGGGCCAGTGGTCGCGGTCGGTGGCGCAGCCATCGCCGGCCTGGCCCTCATGCCCCTGCACAAGCTGGCCGGGCACGTCAAAGGGGCCAACGGCGACTTCCTGGGCTGCGCCGTGATCCTGGGCGAGCTGGCCGCCGGGCTCGGCTTCGCCCTCCTGGGCTGACCCGGGGAATCCGCCCGTCACGGACGCACGGACCATCATCCACCGCACCCGACACCAACGGAGGCATCATGCGACGCACATCACCCCACCCTGTCCCGGCGCTTCTCGCGATTCTGATCCTGCTTCTGGTTCTGCCCGGCTGCGCACTCAAGCTGAAGATTTTCGCGGCCCCGACCACCGATCCCCTCAAGGAGTTCGTCCTTGAAGGCAGCGCGTCCGAGAAGCTGGCCCTCATTCACCTGACGGGCTTCCTTGCCGCCCAGCCGCGCAGGGGCATGCTGCGCTCCACCCCGAGCCAGGTGCAGGAGCTGGTCAGCGCCCTGGCCCTGGCCGGGGCCGATCCCCAGGTCAGGGGCGTGGTCCTGGCCATCGACTCGCCCGGCGGCACCACCACGGCCTCGGACATCCTCTATCACGAGATTGCGGACTTCAAGGAGCGCACGGGCAAGACCGTGGTGGTGGCCATGTTCGACGTGGCCGCCTCGGGCGGCTACTACGCGGCCCTGCCCGCGGACTGGATACTGGCCCATCCCACCACCATCACCGGCTCGGTGGGGGTGGTCTTCATGCGGCCCAAGCTGCACGGGCTCTTCGACAAGATCGGCGTGGACGTGGAGGTCTCCAAGTCCGGCGAGGACAAGGACATGGGCTCGCCATTCAGGCCCACCAGCCCGGAGGAGGCCGCCCTGTTCCAGGCCATTATCGACGACTACGCCGGGCGCTTCCTCTCCCTGGTGGCCCGGCATCGCGGCCTGACCGGGCAGAACATGGAACTGGTGCGCACGGCCCGGGTCTTCACGGCCAATCAGGCCCTGGCCATCGGGCTGATCGATCAGGTGGGCTACATCCAGGACGCCTTTGCCAAGGCGCGCGCCCTGGCCGACCTGCCCGAGGACGCCCGCATCGTCACCTACCGGCGCGACACCTATCCCAACGACAACCCCTACAACACCATGACTGCGACCGACCCGGAGTCCGCCTCCCTGCTGGGGCTTGACGCGGGCTTCATCATGCCGCCCCGGGCCGGATTCCACTATGTCTGGCCCCAAGGCATGACCCGCTGAGAGGACTTCATCACAGGTCCGCACTCCGCCAAAAATGAACCGGGACCGGCGCGCCATGGCGCACCGGTCCCGAAACGGCGGTGGTTTCAGGTGGCACGTCAGGCCATCAACGCCCGCGCATGCACTCCATGAGGTATACGGACACCTCCACGCGGACGATGCCGTTCTCTTCGACGACGCGGACGTTGTTCTCGGGGATCAGCGCCATGTCGTCGGCCACGTTCATCCATTTGCGGGCCAGCCAGTCGGCGCTGACGCCCTCGGCCTCCATCTCGTTCAGGGAGTGGCTCTCGGCCACGGTCCATTCGTCGTCCTGCACTGCGGGCATGTCGCTCTCCTTGCTCTGCGTTGCTATGGGGCTGTTGAAAAACGGCGATCTGCGTCGTTTTTCAACAGCCTCCGTGTATTGACTTTTCCAACGGTCAGTTATGCGGCGTGGCTGCGCGGGTTCATCCCGAGCAGGCAAAAGACTTCGTAGGGGATGGTCTCCCACCAGTCGGCCAGTTCCTCGGGCGCGATGGTGCCGGGTCCAGGGCCGCCCAGCAGCCAGGCCCGGTCGCCGGGCCGGACACCTGGTCCCTCTTCGCCCACCAGGGCGCTTACGTCAACCACGGTCATCTGCATGCACACGCGGCCGAGGATGGGCACCCGGTGCCCCTTGATGTTCATGAAGCCCCGGTTGGACAGGCTACGGCTGTAGTTGTCGGCATAGCCCACGCCGATGACGGCCACCTCGCGGTCGCGGTCGGTGACAAAGGTCCAGCCGTAGCTGACCCCCTCGCCCCGGGCCAGGGTATGGACGTGCAGCACCGGGGCCGAGACCTGCATGGTCTGGGCGAGCCCCTCCCCCTTCTCCTCCCAGGCCGTGCCATAAAATGGGTTCGCCCCGTACATGGCGATGCCAAGGCGCATGCTGTCCATGCGGCAGGCCGCGTGGGCCATGCCCCCGGCCGAGTTGGCGATGTTGGCCTCCACCCGGTACCCGGCCCGGGCCAGCCCGTCGAGCACGGCCTGAAACCGGGCGGCCTGACCGGCCACCTGCGCCTCCCGGCCCGGCATGTCGGCCGAGGCGAGATGAGTGCTGGCCATGACCGGCACCAGGGCGGGGTTGGCGGCCAGGGTGTCGAGCAGTTGGGGCAGCGCCTCGGGCCGGAAACCCAGGCGGCGCATGCCGGTATCGAACTTGAGGCACACGGCGAGCCGCCCCCGGGTCCGGGCCCCCTCGGCCACGCGGGCCAGTTGGTCGGCATTGGCGATGACAGCCAGGATGTCATGCTCCCACAGGGCGGCCGTGTCCGCCTCGTCCACCGGGCCGAGCAGGGCCAGGATGCGCCCGGTCCAGCCCGAGGCCCGCAGGATGACCGCCTCGTTGACAAAGCCCACGGCCAGGGTGGCAATGCCCTCGCCCGCCAGCGTCCGGGCCACCTCGGCCAGCCCGTGACCGTAGGCATCGGACTTGATCACGGGGATGATGGCGGGGCACACCCCCTGAAAGCGCCGGACATTGGCCGCGAGGTTGGCCAGGGACACTTCGACCCGGACCTTGTTGTAGTCGATCATCGTCTATTTCCGCTTGAAGAGTTTTTCCAGTTCGCCCGGGCTCCACGAGACCACGATGGGCCTGCCGTGGGGGCAGTAGTCGCGCTCCGGGGTGCGCAGCCAGACGTCGAGCAGAGCCAGGGCCTCGTCCGTGGCCAGGGGCTGCCCGGCCTTGATGGCGGTCTTGCAGGCCATCATGGTCCACAGATCGTCGATGGTACGTGCCCGCGAGGCCAGGGCATCGGTGAGATACTCCCTGGCGCGCCCCGTGTCCAGGGTGGGTGGCACGCCGCGCACCAGGAGGGTGTCGCCCTCGCGCTCAAGGAGAAAGCCCATGGCGCGCAGCCCCTCGCCCAGTTCGTCCAGCACCTCGGCCTCGCTGGGGTGCAGGGGCAGGGTCAGGGGCAGGGCCAGAGGCTGGGAATCGCCCCGGGTCCGCTCCCGGCGCATGGCCGCCAGCAACACCCGTTCGTGGGCCGCGTGCTGGTCCACCAGCACCAGCGAGGTGCCGCGCCGCAACACCAGATAGGTATCAGCCACCTGCCCGAGGTAGACGAAGTCGGTCCCGGCCAAGGGGGCAGATCGCGAGCCGTCGCGCACGGCCGCTCTCATGTCTGGCCCCATGTGAGGCCCGGTGTAAGGCCCTGATTCCGGCCCTAAGTCCCGATCACCCCGCTCGTCCAGCTCACCCGCGCCCGGCCCGAGGTCCAGGGTTCCCGGGCGGCCCGTCATGGCCGCATAGTCGCGGTAGGTGGAAAATTTCGCCCCGCCCTCGCGGAAAGAGGAAGGAGACGACGCGCCCAGCCCGCCCCCGGTGGCGCTGTCCGATGGCGCACCGTTGCGCGGATAATCGCTCCCTGCGCCAAACCCGGCCCGCCCCTGTTCGCGATGCGCCCGGTCAGCAGACAAGGACGCGCTCATGCCCATCTCGTTCATGCCCATCTCGTTCATGGTCGAAAGGGCCTGCATGACGCCGCCCCGAATGGCCGAAAAAACCCGGCTCTCGTCGGTGAAGCGCACTTCGAGCTTGGCCGGGTGGACATTGACGTCCACCTCGTCGCGGGGCAGGTCGAGAAACAGGGCCAGCTGCGGGTATTCGCGGGAGAGGAGCATGCCCTTGTAGGCCTGACGCACCGCGCCGAGCATAAGCTTGTCCTGCACCGGGCGGCCGTTGACATAGAGCAGGATGCGGTCGGCCCGGCCCTGGGCCGAGGAAGGCGCGCCCGCCACGCCCCGGGCGCGATAGCCCAGCCGCTCGAAGTCGAAGGGGGCCAGGGCGTCGCACACCGCCGGGGGCCAGAAGGCGCGCAGCCGGGCGGCCAGATCCTGGCCCGGCGGTAGCCGGAACATCTCGCGCCCGTTGATGGTCAGGGAAAAACCGCAAGCCGGATGGGCCAGACTGATGCGCATGAGCGTGTCCTGGCAGCGCTTGTTCTCGGTGGTCTCGGCCTTGAGGAACTTGAGCCGGGCCGGGGTGTTGGCGAACAATTCCCGGACCTCGACCCGGGTGCCAGAAGCCAGGGCGGCCGGTCCCTGCCCGACCACCTCGCCCCCGCGCACCTCGATGAAGGCAGCCTCGGCAGCATCCAGCGCCCGGGAGGTCATGGTGAACCGGGAGACCGAGGCGATGCTGGGCAGGGCCTCGCCCCGGAACCCGAAGGACGCGATGGCCGCGAGATCGTCAAAGGTGCGCAGCTTGCTGGTGGCGTGGCGGGTGACGGCCAGATCGAGCTGACCGGCCGGGACGCCGCGCCCGTTGTCCTGGACCACGATCAGGCCGCGCCCGCCGCGTTCCACGGTCACGTCCACGCGCGTGGCACCGGCGTCGAGACTGTTCTCCACCAGCTCCTTGACCACGCTGGCGGGCCGCTCCACCACCTCGCCCGCCGCGATCTGGTTCTTCAGCCCCGGGGGCAGGACCTGAATGTCGTGGTCGCTTTGCATCAGAAATTGAAGAGGTCAAAGCCGATCTCGAACCGGGTGTCGCTCGATTTCTGGCTGACGGACATGTACAGGGTGTAGCACTCGGCCGCCCAGGACAGGGCCAGGGTGCGCTCAAGATCGCGCTGGCTGTTGAAGTCGTGGCGGTACTTGGTGCTCAAGGTCAGGTCGTCGTTGATCTCCCACTTGGCCCCCAGGGCGAGGATGGACATGGTCTTGTCGCGGTAGCGCTTGTACTCGTCGATCTTGGTCAGGTAGTCGTAGCCCACCGTGAATTCGCCAAGGCCGTCCTTGTGCAGGCGCACGTAGCTTTCGGTCTCGGTCAGGCTTGATTTGTAGGGCGAGAACCACGCCCGGCTGACCAGATCGATGAAGGTATCGGGCTTGACGCGGACCTCGGTCAGCACATCCGAGAAGGGCCTGCGCTTGTAGTCGGCAAGCCGGTCGTTGCGGGTGGCCTCGTTGCGGTCATAGGCCTGCTCGATGCGAAAGAGCAGGAAATCGAGATAATCAGAGGCCACGGACGCCTGGGGACCTTCGGACGAACCCGGCGAGAGGATCACGCTGTCGCGCCGCCTGTCGAGGATGTTGGTCAGGGAGTAGACCACCTCGTTGCGGCCCTGAATGCGGTCGAAGCGGTCGAAATAAGGCAGTTCGTCCTGGCCGGTGATGGTCGGGGTGTAGGCGTATTCGACCCGGGGCACGATGGAGTGCTTGAGCCGCGTCCAGGTGCTGGTGCCCGCCAGCGACGGCTCGGGCAGGGGCGACTCGGCCATGCTGAAGACCCTGGTCATCTCGCTGAAGGCGGAGAACCCGGCCCCCCAGGTGGCCCGGGACTGGAAGCCCTTCTTGGTGGCGTTGGTGTCCAGGTACTGGGTGCGGCCGCCATCGTCCACCACGGTCTGGTTGCCGTAGCCCTGGTAGCGGGTCAGATCATAGGAGGTCACGTCGCCGGACAGGGACGGGATGAAGGTGACGTAGTCTGTCTGGATGGGCAGCTTCAGTTCCGGGGCCACGCGCATCCGGTGGCCGGAGTGGCCCTTGTTGCGGGTGAAGTAGTCGTATTTGGCGTCGGCCGAGATTTCCAGCGGCGTGCCCGGCACCTGCTGCTGGAAGGCAAAGAGGTTCAGCTCCGGCAGGGTCTGGACCGTGGTGTTGTCCCCGGCCCGGCCGTTGCTGTTCATGAATTCGAGATTTTCCACATAGGTCAGCGAGCCCGTGGCCCCGAACCGGTCCCAGCTGCGGCTCAGGTATGCCACGCTGGTGCGCAGGGTGCTGTCCTTGTTGTCGATGTCGCGGCCAAAGGTCTCAAGGAATTCCTGGCGGGTCCGGTCAAATCCGTTGGGGCCGTTCTGGAAGTCGCGCAGGTAGTTCTGGTCCGAGACCAGATCGAGGTCGAGCTTGACCTTGAGCTGCGGGCTGCCGAGCCAGCCGTCGTACTTGCTGCGCACCCACCACCGGCTGCGGTTGGGGCGGGCCAGTCCGTCGCCCCGGTAATCCTTCCACTCGTCGTCCTCGGTCACGGCGCGGCGGTTGTCCTTGAGGGCGTCCACCATCCACAGCCCCCGGGTGCCCGCGTCCTCGGCATGGCGCAGCTCCACCCCCTGCATGTAGCCGCGCTTGCTCATGTAGTTTTGGTAGAAGGTGACGTCGGCCTCGTCGTTGATCACCCAGTAGTAGGGCAGATTGACCTGCATGCCGAGCTTCTTGCTCGACGAGACAGAGGGCGGCAGAAAGCCGGACTGGCGGTCGCCGCGTCCGGGCAGGGCCATGTAGGGCCAGTAGAAGACCGGCACATCGCGGATGCGGAAGGCGGAGCGGTAGAGCTTGACCCGGCCGTCAAGGACCACTTCGCCCTCCTCGCTGGTCACGGACCACGCAGGCTTTTCGCCATCACAGGCCGTGACCTTGGCGTTCTTGAAATTGTAGGTGTTGCCCGAGGTCTTGGCCACCCGCTCGGCCTCGACATAGACATGGGGCTTGGCCATGAACAGGCGGCCGTTCTTGAGCCAGCCGGTCATGGTGTTGAGGTCGAACTCGCCCTCGTCGGCCTGGAGAAAGTCACCACCCCACTGGGCGCGAACATCGCCCTTGAGAAAGACCCAGCCCGTGCGCTGGTAGTAGCGCGCGAAATCGGCCCGCAGCTGGTTGTCGCCCATGGCCAGGGTGCAGTTGCCAAACGCCTCCACGTACTCGCTGGTATGGTCGCCCACCACCCGGTCGGCCGAGAAGGTCCACTCGTCCAGTTCGGGCGTGCGCACCGGGGTGTCGGGCACATACCGCCTGACCTTGTCGAGCTGGGCATTCTTGCCCATCAGCGTCCAGGGCAGGCACAGGATGATGGCCGCCACCAGGCAGCCGGTCAAACCCATGTGCTTCGTGAAACGTCTCAAAAACACCTCGGCCTAGCGTGACGAAAGGTACGGATTGTCCATTTCAAGATAGTTGCGCACATAATCGGCCGCGCCGTCCTCAAGGGTGGTCAGGGCCACGTTACACCCGGCGGCGGCCAGCTTGTCCATCTTCGCCTCGGTGAAATACTGATACTTGCCGCGGATGGCCTCGGGCATGGGGATGTAATCCACCACCGGCTCCCGGTCCATGGCCGCGAACACGGCCGCGGCCAGATCGTTCCAGGTCCGGGCCGTGCCCGTGCCGATGTTGAAGATGCCGTTCTTGTCAGGATTTTCCAGGAACCAGGCCATGATGTCCACGCAGTCCTTGATGTAGACGAAGTCGCGCATCTGGCCGCCGTGGGGGTATTCCTCGCGATAGGACTTGAAGAGCTTGAGCCTTCCGGTTTCCAGTATCTGCCGGTGGGCCTTGCAGATGACGCTGCGCATGTCCAGCTTGTGGTACTCGTTTGGCCCGTAAACATTGAAGAACTTGAGGCTGACAACACTGTCGAGCATGCCGCCCTTCTTGGCCCAGAGGTCGAAAAGCTGCTTGGAGTAGCCGTACATGTTCAGGGGCCGCAGCCGGTCGATGCCCGCATGGTCGTCGTCAAAGCCCCACTCCCCGTTGCCGTAGGTGGCAGCGCTTGAGGCGTTGATGAACCGGGCGTCGTGGTTGAGGCAGTGGCGGCAGACGTATTGCGTGTAGCGGTAGTTGTTCTCCATGAGAAAGTCCGCGTCGCACTCGGTGGTGGCCGAGCAGGCACCCATGTGGATGACCGCCTGGGTGTCAAAGGGGTCGTCCCCCTCCAGTACGAACTTGAGGAACTGGTCGCGATGCAGGTAGTCCTCGTAGCGTAAGCCGACAAGATTATTCCATTTGTCGCTATCAGCCAGATTGTCCACCACCAGGATGTCATCGATGCCGAGCTGGTTGAGCTTCCAGATCATGGCGCTGCCGATGAACCCCGCGCCGCCGGTGACTATGTACATGCGATCTCCTTGTCTGCGCTGAACAACCCGCCCGCACTGGCGGTAAACGCTTCTTTATACTGATTTCACGGCCCGGACGCAACCCGCGACACAACCTCTGCGCCCAACAGGTTTCTCTCCTATTACCTAACATTCTAACGTCAACCACTTGCACCATTCAGTGAGATTGTGTATATACTCATGTCGAGTGCCCCCTTGCGCCAGATAACAACCAAGCCATACAAATCTCTAAAGGAGTGAAGTCATGAGACAATCGAAACTGCTGTTACTGACCCTCGCTGCTGTACTGACCTTGACCTTTGCCCTTGCCACCACGGCCAGCGCACAGATGATCAAGAAAGTTGACAACTTCATCTTTTTCCTCGACCAGTCCGGCTCCATGGCCCAAAAACACAAGACCTTGGACACCAAGAAAATCGACATGGCCATTGAAACCATGCATGCCATGAACAAGGCCGTGCCCAACCTGGACTACAACGCCTCCCTGTTCCTCTTCGCCCCCTTTGAGAACAAGCTGCGGCCCGGCACCTACAACAAGACGGCCATGACCAACGCCATCAGCTCTGTGAAGACCGACTTTGACATCTTCGGCCGCCTCACCCCCATGGGCAACGGACTCATCGACCTCGACCCGGTCATCGCCGGCCTCCGGGGCACGACCGCGCTGATCATGTTCACTGATGGACTCTCCAACCTGGGTGCCGATCCCGTGGCCCAGGCCCGGGCGCTCTATGCCAAGTACGGCAACAACCTGTGCATCCATGTGGTCAGCTTCGCGGACCACGCCAAGGGCCAGATGATCATCGACGATGTCCGCGCCCTCTCCTCCTGCACCGTGGTGGCTGACTACACCTCCCTGAACTCGCCCGGTGCCATGGACGCGTACGCCCGGAAGGTCTTCTACACCGATGCGCCCGCCGCCGCCCCGGCTCCGACCCGGGCTCCGGTCCCGGTGACCCCCATGGAGAAGGAAACCATCACCTTCAGCCTGCACTTCGGCTTCGACAAGTACCAGATCACCGACGAGATGATCCCGGTGCTTGAGCAGGCCAAGATGATCCTGGACGAGAACCCCTCGGCCTCCTACGTCATCGGCGGTCACACCGACTCCACCGGCCCCGAGGCCTACAACCAGGGACTGTCCGAGCGCCGCGCCGGTTCTGTCAAGGACTGGATGGTGACCAACGGCGTCAGCACCTCGCGCCTGGAATCCAAGGGTTACGGTGAGTTGTCGCCCAGATACGATAACGCTACCAGCGAGGGCCGCAAGCTCAACCGCAGGGTTGAAATTCAAACCAAGTAAGGCTATGGTTCTTTCGGCCGGGCGGCACAGCCGCCCGGCCGATACCAGGCCCCCAAGCAGGGCCAGAGAACCAAAGCTATGCAAAAACACATCCTTTTTTTCTTCCTGGCCCTGTCCCTGGCTCTGATCACCGCCGACGCCCACGTTGCCAACGCCCAAGGGGTGGCAGAAGCGGCGCAAGAAGTGGTGGAAACCGAGTCCGTAAGCATAGCGCTGGCCGTTCCCGCCGCCACCACGGACACGGGTAATATCCCGGCCTATCTTGACGAGGACCTCATCAAGAAACACGCCGACTTCACCAGCTTCGCCAAGTCCAAGGTCCACTCCCTCAATCAGAACCACAATCTTTCCCAAAGCCGCATGAAGATCGAGCGCCAGCCCGATGGCTCCTACCGGGCGCGCTACCACGTCATCGACCACGGCTCCCTCGTCTGCAACGTGCGCCGCTCCTCCTCCGCCACCATCCCCTTTGTGGGAGTGCTCTTCTACAAGGAGAAGATATTCGAGGCCGTGGCCAACACGCCCGATGGATGCCGCGTGGCCGAGTTCATCCCGGTGGCGGTCATTCCCAACCGGCACATCTTCAGCTTCAAACAGGGCTCCTGGCAATAGCCCGCCCCTTCACCACGCACAAAAGCGGGCCGCGCGCCCGCTTTTTTTGTGTCAATCCCCACAGCCACGGAGGGCCGCCATGCAAGGCACCACACGCAACGCCATAGCCCCCGGAATGACCGTGGACATCGTACTCAAGAAGGACCAGCGCACCCGCACCCTCACCCGGGGCGTCGTCGCCGCGCTGCTGACCAAGTCCCCCACCCATCCCCACGGCATCAAGGTGCGCCTGACCGACGGCCAGGTGGGCCGGGTCAAACACATCGTGCCCGGCACCCCCGGACAGGCGGGCTGAGCCCATGCGCATCTGGGTCGATGCCGACGCCTGCCCGGTGGTCATCAAGGAAGTGCTCTTCAAGACCGCCATGCGCCGCAATGTCCGGCTGACACTGGTGGCCAACACCCGACTCTCCATGCCCGACTCACCGCTCATCGACGCCATCCGCGTGGGCAACGCGTTCAACGAGGCGGACGACGAGATCGCCAACCTGGCCGAAACAGGCGACCTGGTGGTGACCGCCGACATCCCTCTGGCCGACCGCATCGTGGACAAGGGGGCCACCGGCCTGAACCCCAGGGGCGAGCTCTACACCCCGGACAATGTCAAAGGACTGCTGCGCATGCGCAATCTCATGGAGGAGCTGCGCAGCGCGGGCATGGCCCCGGGCGGCCCCCCGCCCATCGGCCCGCGCGACAAGCAGGAGTTCACCAACCAGCTCGACAAGTTTCTGACCCGCAGCGAAAAGCAAGGCTGACAGAATGCCTCCGGCGGCCAGGGCGCTGCCCTGGACCCGCCAGGGACCTAAGGCCCCTGGACCCCTGGCGAGCCTGCGGCGCCAGGAGGCCGCGAGAACGTGAATCGGCCCGACCACCCTGCGGGATGGCCGGGCCGATTCACGTTCTCGCGGCGGAATGAAAAAAGAAGCCCGGTTCGGGGGGAACCGGGCTGTCTGCTTTTCCGTGGGGAGGTTACCCCAGTTTGGCCTGGATGGCGGCGGCTATGGCCTTGCCCTGCTCGTAGCATTGGGCATAGGTGTCGTGGGTGGGCACGTGCTTGACCTTGACCGGGTCCACCAGCTCCATGCCCATGTCCTCGATCCACTGGGTCAGGATCTTGGTGCACTCGCCAGACCAGCCGAAGGAGCCGATGGCCGAGCCGATCTTGTTCTGAGGCCGCAAGCCCTTCATGTAGGTGAGCATGTCGGCCATGAGCGGCAGGATGCCGTTGTTGTGCGTGGGCGAACCAAAGACCACGGCCGCAGCGTCGAAGACCTCGGTCATGACCTCGGAGTGGTGATTGTCCTTCATGGACATGATGCGCACGGACACGCCCGCGTCGGCCAGACCGCTGGCCACGGCCCCGGCCATCTTCTCGGTGGAGTGCCACATGGTGTCGTAGACGATGACCGCCCGGTTCTTCGGCTTCTGCTCGGCAAACTCGATGTACTTGCCGATGACCCAGGGCACGTCGTCGCCGCGCAGCATCAAGCCGTGGTCAGGGCAGATCATGTCGATGTCGAGCTTCATATCGGCAAGGGCGGCCAGGGTCTTGAGCACCACAGGCGAGTAAGGCAGCACGATGTTGGCGTAGTAGGCCTTCATCAACTCCTCAAGGGTATGCCGGTCCACCTCGTCGGCCCAGCGCTCGCTGGTGGCCCAGTTCTGGCCGAAGGCGTCGTTGGAAAAGAGAATCCGGTCCTCCGGGCAGTAGGTCAGCATGGAGTCCGGCCAGTGGAGCATGCGCGCCTCGATGAACTGAAGGGTGCGCTTGCCAAGGCTGATGGAACTGCCCGTGGGCACCACCTCCACCGGCCAGTCCTTGTAGTGGAAATGGGCCATCATGGCCTTCTGGCCCATGGGCGAGGTGTAGATTTTCTCTGGCCGGTATTTTTCCACGGCCAGAGCGAGGCAGCCCGCGTGGTCCGGCTCCAGGTGGTTGATGACGAAGTAGTCGATCTTCCTGTCCGGACCCAGCACCTGGGCCACATTGCACTGTAGCATGCTCCAGAACTCCTCGGCCACGGTGTCCACCAGGGTCACCTTGTCGTCGAGGATCAGGAAATTGTTGTAGGTGGTGCCCATGGGCGACTTGGAATAGCCGTGGAAATTCCGACGGTTCCAGTCCACGATGCCGATCCAGTGGACGCCTTCTTTGATCTGTACTGGTCTCATGTCTCACTCCGCATTGAACGGTCGATCAACCGTCGTGTCAAAAAGAAGCGCGGGCCTTGCGGCGCGCGCTTCCGGCCGGAAACCGGCAGTTCTGCCCTAGTCCTCGGGGACGAAGTTGTCCTTGGTCGCGCCGCAGATGGGGCAGGTCCAGTCGTCCGGCAGGTCGTCGAAGCTGGTGCCGGCCGGAATGTCGCTGTCCGGGTCGCCCTGGGCGGGGTCGTACACGTAGCCGCAAATCTCGCACACGTATTTCTGCATGGGGTCTGTCTCCTTTTGATTATGCACTTTCGCAGCAGCGGCCCCGCCTGTCAACGGAGCCGAGCCGGTCTGCACGGGCAATTCGCAATCAGCCGCCGTGGAGCCCGGGCCGATGAGGGGCCTGAAGCACCGTTTGGTGCCGCCGCAAACAGGGCACCTCCAGGTATCGGGCAGGTCCTCGAACAGGACGCCTTTGGGAATCCGCCCCTTGCGGTCGCCCCTGTCGGGGTTGTAGATGAAGCCGCAATTCACCGTCTGGCATTGCCACATATCTTCGGGACGGGCGTTGGGTCCGGCCATGTTCTCTCCGGGGCGAAAGGGGCGGCGGACCTTGCGGCCCGCCATCCCGTTTCATTCGTGGTCCAGGCCCGCCTATTTCGCGGCCCAAAGCCCGTGGATATTGCAGTATTCGCGGACCTTGACCTCCCCCGTGAGCCCGCAGACGCAGAACTCCGCCTCCGGGGCCTGGCCGGGCTTGAGCAGCTTGGTCAGCACGGTTTCGCCCACCATGACCTCGATCCACTCGATGTAGTGCTTCTCTTCCATGGGGTGCGCCACGGAGCCGACCTTGACCGTGATCTTGTCGCCGTCGCGGGTCCAGACCGGAACATGCTTCTCGGTGGAGGCATCGACCGTGTTTTCTTTCATCAGGTTCATGTTTTCCCCGCAGCAGACGAGGTCGCCCTCGCCTTCGTGGATGGCCATGACGATGTTGCCGCAGACGTTACATTTGTAGACTTCGCCGAGTTTGATGCCCATGTGACAGCTCCTTTGGTTTTACCAGTTGGTGTCCTTGATTTCAAAGTGGGCCTGGGGATGGTCGCAGGCCGGGCAGCGGTCAGGCGCGGCCGAACCGGTGTGATTGTAGCCACAATTCTGGCAGCGCCAGACGATCTCGCTGTCCTTTGAAAAGACGCGGTTGCGCTCGATATTTGCGATGAGCGCCTTGTAGCGCTCCTCGTGGTATTTCTCGGCGATGGCGATGTGCTCCATGGCCGCAGCCACTGCCGGGAACCCCTCCTCGCGGGCGATCTTGGCAAACTCGGGGTACATCTCCGTGTACTCGTGGTTCTCGCCCGCAGCCGCCTCCTTGAGGTTCTCCAGGGTGGACCCGATCACGCCAGCCGGGTACGATGCGGTGATCTCCACCTCTCCACCCTCAAGGAACTTGAACAGCCGTTTGGCGTGCTCCTTCTCGTGATTGGCGGTCTCCTCGAATATCTTGGAGATCTGCACGTATCCTTCACTCTTGGCCTTGCTGGCAAAGTAGGTGTAGCGGTTGCGGGCCTGGGATTCGCCGGAAAAGGCGATGAGCAGGTTCTTTTCGGTGCGGGTTCCCTTGAGAGACATGGTATCCTCCTGGTCTTTATTACGTATTGATAGCGAAGTCTTCCGATTAGCCTATACATAGCACATGAGGGCCCAATGTACACCGCCAAGGCGCGATTTTCAGGAAAAATCGCCGCCAAAGTCGGCGACGCAAAAACACGTTTACACCCTTGTTGGGAATTATTACTACATAAAAAGAAGAGCCCTGTCAAGTCATCATCCCGCATTTCCAGCAAAAACCGCAATGGAGGCAGATGCGGCCCGAGACATCACAGCCCGATGTGCCGGACCAGTCAGGCAGCCCTCCCCCCGGCAACAGAAAAGCCGGGCCGCCCCATGGCCGCCCGGCTCTCCGCCTCGTGGCGAACGCCTGTCATATGCATCAAGCCCCCTCGCGCGGCGAGTGCGCTCCTACTGGCGCGAAGCCTGGCACTCGGGGCAGATGCCCACAAACTCCACGTTGGTATTCAGAATGTTGAACCCGGCCGCGCATTCATCAGGAATCTCGGGCACGTTTATTTCGCAATCGACATCCACCACCCGGGTGCATATCTCGCAGCGGATGTGCGGATGCGGATTTGCCATGCCGTCAAAGCGCTTCTGGGCGCCCGGCGCGCCGAGCTTCATGGCCAGCCCCTTGCTGCACAGGAATTCGAGATTGCGATACACGGTGCCGAGGCTGACACGGGGAATGATCTTCCGAACCATGTCGTACACCTCGTCCGCCGTGGGGTGCGTCTTTACCTTCCGGAGTTCCTCAAGAATCACCTTGCGCTGCTTGGACAGCCGAAAACCCATATTCGTCGTCATGGGAGACCTCCCTTCCACTCATAATAATGATTACTATTCGGCCGCAGTCGATTTGTCAAGGCCCAAATCAAAAGTGTGCGCAGAGCCTGTTTCGCAGCCGGTTTCACCGCCGGAGTCGGCGTGCCGGGCAGTGACCGGGCGCGTTCTCCACAGGTTGAATTGCAGTCCATAGCGCAATTTCCTGAAACTCGCAAATCCTGCCCACAGTGCCTGGAAACCGGCACTCCCGGCACGAAGAGCAGAGTGGCCCGGCAGTTCCCAAAGCGAACCGGATCAGGCAAAAGGCCCCGAGCATTCGCCCGGGGCCTTCGAGTTGCGTGGTCAGACCCTGCGGGGTCAATTGCGGAACTTGGCCACCAGTTCGGAGAGATGCTGGGCCATTTCCGACACCTCCTGGATGCCCTTGTTGGACTCCCGGATGCCGGTCAAGACCTCTTGCGAGAGGTCGTTGATATGGGTGACGCTGGTGTTGATCTCGTCGGAGGTGGCAGACTGCTGCTCCGCCGCCGTGGCGATGCCGCGCACCATGTCGGCGATGGAGTCGGAGTGGGTCACGATCTGGTCGAGGACGCCGCCCGCCTCCTTGGCCATGTCCGAGGTGTTGAGCACCCGCTCCTTGACCGTGTCCATCTCCCTGACCACGTCCGTGGTGGACTGCTGGATGAGCGAGATGGCACCCTCCACCTCCTTGGTGGCGGTCATGGTCTTCTCGGCCAGCTTGCGCACCTCGTCGGCCACCACGGCAAAGCCGCGACCGGCCTCGCCCGCGCGCGCCGCCTCGATGGCCGCGTTCAGCGCCAGCAGGTTGGTCTGGTCCGCGATGTCGTTGATCACGGCCATGACCTTGCCGATATTTTCTGCCCTGGTCGACAGGGAGGCCAGCGCCCCGGCCAGGTTCTCGGTGATCTCGGCCACGGTGTTGATCTCGGCCACGGTCTTGCCCACCACCACGCCGCCGTCGGCCGCCACCTTGTTGGCGCGGCCCGAGGCATCGGCGGTTTCCGAAGCGTTCTTGGCCACCTCGAGGACCGTGGCGTTCATCTCTTCCATGGCCGTGGCCACCTGGCTGGTCTGGTCGGCGGTGGTGTCCACCCCGCGCGCCAGATTGGCCATCTGCTGCGAGAGCGCCTCCGAGGCGGCGTTGAGCTTGTTGGCCACCTCGGTCACTTCGTTGGCCACCACCAGCAGGTTCTGGCGCTGGGCCTCGATATTCTTCCGGTCGTTCTCCTCGCGGGTCAGGTCGATGAGCACGCATATGGCACCCACGGTCTCGCCGTCGGCGTCCTGGAGGGGCGACGCCTCGAAATGGAGGGGGAAGACAGTGCCGTCGGCGCGGTTGTAGTGGAAATTGCCGGATATGGTCACGCCGCTGGCGATGACATGGGCCGCGTCGCAGGTCTCGTCGCCGGGCTCGCAGTCGAAGACGTCCGACACCTTGCGGCCCGACACCTCGGCCACGCTCAATCCCAGGATCTCCCGGAGCGGTTCGTTGACGAATTGCAGCCGCTCCTCGGCATCGGTCACAAACAGCGGGACCACGATGCCTTCGAGCACGCTCTTGTTGTACTGGAGCTGGTCCTTGATCTGGGAGACCATCTCGCCCAGGTAGCGCGACAGGTTGCCCAGTTCATCCTCTCCGGTCACGGTGAAGGGCGCGTCCAGGTTGCCCTTGCTCACCTCTTCGGTGGTGCCCGCGATGCTGGTGATGCGGTTGACCACGCTCTTGCGCATGAAAATGATCAGGGCGGCCAGCAAGGCCACCACGCCGAACACCGAGATGCCCGCCGAGCGGATCTGGTTGCGCTTGAGGGCATTGAATTGCGGGCTGACGTCCACGGTGAGCACCAGCGCGCCCAGAATCTCACGCGACCGGCCATGACAGTGGTAGCAGGACGGGCTGTTCTCGATGGTCTTGACCTCGGCGAACTGGAGCTTGCCGTCGATCTCCATCAACTCGCCCATGACCACCGGCCGATCAAGCCCCTCGCGCATCATGCGCGGCAGGCCGTTCTCGGTCCTGACCTCGAAGATGTCCTTGCGTACCAGACTGGCGTCCGTGGCGTAGGTGATCTCGCCCTTGTAGTCCGTGAGATAGGCGCTGATGTCGGCGTAGCGCTCGGAGAGTTCCTTGAACTTGTGGGCCGTGCCCTCGTTGTCGCCCACGGCCATGGGGTCTTCGATGGCCATGTAGAGCATGTCGCCCACGCGCTCGGCCGCGACCTCCACCTCGTGCAGGGTGTGCTCGTAGGTGGAGTAGGAATTGTAGATGAAGAGCCCGGTGAAGGCGGTGATGGTCAGCAGCGACGACAGCAGAATGACTTTGACGCCAAGAGACTGGTTGATGATCTTCATGGCCGTCTCCTAGTGCGCCCCGCCGTAGATCAGCGGCTTGAAGTTGAAGGCGTTGACCCGCTCGGCGTTATGGCAGGTCTCGCAGTCGGACACCTTCATCTTGCGGATGATCAGGTCCGGGTCGCCGCCGGAGTCGACATGGTCGTACCCCGGCCCGTGGCAGACCTCGCACCCGGCATCGGCCATGTGCGGGGTCGCCTCGAAGCTGACAAATCCCCCCGGTTTGCCGAACCCGGTCATGTGGCAGGTGAAACATTCCTCAAGCTCCGCCCGGGTCAGGTCGCCGGCCATGATCTTGACGGAATCCCCGGAATGGGCCTTCTTGGAGAATTTCTTGAAATTTTCGTACTCTTGGTCATGACAGTCGCCGCAGGACTCGGTACCCACATACTTTCCCGAGTTGGTCCGGCCAAGTGTGGCCGTCCCGATGACGACAACGGCCACGGCGACGAAAAAGAACAGGAACCCTTTGGGCCATGCAGAAGAGAAGAACATCAACCACCCCCCGTGATTGTCCACAATGCGGCGGCCCGGCAGGAAAAAACCAGCCCGCCTCCACAAGAACTCTCACGGTCTATAGATGGTTTTTCCAAACAGGTAAAGCGGGTTCAGCGTCCGAGTACCTCGGCAAGGCGCTTTTACCAGTCCAGGGTAGCCTTGAAGGCCCGGGCCAATGCCTCCACCGGCTCGTCCAGCACCGCGCCCTCGCCGTGGACCGCCCGCAGCGCCCCGGAATCGTCCACCGCGCCGATGCGGGCGAACCATTGCCCGGCAAAGCGCGCCTCAAAGGCGGCCGCATGGGCCGGAGGCACCGAGACCACCAGTCGGCTGGCCGACTCGGCATAGAGCAGGCCGGTGGCGTCCATCGCTTCGCAGGCAGGCACGGCCGCAAGGTCGATGCGCGCGCCCAGACGGCCGCCGATGCACATCTCGGCCAGGGTTACACCCAGGCCGCCGTCCGAGCAGTCGTGGCAGGCGCTGACCAGCCCGGCCTGCATGGCCGCGAACAGCGTCTGGTACCGGGCCTTGGCCGAGAGCAGGTCCACCTGCGGCACACTGGCGTGGGAGAAGCCGAGTTGGGCCGCCACCTCGCTGCCGCCGAACTCGGGCCGGGTCAGGCCCAGCACGTAGATCAAATCCCCCGGGGCCTTGAAATCCGAGGTCACGCACTTGTTCACGTCCGGGATCACGCCGATGACCGAGAAGAGCACGGTGGGCGGAATGGAAATCTTGCGCCCCCCGCCCTTGTAGTCGTTCTTCATGGAGTCCTTGCCCGAGACGCAGGGTACGCCGAAGCCGAGGCAGAAATGGGCCAGGGCGAGGTTGGCGCGCACCAGTTGGGCCAGCTTGTATCGGCCATCGGGCGTGGACTCGGACTGGACCGGGTCGCACCAGCAGAAGTTGTCGCACCCGGCCATGTAGCTGATGTCGCCGCCCACGGCCACGGCGTTGCGGATGGCCTCGTCAATGGCATTGGCCATCATCCAGTAGGTGTCCAGGTCCGAGTATTGCGGACAGATGCCGTGTGAGACCACCAGCCCGCGCTCGCTCCCCAGCTCGGGGCGCAGCACGCCCGCGTCCGACGGGCCATCGGCCTTGACGCCCACCATGGGCTTGACCGCGCTCCTGCCCTGAACCTCGTGGTCGTACTGGCGGACCACATACTCCTTGGAGCAGATGTTCAGACGGCCGAGCATGGCCTTGAGCAAGCCGCCCTGATCGGCCACGGCGGGCACGGGCTCACTGGCCACCACGGGCCGCTCCCAGACCGCCTCAAGCTCCATCTGCGGCACGCCCTCGTGCAGGAACTCCATGTCCAGGCAGGCCACGTGCTTGTCGCCGTAGCGCACCAGGTATTTGCCCGAACCGGTGAAGGTGCCGAGCACCGTGGACTCCACGTCCATCTCGGCGGACAGGGCCAGGAACTCGTCGATCTTCGCGGGCGGCACGGCCATGGTCATGCGCTCCTGGGCCTCGGAGATGAGGATTTCCCAGGGCCTCAGCCCATCGTACTTGAGCGGCGCCCGTGCCAGATCCATGTCAAACCCGCCCGTGTCCTCGGCCATCTCGCCCACCGAGGAGGACAGGCCGCCTGCGCCGTTGTCGGTGATGGCGTTGTACAGGCCGCGGTCGCGGGCGCGCATGAGAAAGTCGTACATCTTGCGCTGGGTGATGGGATCGCCGATCTGCACGGCCGTGGCCGGGCTGCCCTCGTGCAACTCCTCGGATGAAAAGGTCGCGCCGTGGATGCCGTCCGCGCCGATGCGGCCGCCGGACATGACGATGAAGTCGCCGGGCATGGCCTGCTTCTTGTGGGAGGGGCGTCCGGCCACGGTCTTGGGCATGGTGCCGATGGTGCCGCAGTAGACCAGGGGCTTGCCCAGGTAGCGCTCATCAAAGACGATGGACCCGTTGACCGTGGGGATGCCGGACTTGTTGCCGCCGTGCTCCACGCCCTCGCGCACGCCCTCGAACACCCGGCGCGGGTGCAGCAGCCGGGGCGGCAGCTCGCCCTCGTGAAAGGGCGAGGCAAAGCAGAAGACATCGGTGTTGCACAGCAGGTTCGCGCCCAGGCCGGTACCCATGGGATCGCGATTGACGCCCACGATGCCGGTCAGCGCCCCGCCGTAGGGGTCCAGCGCCGAGGGCGAGTTGTGGGTCTCCATCTTGACGCAGACGTTGAGGGTCTCGGAAAAGGCAATCACGCCCGCGTTGTCCTTGAACACGGACAGGCAGTAGTCGCCGTGGGGGCCGCAGGCGGCGTTGCGCTCGCGCAGGGCCTTGGTGGACCCCTGGATGAAGGTCCTGTAGAGGCTCGAATAGATGGCGCTTCGCCCTGTCTCGCGGTTCTCGTAGTCTATTTTCGCACCGAATATCTTGTGTTTGCAGTGCTCGGACCAGGTCTGGGCCAGCACCTCGATCTCGGCGTCGGTGGGCTCGTCGCCCAGACCCATGGCCGTGCGCGCGGCGCGCACCGCCGGGTTTGCGTAGTAGTCGCGGATGACGTGCAACTCGCGCAGGGACAGGGCCAGGGTGTTGGCCCGGGAGAAGTCCATCAACTCGTCGTCGGTCATGGTCGAGATGGCCACGGAGGCCACAGCATCGCTGGCCTGGCCCGTGACCCTGGCCGCCCTGGCCTCGAAACCGGGCGAGGCGGCCCACTGGGCAGCGGACTTGTACTCGAAGCGCTGGATCAGCTCGTTGGCCAGCAGGTCGGCGGCGATGCGATGCACCCCGGCCTCGTCCAGCCCGGCCCGGATCAGGTACTGGCGCGAGGTATAGACCCTGACCGATTCCAGTTCCTTCTTGGACAGGCCAAGGGCCACGCCCAGGGTCTCGCGCGCGGTGCGCCCCTCGTTGTCGGTGACGCCGGGCCGAAAGCCCACTTCGAGAATCCAGTCGAAATCGCGCGCCAGGGGCGAGAGCGACACCTCGTGCAGCACCGGGTCATGCAGGGCGGCCCGCTCAAGGGCCGTATCCACCTGCTCCGGGCTCACGCCCTCCAGGGTGAAGACGCTGACGATGCGCACATCGTCCACGGCCATCCCCAACTCGCTCCTGATCTTGCGGGCGACCTTCTCACCCACCACGTCACGGACACCCTCTTTCAGTCCGACAACGACACGGAAAAGCATCGGGAAACTCCTTCTTCGCGATATGAAAAGAAACCGGCCCGCCTCGCTTGCGCGACCGGGCCGGCCAGACGTCACTTGGTTCTGGTCAGCACGTAGTCGGCGGCCTGGCCGAGGACGGTGCGTTCCTCGCCGGGGGGGAGCCCTGCGAGGCATGCCTTGGCCCGTTCGACGTAGATGGCGGCCTCGTCGCGGGTGCGCTCGGCGCAACCCGCGTCCTGGACCTGGGCCAGGACCTCGGCACATTGCTCGTCGGTCAGTTCGCCGTCGCGCATCAGGGTCAGCAGGGTATCGCTGGCCGCCTCCTCGCAGTCTTCCATGAACAGGATCAGCGGCAGGGTCACCTTGCCCTCGCGCAGGTCGCCGCCCTCGGGCTTGCCCGTCTCTGACGTGGGCGAGTCATAGTCCAGGGCGTCGTCCACCAGCTGGAAGGCGATGCCCAGGTTGAGGCCGTACTCACCGGCCGCGTCCTCCTGCTCCGGGGTGGCCCCGGCCAGGGCCGCGCCGCAGCGGCAGGCGCACTCGATGAGCCGGGCGGTCTTGCCGATGATGATGCGCATGTACGCCTCGCGGTCCAGGGTGGGATGCTTGGCGAACTGGATCTCCTCGATCTCGCCCACTGCGGTCTCCATGATGCCCCGGGCCAGCAGCCAGCACAGCCGGGCATTGCCGTAGCGCGCGCCCATCTCGTTGGCCAGGGCCAGCAGGGCGTCGCCCGCCAGGATGGTCTCGGTGCGGCCGAAGACCAGATGCGAGGCGGCCCGGCCACGCCGGACCTCGGCGTCGTCCAGGTAGTCGTCGTGCAGCAGGGTGGCCGAGTGGAGCAGTTCCAGCGCGCAGGCGATGGCGTGAAAGTCGTCCTTGTCATAGCCCAGGGCGCGGGCGTGGAGCAGGGTCAGCATGGGCCGGATGCGCTTGCCACCGGAGCCGATGATGTGCCTGGCGACATCGCGCACCAGCCCGCTGAGGGCCTCGGCCTCGGCGTCGAGAAATTGGTTGATTCCGGGGAGTTCCCTCTGGAAGTAGCGCAGCAGTTCGTTCATATCCGTCAAGTATGTCAGGTTGCGGTCAAGGAGTAAAGACTTCTACTTTCCCGTGAAAAGGCGCGGGGCAAAGTCGCCAAGGGCCCGCAGCGCGCCCTTGAGGTCCCAGTCCGCGCGGTCGCGCGAGCCCGCCACATTGGACACGCTGCGCACCTGTAGGAACGGCAGGCCCGCCCGTGCGGCCCCGAAGGCCAGGGCGAACCCCTCCATGTTCTCCACATCCGCGCTACAGGCCATCTGGAGCCAGCCAGCCCGCTCCGGGGTGCCGGTGACGCTGCTCACGGTGACAAAGGAGCCCCGGGCGCAGCCCGCGGGCAGGGAGAGCCCCATGGTCGCCGCGTCGTTGACCGGGTTGAGCACCAGCCGGTTCCACACCGGTTTTCCCGCCACCTCGCCCTGGGAAAAGCCGATGCCCTTGGGGTCCACCCGGCCCTCCTCGTCGAGCAGGCCGTATTCGGGCCATGTCTCCCTCCAGGCGTAGACGCAGGAGCCGATGGGGAACCGCGCCACCTCGTAGGCCCCGCCGATGCCGAGGTTGACCACCCCGGTGACAGAGGGCAGGGCCATCAGACGCCCGGCCGTCAGGGCCGTGTTGACCAGCCCCACCCCGCTCACGGCCAGCAGCAGATCAAGGCCGCCCAGCGAGAATTCCGCTGTCTCGCCCTGCTCCAGCACGGGCGCGCCCTTGCCCCCGAGGGCGGCCTGCATTTCCTTGGACGTGGCCGTGACAACGATGATCATGTCTTTCCCCCGGGTGGACTTTCGGAATGGTTGTCCCCTCGGGCGGGGAATATCTGGGTCGCTAGAGGCGCCAGTAGGTGATGTCCAGCGCCTCGAGCTCGGCCCGGTCGAAGAAACCCTTGACGTCCACCACCAGGGCGCGGGCCGGGTCGGCGAACCACTGCCTGATCTCGGCCAGGGGGATGTCGCGGTACTGGTCGTGGGCCACGGCCAGGATGAGCGCGTCGAGGTCGCGCAGGTCGTCCAGGGCGCACAGTTCGAGACCCAGTTCGTGGCGAGCCTCGTCCGGGTCGGCCATGGCGTCGTGGATCAGGGTGGTCATGCCGTAGTCGGCCAGTTCGGCCAGGATGTCCACCACCCGGGTGTTGCGCAGATCGGGCACGTTCTCCTTGAAGGTCACGCCGAGCACGCCCACGCGCGCGCCCCTGATCTTGACATCGGCCCTGATGAGCCGCTTGACCGTGGCCTCGGCGATGAACTTGCCCATGGTGTCGTTGGTCTGCCGCCCGGCCAGGATGACCTGGGGGTGAAAGCCCATGGCCTCGGCCTTGAAGGTCAGGTAGTAGGGGTCCACGCCGATGCAATGGCCGCCCACCAGCCCAGGCCTGAAGGGCAGGAAATTCCATTTGGTACCCGCGGCTTCGAGCACGTCCAGGGTGTCGATGCCCATGCGGTCGAAGATCATGGCCAGCTCGTTCATCAGCGCGATGTTCAGGTCGCGCTGGGTGTTCTCGATGACCTTGGCCGCCTCGGCGGTGCGGATGTCCGGGGCCAGGTGGGTGCCTGCCGTGACGATGGTGCCGTAGACCGCTTCGAGCAGCCTGCCCGTGGCCTCGTCCTGTCCGGCCACCACCTTGACGATGGTTTCGAGCCGGTGGACCTTGTCGCCCGGGTTGATGCGCTCGGGGGAGTAGCCCACGCGGAAATCACGGCCGCAGACCAGCCCGGAGCGCTCCTCCAGGATGGGTACGCAGATGTCCTCGGTCAGGCCCGGGAAGACCGTGGACTCGTAGACCACCACGGTGCCGGGCTGGAGATAGGTGCCCACGGACTCGCTGGCCCCGGTCACGGGGCGCAGGTCGGGCGAGCGGTGCGCGTCGATGGGCGTGGGCACGGCCACCAGGATGAGCCGGGCGTCGGCCAGGGCCGAGAGATCGGCCGTGAAGGTCAGGTCCACATCGTTGCCCACGGTGGAAAAATCCACCTCGCCGGTGCGATCATGGCGGCGGGCCAGCTCGCGCACGCGCCGCTCGGACACGTCCACGCCGATGACGCGGAAATGGCGGCCCAGGGCCACGGCCAAGGGCAGGCCCACATAGCCCAGCCCGACCACGGCGATGGCCCCTTCCCTGTTTTGCAGCATCTCGAAGGTGATCATGCTCATGAAATCATTGTCTCCATTTGTCATTTGACAGACACGGGCGGCAAACACGGGCGACGGACACAGGCGGTGGACAGGGACCGTGTTCCCGGCTAGTAGGGATGGATGAACATCGACTGGTCACTGCTCATCGCGGCCGTGGGGCTGGCCTTCGTCTTCGAGGGGCTCCCCTACTTTCTCTTTGCCGAGCGCATGCCGCGCATGCTCCTGCGGCTCGCCACCCAGCCCCCGAAATTCCTTCGCTTCATCGGACTTGCGGCCATGATCCTCGGCCTGCTCATCCTTTCCTTCGGCCGCTCCTTATCCTTTTAGGCGTCAGCCTGTCCACAGGGTCATTCCCTGCCCGGCTTCTCGGCCACATGCAGATAGACGATGCCCGACATCATGGGCACGTGGTAGACCCGCGCGAACCCGGCGTCCAGCAGTTCGCGGGCCAGGGCGCGCTCGTCCGGGAAGGTCTTGATGGTCTCGGCCAGATAGCGGTACGCGCCCGGGTCGCCCGAGATGCGGTCGCCGATGAAGGGAAGCAGGGTGTCGAGATAGAAATTGTACAGCCCCTTCCACACTCTCCGGCTGCCGGTGCCGAATTCGAGGATGCACAGCCGCGCACCGGGCTTGAGCACGCGATGGAACTCGCGGTAGGCGTCCTCGCGCGGCAGGATATTGCGGATGCCAAAGGCGATGGTGGCCGCGCCCATGCTGGCGTCGGCCAGGGGCAGGGCGCGCCCGTCGGCCTGGACCGGGAAGATGCGCTTTTCAAGGCCGTCCTTGAGCTTGCGCGCCGTGCCGCGCTCAAGCATGGGCAGGGCGAAATCCAGTGCGGCCACCCGGCAATCGGGATACTGGCGGGCCAGCTCCACGGACACGTCCATGGTCCCGGCGGCAAGATCGAGCACGGTCTCGCCCGGGTGCGGGCGGGCGGCCCGGGCCAGCCGGTAGCGCCAGTATATGTCCTGCCCGGCGGACAGGGTGTGGTTGAGAAAGTCGTACCACCCGGCGATGCGGCCGAACATGGCGGCCACGCGCCGCCCGTGCTCGTCGGGCGTGACGGCCCCGGTGGCCGAACGGCACTGATCCCCGGTCATCTAGTCGTCCTGCTCCGGGAAATCGGCCTCGTCCTCGACGCCCTCGGCCAGCTCTGCCTCGCGCGAGCCGTCGCCCGCGGTCACGCCGGTGACGGTACGCATGATGTCCTTGTATATGACATCGAAATTCTGGCCGAAATTATTGGGCGAGATGCGCCCCACCTCGATGAACTTGATCACCACTTCCTTGGCGACCTGCAGGGCCTGCTTCTGGTACTTGTCCATGCCGATCCTCCGGATTCGTCAACGAAAAACCGCCCGGTGGGAAATGGCCTGGACCAACGTGGTCAAGGTGCCGGGCGGGGAAAAGACGGAAACCGTGAAGCCCCCCTCTTTTTCGGCTCTCCCTACCACGACCCGGCCCGGTCCGTCGAGCAGTTTGGGCGGCCTTCCCGCTGGAAGTTATGGACGCCGGGGGCCGACCTGGACTATCTTCCGCCGTCCGCCCGGGACGACTCTTTTCCATTGCGAGGTGGGGTGTGAGAATTCCGCTGTATACCGCGCTGTTGCTGACGGCCTCCAACATCTTCATGACCTTTGCCTGGTACGCCCACCTCAAGGAGCTGAACCAGCGGCCCTGGTACATTGCCGCCCTGGTCAGCTGGGGCATCGCCCTGTTCGAGTACATGATCCAGGTGCCTGCCAACCGGCTGGGCTACACCACCCTGACCCTGCCCCAGCTCAAGATCATGCAGGAAGTCCTGGCCCTGGCCGTGTTCGCGCCCTTTTGCATCCTGTACATGAACCAGCCCCTGAAATGGGACTACCTCTGGGCATCCCTGTGCCTGCTGGGCGCGGTCTATTTCATTTTCAGGTCATAGACGGTTTGCTCAGAACTCCCACTTCAGGCGAAACGAGCCGCCAAAGGCGTCCTGCACTTGATGCGACGAGGTCAGCGCGCCCGTGGAGTCATAGAGGCTGAACTTGCGCGCATAATTGAACTCCGGCCCGATGGAGAAGGTCAGCCGGTCGTCATGACGATAGTCGAGATAGGCACCGACCCTGGAGTGCCGGATGGTCAGGTAGCCGTTGCGCCGCACCGGGCTTGAGGGTGAAAGGCGGTACGTCTTCTCCGCCCCGAACAGGGCCACGCTGAACCCTATCTGCTCGCTGCCGTCACCCAGCATGCCCCCCAGCCCGACACCCTTGATGGCGGCCCGCAGCGCCTTCTGCGACACGGCCAGGGCAAGGCCCACTTCCAGGTCGCCAAGCAGATCGTCGCGCATGGCGCTCAGAACGACGGCCTTGCCTGTCAGGCCGATCATCCAGCCCTCCAGAAACTCATAGGCCACCCCGCCGTCGAAACCCGCTCCCACCGCGCCGGGAAAGTCCTGCTCAAAGGACGAGGAGAGTTCGCCGCTCAACCAGTAGCGCCAGCCCCGGCCAAGGGAATTGTCGATCAATCGCGCTTGCAGGGCGACATCGTGCAGCGTTTCCCACGGCACTCTGTCACCCGCGGCAAAGCGCACTTCGGCCCCGTCCTCCCACAGGTACCGGGAGAGACCATAGGAGAGTCGGAAGATGGAATAGTCCGCAGCCAGGGTGGTGCGCAGCACGCCGACACTGCCCTGGCCGTTGGTGAAATCCGCCTGACCCGCATAGCCAACCTCGACATCCAGGCTCAGCTCGCGGTCCGAGTCGCCCGCCGGGGCGAGCATAAACCCCGGCTCCCGGGACAGGGCCGTGCTCGCGCCCAGAACCGGCTGCGCCCAGATCAGCAGGCAAAGGACAAGAAAAGGGATGCGCATGCCATGCTGTATCGGGTCAGCCCCGTCCCTGGCAAGGATGGCGGCGATCCGACCAATCCGCCGCGATCACGCGCCGCAGCACTTCTTGTGTTTCCGACCCGAGCCGCAGGGGCATGGAGCGTTTCTGGAGACCTTGGGCTCGGCCCGCTTGACCGGCTCCTTCTTCTTGTCCCCGGCCGAACCGGGGTTGGTATATTCGAGCTGGTCGGTCTGCTCGTGCTGGAATTCCTCGTCCTTGACCTCGGCCTGGATGCGCAGGTGGGAGAAGGCGCGCATGGCGTTCTCCTTGAGGGTGTAGACCAACTCCTCGAACAGGGCGAATCCCTCGCGCTTGTACTCCTGCTTGGGGTCCTTCTGGCCGTAGCCGCGCAGGCCGATGCCGTCGCGCAGGTGGTCCATGTTCAGCAGGTGTTCCTTCCAGTTGCGGTCCAGCGAATCAAGCAGGAAGTAGCGCAGAATCTCCTGATAGTGGGCGCCGGTTGCGGCGCGCAGGTAGGCGAAGATGTCGTCCACCCAGGCCTCGGCCTGCTCCCGCGTGGGCAATTCGCCCTCGCTCCACCCCTCGAACCGCTCGAAGTTGAAGACCTCCTCAAGCCGGGCGCGCACCGAGTCGATCATCTCCTGGTCCTGCGTCTTGGCGTCCAGAGCGGGTCCCAGGATATTTTCAAGGAGGTCGATGGCGTATTCGCGGGCGATGTCCTCCACGGTTTCGGCCAGCATCAGCTCGCGGCGCAGGGAGTAGACCACCTCACGCTGCTGGTTCATGACGTCGTCGTATTCCAGCAACTGCTTGCGTATCTCGAAGTGGTGGGCCTCGACCCGGGTCTGGGATTTCTCGATGGCGCCCGAGACCATCTTGTTCTCGATGGCCATGCCGTCCTCAAGACCGAGCTTGTTCATGATCCCGGCCAGACGATCGGAGCCGAAGAGACGCATCAGGTCATCGTCCAGGGCGAGGTAGAAGCGCGACGACCCCGGGTCGCCCTGGCGGCCGGAGCGGCCGCGCAGCTGGTTGTCGATGCGCCGCGACTCGTGACGCTCGGTGCCTATGATGTGCAGGCCGCCCAGCTCGCACACGCCCTCGCCCAGCTTGATGTCCGTGCCGCGACCGGCCATGTTGGTGGCGATGGTCACCTTTCCGGCGTGGCCCGCCTGGGCCACGATCTCGGCCTCGCGCTCATGCTGCTTGGCGTTGAGCACCTCATGGGGAATCTTCTTTTTCTTGAGCAGGTTCGAGAGCAGTTCGGACTTCTCGATGGACACCGTACCCACCAGGGTGGGCTGGCCTCGCCGGTGGCAGTCGGCGATGTCCTCGGCGATGGCCTCGTATTTCTGGACCTGGTTCTTGTAGATGGCGTCGGGGTTATCCTTGCGGACCATGGGCCGGTGGGTGGGGATGACCACCACGTCGAGGTTGTAGATCTGCTTGAACTCCACGGCTTCGGTGTCGGCCGTGCCGGTCATGCCCGCCAGCTTGTCGTACATGCGGAAATAGTTCTGGAAGGTGATGGAGGCCAGGGTCTGGTTCTCGGCCTCGACCTTGACGTTCTCCTTGGCCTCGATGGCCTGGTGCAGCCCGTCGGACAGGCGGCGGCCGGGCATGAGGCGGCCGGTGAACTCGTCCACCAGCACCACATGGTCGTCCCTGACGATGTACTCCACGTCGCGATGGTAGCAATGGTGCGCCTTGACCGCCTGGAGCACGTGGTGCTGCAGCGAGATGTGCTGCGGGTCAAAGAGGTTGTCCACGCCGAGCAGTCCCTCGATCTTTTCCACGCCCGCGTCGGTCAGGGTGATGGACTTGGTCTTCTCGTCGAGGACGAAGTCGCCGTCGGGCAGAGTTTCCTTGTCGGCCGGGTCGATGGGGGTGGACTTGACCAGCTTGGGCACGATGTCGTTGACCCGGCGGTACAGGCCCGAGGATTTCTCGCCCGGGCCGGAGATGATCAGCGGGGTCCGCGCCTCGTCGATGAGGATGGAGTCCACCTCGTCCACGATGGCGTAGTTGAGGGGACGCTGCACCAGCGTCTCCTTGTAGAATTTCATGTTGTCGCGCAGGTAGTCGAAGCCGAACTCGTTGTTGGTGCCGTAGGTGATGTCGGCCCGGTAGGCCTCCTGGCGCTCCTGCTCGCCGATGCCGTGGACGATGACGCCCACGCTCAGGCCCAGGAAGGAATAGAGCAGCCCCATCCACTCGGCATCGCGCCGGGCCAGGTAGTCGTTGACCGTGACCACGTGCACGCCCTTGCCCGACAGGGCGTTGAGGACCACGGGCAAGGTTGCCACCAGGGTCTTGCCCTCGCCGGTCTTCATCTCCGCAATCTTGCCCTCGTGGAGGGCGCAGCCGCCGATGAGCTGCTCGTCGAAGTGGCGCATGGGCGGGTCGAAGACGCGGGAGCCCGCCTCGCGCACCAGGGCGAAGCACTCGGGCATCAGGTCTTCCAGGGTCTTTTCCCCGGCCGCCACCTGCTCCTTCCACCGCGCCACGAGGGCCGGGAACTCACTGTCCGGCAGATTTTCCATCTCCGGGCCCAGGGCGTTGACCCGCTCGATGACGGGATTGAGTGTCTTCAGATAGCGTTCATTCTTGGAACCAAAGAGAAATTTGAGCATGCTGAGGGGTTCTCCTGAAAAGTTCGCGGCCGCCGCGCCTGGACGGGCATCAACCGGGCGTTGCCAAGGAACATAGGACTTCGCCCGGTAAAGTCAACGCGCCGAGGCCAAAAAGCTTTCGCTCCAGCCCTCGGCAAGCCCGGCGCGCCCTGCAATAGCACAAAGGGGAGGGGCAGGAAAGGCCCGGGCTGAGGGAGTGCCCGGGCGCTACCGCCGCATCTGTCCGATGACCTCCAACCAGTGGCCCACGGCCACGCCAGCGGGCGCGGTGGCGTCCAGCCGCGCCGCGCAGGCCGAACAGCCGGTCAGGACCAGCTCGGCCCCGGCCAGTTGGTCCCAGCACCGGGCGTTGACCCGGTCGGCCAGCTCCGGCGCGCCAAGGGCCATGACCCCGCCGAACCCGCAGCATTGCCGGTCCGTGGACTCCACCAGACGGTCGCCCAGGGCGGCCACAAGCAGCAGATGATCGCTGCCCGCGCCATCCGCGTGACAGGGGCGATGATAGGCGATCCGGTCCGGGACGGCCCCGGATATCACGAAGACGGTATCCTTTGCAAGAATTGATAACAGAATCAATGAGTTCCGCCAGACCTCGGCCTCGGCCGGATCATCAATATAATGCGTATAGCCCCGCAGGGCGGACAGGCAGGACGCGCAGAACACCGCCACCTTGGGCCTGCCCGCACCGCGCCAGGCCGCGAGGTTGTGCAGGGCCATGGCCCGCGCCTCGTCCGCGAATCCCGCGCTCTTCAAACCACTGCCGCAACAGCGGAAATCGCCGGGCAGGATGGCTACGCCCAGGCCGTGGAGCAGACTGTGGGCAGCGGCCAGCCAACGCTGCCGCACATGGGTGGCCGTGCAGCCCGGGAACAGGAGCATGGGCTCGCCCCGGTGGGTGTCGGGAAAGGAGGTCGGGGTCAGGAACGGGGCCAAGGCCGGAGTCAGTCCCGGGCCGTCGCGCAGCCCGGCCAGCATTTTCAGCAGCGGGCCGAATCGCTCGGGCCGTAGCGAATCGGGCACCAGCCCGGCCATGGCCGATCCAACGGGCCAGAGTGTCTTGGCGTGGCTCAACCAGGTCTTCCAAAGCCAGCCCTTGAAATCAGGGTGCGCACCCCGCAGCCCGGCCACAAGACCGGGCACGTCCACCCCCTGGGAGCATACGGCCGCGCAACGGTCACAGCCCAGGCACAGCCCGGCCAGCCGAGCCACGTCCGCGCCCCGCAGCCCGGCCTCGTCCCGGGCCAGCAGATGGCACAGATCCGCCTTGGCGCGCGGCCCCAGCTCCTCGCGCCCGGTGGCGGCCAGCAGCGGGCAGACCTCCAGACACTTGCCGCAGAGGATGCACTCTCCGGCCACGCCTACCATCCCTTGCCGGGGTTCATGATCTCACGGGGGTCAAAGACCCGGCGCACGCCGCGCATGATGGCCACCGCCTCCGGCCCGAGTTGCTCGTCGGCAAAGGACGCCTTGGTCAGGCCCGTGCCGTGCTCGCCGGAAATGGTCCCGCCGAGGCTGACGGCCAGCCGGAAAATCTCGTCTGCGGCTTGGTGGGCGATGGCCGACTCGCCAGGGTGCGAGCGGTCGTGCATGATGTTGACGTGGATGTTGCCGTCACCCAGGTGGCCGAAGCAGAGGACGTGAAGCCCGTGCGCCCGGCCGATCTCCCGGGCGCGCTCCACGGCCTCTGCTACCCGGCCTCGCGGCACGGCAATGTCCTCGGCCAGCTTGTCCGGGGCGAGCCTGAATGCCGCCGCGGAGATGCCCCGGCGCGCGTTCCAGACCATTTCCTCGGCCTCGCCCCGCCCGACCTCCACGGACACCGACGAGAGGGGCGCGAGGGCCGCGGTCAGCCGGTCCATCTCGGCGGCCACGCCCGGACCTGTGCCGTCGAGCTTGAAGAGCAGCGCGGCCCGTGCGCCGGGCGCAAGGGGCATGGACGTCCCCTCGGGGCCGAGCCGCAGGGCCTCAAGGGCACCCTGGTCCATGAACTCGCAGGCCGAAGGCAGCACGCCCGCCCGGAACACGGCCCCTGCCCCGGCCAGGGACGACGCCAGATCGGCAAATCCCACCAGGGCCGAGGCCGATGTCTCGGGCAGGGGGATGAGCTTCAGGGTGATTCCGGTCATCAGCCCGAGCCTGCCGTTTGAGCCCACAAAGAGCCGGGTCAGATCGAGCCCCACCACGTCCTTGTGCGACCGGCCGCCCGTGCGCAGGACGCGCCCGCCGGGCAGCACGGCTTCCACCCCGAGCACCCAGTCCCGCGTGACCCCGTACTTGACCGCGCGCAAGCCCCCCGCACAGGTGGCCACGTTGCCGCCGATGGTCGAGATGCGCACGCTGGCCGGGTCCGGCGGATAGAACAAACCCTTGGCGGCGCAGGCGGCCTGGAGGTCAGCGGTGATCACCCCGGGCAGGACCTCGGCCACGAAATCATCGGCGTCCACCACAGGCTCGCCCGCCATGCGCAGCATGGACACCACCACCCCGCCCAGCGAGGGCACCGCGCCGCCCACGCGCCCGGTGCCGCGCGCCCGGGGGTAGACGGGCATGCGCTCGGCCTCGGCCCAGCGCAGCAGCTCCACCAGCTGATCGCGCCGCTCGGGCCGGACCACGGCCCAGGGCATGGCCCGCTCCCGGCTGGCATCGGCCGAAAAGGCGGCCAGCCCCTCGGACGACAGCACGCACCCGTCCCCGGGAAACAGGTCGAGCAGAAAGGCCCGGTGGGCGGCGGTGAGGGAGGCGGCATATCCAATCATGCCCGAAAGGTACGGCCGGTGCTGGCCCGTGTCAATGACGCCGTCGCACCGAGCCCGCCGCGACCGCAGCTCAACACCCCGCCAGGACGACATTTCTTTCACCATTTATGGCCAGACGCCTTGACATGGCTATCATTCATAAATTAGTAGCCGTATTGTGTTATTATTTTCATAATTGTGCTAACGCCGTCAAGGTCCGTTTCATGGCGGCGGGAGCGAAGGAGGGTATCCGATGTCAGGATGCACACCAAAGTCCACACCGGCAGTGGTGCCGGCGGACTTGTCTTCAATCCACCCCAACAAGGAGGGCTTCATGAGAAAGATTGAAGGCGTCATGTACCAGACCAACGCACCCAAGGGGATCGACCCGGACAACATCTTCTTTGTCCAGGTCGATGCCACCAAGTGCGAAGCGTGCGGCGAGTGTGAAGAGGTCTGCCCCACCGGCGTGATCCAGGCCATCAATGACGACGGCATCCGTGCCGTGGTCGATCCGGGCGCCTGCGTCAACTGCGGCCAGTGTCTGACCCATTGTCCCTACGGGGCCATCTACGAGGGCGTGTCCTACGTGGATGAGATCTTCGAGAAACTCAAGGACCCGGACACCATCGTGGTTTCCATGCCCGCCCCTGCGGTGCGCTACGGCCTTGGCGAGTGTTTCGGCACTCCCACCGGTGCCTATGTGGGCGGCCAGATGCATGCGGCCCTGCGCAGGCTCGGCTTCAACTACATCTGGGACAACGAGTTCACCGCCGACGTGACCATCATGGAAGAAGGCACCGAGCTGATCAAGCGCGTCAAGAACCACGGCAAGCCGGGAGCCTACCCGCTGCCGCAGTTCACGTCCTGCTGCCCGGGCTGGGTCAAGTTCGCCGAGGCGTTCTACCCTGATCTGCTTCCCAACATGTCCACCTGCAAGTCGCCCATCGCCATGCTCGGCCCCCTGGCCAAGACATACGGTGCCAAGCAGACCCACACCAAGGCCAAGAAGATCTACACCGTCTCGATCATGCCATGCATCGCCAAGAAGTACGAAGGGCTGCGCCCCGAGATGGCAGACAGCGGCTTCAGGGACATCGACGCGACCATCAACACCCGCGAGTTGGCCTACATGATCAAGACCGCGGGCATCGACTTCAACTCCCTGCCTTCCGAGCAGCCCGACCCGATCCTGGGCGAATCCACGGGCGCGGCCACCATCTTCGGCAACAGCGGCGGCGTCATGGAGGCGGCCCTGCGGCTGGCCTACGAGGTACTCTCCGGCAAGAAGCTGGCCGACCCGAACATCCTGGCCGTGCGCACCCACGAGGGCATCAACACGG
>NZ_JASTWE010000008.1 GCF_030282845.1 Pseudodesulfovibrio pelocollis
CGCGCTGGCTCGCGGCCTGTATGCCTGGGACGGCGACGCCGGAGCCTGGGTCGAGGACGTGGCAGCCATGGCCACGGCGATCCGCGCCGAGCGGGATGCGCGGCTGACCGCCAGCGACTGGACCGTGTTGCCCGACTCGTCGCTTACTGGCGCGGCCCAGGACGAGTGCATCGCCTATCGTCAGGCGTTGCGCGACGTGCCCTCCCAGCCGGGATTCCCGTGGCAGGGCGACGTGGCGGCAGCGCCGTGGCCGACAGTGCCGGGCGTGCTGGCATAACAACTAACCTCGGAGCGGCCATGGAATTCTCCCCCCTTGAGACGAGCCTGATCACGGTGGTGTTTTCCGTGGCCTGCGGGCTGGTGGTCAAGCATCGCAGCGTGAGCCGGGCCGAGTGCCAGAAACAGCATGTGCGCCAGGACGAGAAGTTCAGCATCCTGTTTCGCATGGTGCGGGCGCTGGTGGTCCACTCGTCCATACCCGAGGAGGAAAAGGTGCGCATACTCAACCAGAGAGGAGACGACTGATGACCCTGTTCGAGTCCGCGACCATCAATCTGGTGATCGAATTTGTCTACAAGCTGCTGGCCCTGCTCATCCTGTGGGTGAGCCTGCGGGCCCTGGAGCGGTACAACGGACGCCCCTGGTCCAACACCATCGCGAGGATCGAGAATGACCCGCTGGCTCTGGCTGTGTATCAGTCTGCTCTGTGGTTGGGCTGCGCTCTGGTGCTCGCCGCCTGAGGCGTGGGCCGGGCCGGTCGGGCGGTATCACGACCGCTATGACCGGGAGATGGAGCGGGCCGTGGACCGCTGGTGGCCGCCCATACCCGAGGGGCACTGGCTGTGGCTCAAGGCGCAGCTCTATCAGGAGTCGCTGCTCGACCCGGCGGCGGTCTCGCCCGTGGGCGCGCGCGGGCTCGGGCAGTTCATGCCCCGGACCTGGGGCGAGGTGGCCGGGCAGCTGGGCTTTGGCCGGGCATCGCCCCACAGCGTGCGCCACTCGATCATGGCCTCGGCCTATTACATGCGCAAGCTGCGCGAGGGGTGGTCATCTCCGCGCCCGGAGATGGACCGCTGGGACCTGGCCCGGGCCAGCTACAATGCGGGGATGGGCAATCTGCTCAAAGCCCAGCGGCTGGCTGACGGGGCCGTGGAATACGCCCGGATCATCGCGGCGCTGCCCCGGGTGACCGGCCGTCACAGCCGGGAGACCATCACCTATGTGCAGCGCATTCATCGCTGGCACACGGAAATGGTTGGCACACGAAAATGACAGGGACAGGGAAATGACATGCTGCACGCACTGATTGGCTGGGCGGCCCGGCTGGGGCTGGGCACGATGATCAAGTATGCCGGATACGCCGTGATAGCCGTGGCCCTGGCCTGGCTGTGGCGCGACTATCAGGCCCTGCGCGGCGAGGTGGCGGTCAAGACCGCCCGGCTCATCGAGCAGGCCGTGGCGCACCGGGCCGAGGCAGCGACCTGGGCGCGGCGCGAGGAGCAGCTGCAAGCCGACCTGTCCACGGCGGCCGAGGCGGCTGCCGAGCGGCTGGCCAGAAGCGAAACCATCGCCGCCCAGGTGGCGAAACTCAAAACCATCCCCCGGAGGCCCGAACATGCGCAATGCCCTGATGTTGGCCCTGCTGTTGCTGCCGCTCTTGACTGGCTGCGCCCGGCCGCAGACCACGGTGCTGACGCGCACTGAGACCGTGATCCTGGCCCCGCCGCCCGGGCTGGCCACATGCGCCGACGCCCCGCCTCTGCCGCCCGATCCGCTGACCGATCAGGCGGTGGCCGAGTATATCCTGCGCCTGCACGGCGCGCACGAAGACTGCGCGGCCACGCTCAGGCGCATGGCCCGGTGGGGCGAGGAGGCCAGGGCGCGGGCGGGGGAAGGGAAGAATACACAATGAAGCCGGACCGGCGCAAAGGTCGGTCCGGCACCGAGAAGATGGAGCAGGCGAGGTGTTGGCGCACCTCGCCTGCTTTGCGCATGGGCTGCTGGGGATGTGCTGACGCCGGTTGTACTGGTCGGTCGTGGAATCGAAATAGCGTACACCACATTATAGACAACCCTCGATAGATGGGGTAGGCGTAACCCTTCGTGAGGTATGTAATGTTCTTTTCAGAGAGGTTGTTATGAGATTGCTGATGGTACTTTTGCTGGGGGCGGCCATGCTGGTCAACGCTGGCTGCATGGGGGCCGGGAAGCACAGGGACGCGGTGCGGGACGACGGGACTGACAGGATTTCCGCAGGCGTCGTGCAGAAGGAGATCAAGGTGGGCATGTCCAGCGCCGAGGTGGTCGAGGTGCTTGGCTCGCCCAACATGGTCACCACCGATGCCCAGCGCCGGGAAGTGTGGGTCTATGACAAGGTCTCCACCGAAAAGGTCTACTCGACCTCGTCGGGCGGGGTGGGCGTGCTCGGGCTGGTCTTTGGCGGCTCCGGCGGCGGGGCCGGTGGGGGCAGCTACAGCGGCAGCAGCGGCGCGGCCAGCAGCACACAGCGCACGCTGACCATAATCATCAAATATGACGAGCAGGGCCTTGTGCGCGACTTTGCCTATCGTCAATCCAGCTTTTAGGACGTGACATGCTGAGAAGATTTTTTATTGTGGCGTGTTGCCTGCTGATGACGGGCTGTGCGGCCAAGGTGCCCAAGGATGCCTTGCTGCTGCCGCCCGAGTCCCTGGCCAACAGGCAGCTGCAGACCCGCTTTTATGACACGGGCAACGAGGGGGGCGTGCTGGTGGCGGCCAACGCCGTATTGCAGGACCTGGGCTTCAACCTCGACGAGTCCTCCAAGGAGCTTGGCGTGATCGTGGCCTCCAAGACGCGCGATGCCACGGACCAGGGCCAGGTCTTTTTGCTGGCTCTGGTGGGGGCGCTGGGCAACAACCCCAACGCGGTCAACGCTGCGGACGCCACCCAGATCGTCAAGGTGTCGCTGGTGGTGCGGCCTCTGGACCAGGAGGGCGATGCGCCGGACACGGACCTGTCCCCGGAGAAGATCAAGGAAGTGCAGGACAGGGTGTATCAGGCCATTCATGACGGCCTGCTGGAGACCTTTCCCAAGGCCATGTGCGAAAAGATCGCGCGGGTCATGGCCGAGGATACCGCCCAGACCCTGACTAACGAGCTGGATACCCTGTTCTCGATCACGGACGTGCCCGGCAAGACAGCGGTGCGTGTCACCTTTCAACGCGTGATCTTCAACAAGCTCGGGCAGATCAACTCCCAGGCGCAGATCAACGAAGAAGCCGTGTATCAGGAATTCTTTGAAAAACTCTCCAAGTCGCTCTTCCTTGAGGCCAACCAGATATGAAAAAGCTCACCTTTGTTTCCCTTGTGCTCCTGATGCTTGTGGCTGGATGCCAGACCGCGCAGAAGAATATCCTGGACAGCGACGGCGAGTCCCAGGTCAAGGCGCGCGCCATGCAGACGCGGTACTTTGATACCGACGACAAGAAGCAGACGCTGCAGACGACCATTGCCACGCTGCAGGATCTCGGATTCGTCATCGACAAGGCCTCGTTTGAGCTTGGCTCCATCTCGGCCACCAAGCTGCACGGCTACAACATCCGAATGACCGTGGTGGTGATCCCGCGCGGCGAGGACCAGATGACCGTGCGGGCCAATGCCCAGTACAACATCGAGCCGATCCGCGACCCGCTGGTCTACCAGCAGTTCTTTGACGCCCTGGCCAAGGGCATGTTCCTCACCGCGCACACGGACGAATGACCCGGCCCGCCGGGCGGGAATGCGCCTGGACGCATGAAGACGCCGTCCCCGGAGAGAGTTCTCCGGGGACGGTTTTTTTTTGTGGTGTGGGTGGGGTGGGGGGGCTGCTCTGTTTGATTAGTCCTTAAATGCGTAGCTGTGTGCATAGGCCTTCAATATTTCAGTAATTTCTTGCGGGGTGAAAGTGGCATCATGCCATTCCTTCGATTGCTTGATTGTGTCGTAGACTCGAAGCATCCGCAGGTGCGAATCAATGCTCGGGCAGTGACAATTCAAATCGCGATCTTTGAATCTCGGAAAGCGGTCGAGGTCTTCAAGGAGGAAGCGAGCTATGCCATAATGTGACTCGTTGTTGCCGTCAAAGCCTCTGAATGACGGACTGTCCCCGAAAGGTGCCGCCTGCTCTTTTATGTAAGCTTTTTCTTCATCGGTGAACTTTTCGTAAATTGCTTCAATCACATCCCACATGAACATGATGTCAACGGTTTCATCAAGCTCGGCAGGGCTGTCGAAGTCATCCTTATCGAACAGCCACTCATACTCCCACTTCAGCGCCCATTGGTATTTTGATGAAAGCGCCGATTTGACGAAATCGGGGTCGATCTGTTGTTCTGCACCAAGTTTCTTTGAAATGTCGCAAAGCAATGCGGTGATGAGCTTTTCGCCAGCGGTCAAGGGCATTGGGTCTCCTTTTGTTTGATGTTTGTAAACCGGAGCGTTGGCCCCGGCAGTGTTTGTCTTTCGGTTGTGGCTACGGCGTGATGGCGATGTAGGCCATAAGGAACCCGGCGGCACCAGTTACGAGGGAGGCCCGGCCGAACGTCCTTGTTGCACGGATCGTGAAGAGTTCTGTGTCGAACCGCGAGAGGTGTTTCTTGAGCGGGTGCGGCGGGTCTGAAGGCATGTTGGCAACCACGATGGCTTTTTCGTTCCACGCCATGAGCATGGCGAAGATCGCCATGAGGGATGCGAGGAAGAAAAATAAAAGGGGCCATGTGAACGACAGGATGTCGCGGCCATCGGTATTGGAGATGAAGCCGAACAGGCCGATGCCGCATGCGCCGTTGAGCAGGAGGATGCTCTTGAGGGCGGTGAGGGATGCCTGGGCGGCCATCTGCTCGCGGGCGATGAGCAGGGCAGTGTGGGTGTCTTCGTTGATGGTGGGCATTGGCGTTGTCCTTTGCGTTTTGCAGCCGCTGTTTTGGTTTGTCTCTATTCCTCCATGTACTTTGTCCGCTCCGTGTAGATGAGCCGGACGTCGTTTGGCGGGATGGCCAGGGTCTGGGCGATGAAGTCTCTGAGGGCTGGCTCGTCGGTCATGGTGGAGCCGGAGCCGTCCGGGGTCTGGAAGCGGTCGCGGTTGGCTTCCCAGAGGCGTTCGATGGTGATGGCCTGGGGGGTGGGGCGGGACTCGGCGGCCTCGACCTGCCAGGACCAGCCCTGGTCGCCGCTGAAGCCGCCGGAGTCCGGGGCGTGGCGGGCGATGGCCAGGGCAGCACCGAGCCCGGCGATGGCCGGGTCTGGCTCAAGGAAGGCCACGGCCACCTGGGTGCCGGACTGCTCGGCCAGGGCCAGGGCGGCCTTGATGGCGGTATGGGCGAACTGGTCGCGGGTGGTGGCCGAGGCGGCGATGATGGTCACCTGACGGCGGTCGCGGCCGGGCACGCTGAAATCCTCGCGGGCGATGACCTGATAGTCAACGGCGTGGTGCGTGTCCGGGTGGGTGTCTGAACCAAGGACCGAGAAGAGGATGACGGCGGCCAGGATGGTCATCAGCCCGATGTTGACCTTGCGGGCGAATCTGGCCGCTGCCGCGCGCTCCTGGGCGGTGACCATGTGGCCGCACCTGGGGCAGGACCCGGCGTCCATGGGCATGCGCTTCTTGCAGGCGGGGCAGGGCATGTGTTTGGCCATGGGGAACCTCCTGGCAGGTTGTTGAAAAACGGCGATCTGCGGGCGTTAAGCGACTGTAGGCGAGTCTTCAAGCCGTACAGAAAGCTTATTCAAAAAGTTCAAACCCTCGCGTACAAGGAGTACGCTTCGGCCTTGAACTTTTTTTGCGCCTAGCATCTCACCATTTTTGAACAACCTGCATGTTTTGACTCTTCAGCGATCAGTTAATTGAACTTGTTGCTCACCGGGCCCTCCATGAGGATGAAGGCCGCAAGCTCCAGGGTGTAGGTGGTCTGTCCGGCCTTAACCTGCTGGCGCGGTATGCGCACATCGGAAAAGGCGACGGTGTATTCCCTGTCCGTGCCAGGGTGGGTCCATCCCCGGATGGGCATGCCCTGGTGGCTGGCGACGAACTGCGTAAGCTCGTCCTTGGTCCGGGGCGTGGCCTGCTCCCAGGTGTAGAGGAAGAGCCTTTGGCCGCGCGTTGTCAGGGGACGGGTGGTCGTGCTCCCGTCCTCAAAGGTGTCGGTAATGGTTTCCGGCGGCATCTCTATGGGGCCGTCCACTGTGGGGCCGGGGATGGTGGCGGGGAAGAAGGCGAGGGTCTTGAGTTCATAGGGGCGTGGCGGCATGGGGTATTTCTCCGGTGATGAGGATGCGTATGAATTCGTCCTGGGTGCACCATGTGGTTTCGACGTGTTCAAGCCGGGTCTTGTCAGCGCTGGTGGTGAGGAGAAGAAAGCGCACCTGACCGGGGTCGCGGGGGATGAACGCCTTGAGTTGGAAGAGCGGGGTCTTTCGATGGAGGTGATCTATGGTGGCTGTCTTGATTCCCTTGGCCGACCATTCCGCTTGGCGGTCGGCAAGATCCGAAGGGCGCTCGTTCCATGACTCGGTTACCACATGGGCGGAGGTTGCGGGCAGGGACTGTTTGACCTGAAGGCATTGCACGAACTCCTGAAGATTGGCGCTCCACGGGGTGTCGGACAGCGGGCTGTCGTAGATCACGACCCCTTCGTCAAAACAGAAATCGCCACCCTGTGTCCAGCGCATGACAGGAGGGTCGTTGGTAAGGGCGATTCTCCCTGTGAGCGCTGTGTCGAGGCAGCGCTTGAACTGCGCTCCAACGTGGAAATGCCATCCCGTGGCCATGCCTTCAAGCGGTCCTTCCTTCCATCCGGTGAAGCCGGGGAAAAGGAAGCGGGAGCGGGGAGGAGTGGACTCCACTGTGGCGGGGGTGATCCGGGCCAGATAATCCAGGGCGGCTTGGCGCGGGTTGGCCGGAGGGACGTGGCCGCCCCGGGGATGGGGGACGCCCTCCCTGAACAACCGCGCCAGTCTGGCCTTGTCGGCAAACGCCTGCGGTCCGGCCTCAAAGTTTCGGACCAGTTGAGACAGGCTGTATTCCCGGATGAGTTCCTTGACTCGGGCGAGTTGGCGCTTGGGGAATCCGCTTTTGTGGCGTTCGGGGTCATGGATGGATTCGTCGCCCTTGATGAGTTCCAGCTTGTGCTTGCAAAGCTGCCCACGGAGCCCGGCCGGGCATCTGCACTCCACGGTCAGGACGTTGCTTGGCGGATTGGTCTCGAAGGTGACCGGATAGCCGCCACTCCCGGAACTGCTAGCGACATAAAGCCGCGCGATTTCGTCTCGTTCCGTCATGCCCAAGCCCATTCGTTCAAGTGGTATCGTGGTCCGCGATACGCCAGGGTGAACCGCACACCAACAACGTGTTTTCTATCATTGCAGCCAAAAAAAATGCCTCTCATCGCCGTCCTCCTGCCCTTCTATTTTTGCGTGGCGGTGTCCTCGGGTCGGTGATTGATGCCACAAGCGTTGCCGGTCGGGTAGTCACTCCGGGGCTCGTGCAGGTGGGGTTCGCGGGCATTGATGCTGTTGCCGTAGCCGCCGCGCTGCACATGGAGCGCTTGGTGCTGGCCCTTGAGACTCGCCAGGATAGCCTCGATCTTGGCGAGGTCATCGGCTCCGACCATGGCCCGCTCAATAGTGGCGACCTGGGCGGCGATGGGGGTGTCGGGCAAGGGCGACGGACGCACCTCGGTCGAGTGTCCACTGATCGGCCCGGGCAAGCCGAGCATCTCTCCCCGTCCGGTGAGCAGCCAGAGGGGATTGATGTCGGGAAAGTTATCGAGAATTCGCTCAAGGTGTGTGGCCTTGAACTTGTCCTGCCTCTCTTCGCTGAAATACCCGTTGAACGTGTTTTGCTTCTCGCCCAGCAGCTTGGCTAGCTTCGCCCGGCTGCCGCATTTTTTTTGGGCAAGCATATCAATGCGTTCGAAGAGTTTCATAACGAAAAAATCACTTGTGTCCGAAAATTTGATTGACTCTTGATCGAAATTTCGATTAATCCTTGCCATAACAGTTGACGCAATCCCGCAGGCGAACATTTAGCACAATGGTTTTCGTAGTATGCCCAATGAATCCCGTCAAGGCCGCATTGCCGGATGGCTGAAGATGAACGGCGCAACCGTGACCATGCTGGCCGGGCATCTGGGGCTTTCTGCCGCCCAGACCAGCCGCCATTGCAACGCGGCCGAGGTGCCCACCGCCGTGCTGGCGGGCATGACCAGCTATGCGACCCCAACCGGCAAGCACATTCCGCGCGAGTTCCTGCCGCTGGGGCGGGACAAGTCGCCCGGACCGGCCAAGGGATGGATCGAGCGGCGGCTGGAAGCGGCCCGGCAGGGCGCGGCGGCTGCGAATGCGGCCACTAACGGGGTGTAGCTGGACTGACCTGACCATGCTCCGCCCCATAGCACGGGGCGGCGCGCCTGACACGCGGTAAGATGCAAGGAGGAATACCGTGCCCAAGAACCTGAAAGACCCGAATTTTTACGACGAGCTGGGCGAGGCCCTGCACGATCTGGTCAAGTTCGCGCCGAGCGGGGCCACGGCCCGGCGCATCGCGGCCCTGACCAGCCTGCCTTACTCCACGCTGCTGAACGGATTGTCGCGCACCGAGTCCAACGCGGGGTGTCGGCTGCATCTGGATTCGCTGGAGGCGATTGTGGCTGCTGCCGGGGGCGAGGCGTTTGTGGCCGGGTATTTTGCGGTCAAGGCCGGGGGTGTGTTTGTGCGGCTGCCCGAGGCCGGGGCGTGCCCGGATGGGGCACGGGCCAGGGTCATGCAGACCATGGCCGAGCTGGGCGCGCTGTGCCGCAGCTTTGAGCACGCCACCGCGCCCGACGGGCCAGGGGGCGAGGCCGTGACCGATGGGGAGCTGCGCAAGTTCCAGGCCCGGGCCAACCGGATGATGAGCGCGGCCAAGGCCATGATCGTGGCCTGCGAGGGGGCGCTCAAGGCCAGCCAGGAGGAGGGATGACCGTGCATGACATGACCACGTCGACCACGCCGATCACGCCGACCCTTGAGGACAGGCTTGAGCGCATCGAGGCCGAGCTTGAGGCCATGGTGCAGGAGTGCAAGTACGGCCGCATCGTGGTGCCCGAGATCGGGCGCATCTGCATGGCGCAGTTTTTTGCCAAGTCCGCCCTGGGCGACATGCGGCGGCGGCGGGAGATCCCGCTGGGCGGCCGCGACAGGAGCGTGCCGAGCGGGGACCGGGCGTAATTGACCGTTGAAAAAGTCAAAACATGGAGGCTGTTCAAAAATGGTGAGATGCTAGGCGCGAAAAAAGTTCAAGACCGAAGCGTACTCCTGGTACGCGAGGGTTTGAGCTTTTTGAAGCAACGACGCAGATCGCCGATTTTCAACAGCCTCCTAACAGGACAGGAGGAAGACGATGCAGCGCGACAGGGAGACGGATGAGGCTGTGGTGGGCCGTTTTGAGGGGGCCATGGGGCGGATCAGGCAGGTGTTTGGGGTGCGCACGCAGGTGGAACTGGCCGAGCGGCTCGGGGTGCGCCAATCGTCCGTGTCTGACGCCAAGCGGCGGTGCTCGATACCGGCCGAGTGGCTGCTGACCATCTGGCGGGCCACCGGGGCCTCGCCGGACTGGATCATGGAGGGGGACGCGTGCGGGCATCGCTACGCCGTGGCCTCCACCGAGCCGGGCCAGCCGATCAACGCCGTGGCCCTGCGCCGGGAGATCGAGGCCGAAGTGCGGGCCGAGCTGGACACCCTGACCATGGACCAGCTCATTGAGCGGCTGCAGGACAAGCGGCCTGACATCGAGATCCGCATCCCGGCCAGGACGGCCTAGGGGGCTGGTATGGCGTGGGAAATGGGCATGGTCATCGGGCTGGCCGTGGTGGTGTGCCTGCTGATCCGGGCGTGCGAGAAGGGATGGAGGAAGCCGTGATGCAGGATATTCGAGCCATGCGGCGGGAGCGGGTGGCCGAGGTGATCCGGCGGTTGTTGCCGGAAAATCCCGAGAGCGTCCTGGGCCGGGACATCATGGCCGTGGTCGACCACGGGCTGCCGGTGAACGCGCAGTTCGTGTCTGCGGCGATGCTCAACCGGTATCTGGCGTGGCTTGGGCTGACGCGGGTGGAGTGCGGGCGGATGGTGGCCTGGGCCGTGGACGGCGCGATGCTGGAACTGCTCAAGGCCGGGCTCGCGCCCGGGGGCGGGCCAGCTGGGAGCGGGCCAGCTGGGAGCGGGCCAGCCGTGACCGAGGTTGCGGCGACCGGGGCTGCGGCGGTGGAAAATCCGGAGCCGGACGGGCCGGAGAGGGCCGACGTGCCTTGCGCGCCGTGCAGGCCTGCCGCGCAGGGCCATGAACGGGGATTTCTCGACGACGAGTTCGAGCCGGTGGGAGACTCCATCTTCAACCAGGGAGCGTACCTATGATCGGCATCACACCACCCACGGTGCGGGAGCGGCGGCCAGGGCCGGGCAACCACAAGCTGCCCCTGCGCTGCACGGACGAGGGGTGCCCCTCGCGCCGGGAGTGCAAGCGGCCGGGGTTTGCGGGCGAGCCGCACGATTTCAAGCACAACCGGGGCGAGGGCGCGATCTGCGCCTACTTTGTGAGCCGGGAGGGGGAGGCGTGAGCGGGCGTGACAGAAAGAGCCGCGACCTGGGGCCGGACCGGGCGCGCTGCGCGGACTACGACTGCCCGGCCTGGGAGGCCGGGTGCGCGCGGGCCGAGACCCAGCTGGGGCTGGGCCGCTACTGCTGGCTGCCCCTGACCCGGCCCAGGGGGGCCAAGGAGTGCAGGCGGCGGATTGATCCGGTGACGCTCAAGGAAGGGAGGTAGGCATGGCGAGGACGGTGCATGAGGCGGCAAAGGCGTTCATGGAGGAGGTTCTCTGGCGGGCCGAGATCGCGCCGGTGCTGCGCAGGTTGGGCGTGCGCACGGATCGCGCTGTGGAGGGGCCGAGGCGGGGCAAGGGCGGCGGTTTGACGGGTGCGGAGCGGCGTGCGCTGGACGGGAGGGACGGGCGATGAGCTTGGTACCGAGTGGCTGCGCTTTGTTTGACGCCAGGAAGTGCCCGATAGACCACACTGGGCAGGGCTTCACTGCCATCTGCGCGGCGGTGGCCTGTGCTGGCAAGGTGCTGGAGTCCGAGATTGCGACCCTCAAGGCCAAGCTGGCCGAGGCCAACGCCATCAAGGACGAGCTGGGCCGCGCGGTCAGGGTCATGCAGGAGACGATCAACGGGCGGTTTGTGAAGGGGGTGGGTGATGCCGAGTAAAATACAATGGACTGGCCGCACCTGGAACCCGATGGTCGGGTGTTCCAAAATTTCCCCGGCGTGTGACCATTGCTACGCCGAACGCATGGCCTTCCGGCTGGCGCACAATCCCAAGGCTCCCATTGCGTATCGGGTCGTCACCGACGCCGGAACGTGGAACGGCCAGACAGCCCTGGTCGAGTCGGTACTGGCGACTCCGCTGCGCTGGCGCAAGCCGTGCCGGGTGTTTGTGGGGTCCATGACGGACCTGTTCCATCCGACCGTGCCGGACGAGTGGCTGGACCGGGTGTTTGCGGTCATGGCCCTGACGCCGCACATCACCTATCAGGTGCTGACCAAGAGGCCGGAGCGGATGCGCCGCTATATGGAGGGCTGCCAGAGAGGGGCTTCCGACATTGGCGGCGAGTTCCCATGGCCCAACCTGTGGCTGGGCGTCACAGCCGAGAATCAGGCCAGGGCCGAGGAGCGTATCCCTGTGCTGCTCGATACCCCGGCGGCGGTCCGGTTCGTGAGCGTGGAGCCGATGCTTGGGGCGGTGGACCTGCGGGAATATATCAAGGGCGAGCGTTGGTTCACATCCGATTCCCCAATGTATCGGTGGCTCGATTGGGTCATCTGCGGCGGCGAATCCGGCCCAGGGGCGCGGCCCATGCACCCGGAGTGGGCGCGGGGGCTGCGCGACCAGTGCCAGGAGGCCGGGGTGCCGTTCTTTTTCAAGCAGTGGGGCGAGTGGGGCGGCCTGCCCTACCGACTCATGGCTGAAAAATGCGTGGCCGTCACACTCGATGGACAGACATATAGCCCGGATGCGGCGGCATTCAACGGCGAATCGCTGCCCGATGGGGCTGTCATTCGCTGCCGTGTCGGCAAGAAGGCGGCTGGCCGCCTGCTGGACGGGCGGGAGTGGAACGAGTTTCCGGGGGTGCGCGTCTGATGCGTAGCCTCTTCGACATCACCGGCTCCGCGTCCGGCGACGAGATCGTGGTGGACCTGTTCGCGGGCGGCGGCGGGGCCAGCGAGGGCATCCGCATGGCGCTGGGGCGCGACCCCGAAGCGGCGGTGAATCACAACCCGCTGGCCGTGGCCATGCATGCGGCCAATCACCCGGGCACCGTCCATTTCACGGACGACGTGTGGGCCGTGTCGCCCTCATGGGTGACGCAGGGCCGCAAGGTTGGTCTGCTGTGGGCCTCGCCCGACTGCACCCACTTCAGTAAGGCCAAGGGCGGCGCACCGGTGCGCAACGACCGCATCCGCTCCCTGGCCATGGTCCTGGTGGACAAGTGGATACCAGAGGTGCGCCCGAGGATCATCATCATGGAGAACGTGGAGGAGATGACCACCTGGGGGCCGCTGGACTGCCGGGGGCGGATCATCGACGCGGCCAAGGGCGACACGTTCCGGGCGTTCATCCGGCGGATTCGCCGGGCCGGGTATGCGGTGGAGTGGCGCGAGCTGCGCGCCTGCGACTATGGCGCGCCCACCATCCGCAAGCGGCTGTTCCTCATTGCCCGGTGCGACGGCCAGCCCATTGTCTGGCCCGCGCCGACCCATGGCGACCCCAAGAGCGAGGCCGTGCAGGCTGGCGAGCTGCTGCCATGGCGCACGGCTGCCGAGTGCATTGACTGGTCCATCCCCTGCCCGTCGATTTTCGACACGTCCGAGGAGATCAAGGCCAAGCATGGCATCAACGCCAAGCGGCCTCTGGCCGAGAAAACGCTCAAGAGGATCGCCGAGGGCATCCGGCGATATGTGCTGGAGGCCGAGCGGCCGTTCGTGGTCAACCTGACCCACGGTGTGCGCCTGGAGGACGTGGCCGAGCCCATGCGGACCGTGACCGGGGCGCACCGTGGCGAAAAGGCCGTGGTCACGCCCTGCATTTCAAGCCCAGCACATTCCACCTCAACTGGTCGATCAAAATACGTTTGGGGCCCTCTTGAGCCGTTGAGGACCGTGACCGGAGGGGGTGGGTTCACCTTGGTGTCGCCGATGCTGGAGGCCCACTACGGCGGCGATGGGGCCCGGGCCATGCGCTTGCCGGACATCCAGGAGCCGCTGCGGACCATGAGCACCGAGAACCGGTTTGGACTGGTTTCCCCAACCCTGATCCAGACCGGCTATGGAGAGCGCGAGGGGCAGGCCCCGCGCGTGCCCGGCCTGGACAAACCGCTCGGCACTGCCGTGGCTGGAGGGGTCAAGCATGCGGTTGTTTCGGCCTTCCTTGCCAAACACTTCACGGGCGTGGTGGGCGCGCCCGTGACGGCCCCGGCTCCCACGGTCACCACAGTGGACCACAATGCGCTGGTGGCGGCCAGTTTGAGCGCCTTCTATGGCAAGAGCGTCGGACAGGAGGCCGGAGAGCCGTCCCTGACCGTGACAAGCAAGGAGCGCCACGCCCTGGTGGCCTCCAACTTGGTCAAGCTGCGCGGCGACAACGTGGGCCAACCGAGCGACCAACCCCTGGCGACCGTTTCCGCCGGCGGGACGCACCATGCCGAGGTGCGGGCGTTCCTGATGAAGTATTACAGCGAGGGCGGGCAGGATCAGGCCGCGAGCGATCCTATGCACACGCTGACCACCAAGGCGCGCATGGGCCTCGTGACCGTGGCGGGCCAGGAGTACTACATCGCCGACATCGGGATGCGCATGCTCCAGCCGCGCGAGTTGTTCCGCGCCCAGGGCTTCCCGGACTCGTACATCATTGACCGGGGCGCGGACGGCAGGCCCATGACCAAGACCGATCAGGTGCGCATGTGCGGCAATTCGGTCTGCCCGCCCATGGCCGCCGCCCTGGTGGCCGCCAACGTGGCGCTCAGAGTGGCCGGGGAGGTGGCGGCGTGAGCGACATTTACACCGATCTCCACGCCAACCCCTGGGGGCTGTACCGGATCGACGGCACTGGCCCATACAACGGCCATTTCTGGCCCATGCGGGACGACGAGTACCGGGCATACGAGGACTTGGACGACCGGCGGATCGAGCACCTTCAGGACCGCTTGAAGCGGGTGTGGATCGTCGGGCTGCAGGATGGCCGGTGGATGTCTCAGGGGCACATCTACAAGGAGCAATTTTTCGCCACACGCGAGGCGGCGCTGCGGTCCGCCGTAGCCCGCTATCTCCGGCTTCTGCGGTACGCGAACCGCAAGTGGGAGGAATCAGGCGACGCGTACACGCGCAGGATTCCGGACGACCTGTTCGAGAAGCTGGTGGAGTGGGCCTTTTCGATCATTGGGCGGGTCGCGCCAGCTGCGCGGGCGTCTGGGCGGGTGGAGCAGCTAGTGGTGCCGACCGAGTGGAGAAACCTTCCGCTGATGAGGGGGATGTGATGAGAGACAAGGAAAGAGGCTTATACAACAAGTTCAACGTGACCCGGAAGGACGGGAGCAGCGGGGTGGGCGGCAAGCACGAGCTCTGCAAGTATTTCGTGCTCGACCTGACGCACGATTCGCACGCCATACCGGCCATCCGCGCCTATGCGGACTCGTGCCGGGCCGAGTATCCGGCCCTGGCTGGCGATTTGGACAGGATTTCCGAGTACATGGCGGAGCGGCTGGCATGACCCCAAGCGAGATCGAGCGGCAGGAGTTCCTGATGCGCGCCCGGCCCGGCATTCATTATGGGCGGCTGGTGTGCGGGCGGTGCCAGGGGCATGGTGTGGAGCCCGAGGAGGACAGGATGTGGGGCATGCCCGAGGACGAGCCGTGCAAGGCGTGCCTCGGGCACCGCGTGGTTGAGAGGCGGGTGACGGTCATTGTGGAGGACACGCCGGTGGGCGTGAGGAGGTCGGGGTGATGGAGCTGGCGCAGGTGATCGAGGCGAGGCTCGGGCGGGCGTATTCGGCCAGGGACGTGGCTGCGGCGTTGCGCAAGTCGCCGGACTGGGTCTATAGAAATGCAGCCGACCTCGGCGGGGTTCTGATCGGGGGGCGGTGGCAGTTCTATGAAAACAGCATATTGGAAGCATTAAGACCCACCAGGACCGGAGGAGCGAGTGCCCATCAAACGGAAGAATCGCAAGACGGGAAGAATGCAGTGGTTCGGCAGGATCACCCTGCCGGACGGGCGGCGCAAGGAACGGCTGATGCCCACCAAACGGGCGGCCATGGAATGGGAGGCGTTGATCAGGCAGAAGTTGAGCGAGTGCTCATCGACGCGGACCCCTGCGGTCTCCTTGCACACGCTCATGACAAAGCATCTGCTCGCGCTCGACGCCAAGGGCGTGGCCAAAGGCACCTATGACGACAAGACGCTCGCCTTTACCGAGCTGCTCGACTGGCCGGGCGTATCGCCGGTCATGCCGGTGGACGAGCTGGCCCACGACGCGGTGCGCCAGTGGCTCGACCACATTGCCGAGACGCGCAGCGGGCATCGGGCAAACACGTTTCGCAAGCACATCATGCGCTTGTGGAGTTGGGGACGGCGGGCGCGGCTCGTGGACGGGGACTGCCCCTGGGACGTGGAGCCGTACAAGCAGGACCGCTCGGAGAAGTATGTGCCGCCGGAAGAAGACTTCTGGGCCGTGTATGCCATCGCCGAGCAGGTGCCTAAGCCGTTCCATCACAGCAACAGTGAAACGATCTCGCAGCCGCATCGCAGGCGCATGATGCTGGCCTACCTGCACACCGCCGCGCGGCGAAGCGAGATATTCAACCTCAAATGGGAGGATGTCGATTTCAGGAACGGGCGCATACGCCTGTATACCCGAAAGCGCGCCTCCGGCCGGGAGGGGGACTGGATTCCCCTGACCGACCAGCTCGCCCAGGCGCTCCGGGAACAACGCCTGGAGACCGGCTGGCGCGAGCATGTGTTCATCAATCCGGCCACGGACAAGCCATACGCCTATGCCAACGACATGGTGCGCAAGATGTGCCTGCGGGCAGGGGTCCGGCTCTTCGGATTCCACTCGATCCGGCATCTGTCGGCATCGCTGCTGGACCAGGCCGGGGTGCCCCTGGCCACGATCCAGATGATCCTGCGGCACACCTCGGCCACGACCACGGCAAGGTATGTGCACAGCATCAAGGACGCCACGGAGGCCGTCAACAAAGCCTTCGGCGGCAAGGTATTGGAGATGAAAAAAGCCTCCAGCGGGTAACTGGAGGCTTTGAAAAGGTGAGTCAAAAGGTGAGCAGGCATTCGGGCTATCTCATCAATCGACTCGTAACACTTTGAAAGAACTGGTGGGCGATACGGGATTTGAACCTGTGACTTCCACCGTGTGAAGATGGCACTCTGACCAGCTGAGTTAATCGCCCACTGTGGTCGCCTGCGGGCTTGCCGCCCGAAGGGAGAATTCATATAGCCGCATGGTTTGTCCTTGGCAAGCATTTTTTCCGGGATAATGTAAAATACCCGGATTCATTGCGCAAGCCGGGGTCATGACCGGCTGACGCAGCCGTCCTCGTTGCACTCCCGCGCGGGCAGGTCGCGGTTGTAGCAGGTCAGGCCGCAGCGCAGGCAGCGGCAGGCCTCGTGCTTGGCCTCCTCGCTGCTCAGGGCGCCCTCGATCTCCTTGAAGGTGCAGACGCGCTGGTCGCAGCCGATGAGGTGCGGCACGGTGGAGCGCTTGCGATACCCCACGTCGGGCACATGGGTGAACATGGTGTAGGGGATCAGATCGCGCTGCACCTTGGCGGAGTAGTGGGGGGCGCCGTCGGTCAGGTACTGGTGGATGGAGCGGGCGGCCTTGCGCCCCTCGCCCAGGGCGGTGATGACGATGCCCGGGCCGGTGTGCATGTCGCCGCCGGTGAAGACGTGGGGCAGGGCGGTCTGGAGCGTCACCGGATGAGCGGCCAGGGTGCGCCACTTGGTCTGCTCCAGCGGGCAGTTGCCCCCCTCGTCGTAGAGGCAGGAAAGCTCGGGCTTCTGGCCGATGGCCGTGTACACGGTGTCCGTATCGATGATGGTCTCGGAGCCCTCCACGGGAATGGGGCTGCGCCGGCCGGTCTCGTCCGGCTCGCCAAGCTCCATGCGGATGTACTCCACATGGGTGACGTGGCCGGACTCGTCGCTGATGATGCGGGTGGGCGCGGCCAGGAACAGGTATTTGACGCCTTCCTCCTCGGCTCCGATGATCTCCTCTATGTTGGCGGGCATCTCGCCCTTGGTCCGGCGGTACATGAGGGTCACGTCCGCGCCCAAGCGCACGCTGGTGCGGGCCGTGTCGATGGCCGTGTTGCCGCCGCCCACGACCACCACCTTGCGCCCCACGCCGGTTTCCATGTTCAGGCCCACCTTGGTCAGGAACTCGGTGCCGGTCTCCACGCCCTTGGTATCCTCGCCCTCGATGCGCAGGGTCATGTTCATCCACGCGCCGATGCCGAGGAACACGGCCTCGAACCCGTCCTCCTTGAGGCTGTCGAGGTCGAAGTCGGTGCCAAAGGCCTTGCCGTGGACCACGTCGATGCCCAGGTCGAGGATGCCCTGGATCTCCCAGTCGAGCACGGCCTTGGGCAGCCGGTATTCGGGGATGCCGTAGCGCAGTTGGCCGCCGAGGCTGGGCATGGACTCGAAAATTGTCGGGCTGTGGCCCAGGCGGCGCAGATAGAAGGCGCAGGAGAGCCCGGCCGGGCCGCCGCCCACCACGGCCACCCTGCGGCCGGTTTCAGGCGCGCAGGTGACGGGCTGGCGCTGGCCAGAGTTCATCTCCCAATCGGCCACGTATCGCTTGACCATGTTGATGCCCACCGGGGCGTCCACATGGGTGCGGCGGCAGGCGCTTTCGCAGGGATAGGGGCAGACCCGGCCGATGGTCAGCGGCATGGGAATGCGCTCGCGGATGGTCTCCAGCGCCCCGGCGAAATCGCCGCGCGAGGTCTGCTCGATGTAGCGGGGGATGTTGATCTGCCCCGGGCAGCGCTGGCGGCAGGGGGCCAGGCAGTCGGTGATTTCATTGAGGTGGGTCAGCCGGGCGGTCATGCCCCAGATGGTGATGACCCCGCGCGGGCAGACCTGGGCGCAGGCTCCGCAGGCCGTGCACAGGGCCGGGTCCACCACGGGGTAGCCCTGGGGGCCCATGTCGATGGCTCCGAACTGGCAGGCCGTGACACAGGTGCCATGGCCGAGGCATCCCTCGGGGCACATCTTGTTGCCGCCGTAGAGCAGGTTCTGGGCGCGGCAGTCGCTGACGCCCGCGTAATCGTAGATTTCCTCGGCCCGGATGCCGCCGGTGCAGTCCACAAAGGCGATCTGCTTCTCCATGGACGAGAAGCCGAGGCCCATGATGGCCGCCACATTGGTCGCCACCTCGTCGCCGCCGATGACGCAGACCGTGGCCCCGGCCTTGCCGTCCACCACGCCCTGGGCCGCGGCCGCGCAGCCGGGGAAGCCGCAGCCGCCGCAGTTGGCCCCGGCCAGCACGCTCTCCACTTCGGCGATGCGCGGGTCTTCATAGACGTAAAGGAGCTTCGAGGCCACGGCCAGGATGGCCGCCGCCGTGAAGCCGATGCCGAGCAGGACGAGTACCGATGTCATGATCATGTCAACACAACTCCTAGGAGGCCATGCCCTTGAAGGCGAAGAAGGCCAGCGACATGAGCCCGGCCATGATCAGGGCCAGGGGCGTGCCGCGCAGGCTGGTGGGCACCCGAGCCAGATCGAGCCGCTCGCGGATGCTCGCCAGCACCACCAGGGCGAGCATGAAGCCCGCGCCCGAGGCGATGGAAAAGATGATCGTCTGAAGCAGGGTGTATTCCTCGCGCTGGCAGATGATGGCGATGCCGAGCACGGCGCAGTTGGTGGTGATCAGCGGCAAGAAGATGCCCAGCGACTTGTAGAGGGGGGGCACGGCCTTCTTCAGGAACATCTCCACGAACTGGACCAGGGAGGCGATGACCAGGATGAAGGTGATGGTCTGGAGGTAGGCGAGATCAAAGGGCACCAGCAGGAAGCGCTGCACGCACCAGGTGATGGCTGCGGCCATGGTGGCCACGAAGACCACGGCCAGCCCCATGCCGATGGCCACGCCCGATTCCTTGGACGTGCCGATGAAGGGGCAGTTGCCCAGGTATTGCGCCAGGACGATGTTGTTGACGAAGATGGCCGCGATGACAAGGGTGAAATAATCCATGCGGCCTCCCTATATCCTCGGTTTGGTGGCGCACAGGCCGCAGGTCTTGCAGTCGTGGATCGGGCCTTCGATGGCCTCAAGGCCCCTTGTCCTGCGCTGCCAGTTGGTCAGAGCGTTCATGCCCGCCAGTACCAGCCCGAGGCAGACGAAGGCACCGGGTGCCTCGATCATGAAGGCGAAGGGTTCATACCAGTCCCCGGCCAGTTCCATGCCGAACCACGTGCCATAGCCGAACATCTCGCGGACGCTGCCCAGAAAGGTCAGGGAGAGGGCGAAGCCGATGCCCATGCCCAGGCCGTCAGCCACGGCCAGATGGGTCGGGTTCTTGGAGGCGAAAGCCTCGGCCCGGCCCAGGATGATGCAGTTGACCACGATGAGCGGCACGAAGATGCCGAGCTGGAGATAGAGCGGATAGGCGTAGGCCTGCATCAAAAGCTCGACGCAGACCACCAGCGAGGCGGCCACCACGATGAAGCAGGCGATGCGCACCTTGGCCGGAATGGCCTTGCGCAGCAGCGAGACGAGCAGGTTGGAGAGGGTGAGCACGAAGATGACGGCCAGCCCCATCCCGAGGCCGTTGTAGGCCGTCTTGGTCACGGCCAGCACCGGGCACAGGCCGAGCACTATCTTGAAGGGGGGGAGGTCCTTCCACAGCCCCTTGGAGAATTCCTTCCACAGTCTGTTCATGGCGTATCCTGGTCGCTCCACCTTTTGGGGAACCTGTCCTTGATTCTCGAATACATGCGGATGGCCTCGTTGACGGCGGCCACGGTGGCGGCGGACGAGAGGGTGGCCCCGGCGATGGCCGCGATGTCGCCGCCCTGGCTTTGCAGGGCCATATCCTGGCCCGGGCGGCTGCCGAACTGCTCGCGGAATTCCGGCTCCACCACCCGCGAGCCCAGGCCGGGTGTTTCCTTGAGAGTGGTGATGCCGATGCCCGTGATGGAGCCGTCGGCCGTGGCGAACCCGACCATGACGCCGATGTCGCCGCCGTAGCCACGGCCAAAGGCTTCGATGGCCACCCCGGCGAGTTGGCCGTCAACCATGGCCGGGAAGACAGTGACCGCTTCGCCGTCGAGGTCGATGGCCACGCGGTCCAGGACCGGATTGTTGTCCGCATTGGCAAATATCTGGTTCAGTGCCGGGCCCTGCACGTAGGTCAGCACCTGCTCCTCGATGCGCGGCCCGGTGGCCTGTCGCACGGCGGCCAGGGTCAGGCCCGAGAGGCCGCAGATGAGGGAAAGGACGAGGATCATCCGCAGTGCTTCACGCATGTGGCTTGGTCCTCCTTTTCCTGGGTGAGGGTGTAGGGGCCGCCAAAGGGCCTCGGGCGGATGCGGTCGAGGAGCGGGGTGAAGAGATTGGCCAGCAGGATGGCGAAGGGGACCCCGTCGGGATAGATGCTGTAGACCCGGATGATGATGACCATGACCCCGGCCATGAGGCCATAGATGAGGCTGGGGATGCGCCCGATGGGCGATGAGGCCGGGTCAGTGGCCAGGAAGAACGCGCCGAAGACCGCGCTGCCCGTCAGCAGGTGCAGCAGCGGCGCGGCGTGTGCCGCCGGATCGAGGAGCTGGTATATCCAGGCCGTGCACAGCAGTCCGGCGATAAAGGCGACCGGGACTTCCCAGGCGATGTGGCGGCGGATGAGCAGGAACACGCCACCGGCCAGCAGGGCGGCGATATGGACCGCGCCCAGCCCGCCAAGCTGGTGGCCGGTGAACAGGGCCATGGGGTCCAGGGAGGCCACGGCGTCGGTGCCGAAGAATTTCAGCTGCTGGAGCGGGTCGGGCAGGGTCGTGCCGAGCATGGTGGTGTTGGTGTCCATGGCCTTGGGCCAGGAGATGCGGCAGACGGCCCAGCCCACCAGAGGCGGGCACAGGGGGGTGGCCCCAAGGCCGCCGAAGATGGCCTTGCCCAGTCCGATGGACGAGGCCGAGCCCACCGTGACCAGCCACCAGGGGGCCGAGGCCGGGAGCAGGCAGGCAAAGAGCAGGCCGGTGAGCAGGGCGTGCAGGTCGTCTACGGCCGGATCGCGCCCGGCGAGCCTGTTGCACAGCGCCTCGGTGGTCACGGCCACGGCGCAGGACAGGGCCATGACGCGCACCGCGTCCATGCCAAAGACCATGGCGGCCATGACCATGGCGGGCATCAGGGCGATGATGGTCTCGCCCATGTGCCCCTTGATGGTCCTGCCGCAGTGGACATGCGGGGCCATGGACACGGTCAGGATGGGGCGTTGCGGCCTAAGCATCGTTTTTCTCCGGGCGGGTGTCTGCGGGGCGGCTGCGTCCCTGGTCATTGGCCGGGGTGTCGGCCGGGACAATGGCCGAGCGCAACAGGGCCAGTTCGTACTTGGCCAGTCTGATGTACTGGAGCAGCGGCCGCCGGGCCTTGCACCAGTAGCCGCAGATGCCGCATTCGATGCAGGAGTGGATGTGAAATGTTTCGGTCCGGGCGAACTGCTTGAACTCGGCGCAGCGGCTGATCATGCCGGGCATGATCCGGGCCGGGCAGCGGCGCTCGCATTCACCGCAGCCGAGACAGGGGCCGTCCACGGGCACAAAGGCCCGGGTCTTGCTCAGGATGTGCAGACCGGTGGTGTCCTTGTCCACGCCCTGGTCGATGTTCAGGGCCGGGATGCCGCGCATCAGGCCGCCCAGGATCACATGGTCGCCGTCCTCCACGCCGCCTCCGGCCTCGGCCACGAGGAACCCGGCAGGCGTGCCGACATGGACCAGACGGTTCTGTCCGGCGATGGTCATGACGGTCTGGGTGACGGGACGGCCGGTCTCCATGACGCGGCCGATGAAGTACAGGTCGCGCACGGACAGGATCACCGCGTTGTCCGGGTGTCTGCCCGGCAGGGTTTCCCCGCCGGTCACGGCCCTGACCACCAGCGGGTCCAGCCCGTTCGGGTAGACGGGCGGCACATGCACGACCGTGCAGTCGGCAAAGGCGTTGGCCCGGTTGCCCCGGGCGGCCACCAGGAACAGTCTGGAGTGATCGATCACGCGACGGGCGGTGTCGAGGCCGAGGTCCACGGTCTTGCGGTAGTCCCGCAGCAGGGGATCGTGAATGGATATTCCGGGCTCGGGCGGCACCGCGTTGACGATGAGCACGGGGGCGCGGCGTAGAGGGCGGACATCGATGCCCATGGAGCGCAGCCAGCGGCGCAGGATGTCGCCACCCTCCGAGGGGGCGGCCTGCGGCTCGGCCCTGCCGTCGTCCGTGGTCTCGATGAGCATGGCGAAACGGTCCACCGCGCGGATGGTCCCGGCCAGGGGGGCGTGCATGTCCCCCCGGTCGTCCCCGGCCTCGGCGATCAGGGTGCCTGCGAGGACCTGGTCGCCCTCGGCAAGCACGGGCCTGTGCCCCTGAAGCGGGACGCGCAGGCGATCAGGCCGCGCGCCCTTGACCAGGGGGCCGGTTTCTCCGGTGAGCAGGCTGAAGCTGAAATCGGTCATGTTTGCGAAACCCTTATCTCATGTGGCATCTGAAGCAGGCATCGTCGCCGTAAGGGCCGCTCGTTTTCGCTTCGTGGCAGCCCATGCATTGCGTGTGAAAGGCCGTTGCCGTGGTAGGCACCAGCTGGTCCGTTGGATCGGCGTGGCAGTCAGAGCAGGGGCGCAGGGCTGGCTTGGCTTCGTCCGTCTCCCCGGTCTGCGGCGGTGCGGCGGGCTGGCGCACATGGCATGTGGCGCAGCCGGTGACGCCCGCGTCAAAGAGGTCGTCGTGGCAGGAGGCGCAGCGCGCATGGGCCGCGTCCTTGCGCGAGGGGATGTCGGTCCGTCCGCCGTGGCAGTTGGCGCAGGATTGCGGGGTCGGTTCGATGCTCGCGTCGTGGTGGCAGGCCCGACAGTTCCCGGCGGCGTAGTCCTCGGCGTGGCCGTTGTGGTCGAAGTTGTCGATGGTCGCCTCCGGGTGGTGACAGGACGCGCACTGCTTCGGGTCCATGGTCTCCTGGTGCCCGAGGATGAAGGGCTGGTCGAATTTGGGCACATGGCAGCTTGAGCAGGCGGGCGGGGCGGGGTCATCTCCCGAGGTATGGTGGCAGTCGGCGCAGGCGCGCTCCGGCATGTCGGCGTGGATCTTGTGGTCGAAGATGACCTTGCCGCCCTTGTTCTCAAGCAGGATGCGCACGGGCATCGCGTCAGTCCGGGTCGGGACGAGATAACCGGCCAGGGCCAGGATGAAGATGACCCCCGTCAGCAGGGCGATGGGCAGGAAGCGACTGTTCAATGAATCAACCTCGGATTGGTGCGTAGTTTCTTCTTATAGATGAATTACTCGGTTCAAGTCCACACCCAATGTCGATTGACCGGTTGCTCAACGCCGCAGGAGTGGCTCGCGCCGGGAGGCGGCGGACTTCGATGCAGCCGGGAACGGGACCGGGGTCACCTGCCGACAATGATCGCGCTGAGGAAGGCCAGCACGAAGAAGGCCGCCCCGGCCCACCACAGGGCCACGGAGAGCTGGGTCGTGATCAGGACATAGGCACCCTTGATGGCGAATTCGAGGGGGAGCGACCGGATCAGCGAGATGAGGTCGAACCCCAGGCGGCCGCCGATATCCATGAGGGTGAGCGACGGCCACGTGGCGGTGAAGGTCCAGGTGACGGTCTGATAGCCCAGGACCATGATGCAGGCCGTCCAGGCGATGAGCCCCAGGGCCTTGAAGAGGGTGTATGGCATTGATTGTTTCACTGAATGACAGAGTATATATCATTGCCGGGCGATTGACCATAGTGTAGGGGCAGGAGAAAATGGGGGGGCATGGCATGCCTCTGGCTGCTGGCGACAAGGTGCTCATGGAGTTTTCCACCTTTGGCGATCGTTTCCTGTGCGTGGTCACGGAGGTGGGGGAGCATGGCCGTCTTTTCGTCTACGCCCCGGTGCCGCAGCCGGTGGTGAAACGGATGGCCCGTGACCGGACCGCTCGGGTCCGCTTTGCCCACGAAGGTGTCCTGCGCGGTTTCGACACCCGGGTCCTCAACCGCGACTATCCGCCGGGTGTCATCCTTGAACTGGCCGGGCCGGGCCGGGTGTACGATGCCGAGGACCGCGTCGAGCCCCGGTGCCGCTGCCGGTTTCCGGCCCTGGTGGCCGATGGCGCGGGTCGCGCGGTGGTGCGCGGGGTGGTCGAGGACATGAGCGCCAGTTGCACCCGGGTCCGCCTGTCCGACGAGGGTTTCCTGTCCGGGTTCAACGGCACCGAGGTCCGGCTGACCTTTCATCCCTTCGATCCAGACGAGGGATTCACGGTGGTCTGCACGGTCAGGAAATCCTTTCTCAAGAACTCGATTCGCTATCTGGTCCTCGAATTCAGCCCCGGCGAGGCGGACGCTCGCCAGCGCATTGCCCGGTTCGTGGAGGCGCAGCTGCGCTGCGGTGAACCGCGATTGTGACCGGGCCGGGGCAAGGTGCGGCCAGTTAGGCCTCGATCTTGAGCTTGCGGGCGTAGGTGGCGGCCTCGATGCCCGCCACGCATCCTTCGCCCACGGCCTTGGCCATCTGCAGGGGCGGGCCGCAGATGTCGCCCGCCGCGAAGATGCCGGGGATGTTGGTGCGCTGCTTCTTGTTCGTGTCGATGTACTTCATGGATTCGTCGAGGGTCACCCCGAGGGTGGCGGTCAGCTCCAGCACACCCTTGGCGCCCTGTTCGATGAACACCCCGGTGACCTTCCTCGTGGTGCCGTCATCAAGGACCACTTCCTCCACCCCTGTTTCGCCCCGGATTTCCGTGATCTGCACACCCTGGTGGATGGTCACGCCGGTTTCGTCGAGCTGCCTGCGCAGGCCGTCGGCCACGTCCAGGGTGTCGCAGTACAGGTGGACCTCGCTGGCGAAGCGGGTCAGGGCCACGGCTCCGCTTGCAGCAGCGCTGCGGTTCCCGGCCACGGCCACGACCTGATTGCGGAAGAAGCCGGCGTCGCAGTCCACGCAATAGCTCACGCCCTTGCCGAGCAGAGCCTTTTCGCCGGGCACTCCCAGCTTGTTGCGGCTTGAGCCCGTGGCCAGGATCACGGCCTTGGCCAGAATGGAGTCGCCCGATTCAAGGGTGATGGAAAAGAGCGGCCCCTCGGGCTCGATGACCAGAACATCCTCGTCGCGGAACACGCCGCCAAAGGATTCCACCTGCTCGCGGCCGGTGGCCAGGACATCCTCGCCCGAGACCGCAAGCTGGCAGCAGAAGTTTTCGATATGTGCCCAGTACAGGCTGCTGTTGTCCATGCGGCCAAGCATCAGGGTGCTCACGTTCTTGCGCGAGGCGTGTATTCCGGCCTGCAATCCGGCCGGGCCGGAGCCGAGGATGACCACGTCGTAAGTTTGTCTGTCTGCCATGAGTGCCTCCGTGGCTGTCGTAAAAGGGACTGCCAGTGATGATAACAATTCTCTGCGGGATGTACAGCCCCGGCATAAACAATCGGTCGGCGAAGGCATGAAGGGCTAGGCGGTGGGGAAAATTTCGGCCCGGTCGGGTTCAGGCGCGGACGCGGGAGAGGACAACCTCGCGCAACCGCCGGATGCGCGTATCATCCGGGAGCTGGGCCAGGAGCCGGGCCGGGTAGTCCCGCTCCAGGGCCAGGGCCAGGGAGGAGTGATAGCGCAGGTCGTGCAGCCAGCCGGTCAGGAGCAGCTTGAAGTCGTTGGCGTAGCGCATGTGGCGGTAGTCGCCAATGCGGCCTTGGAGGATGGCCTGGTACATTTCGTCCGAGTATCGGTCGGGCGCGTCCTCAAGGCGGTGGATGACCGCCTCGCTGCGTTCGCCGTTGCCCTCGAAGTGGTCGAGGAGGATGCGGAAGATGTCGAGCTTGTCCGCGTCGCGCACCACCGTGACCGGCAGGGTCAGCCCGGGTGGCAGGGTGGGGCGGATGGCCTTGGCGTTGTGCTGGGCCACGGCAAAGCGGACCACGCGCCAGTCCCGCTCGGGCAGGCCCGGGGGCAGCTCGGTCTCCCGCAGGGCCAGCACACCGAGGCGGGCGTGGTTGGCCGAGTCGCGGTCGTTGAAGGTGTGGTATATGGCGAACTGGGGAAAACGGCCCATGTCGTGGTACAGGGCGGCCAGCCGGGTCAGGTCGGCCATATGGCCGCTCACGCCCTCGGCGGAAAGGATGCGCCCCGCATTGTCGAGCACGCGCAGGGAGTGGTCGAGCTTAAGTCGGATGAGGGCGTCGTCAGGCCCGCCCGTCAGGTGGGACTCGGCGAAGCGGCTCAGCACCGCGACATGAGGTCCGAACTGCACACTCAGTCCTTGAGCCCCTTCATGAGGATCTTGTATTCGAATTCGGTGATTTCGCCCCGGGTCAGGCGCTCTTCCAGATCGGCGCGCTCGGCAGCGGTCTGCTCTCTGGCCTCTTGGTCCAGCTCGTGGTCCCTGAAGCGGCCCTTGGGGCCGAAGAGTACGCGCAGGAAGACGATGATCACGGCGAAGATGATGATGATGAATCCCATGCGCGCTATGGCCGGAAGGATGTGTTCGCCGTAGCCCGCGTTGAAGGGCCAGGCCAGCCACATGGGATGGTCGAGGAAGTCGAAGAAACCCGACTTGGTGATCAGGAAATCTGGCATGCGCATGAAGTGGTCTCCGGGTTGGCGTCGATCCTCGGGTGGGCACGTTTGCCGGGCAGTGGTCGATGCCCGGGGAGGCGGCGTCGGCCGCCGCAGGGCTCTTAGTACCCGGCAAATGGCGTGGTTGCAAGGGATTTGGGCCGTGGTCCGCTGTTTTTCACTCGTTGCTTGTGCTTGCCGGGGTTAATGTCTATAAGGACACTCTGCATTCTTGAATCAATGCCTGTGGTCGGGCGCAGCCGGAGGAATGATGCGTGTTCTGATAGTCGAGGACGAGTTCACCAGCCGCAAACTCCTGTGGGCCCTGCTGGCCGATTTCGGGGAATGCGACATGGCCCGTGACGGCCTTGAATGTGTGGACATGTTCCGCAGCGCCCTTGATCGCGGCGAGCGGTACGACCTCGTCTGCATGGACATCATGATGCCCAACATGGACGGGCACCAGGCCCTCAAGGAGATCCGCGCCATCGAGCACGAGGCGGGAATCCTGCCCCCCGGCGAGACCAAGGTGATCATGGTCACGGCCCTCAACGACCCCAAGACCGTGGTCAGGGCCTACTACAAGGGCGGCGCGGCGGCGTATCTGCCAAAGCCCATCGAGGTGGAATCTCTCCACGCAATCCTGCGCGACCTGGGACTCATCGAGTAGACGGGCGCGCGGCCAGAATAGACCCATACCAATGACAGCAAGAAATAACGACACATCATTGACGATTTTCCGCCCGATCAGGGTTGGCGCAGCGGTCATGTCCGCCCTGGCTATCTTGCTTTGGGCCGTCCCTGCGCTGGCAGCCGAGCCTCCTCAGGGCGGCGGCGGCAGCATCCTCAACATTCTCTTTCTCGGTTTGATCGCCTATTTCCTCGTGCGCGCCTTCCGGCGGCGCGGGGGTGGCGGGTCAGGGCCGGGCCGAGGCTCCGGGGACGACGACCAGTCCACGCGCGACGATTCGCCCAGGCCTCCGGGCAAACCCATGGATCGGCATGAGGCGGCCCGGCAGATGTGGAGCATGCTTGGCTCGGGCGACGCAGCCCAGAACACCCCCGTGGCTGGCAGGCCCGGTCCGGAGCCCGGCGGCTTCGACGCCGCAGAATTCCTGGAGGGGGCCAAGCTTTTCTTCTCCCGTTTCCAGCAGGTGTCGGGCGGCCGCGATCTGGAAGAGTTGCGCGGCTTCCTCTCCGAAGATGTCTACGAGCAGACCCTGGCCGCGCTCCCGGCGGACGCGGCGTTGGCCCGCACCGAGGTCATGCTGGTGGACGCCCGGCTGGTGGAGCGCAAGAGCGAAGGCGGCCGGACCTGGGTCACGGTGTTCTACGACGCCCAGCTGCGCCGGGGCGTTTCTGGCGAGCAGCCCTACACGCTGCGCACCGCCTGGGAATTCTCCAGGGCCGAGGGAGCGGAAAACGGCCTGTGGACCCTTGAAAAGATCAACAAGATGGATCAATAGCCCGTTTCGGGTCTCGTGGTCAGCAAGGATGGTATTGCCGTGACGGAGTACGATCTCGATCAGCCCATGGACCGGCTCATCGAACTGGCGGTGCGCAAATTCGGGCCGGTGGAGTTTCGCAAGGTGGCCCTTGGGGACATCTCGCTGGATGTGCTGCAAGTCAAGAACATGCCGCAGTACCTTGAGACCCTGGCCAACAGGACCCGGTCGGGACAGTCCGTGAGCCTGCCCTTGTGGGCCAAGGTCTGGCCGTCGTGTCTGGTTCTTGGCTACATGCTTTCCCGTTATCCGCTTTCCGGGGGGGGGCGTTTTCTGGAGCTTGGGGCGGGCTGCGCCGTCAACAGCATGGCCCTGGCCAGTCGCGGCCTGCCCGTGACCATCAGCGACATTGATCCCGATGCGCTGCTTTTCAGCCGTATCAATGTGCTCAAGAACAAGCTTGAAGCGTACGCCACCGTCACCCGGCTGGACTTCACCGTTCCGAACAACGGCGAGAGGTACGACTGTATCGTGTGCTGCGAGGTGCTTTACGACGAAGCTGTCTTCGAGCCACTGCTCGCCTTTCTCGACAGCCATCTGGCCGAAGGCGCGCAGGCAGAGATATTTCTTGCCATGGACGAGAAGCGGCAGGCCCGCAGTTTCTTCACCAGGGCCGCCGAGCGCTACGCCATGGCCCGGACCGACTCCGCCTACACCGAAAAGGACACCGGCGAGAATCGGACCATCAACCTTTACAGACTCAAGAGGAAAACGGCGTGATGCGGCTTGCGGATTGCCCAAAGGCATACACCTCGGACCAGGACAAGGCCTGCACCCCAGTCGAGACCGTCAGGCGCGTGACCGCGCGGCTGGCCGAAACCTGCCAGGGCGTGCTCGACAGGACCGAGCGGGTGGACACCGGCAGGCTCGGCATACCGGTCTTTGTCGGCGTTTGCGGTCCCGAGGCGCGGCGGGTCATGCCCACCCGCAAGCAGATGGGCAAGGGAGCCTCGCCCGAGCAGGCCGAGGCGTCCGCCCTCATGGAGCTGGTGGAGCGGTATTCCTATTTTCATTTCTGGGCCGACGAGGCGAATTTCACCCGCCTGACCTGGACCGAGGCCGAAGAAAAGTGGCCGGGGCAGGTCATGGACATCTCCCTGGTGGCCGCCTCGGTGAACGAGACCATTTCCGATGCCGAAGCGAGACGGCTCATGGACCTCAACCGCTGGCGGTTTCATCCGGCCCTTGACGTGGCCAGCGGCGAGTATCGGTACGTACCCCTGGACTGGTTCAAGAAGCTCAACGAATTCAATGGATCGTCAGCCGGGAACACCTATGAGGAGTCCATCTTCCAGGGCGGCTGCGAGCTGGTGGAGCGGCATGTCTGCGCCCTGATCGACCGGGCCCGGCCGACCCTGCCGACCATTGACCCGAAATCCTCGGACGACCCGGTGCTCAAGCGGCTGGTGGAGTGCTTCGAGAACAACGGCGTCACCCTGATCCTCAAGGATTTCAGCATGGACTACCCGGTGCCCACGGTGGGAGCCGTGGCCTGGGATGCCAGAACGTTCCCCGCCTTGAGCGAGATCGTGTTCACCGCGGGCACGGCGGCCTCACCGGCCAAGGCCGCCATCCGGGCCATCACCGAGGTGGCGCAGCTGGCCGGGGATTTCGAGACCAGCCGCGTCTACGAGGCGTCCGGTCTGCCCAAATTCACCCGGATAGAGCAGGCGCAGTGGCTCGCCCAGGGAGCGATGGTCGGCCTCGACACCTTGCCCGGCGTCGAGGATGAGAACATATTTGCTGAACTGATGGCCCTGGCCAGGGGGCTGGCCGAGCGGAAGACGCCGCTCTTCAGCGTCAGCACCATGCATCCGGCCATCCAGGTGACCACCAACTACAATTTCGTCCCTGGCTTCGATTTTCGCGAGCGCACCCCCAATCGCAGCATCGGCCTCTTCGTGGGCCGCATCCTGGCCGAGGAGGCGGATTTCGACGACGCATTCGAGGGGCTGGAGGTGGTGGAGGATATCTATCCCGACGCCTATTTCATCCCGTTTTTCAAGGCGCTGCTGGCCCTGCGCATGGACGATCCCGGTTTTGCCGCCGAGCAGTTCGCCCTGGCCGGGCCGCTCCAGCCCGCCGACGAGGAGCGCGCCCTGTGCGCCTTTTATGAGGCGTACGCCCTGTCTCGCCAGGAGCGCTGGGAAGAGACCCTGGCTCCGCTGGACCGGGCGTTGGCTCTGGATGTCGAATGCCGGGAATACTTCAACCTGCGCGGCGTGGCCCATTTCAAGGGCGGCCGCTACGAGGTGGCGGCCAGGGATTTCGAGGCGGCCCTGACCATTGATAGCGGGTCGCCCCATGACCTGGCCAACCTCGGCCTGTGCCACAAATTCATGGGTAACACCGAGGAAGCGCTTGACTATCTCGGTGCTGCGCTTAAAATGGAACCTGGGCTGGAATATGCCCGGTCTCACTACGACGAGCTCTGTCAGTCCTGACCGGGCGAGAGTTTCGGCGGAGCCTGAAGAGGCAGTGAGGGAAATTCGTCGAGTGCTTGACAAGCTGTGCCCTGTGGACGTAATGTCCCGTCACGGTTTTAGTGCGGATTACCACGGTATCAAGCAGCGGATCGCTGTTTAATCGGATAAGGTTGTTCCGGGAAGTCCCGGGGCTACAGCAAGACAAACATCCCACTAGGAGGATACAATGGCTGTTGTTGAATTTCAGGGCGCTACTTTCGAGGTTGATGAGGACGGTTTCCTTCAGAAGTTCGAGGACTGGACCCCCGCCTGGGTCGATTTCGTGAAAGAGTCCGAGGGCATCAAGGAGATCACCGAGGATCACCAGAAGGTCATTGACTTCCTTCAGGACTACTACAAGAAGAACGGCATTGCCCCGATGGTCCGCATCCTCTCCAAGGTGACCGGCTTCAAGCTGAAGCAGATCTACGAGCTGTTCCCGTCCGGCCCCGGCAAGGGTGCCTGTAAGATGGCTGGTCTGCCCAAGCCCACCGGCTGCGTCTAACCACAAGCCGAGCTTGAATGACTGGGCGGGAGCGCAAGCTCCCGCCCTTTTTGTGTCGCCGCCACTTGGTGTGTCGTCTGGTATCGAGTCGCTTGGGTGTGCGTTTTTTTGCTTGCCAACCAGGATGGGCCCGAGTATAAGCCCGAGTTCCACGCACCAAATATGACAGGAGATCGTCATGAAGAAAGATATTCATCCCACAACGCACATGGCCAAGTTTCGTTGCCATTGCGGCTACGAGGCCGAGCTTATGACCACCAAGGCCCAGGAGGTCGAGGTGGAAATCTGCTCCAACTGCCATCCTTTCTACACCGGCAAGCAGCGCTTCGTTGACACCGCCGGGCGCATCGACCGCTTCCGCAAGAAGTACGCGCAGTTCGCCCCGTCCGGCAACTAGCTGCTTTTCCGGCGAAAGCCGCACCATATGCCTTCGTTGGGAATAGCTCCCGCGGAGGCATATTGTTTTGCCGAGTTCGCTTTACAAACGCCCGGGAATTCTTAATTCTATCACGGCTGGTCATCGAGGCGGGCCGTCGTCTCCACAGCGAATACGGAGGGTAGTTGATTGAAAATTCTGGGACTTTTGGCCTTGGCCGCGCCTCAGGCCGTTGGCGGGCAGGCGGTGATCGAGGGTGTGATGATGCGCGCCAGGAACACCCTTGCCATCGCTATCCGCAAATCCGACGGCACCATCACCACCGAGGTGAGGCCCTGGTTCACGCTGGTTCGCCATCCTTGGCTCAAGAAGCCCTTTTTGCGCGGGTTTCCCGTGCTCATGGAGACGATGGTCAACGGCATCAAGGCCCTCAATTATTCGGCAGTGCAGGCTGCGGACGATGACGACGAGGAGGGCGAGCTGACCACCTGGCATCTGGTGCTGACCATGGTCCTGGCCTTGGGGGCTGCCCTTGGCCTCTTCGTGGTCCTGCCCCATTTCCTGTCCGTCGGCATGGAGTACCTGGGTCTTGCGGGCGACGTGGATTCACTGAGCTTCCACCTCTGGGACGGCTTCATCAAGATGCTCATCTTTGTGGGCTACATTTTGGCCATCTCATACATTCCCGATATCCGCCGCGTCTTCCAGTACCACGGGGCCGAGCACAAGGTCATCTGGACATGGGAGCAAGGCGGCGAGCTTTCTCCTGATTCCACCCGCTTCCACAGCAGGCTGCATCCCCGGTGCGGCACGGCGTTCCTGCTCTTCGTGCTGGTGGTGTCCATCGTCCTGTATGCCGTTCTGGTGCCGTATCTTTTGCTCTTCTACTCGCCCGAGCATTTTGTCGCCAAGCATTTGTATATCGTCGTCATGAAGCTGTTTCTCATGATTCCGGTCAGTTGTGTCGCCTACGAGATGATCAAGTTTGCCGGGAAATACAGTGGCAACATCCTGTGCAAGATGATGTGCTGGCCCGGCATGATGCTGCAGTTGCTGACGACCAAGGAACCGGACGACAGTCAGATAGAAGTGGCCATCGCCGCCCTGCGGTGCGCCGTCAACGCCGAGGAGTGCTGATCATGTTCGGCAAACTTGAAGATATCGAAATCAAGTACGAAAAACTGGAGTATGAGCTGGCCCAGCCAGGCATATTCAACGACCAGGAGCGATACAGGAAGGTCTCCAAGGCCCACGCCGATCTGGCAGATGTGGTCATCCTGTACCGCGAGTACAAGCGGTGCAACAGTGATCTGGCCGACAACCGCGAGATGGCGCACGACAGCGACCCGGAAATCCGCGAGATGGCCAAATCCGAGATCGGCGAGCTTGAGGACCGCCTCGAGACCCTGGAGGAGAAGATCAAGATCCTCCTGCTGCCGAGCGATCCCATGGACGAGAAGAACATCATCCTTGAAATCCGCGCGGGCACGGGCGGCGACGAGGCGGCCCTGTTTGTGGCCGACCTGTACCGCATGTACACCCGTTTTGCCGAGGCGAACCGGTGGAAGGTGGAGGAGTTGAGTTCCCACTACACAGGTTCGGGCGGCCTCAAGGAGGTCATCGCCAGCATCTCGGGCGACAAGGTGTACAGCAAGCTCAAGTATGAATCCGGCACCCACCGCGTGCAGCGGGTTCCGGCCACGGAATCCCAGGGCCGCATCCACACCTCGGTGGTCACCGTGGCCATCATGCCCGAGGCGGAGGAGGTGGATATCGATCTGCGTCCCGAGGATGTCCGCGTGGACGTGTTCCGCTCGTCCGGTCCCGGCGGCCAGTCGGTCAACACCACGGACTCGGCCATCCGCGTCACCCATGTGCCCACGGGCATGGTGGTCATTTGCCAGGACGAGAAATCGCAGCACAAGAACAAGGCCAAGGCCTTGAAGGTTCTGCGCTCTCGCCTGCTCCAGATGGAGCAGGACAAGGCCAAGGCCGAGGAGGACGCGGCCCGGCGCAGCCAGGTGGGGTCGGGCGACAGGTCCGAACGCATCCGCACCTACAACTTTCCGCAGGGGCGCGTGTCCGACCACCGCATCAACCTGACCCTGCACAAGCTGCCGCAGATCATGGAAGGCGAGATCGACGATCTGACCGACGCCCTCATCAACCATTTTCAGGCCGAAGCCCTGAAGCGTCAGGGCGACTAGACCCGAGCGCCATGGGGCTTACCGTGCAGGCCATAGTCCGGGAGTGCGCTGCCCGGCTTGCGGGCGTGGACTCGCCGCTGCTCAGCGCCCAGCTCCTGGTGGCCGAGGCGCTCGGCCTCAGGCGCCTTGCTCTCAGTCTTGAGCGCGACAGACTCGTGGACCCGGCCCAGGCCAAACGCATCCGTGCCCTGACGGGCCGCCGCGCAGCGGGTGAGCCGGTGGCCTATCTGCTCGGCCGCCGCGAGTTCTACGGGCTCGACTTCACAGTCACGCCCGATGTCCTCATCCCCAGGCCGGAAACCGAGCATCTCATCGAGACCGCGCTTGCGACCTTTCCCGCTGACTCGCCCATCCGCTTCGCCGACCTGGGCACGGGTTCCGGCATTTTGGCCGTCACCCTGGCACACCTGTATCCGAACGCCCAGGGACTGGCCCTGGACCGGAGCGCTCCGGCCCTGGAAGTGGCCCGGGGCAACGCCCGCACCCACGGGGTGGAGGGACGCATCGCCTTTGTCGAGGGCGACTTCACCGCGACCATCCCGGGTGGAAATTACGACCTCATCATCGCCAACCCGCCCTATGTGACCGAGGGGGAATACGCCCGGGCGAGCCGCGAGGTGACCGCCTTCGAGCCGAAAGGGGCGCTGGTCAGTGGCCCGGACGGGCTTGACCACATCCGTGGTCTGCTGCCGACAGCGCTCACGGCCCTTGCGCCGGACGGGGTGCTGCTGCTTGAGATCGGCTGCGGCCAGGCCGAGGGCGTGAAGATTATAACATCGTCCGACTGTCCGGGATTCAAGGACTTCGCCGTGATCAGGGACCTGGCCGGGCATGATCGAGTGGTTTTTTTGCGCCGCGCAGAATCGCAAAAAAACAACATGGCCTCGGACCCCTGTGGTAAAAAAACAAATAGTTGCGAGAAAGACACACTTTTCTAGAAAGTGTCTCAAAGAATAATTTCATGATTTTCAATACGTTAAACATGTCTGCGGCCGTGGCATTGTTCTTGCTTCATGGGCTTTGATTTTACCGGAGGGACAATGCTTCAGACAACGATACACAAGTCGGTACGCTGCACGGGAATCGGCCTTCACAGCGGCAAGCAGGTGGAGATGGTGCTCCGCCCGGCCACGGAAGACACCGGCATCCTCTTCTCCCTGCGCAACGAATCCGGTTCCACATTTCTGACTCCCGCTCCGTCCCTGGTCGTGGAAACCGGCCTCGCCACCGTGCTTGGCGACGGCCACCAGTCCGTGGCCACTGTCGAGCATCTGCTCGCCGCCATCAGCGGCATGGGCATCGACAACATCCTTGTCGAGGTCACGGGAAAGGAACTGCCCATCATGGACGGCAGCGCCGCCTCCTTTGTCTACCTGCTCAAGCAGGCCGGGCTACGCAAGCTCGGCAAGCCCCGGACCGTCCTGGCCGTCAAGAAGGCCGTGGAGTTCGAGAAGGACGGCAAGTACATCAAGGCGCGGCCCCACAAGGGTTTCCGTGTCGATTACACCATAGAATTCGTTCATCCCCTCATTGGCTCCCAGCAGTTGGAGCTTGAAATCACCCCCAAGAATTTCGTCACCGAGGTCGCCAAGGCGCGGACCTTTGGCTTCCTCAAGGAAGTGGACTACCTCCACGCCAACGGGCTGGCCCTGGGCGGTTCGCTGGACAATGCCGTGGTGCTGGACGAGTACGGTGTGCTCAACGCCGAAGGGCTGCGCTTCAAGGACGAGTTCGTGCGTCACAAACTGCTTGATTTCATTGGCGACATGGCCGTGCTCGGCGCCCCCCTGCACGGACACTTCGAGGTGTTCGCCTCGGGCCACTCCATGAACAACGCCTTTCTGCGCCACCTGGACGAGAACCGCGACATCTATCTTGAGCCCGTGACCCTGCCCGTGCCCGAAGGTGCGCGCGAGCCCGTTCGCGGCGGCCGCCTGGAGCCTGTGGCCGCCACGGCCTAAGCCGTTGCCTCATCCTGGCCTTCGTGCCGGAGCCTGATCTTCGATCACGAAAAACCCGCCTTCTGGGCGGGTTTTTCGTGTGTTCAGCCGGAGAAGAGCAGGGCCGCGAGCAGACCACCGTGCTCATTGGCCGGGAGCTTGGTCACGCCCAGGCATTGCGCCTCTGTTCCGGCGGATGCGGGTACCGTGTCCAGGAGCAGGCGCTTGAGGGATTCGCTGCCAGCCGGGCGCTGGACCTTGACCCGGTATCCCACGCTTGCCCCCTTGTGGAGGAATTCGACCCTGACCAGTCCGAGTTCACGGGTCTCGCATTCCACGATGATCTCGGTCAGCTCGTTTGCCGATGCGGCCACTGTGCGCGCGCAGGTCAGCTGCCGCCTGGAGCGGGGGGCCAGCCATGGTTGGTAAGCAACCATGCCGCTGGTGGGACCGGCCAGCAGATTGATGCGACCGGCACAGACCAGGGCGTCGGTGTAGGCTGCGAACAGGGAGGAATCCTTGGCCAGCAGGGTGATGAACCGGGCCGGGCGGTGCAGGGGGCCTTTGGCCGCGAGGTCCGGGATGTGCGGGCGGAGTCTGTTTTCAAACAGGGTGCGCGCGGCCTCGAAGGACTTGGCCGCGGCCAGACCGTCCCCCACCGGATTGCCGGTGCCAGGAACGCCGGACAGCTCCTTGAGCACGATATCCGGCTCAAGACGGGTGATGAGGAAGAGGAGTTGTGCGCCCTCGGACGGGCGGGTCTGGAGCTGGGCCAGGAGGTGGTGGCCGTCGATGAGCACCCAGGCCATGCCCTCGGAGACCCACTTGACCAGAGTGCCGCGCACCTTCTGGCCGGGGCGTCTTCCCTGGCGGAACTGGGCTGAGCGGCGCTCGTTGTTGCCGCCGAAATCAAAGGGTCCGGAACCGTTGCCGCGTACGCGCATCATGTCTCCCGGTGGCTGGCGTCGGCCCGTGACCGTTGGTGCGGCCAGCCACGGGGCTGGTCGCCGTGGCGTCAGGCCTGATCGATGATCAGTTCCACGTCTTCAAGGCTCAGGCCGGTGGATTTGGCCAGTTGGGTGGAGGTTCTGCCTGCCCGGTGTCCTTTGAGAATGATCTCGCGCATGAACTGGGGGGATTTGCAGTAGGTGTCCGCCTGGGTGACCAGCTTTTTCAGCTCGGCCACGCGGCCCTCGAGTTCGTTGTTCAGGCTGATCAACTCGTGCTGCCGCCGCTCGAAGGTGGCCACCAGCTCGTTCTCAAGCTGGGTGTTGAACTGGAGCCGCTTGATGAACTCCTCCTGCTTGAGCTGGATGCCCGCGAGCAGGGCCTCGGATTTTCTCAGGCGCAGGAAGAACATGATGACCACGCCAAGCAGCACGACTTCGCTGATGGTGAGCAGGATGATGAGCAGGTCGGACATCGGGCTTCTCGTTGGTTCGCGTGTTTTGGTGCTTCGGGGCGGGGCAGACCGCAGCGGTCAAATCTTGACGTTGACGATGTTGCCTGTCCATGGCGAAGTGTTGGACGGCTTGGTCTCGTCCTTGTCCTCGCTCTCCTTCTCCCCGGCCTCGCGCTCGGCAAGCTGCTGCTGTCCCTGTTGCTGCTGGTGTCCGTCGCGGTCAAGGGGAGCCGTGGCCTCCTTCTTCTCCACCTGCTGGACCTTGCTCTCGTTTTTGCGGATGTATTCCTGGATGAGTGGGCCGAAGAGCTGTTTTCTGATGTCGGGTCCGGCCTTTTCCGCATGGGCGATCTTCGCGACATAAGGCAGCTGCGATATGAGGACCGGAAGGTCCAGCGGACTCGAACTCATGGCTCACCTCACAAGATATTGTTCGAAGAGAATCGTATCGAACTGTCCAAACCCCATGTATTGGTTAATGATTGCAAGAAGTTCCTGTTTCAGTTTGTCGCTATTCTTCTTATCGGACAGAAATTGCAGATCCTTATTCTTGAGGTAGTAGAAAATCGCGTTTCGGACGGTGTATGTGTCCTGTTTGAACTGCCGTGCCAGGCCGTCGTCCTGTGTGCTGACGATGACGCGGACTTCGAGGAACCGGATGACGTTGTCCTTGTCGCGTTGTTCGACGAGGAAAGGATCAAGCCGGATGAGTATCTCCGGTGTCTCGGCCGCCTCGGTGGGGGCGGTGGTGGCGGCTGGCCTCGGCGGCGGGGGAGGCAGCGCCGGAACGGCGGGTTCGCGTAGCAGCAGGTAGAGAATGACCGCCAGCAGGAGCAGGATGACACCCAGGGCGAGCAGGAAAAGACGGTTCTTGAAGAGCGCTCCGAAATCGAACTGCCGCCGGGGTTCCGACTGCTCGAAGAGTGGTCTCTCCTCGTGGGCGACGGGAGCCTCTTCCTCTTCCTCCTCGTCTTCGAGAAAGGGCGCGTCGTCAAGGTCGAGATCGACCTTCTGCGTCGCCTTGTTGGCCTCGCTGTTGTCGAGCTGCGCTTTGGGCTGCACCCCTTGGGTTATGTCTTCCGCGTCATCCGGGACAAGCAAGACCATGATGTTCGCCTATCAGGCCGAGAGCCGGAGGCTAACTGAAGATTTTGTCGATCTTCTGGCCCAGGGTTTCGGGGGTGAACGGCTTGACGATGTAATTTGACACCTTGGCCTGCACCGCCTCTATGATGTTCTCCTGCTGCGCCTCGGCCGTGACCATCAGGAAGGGCAGGTCGGAGTATTCCTCGCTGCCGCGCACCTTGCGCAGCAACTCGATGCCCGACATGATGGGCATGTTCCAGTCCGAGACGATGAAGTCGATGTTGTCCTTGTTCAGCACTTCCCAGGCGGTGGAGCCGTCGTCGGCCTCGACGATGTTGGTGAAGCCGAGCTGGCGCAGAATGTTTTTTATGATCTTGCGCATGGTGGAGAAGTCATCGACAACGAGGATGCGCATGTTGGTGTCGTAGGCCATGGGGATGCTCCTTTCGTCTGCGCTACTCGTTTTCGTAGCGGGCTCTGAATGTTTTTCTCAGTTTTGTCAGGGCCTGGGAGTGAAGCTGGGAGACCCTGCCTTCGGTTATGTCCATAACTTCGGCAGTTTCCTTCATGTTCAACTCCTCGCCGTAGTACAAAGATATGACCAATTTTTCCCTTGGCGTCAATTCCTCAATGAGATTGGCTACTTTGTCAACAATTTCCTGAAATGCCGTGGATTGGAAGGGTTCGTCCTCGGTCATGGCCTTGCGGCCGATGACGTTTTCATGAAAGCTGTCCAGGCTGAGACACATCTGGTTGTGCAGCGCCTCAAGGCCCTGGCGTACCTCTTTTTCCGACATGCCGGTGATGCGTTGCAGCTGCTCGGTGCTGGCCGTGCCTCCGGTCTCGTGCTCCACCTGACGCTGGGCGTCCTCAAGCGCCTTGACCTTCTGGCGCAATCCTCTGGAAAACCAGTCCATCCGGCGAAGCTCGTCAAGCATGGCACCCTTGATCCGGTTCTCGGAATAGGTGTCGAACTTGATGCCCCGCCCGGCGTTGTACTTGCCCAAAGCGTCCAGGAGACCCAGGCTGCCCGCGCTGATCAATTCGCAAAGCTCCACGCTCTGCGGCAGCTTCGCCTTGAGGCGCAGGGCGAGTATCCGGATTTTCGGCGCGTAGTGGCGGACGATGTCCTCGCGGTCTCTTGGCGAGAAGTCGTCCCAGCCCCTGGCCCCGTTTTCCAGCTCACGCCACGGATCGTTCCTGGAAGAGCAGTTTTTTCCAGAAGAATTTGATATTGCCATCTGTGTTCGGTTCCACATGCCAACCGTTGATTACCTGTGCGGCCTGCCGTATCGCCACGCTTGCCGGACTCTTTGGAAATTTGTGACAAAAGGGAACCTGCGCAATGACTGCGTTGCGGACATTGGGGTCATAGGGCACGACTCCGACAAGGTCGAGGGAGATGCCGTCGAGGAAATGGTCGCAGGCCTTGAGCAGCTTGATGTAGACCTCCTTGGCGGCCTTCTTGTCCTCTGCCATGTTCACGAGCACGCGGAAGCGCTCCACCCCGTGCTGGAGCTTGAGCACCTTGATCAGCGCGTAGGCGTCGGTGAGGGAGGTGGGCTCCGGGGTGATGACCAGCAGCCGTTCCTGCACCGCCAGATTGAAATAGAGCACGTTGTCGTTGATGCCCGCGCCAGTGTCCACGATGAGGAAATCCACGGCGTCCTCAAGGGCGTCCATGGCGTCGAGCAGGTCGAGTTTCTGGCCGCGGTCGAGGTTGACCATGTCGCTCACCCCTGATGAGGCGGGGAGTATCTTGAACCCGTAGGGGGTGTCGAACAGGATATTGTCGAGGGTCATGTTCTCGTGGAAGAGGTGGAACAGGTTGCGCTCCGGCGTCAGGCCCAGAATGACATCGACATTGGCCAGGCCCAGGTCGGCGTCGAGCAGCACGACGTTCTTGCCCGCCATGCTCAGGGTATGGGCCAGATTGACCGACATGTTGGTCTTGCCAACGCCGCCCTTGCCGGACGTTACCGAAAGGACCAGGGGTAAACGGGTGGTCATGGCGTCAATCTCTCTCCTTAGGGTTGAATGTCGCCGCCGGGCAGTTTGCGCATAAACACCATCCGCCAGATCATGTCGAGGGTGGCGGGAGTGATGCTGTTCTTGAGACCGGCGCCGTAGGAGAGCGCCGAAATGGGCAGCCCGCTGGCGAACGCCATGTTCACTAATGCTCCGAATGTACAGGTTTCGTCGAGTTTCGTCCAGATAACGCTTGCAAGTTGTTCACTTTTGTATTTTTCCATGAACCGCTCGAACTGGGCTGCGCTGTAATAGGGGTTGAGAACCAGGTGGATGGAGAGTTCCGCGCAGGTCGAGAGGCCATACAGGCCTGTGAAGACCTCAAGGGTGGTATTGCCCGTCAGCCCCGGCAGGTCAATGAGAATCATGTCGAACTGGTGGGTTTCCTTGCGCAGGAGCAGGAAGTCGTCGCGGGTCACGATTTCCCGGAAGGCGAGGCCGGAAAGCTCGGCGTAGTGTTTGAGCACGAGGCGTCCCTTGCCGCGTCCGCCATCGGCCGTGGCCAGGCAGATGCGCGCCTTGGGGTTGGAGCGCTTCTCGCGCAGGGCCAGCCGGATCAGGCTTGAGGTCTTGCCCGCGCCGCCAGGCCCGGCAAAGGCGTGGATGGTTCCTGGCCAGTCCCGGGCGCGAAACGGCCTGACATCCACCAGGGATTCAAGGGCGGCGATGATGGAGCGGTCGCAATCGCCGCGCAGATCGCAGAAGATGCTGGCCAGCACCTTGGCGTCCACTTCCTCGCGTTCGAGATACTCCATTGCCAGCCGCTGTTTCGGAGCCAGGGAGGCGAGGTCCATCTGCGGCTTCATCAGCGCCATGATCTGGCCCTTGATCTGGCTCCATTCGCGCTGCCAGCCGATGGAGCCGCGCAGGGCGTCCTCCACCGTGTCCTCCCTGGTCATTGTCTGTCTCGCGCCCTTTGCCGTGCTTGCGGCCACTCCCGATGCGGGCCCGGCGGGCATCGCGTCCACGGCCGCCACGACCTCGCAGCACTTGCTGCCGTTGTCGGACACGGTCTTGTTGGAGAGGATGACGGCGTCGGCCCCGAGTTCGGCCTTGACCATGGCGAAGGCCGCAGTGGCAGTGGCGGCGCGGAAGGTCTTCATTCTCATGTGCTGTTCCTACAGGTCTACGGTTGCTGCGGACTGAATCTTGATGTCAGCGGGAATCTCAGCCTGGGAAAGGATGGGCAGGGTCGGAATGAACCTGTTCAACAACTGGGCGAGATGACTGCGAATCTGCGGAGCCACCAGCAGCACGGGCTGGCCGTCTGCCACCATGGCTTCCTCGGTGGACCGGTTGATGGCCTGGATGATCTGCTGGGCCATGCCCGGCTCCAGGGCGAGATAGCCGCCCTGCTCGACGGGACGCATTGCGTTGCCGAGGATCTCGTCCACCCTGGGGCTCAAGGTGATGATGGGCAGCACGCTCGATTCGCCGAGGTACGGATTGACAATGGTGCGCCCCATCTTGGCCCGGACGAATTCGGTCAGCTGGCTCGGCTCCTGGGTGGCGATGCCGTAGTCGGCCAGGGTTTCCACGATGGTCAGCAGGTCGCGTATGGAGACGTTCTCCTGCACCAGTCTCTGGAGTACCTTCTGCACACCACCCACGCTGAGCACAGAGGGGACCAGGCTTTCCACGGCCTTGGGCGCGCGCTTGGCCAGGTTGTCGAGCAGTTCCTGAGTCTCCTGGCGGCCCAGGAATTCGTGCAGATTGCGGCGGAAGACCTCGGTCAGGTGGGTGGCGATGACCGTGGACGGATCGACCACGGTGTAGCCTGCCAGCATGGCCTCCTCCTTCTGCGCCTCGGGTATCCAGACCGCAGGCAGGTTGAAGGCGGGTTCCACGGTCTCCACGCCCTCGATGCGCTGCTTGGCGTCGCCCGGGTCCATGGCCAGGTAGTGGTCGATGAGCAGCTCGGCCTGAGCCACAGGATTGCCCTTGATGACCACCCGGTATTCGCCGGGCTTGAGCTGGAGGTTGTCCCGCAGGTGGAGCGAGGGGATGACCACGCCCATGTCCAGGGCGAACTGGCGGCGGATGGAGCGGATGCGCGAGAGCAGGTTGCCGTTTTGCTCCTCGTCCACCAGCGGGATGAGGCCGTAGCCCACCTCCAGTTCGAGCTGGTCAAGCGGCAGGAGCATCTGCACCTCTTCCGGGGTGTCCAGGGTCGAGCTTTCGCGTGTGCTCTTGGAGTCGTCCGTTACGGGATTCAGGGCCAGCTGCTGTTTGGCGGAAAGGCGGGCCACGAAGTAGATGATGCTGGCCAGGGTGAGGAAGGGGAAGGTGGGCATGCCCGGGACAATGGCGAAGATGACCAGGATGGCCGACACCAGCTTGAGGGCGCGATGGTGGTACGAGAGCTGGCCGATGAATTCCTCGCCCATCTTGGCCTCGGCGGCCGCGCGGGAGACGATGATGCCTGCGGAGGTGGAGATGATCAGGGAGGGGATGGTGGCCACCAGGCCATCGCCGATGGTCAGCAGGGTATAGGTCTGGGCGGCGTCCATCCAGGCCATGTCCTTTTGGATCACCCCGATGAGGAAGCCGCCGATGATGTTGATGGCCGTGATCATCATGCCGGCCTTGACGTCTCCGGACACGAACTTGCCCGCACCGTCCATGGCGCCGTAGAAGTCGGCCTCACGGCGCATGTAGTCGCGCCGCCTCGTGGCCTCTTCTTCGTCGATGAGCCCCGCATTGAGGTCGGCCTCCACGGCCATCTGCTTGCCGGGCATGGCGTCAAGGGTGAAACGGGCCGCCACCTCGGCGATGCGGGTGGTACCTGTGACGATGACGACCTTGTTGAGGATGAACAGGATCATGAAGACCACGATGCCGATGACATAGTTGCCGCCGACCACGAATTCGCCAAAACTTTGAATGACCGATCCGGCGGCGTCCGTGCCCTCGTCGCCGTGGAGCAGGATGGCGCGGGTGGTGGCCACGTTGAGGGCAAGGCGGAGCAGGGTGGTGACCAGCAGCAGGGAGGGAAAGATGGAAAATTCAAGGGGCGAGGTCATGAACATGGTGGTGATGAGCACCACCAGGGCCAGGGAGATGCTCACCGTCAGCATGAAGTCCAGAAACGGCGTCGGCAGCGGGATGAGCATCACGAAGAGGATGACCACAACGCCGCCAGCGAGGAGAATGTCGCCCTGTTTGGCGAATCTTTCGTAATCTATGTTGGGAACGAGGGATTTGCTGGAAGGCTGAGCCATGATTTTGACACCTCGTGGACGGTCTTGGGACGGTTGTCGGAGGTGCCCTTGTGCTCACATCTCCTAGCGCCGCTTGAACTTCTCAAGTTTGGCGAGGATCGCGGCGACGGCCTGGAACAGCTCCTCCGGGATGGTTTCCCCGATTTCCACCTGCTTATACAAAGCCCGTGCCAAGGGTGGGTTGGCCTCCAGAGGGATGTTGTTTTCCCTGGCAACCTCCTTGATTCGTTCGGCAACCCGGTTGACTCCCTTGGCCAGCACCAGGGGGGCGGGCGCCACCAGGGCGTCATACTGCAGGGCCACGGCGTAGTGGGTGGGGTTGGTGATGACCACGTCCGCCTTGGGGATGTCCTGAAACATCCGGCTGGCCATCATCTGGAGCATTTTCTGCTTCTGTTTTCGCTTGATCTGGGGGTCGCCCTCGGCCTGCTTGCGCTCATCCTTGACCTCGTCCTTGGTCATCTTGATCCTTTCCTCGTACTTCCAGCGCGAGTACCAGAGATCGGCCAGGGCGATGATCATCATCGGGACCAGGGCGTAGCAGACCATCTTGTAGCCGATGGTGAGGAGGAAGGCGATGATGCCGTGGGCGTCGGAATAAAAGAGGGGCAAAAGATTCGGAAACTCCTGCCTGATGACGATGTACGGGGCAATGCCCACGGCAAAGGCCTGAAGCAGGCTCCGGCCGAGTCGGACAAATGCCTCCGGGCTGATGAACAGCCGCTTGAGACCGGCCATGATGTTGAAAAGTTTGCCGAATTTCGGCTTCATGGGCTTGGTGGTCCACAGCGAACCCACCTGGAGACGCAGAATGAGCCAGGCCGTGAAGGCGAGGACGAAAAGGACGGGCAGGACGATGATCGCCAGCTTTTTCACGCCCCAGACGAACAGGGCGTAGGTGGTGGACGGGTCCAGCTTGGTCTTGATACCTTCGCGAAAGGTCCAGTCGAAGATTTCCATCATCTGGCCTTGGTAGTAGCCGATGAGGACCCGCAAGGTGATGACACCCATGAGCAGGACGATGACCTTGGTCAGTTCCGTGCTCTTGGGAACGTTTCCCTCGTTTCTGGTTTTCTTTCGCCGCTTTTGTGTGGCTTTTTCTGTTTTGCTGGGATCCTGGGCCATGGCTCAAGCCTTCTAAAGGGGCGACCCGGCTTTGAAAATCCCCCGAAACATGGGGCCGAGGTCTTCCAGGAACCCTTGCACATAGATGGACATGATCGTGAACAGGAAGCCCAGAAAGAAGAAGCCCACGGTGATCTTGATGGGAAAGCCCAGGACGAGCACATGCATCTGGGGCGCGGCCCGCGAGATGAGGGCCAGGGAGAGGTCCACCAGGAACAGCGCGGCCATGACCGGGGCCGCGATGCGGATGGCCAGGGTGAACATGATGGCCGAAAAATCGAAGAACTGGGTGACCAGCCCCGGCGTGAGCAGCAGGCCGCCCGGAGGAATGTATTGAAAACTCATGCCCAGGGCGTTGATCAGTTGCAGATGGCCGTTGAGGACCAGAAAGGTGAGCATGGTGCACATGTAGAGGAAATGGGCGGTCACGGCGTTGCTGGTGCCGGAGATGGGATCGACCACGTTGACCATGGCGAATCCCATCTGAAAGCCGACGATCTGCCCGCCGAAGCGGACTGCGGCGAAGAGGAAATCGACGATCAGCCCGAGAATGAGGCCCATGAGCACCTCGCCCAGGAACATGATGACGATGTCGATGCCGCTGCCGGGCATCATGCTGCCGGGAAAGGAGAGCTGCGGCCACACCGCCAGGGTCAGCACCAGAAGCAGAGCGGCCTTGATTGGGCCGGGGATGGAGCTGCCGCCGAAAAAGGGCAGCAGGAAGAGCACGACGCTGATGCGAAACAGTGTCAGGAAAAAACTCAGCATGTCGCTGGGGTTGAATCCGAAAATATCCATCAGGCTCTCTTTGCAAGACCCGAACCATCCGGACATGGTCTGTCCGGCCGCCTGGGTGCCAGGGGTCGGGGTCTCGTGTCGTATGAAGAAAAGGCCCTCCTGGAAAGTCTTGTTCCGAGAGGGCCTGTCTTGGTCATCGCGTGGATGGCTAGTTCAGGATGTAGCGCTTGGGGTCCACCGGCACGCCGTTGAGGCGCACTTCGTAGTGCAGATGCGGTCCGGTGCTGCGGCCCGTGGTGCCCACATAGCCGATCAACTCGCCCCGGGTCACCTCTTGGCCGTTCTTGACGGCGATGCGGTGCAGGTGGGCGTAGCGGGTGGAGAGGCTGGCGTTGTGCTTGAGCCGGATGGTCAGGCCGTAGGAGCCGTCGCGGCCGGTGAAGGTGACGTTGCCCCTGGCCGGTGCGTAGATCGGGGTGCCGCGCGGGGCGGAGATGTCGATGCCCTTGTGGAATTCGCGCTTGCCGGTGAAGGGAGAGGTGCGCCAGGCAAAGCCCGAGGTGACCCAGCCCGAGGTGGGCCAGATGGACGGGGTGGCCTCAAGGATGTTCTGGTTGTTGCGCAGGGTGTGCAGGATCTCCTGCTGCCTGACTTCCTCAAGCCGGGCCTCGACATTGAGTTGGCGCAGGAACTCGTGCATTTTCCGGGCGAGCAGTTCCTGGCGGTAGAGGGGCAGATAGCCCTTGGCGAAATTCTCGTTGGAGGGACCACCCTTGGGGGCCGTGGCCTGGCTGCCGTCCTGGTCGAGGTTGATCATGACCCGCAGCTTGGAGTCGAAGTCGCTGATGCGGTCGAGATTCTTCTGGAGAGCGGAAATTTTCTGGGAAAGACTGAGAAGCTGGGTCTTTTGTTCCTGGACGGTCTTTTCGGCGATGCTCAAGCCCTGTTCGACGCGGGAATGGTGGGTGTATTTGTTCCAGAGGACGAAGTTTCCGGCGGCCATGCCGACCACGAGGATGAACATGGTGGCTATGAACCAGCCCCGCAGCTGGAATTTCTTGCAGGAACCCTGTTTGTCCTTGAAGACGACGATGTGATATTTTCTGAAAAGCATTGCCTTTCCAGTCGGATGTTATGAGTTCAAGGACGCGGGTCTTTCGATTGCCATTCTATTAGTCTAGAGTTTTTGGCATGTCAAGTGGACTTGCTGACGAAGGATGGCATTGAAGATGTTGTTTTTTATGCGTTTGTCATTTTGCCATGCGAGTCGCAGCCAGTCATGCACTTCGTCGCGCTTGGTGCGGCCGTTGGATGGGCAGGTGTTTTTCCATACCGGCAGCTCCCACTGCCTGGCCGCCTTGATCACGGTGTTCTTGTCGAGCATCATGGTGGGGCGGATGACCTGGAGCCTGCCGTCGAAGAAGGGCTCGTTGGCCGAGAGCCCGTCAGCGCGCCCGTTGTGCAGGATGTTCATGAAGAAGGTGACCACGTTGTCGTCGGCGTTGTGGCCGAAGGCGAGGTGGGTCAGCCCGTAGTCGCGGCACAGCTCGAAGAGCCGCTTGCGCCGTAGCATGCTGCAATAGAAACATGGGGAATTCTTGCGGTTTTCCTCTGAATGGGCGCGGGGGCCGTAGTCGGTGATCTCGGTGTGCAGCGAGAGACCGTGGCGGGCGCACCAGTCGGTGAGGGGCGCGTGGGAGGTGGTGTCGAAGCCCGCGTTGATGTGCAGGACCATCAGCTCGACGGGAAAGGGCATGATCGCCTGCCGGATGGTCAGCACCTTGAGCATCAGAAAACTGTCCACGCCGCCGGACGCGGCGATGCCGATACGTGCGCCGTGCTGGACCATGCCGGTTCCCTGCATGAGTTTGCCCGTGGCGCTGACGCATTTTTTTTGGGCGAATGTGAGTTTGCCCCATGAAGCCATATGTTCTTCCCTCGATGTTTCTGATATTGATGCCGGACCCGGTAGGGCAGATAGACGATTCCAGCTTGACTTGCAAGTGTGGCTGGGGCATTTTAACCCGCTTGTGCGCCGGTCAAGCTATCCGGCGCGGCCATGCGCTGCAATCCATTCCGGCATCCCGTCCAGGAGGACTGGCCCATTGAAGCGATTTTTCCTTGTCCTGATCCTGGCACTGCTGGCCGCTGCGGCCCTGGGCGTCTACCACTGGCGCACGGCCGACCCACGGCAGGATGTGGACAGGACGCGCTGGCTCTCCCGGCCCTCTGACGCAGCGCGCTCCCTGCATATCCAGAGCGTCAGGGGCACCTACATGCTCACGGCTGCGGATTCCGGCTGGGAGGCCCATGTTCCCGGCGCTTCGTGGAATTTCGTGGCCCGGGTCATGCCCGACAAGGTGGCAGACTATCTGGCCCGGCTGGGCGGGCTGGCTCCGCACTGCTCGGTGGGCGGGTTCGATCAGGGCGGGCTTGAGCAGTATGGGCTGGACGAGCCGGAATTCAAGATCATCGTCTCCTCGGGCGACAAGGACGGCAATCCGCTGACTGTCAGGTTGACCTCGGGCGAATCCGGGGCGGTTTACGGCTGGAACTCCGACAGCCCCGGGCTGGTCTACGAGTTCGACGCCTCGGTGGTGGAGCAACTGAGTCTGCCTGCCACGGCCTTTTTCGACACCCGGGTCTTCAATTTCGACCAGGAGACCGTGGCCAAGGTCCAGTTGACGCAGCCCTTCGGGTCCAACTGGCTGGTGGAAAAGCGCAAGGAAGGGTACTTTTTCAGCCTGCCGGGCTATCTCAAGGACAAGCCCGCCTCGGACTCGGCGCTCAAGCTCTACCTCCACTCCCTGTCGCTGCTGCGAACCGGGACGCTGGTCCTTGAGCCTCTGGATGTGGACAAGCGCTTGCCCGCGCTGACCATCCGCGTCTGGAATGCCAGGAGCGAGACGCCTGCCACCGTGGATTTCTACGCTGTCAACGACCGGCCGGAAATTTTCATGGGCCGTTCCTCCTGGCTGACCATTCCCTTCACCCTCGATGCCCAGAGCGTGAACCAGCTGGTCAGGAGCGCCTTTGACGTGCAGGGCCGCACAGTGGTCAAGCTCGACATCGGCATAGTGGCCCGTCTTGTGGTCAACCATGGTGGCACCGAATATGTGGTGGAGCGAGGCGAGAGCGGCTGGCACCGTCTCGGCGATCAAACCGAGATCAGCGGCATTGACATGTCGCTTTGGCGATTTACTGATTTGCAGTTCGAAGCGTTGCCGCTGAACCTGCTGCCGGACAGCGCGGCGGAAGTGATGCACTGCCGACTCTTCGACGGCAAAGGCGACAAACTGACCGCCCTGACGTTCTATGCCGATCCAAGGCTGCCCCAGGGGCAGTGCTGGCTCAAGAACGGCGGCGGCATGTATTACCCGGTTTCAAGCAGGCTGCTCAAGGATCTCCAGGGGCTCTTCCCTGTCGGCTCGACGGCGGGCAACTAGGTCTCGGCCTGCAACACGATCCAAGGAGAACGACATGGCACGGATTACCGTAGAGGATTGTCTGGAGAAGGTCAGCAACCGCTTTCTGATCACCCAGATGGGCATCAAGCGCGTCAAGCAGTACCGCGAAGGGTATCCGCCCCTGGTGGAGTCCAAGAACAAGGAAATCGTCAATTCCCTGCGCGAGATCGCCGCAGGCAAGATTCTGCCCGACCAGGATATTCCCGACGTTGAAATCGACATCGACGTGTACGGGGAAACCTCCAGATAACCATGGCCAAGCGTGACTACTACGAGGTTCTGGGGGTCTCGCGCGAGGCCTCGCAGGACGAGGTCAAATCCGCCTATCGCAAGCTGGCCTTCAAGTTCCATCCCGACCGCAATCCCGACGATCCGGAGGCGGAAAACCGGTTCAAGGAAGCGGCCGAGGCCTACGAGGTGCTGGGCAACGCCGAGAAGCGACAGACCTACGACCGCTTCGGCCACGACGGGGTGAACGGCAACGGATTCTCCGGGTTTTCCAGCAGCGAGGACATCTTCGGCGCCTTCAGCGACATCTTTGGCGAGGTCTTCGGATTCACCGCCGCCGGTCGCGGCGGGGGCAACAGGCCGAGGCCGGGCGCGGACCTGCGCTACAACCTCGACATCACCTTCCGTCAGGCGGCCAAGGGTGCCGAGGTGGATATCCGCATCCCGGTGGAGCAGACCTGCGGCCAGTGCGACGGCACCGGGGCCGCTCCGGGCACGCGCCCGCAGACCTGCTCCCAGTGCGGCGGCTCGGGCACCATGCAGCAGTCCCAGGGCTTTTTCAGGATTTCCGTGACTTGCCCACAGTGTCGGGGAGCCGGGTCCATCATCACCGACCCCTGCGACGAGTGCATGGGGCGCGGTTCCGTGATCCGCGACAAGGACCTCAAGGTGCGCATCCCGGCGGGCGTGGACAACAACTCGCGCCTGCGCCTGCGCGGCGAAGGCGAGGCGGGCATGTTCGGCGGGCCGCCCGGCGATCTCTACGTGGTCCTGCGCGTGGAGCCCGATTCGGTCTTCGAGCGCCAGGGGCAGAACCTGCTCATCCGCCGTGAAATCTCGTTTGTGGAGGCGGCGCTGGGCCATCGGCTCGAAGTGCCGACCCTGGACGAGCCGGTCAACCTCGATATCCCCAAGGGTGCCCAGAGCGGCGAGGTCTTCCGGCTGCGCGGACTCGGGCTGCCTCATCCCGGCAGTTCCCATCAGGGCGACCTGATGGTGGAGGTCCGGGTCAAGACCCCGACCAACCTGAACAAGCGCCAGGAAGAGCTGCTGCGCGAGTTCTCTGAGATCGAGTCCAAAAAGCTGAGCACCAAGGCCAGGGATTTCTTCAAGAAAGCCAAAGACAAGGTCATGGGGGAGTAGCATGTCCCACGGGTTCTCGCACATGGACGGCGACGGCAACGCGCGCATGGTTGATGTCTCGGCCAAGGGCGACACCCTGCGCACGGCCATTGTCCGCTGCGTGGTCAGGCTCGCGCCCTCGACCATGGCCCTGCTGGTGCAGGATGCCCTGCCCAAGGGCGATGTGCTGACCACGGCCAAGATCGCCGGAATTCAGGCGGCCAAGCGCACGGCGGAATTGATCCCCATGTGCCACCCCCTACCCATAAGCCACGTGGACATCCGCTTTGCCGTGGACGAACCGGGAGCGACCATCGGCATCGAGGCCGAGGTGCGCACCGCCTACAAGACCGGCGTGGAGATGGAGGCCTTGGTGGCCGCCCAGATCGCCGCCGCCACCATCTACGACATGTGCAAGGCCGTACAGAAGGACATCGTCATCGACAACTGCCGCCTTGTCTACAAGAGCGGCGGAAAGAGCGGCACCTTCACTGCCGAGTGATCCCATTTGTTCATAGCGCAAATTAAGCCGCTGCCCCTTTACGGGACAGCGGCTTTTTGCGTGTGTGTCCTGATGCCTACCACACGGAGCGGGTCTGCACTCCGGCCTCGGCCATGTGTTTCTTGAGGTCCGCGATGGTGTATTCTCCATAGTGGACGATGGAGGCGATGAGGGCGGCCGTGGCCCGGCCCGTGGTCACGGCCTCCACCATGTGCTGGGGCGAGCCCGCGCCGCCCGAGGCGATGACCGGGATGGTTACGGACTTGGCCACCAGCCGGGTCAGCTCAATGTCGTAGCCGTTCTTGGTGCCGTCGGCGTCGATGGAGTTGAGGCAGATTTCGCCCGCGCCCAGGGCCTCGCCGGTCTTGGCCCATTCGATGGCGTCCATGCCCATGTACTTGCGGCCGCCGTGGATGACCACCTCGAAGCCCGAGGGAATGGCTTCTGACTTCTCGACCCGCTTCACGTCCATGCCCAGCACGATGCACTGGGAGCCGAAACGGGCCGCGCCCTCGCTGATGATGTCAGGGTTCTTGACCGCGCCGGAGTTGACCGAGACCTTCTCGGCCCCGGCCACGAGCACGTCGCGCATGTCGCTGACCGTGTTGATGCCGCCGCCCACGGAGAAGGGGATGAATATCTGGGAGGCGACCTTCTCGACCACGTCGAGGAAGATGCCGCGCGCCTCGTGGGAGGCGGTGATGTCGTAGAAGACGATCTCGTCCGCGCCGTCCTCGTAATACTTCCTGGCCGTTTCCACCGGATCGCCTATGTCCACGTTGCCCTCGAACTTGACGCCCTTGGTCAGGCGGCCGTTGCGCACATCCAGGCAGGGGATGACCCGTTTACTCAGCATGGGCGGCCTCCTGGCAGTAGGTGTGGAAGTTTTTGAGCAGCTTGAGGCCCGGGCGGCCGCTCTTTTCGGGATGGAACTGCACGGCCCAGAGTCCCTTGCGGCCGTGCACCGAGCAGAAGTCGATGCCGTAGCGGGTGGTGCCGATGACGTATTCCTCGCTGGGCGCGGGGTAGTAGCTGTGCACGAAGTAGAAGTCCGCATCCGGGTCGATGCCCGCGAAGAGTTCGCATTCTTGCTTCAGTTCCACCTGGTTCCAGCCCATGTGGGGCACCCGGATGGGCACGTTCTCGTAATCGGTCCAGGAGGGGTTGAAGAGGCGGCACTCGCCCGGGATGATCTTCAGGGCGCGGGTGTCGTTCTCCTCGCTGTAATCAAGGAGAATCTGGCAGCCGACACAGATGCCGAGCACGGGCTTGTTCTGCCAGATGAGGCTCTTGATCACTTCGTCGAGCCCGGCCGAATGCAGTTCGTCCATGGCCTGACCGGCCGCGCCCACGCCGGGGAAGATGATCCCCTGCGCGTTGTTCAGGATTTCTGGATCATTGGTGATCCGGTTGGGAATACCCAGGTGTTCGAGCGCCCGGTGGACGCTGGTCTGGTTTCCCGCCTTGTAGTCGAATATGGCGAGCATTCGTCCCTCCGCTGGATTTCGTTCAATACAGCGACTAGTAAAAAACGATTCGGAAAACAAGGGGTTTTTTTGCATTGTCAATTTTGTCGAGTCGCCGGGAAGATGGACGAAAAAGGTTTGATTTTCCAAGCCATTCCGTGGGCGCAAGGGGCAATTGGAAGGAGACGGGGCAGTGCCCGCCCGAAAAAGCCGAAGAAAAACGTGTCAGGGCGGTGCGTGACTCGGTCCTGTCACCATTTCGGCGGGTGTCAGTGGCTTAGCGGGCGAAAACCCTGAGGAGCAAGTCGCCCTTGAGGGGGCCGAGCTTGCGGCCAAGCCCCTTGAGGCGGATGGGGCGGCCGACCACGAAATCGCGGGGCAGTGTGACCTCGATGGTCTTGGGGCCGTCGGAAAAGGTCTGTTCCACGGTGATGCGCACCTTGCGGCCGGGAATCAGGGCCGAGGCCGGGAAATACACGATCTGTTCATGGTCCATCTGCCCCTTGAACCAGGAGGTGACCGTGTCGCCGAGCCCCCGGGCAAAGTCGAGACTCAGGGTGCGGTTGCCAAAATGCAGTTGAAGCTTGCGCTTCTTCAGTTCCAGCGGTCCCTTGTAGTCGGGCCGCTCTTTCCTGATCTGGCTGTAGATGTCCTCGAACACCTTGCGGGCAAAGGGGTCGCCGAGGATGGTCCGCAGGACTTCCTCTTCCTTGTAATAGAACTTCTGGTGTTTGGCCCGGGCCGAGTTCGTCTCCGGCGGCGGCTTGGGTTTCTGGCGCTGCTGTCTGGAGTAGGCGCGCGCCCCCTGGGCCTGGCTGGCCGTGGGTTTTTCCGCTTGCTGGCCGGTGGTTCCCGCCGAAGCGGTGCCGTTCTGGTCCTCCAGCAGCTTGCGGGCCGTGACGTATGCCTCGTTGACCTCGCGGAACTTTTCGCTCGCCCCCGGCTCGGCGCTGATGTCCGGGTGGTACTTGAAGGCGAGGCGGCGGAAGGCCGACTTGACCGCGTCAAGACCAGCTCCCGCATCGACTCGGAGTATCCGGTAGCATTCCTGAAGGGTCATAACGGCCTCGATTGAATCAGTCGTCGCAGATCAGGGCGTTGGGAGACGTGTCGGGATCATAGCGCAAAAGCCCCTCGTCGCGCAAATAGCGCCTGCCCTGGCGTACGAACTCGGCGTGGCCAGCCTCGGGATTGATGCCCGGGCAGTATTCCTGGACCATCTCCCAGCTTGTCTCGTCCACGAGGTTGCCCCGGAAATAGGGCCAGGCGCGACAGATGTCCGGCCTGCCGGGATGCACGCCGCACCCCTGGTCGAAGAACACGCAGTTGCCGTCGTCGCCGCAGATGAGGTGGAGCTTGCCGCCGCGCTCCCGGGCGTAGCGGCGGACCAGTTCGTCTTCCCCGATGCTCAGGTGGTCTGCCAGTCGCCCCCGGTCCTTGTCCGTGAGCACGATGCCGCCCTCGCCCTGGCAGCAGTGGCCGCACATGCGGCACTCGAAGGCCTGCACGGTCACGGGCGCACGCCCAGGCGGGTCAGCTCCACCTTGAGGCAGCGGTCCTCGACCACCTGGATGGGCGAGCCAGCCAGCAGTTGGCGCGCCTCGGGGCTGAACACGCCGGACTGCATCCAGAAGAACCGGGGCAGGGTCTCCATGGCGAGCACCTCCCGGGCGTGGCCCGGGCAGAACTGGGCGTTGCGGAAGAGGTCCACCACGTCCACCGGCACCGGAATGTCCGTGACGCACTTGTATGTTTCAAGGCCCCAGACGCTGTCGCGCGCCGGGTGCACGGGGATGACGGTGAAGCCCATCTCGATCATCTCGCGGCCCACGCGGTCCACGGGGCGGCCGGGCTTGTCCACTGCACCGACCACGGCGATGGTCTTGACCTCGCGCAGCCGGGCGGCTAGTTCTTTCTCATTGATCAGCATGTCGCGTTCCTCGCTTGGGAACGTCCTTTTACAGCAATCCACCCCCATTGCCTAGTCGTTATCTCTCAAGGAGTCCCCATGTTCGAAGCCATTGCCCGCATCCCCGCCGAGGAACTCGCCCGCCGTCACGCCTCCTTAAGATGCCACCTTCAGGCCGTGGCCCCGGCCGCCGGAGGCATTCTCGTCTTCTCGCGTCTCAACATCTATTATCTGACGGGCACCTGCGGTCAGGGCGTGCTGTGGTTGCCCCTTGAGGGCGAGCCGGTGCTCATGCTGCGCAAGGGCGTGAGCCGTGCCCGGATCGAGGCGGGCGTTGCCCACATCGTGCCCTTCAAGTCCTACTCCGAGCTGCCCGGTCTGTGCGCCGAGGCGGGCAGCCCCATGACTCGCACCGTGGCCGCGGTCATGGCCGGGCTCACCTGGCAACTAGGCACCCTGCTGGCGGCCAAGCTCAGGGACCACACCCTGGTGCCGGGCGATCAGGCCGTGGCCCTGGCCAGGATGGTCAAGTCCGAGTTCGAGCTGGACATCATGCGCCGTTGCGGCGACAAGCACCACCGCTGCCTGCACGACATCCTGCCCGGCAGGATCAGGCCGGGCATGACCGAACGGGAGATCGCCCACAAGGCATGGGAGGTCTTCTTCGAGCATGGTCACATGGGCATCCTGCGCATGCAGGCCCACGGCGAGGAATGCTTCCTCGGCCATGTCTCGGCCGGGGATTCCGGCAATTATCCCAGCGCCTTCAATGGCCCGCTCGGCCTGCGCGGCGAACACCCGGCGTCCATGGTCATGGGCAATGCGGCCATGGTCTGGCAGCCGGGCCAGCCGCTGATGCTCGACATCGGCTTCCAGATCGAGGGCTATCATACGGACAAGACCCAGGCCTATTTCGCCGGGCCGGAGTCGGCCATGACCGACGACATCCGCCGCGCCCACGACTTCTGCATCGAGGTGCAGGAGTGGGTGCGCGAAAATGCCGTGCCAGGCGCGACCCCGGCCGAACTGTACGCGGGTAGCCTGGAGATGGCCAAACGACGCGGATTCGCCGAGGGATTCATGGGGCTTGACGACAACCAGGTGCCTTTCGTCGGCCACGGCATCGGCCTGACCATCGACGAGTTCCCGGCCATCGCTACGGGCTTTGATCTGCCCCTTGAGCCGGGCATGACCCTGGCCGTGGAGCCCAAGCAGGGGATTCGCGGCGTGGCCATGGTCGGGGTGGAGAATACCTTTGAGATCACCGCAACCGGCGCGCGCTGCATCACCGGCGACAGCTACGGGATGGTCGTGGTGGAATAGGTCGGTTCGAGATCGTGGCGAGGAAGAGGCCGGGGCGCGACAACTCCGCGCCTCGGCCTTTTTTGACGAATTCCGGGTCCGTGTCTGGACCGCCTGGCTTACTCGTAAGCCGCCTCGAAGATGGCGATGACGTCGTCCATGGACATGGAGACCGGGGTGATGTCAAAGAGCGCGCCCATGGTGGTCAGGGCCGTTTCGGCCAGGGCCGGGATTTCCGCGCGGGTCACGCCGTAGTCCGAGAGCTTCTCGTCGCCGAGCCCCACGGCCTGGATAAGGGCGTCAAGGGCGTCGAGAAAGGCCACGCCGGGCACATCCTCGGTCAGTTCCTCGGCCAGGGTGTCGCCCATGGCCAGGGCCAGGTCGCCCAGTCGCTCCTCGCCCTTGGCGGCCAGGAAGCCGAAATACGCCTTGGAGATCATGGCCAGACCGGCCCCGTGGGGCATGTCCGGGTGATGGGCGGACAGGGCGTGCTCCAGGGAGTGCTGCGAGATGCAGCTGGAGTAGGATTCGCACAGCCCGGCCGCTGTGCTGGCCCAGGCCATGACCGTGCGCGCTTCGAGGTTGTCGCCGTTGGCCACGGCCTCGGGCAGGGTGTGGGCGATGAGGTGGACGGCCTCGAGGGCCAGCATGTCGCTGGCTGGCTGGCGGCAGGTGGCCAGGTACGCCTCGCAGGCGTGGAAGAAGGCGTCCATGCCCGTGTAGGCGGTCTGTTTGGGCGGCAGGGAGAGCATCAGCTTCGGGTCCACAATGGACAGGTGCGGGAAGGTGGAGTCGTCGCCCCAGCCGATCTTTTCGCCGGTTTTTGAGCCGGACTTGCTGACCACCAGCCAGGGGTCGGCCTCGGTGCCGGTGCCTGCCGTGGTGGGGATGGCGACGATGGGCAGGGCGGGGTGTTCGGGAGTCTGCCCGCCGCCGGTGCCGGAGCGCATGTAGTCCCACAGCCTGCCGGGATTGCGGGCCATGAGCGCGATGGCTTTGGCTGCGTCGATGGTGGACCCGCCGCCCAGGCCGACTACGAAATCCACGCCCTGCTCACGGCAGATGGCCGCCGCCTCGTCCACGCTGTCCGATTCCGGGTTGGGCCTGATCTTGTCAAAGACGATGGTCTGCACATCCTGGGCCGCGAGCATCCCCTGGACCCGGGAGAGATAGCCGAGCCGGATCATGACCCCGGACTCGCCGATGACCACCATGGCCTTGCTCCCGCGCGGTAGATGGGGCGTGTCGGCCAGGGCGTTCAAAGTGTCGGGGCCGAAGATCAGCCGGGTGGGCATGTAGTACTGGAAATTGAGCATCATCTTCTCCTGTTGGTTGCGAAGGACTACTTCTCCCACGATCTCAATATGTTTTCAAGCTGGGATCTGGTGTAGAGATCGCGCAGCACCAGGGGCGATGCCCCGGCCTCGCCCGGGCCGAACAGGGCAGACGCCGGGATGCTCATGCTGCCCATGGCCCGCAGCAGGGCCTCGCCTTCCACGTTGCGCTCGGTCAGGTCCACCATGATGAAGACGATGTCGTGGTCGCGTTTCCATCTGGCAAGGTTGCCGGGGGTGAGCACCGTGGCTTCGAGCACCTTGCAGGTGGGGCACCAGTCGGCCGTGAAGGACACGAATATCCGCTCCTGGCCGATACGCTCGTTCAGGGCCACGGGGTCGAAGGGCTCCCAGGGCGATTCCCCGACCCGTTGCGGCGTGGTCCAGACGACCATGGCCACCAGCAGGGCAAGGCAGGAGGCGCGCACAATCCAGCGGGTTTGCTGCCGGGCGGACCGGGTGCGCACCCACAGCCAGCCGCCAAGGGCGATGGCCCACAGCGGGGCGAGCAGGCGCAGGACCGCGCCGCCAAGGGCGATGCCCACCAGGTAGACGGCCGTGCCCAGCAGAAAGAAGGCGATGGCTTTCTCGACATACCCGATCCACGGACCGGAACGGGGCAGGAAGCGGGACAGTCTGGGATTGGCGACCAACAGCAGGTAGGGCGAGGCCATGCCCAGGCCGATGGAGGCGAAGACCGTGAAGATGATCAGCGGCCCCTGCACCAGCGACCAGCCGAGGACCCCGCCCAGGAACGGGCCGCTGCACGGCGTGGCCAGCAGGGTGGCCAGATTGCCGGTGAAGAATGCCTGGACGCGCGGGCTTTTGCTCTTGATGCCGAATTTCAGGTCGACGACTGGCAGGTGGTACAGGCCGAAGAGGCTCAAAGCCAGGGCCAGAATCAGCCCGGCCGCGGCCAGCACCAGCCATTGATTCTGGAAGAGAGCGCCCCAGGCCTGACCCGTGGCCCCGAGCACCGTGGCCAGGACCATGAAGAAGGTGAGCACGCCCAGGGCGAAGTAGGCGTTGTGCTCGCGAAAGGCGCGGATGCGTTCCTCCGCGCTGTCGATGCTTGAGGAGTTGAGCAGGGCCGAGAGCTTGAGGCTGACCACGGGCAGGACGCAGGGCATGATGTTGAGGATCAACCCGGCCAGAAGTCCCATGAGCACGGCCGAAAGCAGACTCGACACCTCCAGGCCCGGTTGCAGATAGACAGGAGTGAAGCGCCACTGCACCAGTGTTTCCGTGTCGCCGCTCCCTGGCGTGGGGAGCAGGGCAGCGGTCGTGGCCTGGGCTGATTCGGCCAGTGCCATGAAAGTCGGCCACCACGGCTGTTCCTCGGCCCGGAGGGCTGGCTCGGTTCCGGGATCGCCATGGGCGAGGTTGCGCCGGTAGGGCACGCATCGGCTCGGATGGCACAGCAGCAGTTCGAGCTGCATGATCACGGGAAAGGGCTCGGCGCTGGCCGCAGGAAGGCCCGCGAAGAGCAGGGTGCCGCTTTCGTAGGCGTTGACCGTGACCGAAGGGTCGAAGGTGTCGGGCTTGGGTTTTCCGGCCGGATAGAGGGGGACCAGGGGCAGGGTGTCGGCCGTGGCCCCGGACAGGGTGGTGGGCTTGCCCATGCCGCCGGGCACGTGGGCGTAAGTGTACCACTCGGGCTCCATGTCCAGGCTGATTGTCACCACGTGCGACCAGTTGAGCCCCAACTGCTGGCGGGAATCGTCGGAGAGGGCAAAGACCCTGATCACCGGTTCCATGGGCGGCGGCGCGGGCGTGGCCATGGCCGGGCGGATGCCTGTGGCAAGAATCAGCGAGAGGAGCAAAAAAAGACTTGAAAATCCTTTGGTTGGCTGCATTTGCGTCCTGTCGAAAAAATTTGGGATTTAATGGTTGACAAATCCTGGTCCGACTTATAGTTATTCACTCCGTTGCGCGGGAACGCGCAGCCCGAAGTGGGTCACTAGCTCAACTGGCAGAGCAGCGGACTCTTAATCCGGAGGTTCAAGGTTCGATTCCTTGGTGACCCACCACTTCGACGATACAGCCCGGCTTTGGCCGGGCTTTTTCGTGTCTGTCGTGATGTGATGCGCGGGCAAGCGAAATCCTCGTTGTTCCATTTTCTTCGTGTACCCGTGGCTGCGTGCCGTGGCAAGGGCGGGATACTGTTTTTGCCTCCCCGGGGTTTTGGGGCACTGCAAAGGGCCGGAACGAATGCTCCGGCCCCTGTGACGGCGCTTCCCCTGGCCGGGTGCGCCTTGTGTGTGGCTGCGTATTGCTAGCCGCCGAACCAGCCGGGGCTGATGACCTCAAGGGCCTTGGTGTAGTGGACCCGCATGTTTTCGAGCTTGCTGCCGATCATTTTCTCTTGTTCGCCAAGGCTTGTCGGGCAGGTCTGCTGCATTTGTTCTGCCACGGCTTCAAGCTCGCGCACCGTGGATTTGAGCAAGTTGATGGTGTCGGCCAGATCGCCGGTAGGTTCGGAGGCCAGGATGTCGTAGAGCCTGATCTTCCAGCTGTTGATCTCCAATTCAAGGCCTTTGCAGTAGTTGGCGACTGCCGCCTGCTTGCCTGCCTCGTCCGTGCAGCCGTCTATTCCCATGCAGCTCGGGCACGGGCCGGGGTAATCCATGTTTGGCATTGTCTCCTCCTGGTTGGGGTTGTGACTGTCCAAAGCATACACCAGCTTGGGTGACCACAGCAGTATAATCCTGCTTATGGCTGGCAGGCCGGGTCGATTTATAACCAAGGACGCATATTTCGCCCGACCAGGACAAAAGAAGCGCCCGGGAATCTCCTCCCGGGCGCTTCATGGTACCGGTCTCGTCGTGTCTTACTTCTCTTCGCAGCCGCCCTCGGCCATGACCTTGAGGGTGTCGTAGCGCTTGAGGTAATCCTTTTCTATTTTGTCCCTGAACTGCTTGGAGACTTCCGGGTGGAACCGCTCCAGCATGGCGTAGCGGTTTTCGCCGGAGAGGAACTCCTGGAGCGTGCCGTCCGGGGCCTTGGATTCGAGGATGAAGGGATTCTTGCCCTCGTCGGCCAGGAGCGGGTTGTAGCGATAGAGCGGCCAGTAGCCGGAATCAACGGCCAGCTTCTGCTCGTACTGGGTCTTGCCCATGCCCTTCTTGATGCCCTGGTTGATGCACGGGGCGTAGGCGATGATCAGCGACGGGCCGGGGTAGGCCTCGGCCTCCCTGACGGCCTTGAGTAACTGCTGCTTGTTGGCACCCATGGCCACCGAGGCCACATAGACATAGCCGTAGGTCATGGCCATGCGCCCGAGATCCTTCTTGCCCGTGCCCTTGCCCGCGGCCGCGAACTTGGCGATGGAGCCAAGCGGCGTGGCCTTGGACGACTGGCCGCCAGTGTTGGAGTAGACCTCGGTGTCCATGACCAGGAGGTTGATGTCCTTGCCCGAGGCGATGACGTGGTCAAGTCCGCCGTAGCCGATGTCGTAGGCCCAGCCGTCGCCGCCGAAGACCCAGACCGATTTCTTGGTGAACAGGTCACCCATGGAGGCGATCTCCTTGAGGAGTTGCTTCCTGGTTCCCTTGAGGGCCTTTTTCAGCGCATCGCCCGTCTCGCGGGATTTCTCGGGATCGTCGTGTCCGTCGAGCCAGGCGGTCAAGGCCGCCTTGAGGGGGCCGGTCTCGCTTTCGGCTGCCTGTTTGACCAATTCGGCCAGATGGTTTCGCCGCTGGTCAATGGCCATTTCGATGCCGAAACCGAACTCGGCCGCGTCCTCGAAGAGGGAGTTGCCCCAGGCCGGGCCGTGGCCGTCCCTGTTGACGCAATAGGGCGTGGTGGGGGCACTGGCACCCCAGATGGACGAGCAGCCCGTGGCGTTGGCGATGACCATGCGCTCGCCGAAGAGCTGGGTGATGACCTTGACATAGGGTGTCTCGCCGCAGCCCGCGCACGCGCCCGAATATTCCATGAGCGACTGGCGGAACTGGCTGCCCTTGACCGTGTCGCGTCCCATCGCGTCCTTGTACGGGATGGTTTCCGAGAACTCGAAGTTGGGCACCTGGGTCGGCGTCTGGCTGGCGATGGGCCGCATGACCAGCGCCTTTTCCTTGGCCGGGCAGATGTCCGCGCAGTTGCCGCAGCCCATGCAGTCAAGGGTGCTGATCTGGATACGGAACTGCATGCCCTTGAGTTCCTTGCCGATGGCGTCCAGGGTCTCGAAGGCCTTGGGGGCCTTCTTCAGTTCGGACGGCTCGGCAAGCACGGCGCGGATGGCGGAATGCGGGCAGACAAAGGCGCACTGGTTGCACTGGATGCAGTTGTCCTTGAGCCACTCGGGCACGCCGATGGCCACGCCGCGTTTCTCAAACCGGCTGGTGGCGGCGGGCATGGTCCCATCGTGGGAGAAGGCCGAGACGGGCACGGTGTCGCCCTTCTGGCCGAGAACCGGGCGCATGACTCTGGTCACATATTCCGGTTCGCCCCGCTTGGCTGGAGCCTCGTCCTTGAGCTTCTTCCAGGACGCGGGCACGGCCACCTCGACGATGGCGTCCACCGCGCTGTCCACTGCGGCGTTGTTCATGTTGACGATCTTGTCGCCCTTCTTGCCGTACTCCTTCTTGATGCCGTCCTTGAGCAGGGCCACGGCCTTGGTGAAGGGGATGACGTCGGCCAGCTTGAAGAAGGCGGTCTGCATGATCATGTTGATGCGGCCGCCAAGGCCCACATCCTGGGCGATCTTGACCGCGTCGATGGTGTAGAATTTCAGTTTCTTCTGGGCGATGGTCCGGCGCATGGCCGCAGGCATATGGTCGTCCATCTCCTTGGCTGTCCAGGGACAGTTGAGAACGAACGTGCCGCCCTCTCTGATGCCTTCGAGGATGTCGTAGATGGCGACATAGCTCGGGTTGTGGCAGGCGATGTAGTCCGCGTCGGTGATCAGGTAGGTGGACTGGATGGGCTTCTTGCCAAAGCGCAGATGCGAGATGGTGATGCCGCCCGATTTCTTGGAATCATAGGCGAAATAGCCCTGGGCATAGAGCCTGGTATTGTCGCCGATGATCTTGATGGCCTGCTTGTTGGCGCCCACTGTGCCGTCCGCGCCAAGGCCCCAGAACTTGCACTGCACCGTGCCCTCGGGTGTGGTGTCGATGACCTCGGAGACCGGCAGGGAGGTGCCGGTGACGTCGTCGGTGATGCCCACGGTGAAACCGTGTCTGGGGCGTCCCAGGCTGTCGAAGACCGCCTTGACCATGGCCGGGGTGAACTCCTTGGAGCCCAGGCCGTAGCGGCCGCCCACGATCTTTGGCGCGTCCTTCCTGCCCGCGTAGGCGGCGCAAACGTCGAGGTAGAGCGGGTCGCCCAGGGCGCCGGGTTCCTTGGTCCGGTCGAGGACCACGATCTTTTTGACGGTCTTGGGAATGACCGCCAGCATGTGCTTGACCGAGAAGGGCCGGAACAACCTGACCTTGACCAGGCCGACCTTCTTCCCGCTGGCGTTGAGGTGGTTGACCACCTCCTCGATGGCCTCGCAGCCCGAGCCCATGGCCACGATGACGCGGTCTGCCTTGGGATGGCCCACGTAGTCGAAGAGCTTGTACTTGCGGCCGGTCAGCTTGCCGACCTTTTTCATGGTCGCCTCGACAATGGCTGGGATGGCGTCGAAGTAGGCGTTGGCCGCCTCGCGTCCCTGGAAGTAGACGTCCGGGTTCTGGGCCGTGCCCCGGATGTCCGGGTGCTCGGGGTTCATGGACCGGGCGCGGAAGGCGGCCAGCTTGTCCGTGTTCAGGAGCGGCTTCATGTCCTCGTAGTCGATGACCGCAATCTTCTGGATCTCGTGGGAGGTGCGGAAGCCGTCAAACACGCTCATGAAGGGGAGCGACGCCTCCACCGAGGCCACATGGGCCACCAGCGAGAGGTCCATGATCTCCTGGACCGAGTTGGAGAAGAGCATGGCAAAGCCGGTCTGGCGGGTGGCCATGACGTCCTGGTGATCGCCGAAGATGGACAGGGCGTGTGCGGCAACGGCCCGGGCCGAGACATGGAACACGCCAGGCAGCAGCTCGCCGGAAATTTTGTACATGTTCGGGATCATGAGCAAAAGACCCTGGGATGCGGTGAAGGTGCAGGTCAGGGCGCCGCCCGCCAGGGATCCGTGTACCGCGCCCGCCGCGCCTGCCTCGGATTGCATCTGGCGAATCTGGACCGTCTGGCCGAAAATGTTCTTGCGCCCTTGCGCTGCCCACTCGTCGGCGATCTCGCCCATGGGCGTGGATGGCGTGATGGGATAGATGGCGGCCGTCTCGGTCATGGCGTAGGCCACGTGCGCGGCGGCGGTGTTGCCGTCCATTGTCTTCATTTTCTTGGGCATGTTCATTCTCCGAGGGTTTGGATTGGACCGGATTCGGGGCCATGCGGTTTTCCGGGCGTGGGCCGGGAGAGCGCCGCAGGGTCGAGGACCCGAAGCATATTTTTTCGCGTTTTCCGGCTTAGGGGTCAAGGCCTTTCCATGCCGTTGCCCGGCCAAACAAGACCGTTCACCATTTGGTTGCGCGAAAACGGGCTAAGGCAAGAGGCAAAACGGCTGCATGATGCCTTGCCAACACCCCGTGTTTGCGATCACACTGCGACATTCTCACGGGGACGACGCATGAGCATGGCCTTTGATGAACATATCCGGCGAAGACGCCTCCTGATCCCGGTGCTGGCGAGCGGATTCCTCGTCACCCTCGGGGTGGGGCTGTTCTCCTTTGCCCTGCCCCTGGTCAGCCTGGATGCGCGCATCGGCGGCGCGTGGCTGGGCAGCGGGTTCGCCGGGTTCTATCTGGTGCGGCTGCTGGCCGCCCCCCTGGCCGGGGCCTGGGCCGACAGGCAGGGCGCGAGACGGCCGCTGCTGATCGCCTCGGCCATTGGGGTCTGCGCGCCGCTGATTCATTTTCTCCACCCGTCCCTTACTGCGCTGTACGCGACCCAGTTTCTGCTCGGCGTGGCGTCGGGCATGTTCAGGCCCGTGGGCATGGCCGCCCTGGGCGGCATGGTCGAGCGCGAGCGGCTGTCGCACTGGTTCGCGGTCCACGCGCTGCTCTTCAATCTGGCCATGTTCATCGGGCCGCTGGTCGGGAGTGCGCTCTATCTGGGCAGGCGTGTCGAGCCGGTTCTCTTCGGCCTGGGCCTGTGCATGGTCGCCGCCTTGCTGGTGGTGGGGCTGTTCATGCCCGGCGGCCGGGTGGAGCGCAGGGAAGAGGACGCGCCTGATCGCGACGGGCCGACCGGGCCGTGGGACTGGGTCGCCGTGCTTCTGGCCGTGGGCGGCAGGACGCTGGGCCTTGGGCTGGTCGCGGCGTTTTATCCCATCCACCTTGCGATGGTCCTTGGGCACAAGGGTCTTGTTTTGGGCGCGCTCTTCGCCCTGCCCAGTCTGGCCGTGTGCCTTGGGCTGCCCGTGGCCGCACGCCTTTTCGGCCACGGCTGTCGGGCCTCCCTCACCCTGGCGGGCATGACCGTGAGCGCGGTCTGTCTCTTCGCCATCGGGACGAGTGTCGCACCGTGGCAACTGGCCCTGTTCGGCATTGTCATGGGGCTTGGCGCGGCCTTGTCCCTGCCTGCGTCCATGGCCCTGGCCTCGGGGTTGTCGCCCAGGCAGGGGCGGGTGTTCGGCGCGGCCCATGTGGCCTCGGGCATCGGCTTCGTGCTCGGGCCGCTGCTAGGCGGGTTGGTCATCCAGGCCACTCATCAGGTGGGTGCGGTATTCCAGGCCGCGGCTTTGATTGGCCTCCTCAGCTGCCTGCCGCTTCTGGCCCGTGTGCTCATGGACAGGATGCACTACGGCCGTGGTGCGGCCCTGACCCTGGTCGGGCTGTGCGCCCTGGTCCTGGCCGGAGCAGGCTCGTCCATGATCCATGCTCAGGCCCGGTCCGTCGATCCCGGTCCCCCCGGACTCCATCGGTACACGGACGTGGCCATGGGCACGGTGGTCAACCTGACCTTGGCCACAGACAGCCGCAGGAGCGCCGACCTCGCGGCGAGACGCTGCATCGCCCTGATGCGCGAGTTGCAGGCGGACTTCGATCACCGCAATCCCGAGGGCTCGGTGGGCCGCATCAACCGGGCGGCAGGCAAGAACTGGGTCGAGCCGACCCCGCGCGCCCAAGCCCTCATCCGCCGGGCCGTGGACTTTGCCCGGGCCAGCGGCGGGGCGTTCGACCCCACCATCGGGGCGCTGACCACTTCGCCGTTCTATTATATGATGGACGAGGCCGTGGCCCGTTCCCGGCGTGGGCTGGTGGATTACCGCCTCGTGCGGTTCGAGGAGGCAGGCGGGCGAATCAGGCTGGAGCGCGAGGGAATGGCCCTTGATCTGGGCGGCATCGCTAAGGGGGCCATCATCGACGCCGCAGTCCGGCTGCTCCGGGCCGAGGGCATCGAGGCGGGCATCGTCGAGGCGGGCGGCGATTTTCACGTCTTTGGCGACCGCGACTGGACCGTGGGCATCCGCCATCCCCGGGCCGAGGCGGTGCATCGAACCCTCACCGTGCGCAACCAAGCCGTCTGCGGGTCCGGCGACTACGAGCAGTTCGTGGTCCGCGAGACTTCTGCCGAGGCCATCATGCGACACCATATCATCGACCCGGCGACCATGGAGCCCGCCCGGGCATCCTTCGGCGTGACCGTGGTGGCCGACAGCGCCGAAACGGCCGACGCCCTGGCTACCGCGCTCTTCATCATGGGGCCTGAGGCGGGCACCGCGCTCCTGGCCGAGCAATACCCCGGGACGGCCGCCCTGTGGTTCGGCCCGGACCTTTCGGTAATCGAGACGGCTGGATTTCCCCGGTAGGGGGCTGGCGCAATTTCTGTCGATGCTTCCTTGACGGCGCCGGGCAGCCCGGTGGTTACCTCTCCACCGCATACCCGGCCCGGCTCCAGGCGATGAAGCCGCCGGCCAGGGCGCGGACGTCCCAGAAGCCGTGGCGCTGGAGGTAGGAGGCCGCGATGTTGGAGCGGTAGCCCGAGGCGCAGTAGATGATGTGGTGCTCGTCCTCGTCGAGGGTGTACCGGCCTTCGAGGATGTCGGTGAGGGGAACGTGTCTGGCTCCGGGTATCCGGCCCCGGGCGAATTCATCCGGGGTGCGGACGTCCACGAGGCTCAGGGGCTTGCCCTGTTCCAGCTGGTTCTGCACCTCCTGGGCCGAGTCGATGGACAGACGGTCCACCGGGCGGCCGCTGTAGACCCAGGACGAGATGCCGCCCCTGAGGTAGCCGTGAATGGTGTCGTAACCGATGCGGTGCAGTTCGGTGCGCATGCGCTCGTAGTCCTCGATGGAGTCCACCACCAGGAGCAGATCGGCCCGGGGCTCCACCACCATGCCCACCCAGTTGGCCAGGCTCGGCTCAAAGCCGATGTTGACCGAGCCGGGGATGTGGTACCCGGCAAAGGAAGCGGTGTTGCGCACGTCGATGACCACCGCGCCTGCCAGCATTTTCTGCTCGAAGCGGTCGGGTTCCATGGCCAGATCCACGGGGCAGCGCTCAAGCAGGGGCGCACCAGCCGCGTTGGTGCCGATGATGTGGCTGAAGCTCTTGGGCCGGGAGGGGAAATCCCGGCTCATGGCGAAATGGAAGGACTCGAAGTCCTTGAAGCCGAGGACGGGATTGTGCCGCCGCTCGAAGCCGAGGGTGGAGCTGGGCTTGGAACTCATGCCCCGGCCGCACAGGGAGCCCGCGCCGTGGGCTGGGAACACCTCCAGATGATCCGGGTAGTTGGCCAGCTTGACGTAGAGGGAATCGTAGAGGTTGGCCACCTGTTCGTCGAGTTTGGCCCCGCCCACAAGGTCGGGCCTGCCTGCGTCGCCCACGAAGAGCACGTCGCCGGTGAGGATGAGCCAGGGTTCCCTGCCCCGGCTGAAGTCGGTCACCAGCAGCGACAGGGCGTCGGGCGTGTGGCCGGGCGTATGCACCACTTCAAGGCCCGCCTTGCCGACCTTCAGCTTCTGGCCTTCGCGAAGGGGGGTGAAGTCGAAGGTGACGGGCGAGGTCTCGTACATCATGATCTCGCAGCCGGTGTGCGAGCGCAACTCGTGCGCGCCCGAGACGTGGTCGGCGTGGACATGGGTGTCGATGACCCGGCTGATGCGCATGCCTTCCTCGCGGGAGATGTCGAGGTAGTCCTGCACATCGCGCTTGGGGTCCACCACGATCATTTCGCGGGCCGCAGGACAGCCGATGACATAGGAAAAGCAGCCCAGGCCGGGCGTGAGTATCTGTTTGAAATACATGACGGCTCCTTGTGGCAGGGGGTGACGGCTTCAGGAGAGAGGATAAGCATGCGGACAGGCGCACGCAACCATCCCGAGGGTGTCTTGTCAGGCTGACCCGGGCAAGGGGCCTGGCTATTCCAGTTCGGCCGATCGGGCGCGCAGGCGCTTGGCCAGGTCGTCCATGGCGTCGGCGGCCGCGCCAAAGGCGGGCAGGCGTTTCTCCGGCTCGTCAAGGACGCGGCGGTAGGCCCACTGGGCCAGATAGAACAGTTCCTGCTCCGGGCAGCCGGGGCAGTGTTCGCGCATCCGGGTGACGATGGACGCCTTGACCTGTTCGCGCTGGAGGATGGCCTGCTTGAGGCGCTGGCCCGCCTCGGCGGGGTCGTCTCGGCCGTCCACTGCTGCCTGGAGGCGGGCGTTGGCCCGTTCGACAGTCCTGACCGCGCCGAGGTATTTGCCAGCCATCTCCACGATGACCGGGTCGTTGCCCACGCCCCTGAGGGCGGCGGCGGTCCGTTCCGCGTCCTGGGCCACGAGGCGCAGCATGGTCGCGGTCTCCTGCGGGGAAAGGGTGCGCAGTTCCGTGGTCTCGCCCACGGTGTAGGACCGCTCCTCATGAAGGGCGGTGTCGGTCAGGTCGGCCACCAGGGCCGGGGCGTAAAGATCATGAAGGGTTCGGATCATGCCCGGCGAGAAGGCGTAGTCCAGAACCGCCTTGCGCGACTCGCCGATGTCGTCGCCCACCGTGGGCAGCCCGCGCATCTCGCGGCCGAAGAAGATGTTGAGGGTCTTGACCGAGACGGTGCTGGCCGGGGTTCCCTGACGGCCCAGCGGATGGAATCCGGCGAGCAGGGAATCGGTCAGGGCGTGGACAAAGGAGAGGGTGACCGTGGTGTCCTCGCGTATCTCGATGGGGGCCGTGGGTTGCGGCGCGGCCTCGTCGGGTTGCGTTGCGTTGAGGGCTTCGACCGTGCTTGGCGAGTAGTCGGGCCGGGGCGTCTGGCCGGTGGTGACCCAGGCGGGGGCGCTGGCGTTTTCCTCGGCCGGTGGGCTTATGGTCTGCCGAACCTGCGGCCCGTCCGACCCGCGAGAGAGCAGCAGGTAGGCGACAACTGCCAGGGCCAGGGCGCAGACGGCAAGGATGACGGCTTTGTGTCGTTGGTGCAAGGCGGGCCTCCTTGGCTGGCCATTGAAAGTGGCTGTTGCCGAAGGCTACCAGTTCATGCCGGGGTTTTCCAGCTGTATTCGTTGGCCTCGTCCGCCGTCCGGCAGATAACGCCCGCCTCGCGCAGGCCGGACCACGCCAGCGTGCCCTTGACCGCCTGTTCGCACATGGAGCGCAGGCTTGAGTAGTAGTCGAGCAGCTGCACCATTCTGGGCAGATCCAACCGTCCCTGGGAGCCGAGCCGGAGCAGTTCCTCCTTGAGCACGTCGTAGGTGGTTTTCAGATGCACCAGCATGGGCTTGAGTTCCGTGTATTCGTCCGCGCAGGGGGTGTGGGCGGCATTGAGAATGTCGCGCACCTCGCGGCGCATGGCGCGTGCGGCCGTGGACCCGCCGCCTGGCAGTTGGTGATCGAGCAGGGCGTGCTCGTGGGACATGGTTTCCATGATGTTGGCCGACTTGGCGAAATACTGGGCCGAGCGCAGCGCCCAGGGCAGCTTGTCGTTCACTGCCTCAGGCAGGCTCACGGTGCCGAGTTTGGCGCAAAAGCCCCGGATGGCCTCAACCAGCGATTCCTGAGCCGCCTTGTCACGGTTGAAGTCCTTGTAGCGGAACTTGGCGGCCAGTGCCTTCTGCCCCATGAGCCGGGTCATTTCGCCCAGCCTGCCAAGCTCCATGAAGAGTGCCTCCATGGCCATGGTCGGGGTCTTGAGTACGTTGTCGTCGAGGTATTTGGGGCGCGACATCTCGCCCTCCTCGCGGCCGATGTGGGCATCGAGCAGGGCCACCAGCCGGTGCGTCAGCGGCAGGAAGATGATGACCCCGAGCAGGTTGAAGCCGGTGTGGAACAGGGCGAGGATGGTGCCCATCCAGATGGCCTCGGCGGCCCCGATGGCCCGGACCGTGGCCACCAGCAGGGGGATGAGGAACAGGGCCACGATGCCAGTGACCAGATTGAAGATGATGTGGGCCGCCGCGACCTTCTTGGCGTTGTCTGTCGCGCCGATGACCGAGAGCATGGCCGTGGAGGTGGTGCCGATGTTGGTGCCCACCACGCCCGCCGCCGCGCTCTCCAGGGTGATCAGGCCGGTCATGGCCGCCGTCAGGACCAGGGCCATGGCCGCGCTCGAACTCTGCATGAGCAGGGTCAAGCCGAAGCCCACGGCCGTGAACACGAGCATGTCCATGCCCGAGCCCAGGTGCAGGGCGGTCAGGTCCAGCCCCTTGCCCACGTCGAGGAAGGCGGATTGCAAGACCTGGATGCCGAGGAAGAAGAGGCCGAAACCGGTCAGCGCCTCGCCCAGGTGCTTGCGTCGGGACTGGCCATTGCCAAGGCCCATGAACACGCCGATGCCGATCATGGGCAGGGCCATGGCCTTGACCTCGACACTGACGCCCACGGCGGCAACGATCCAGCCCGTGACCGTGGTGCCGATGTTGGTGCCGAAGATGACGCCCACGGACTGGGCTAGGGTCATCAGCCCCGCATTGACGAAGCCGATGACCGCCACGGTCACCGCGCTTGATGACTGGACCAGGGCCGTGATCATGAATCCCGAGGCAAGGCCGCGCAACGGGGTGCGTGTCCATTTGCCGAGGATGGTGCGCAGGGCCGGTCCGGCGGCGCTGCGCAGCCCCCGGGTCATCAGCCCCATGCCGAGGAGAAAGAGGCCCACCCCGCCGACGAGGCTGGCCAGGAGCGAAAAATTCATGGGGCGGTGTGCCCCCTGGAGAAGTGACGCATGAAGATCATGTTAATGCATTGATATGATGGTGTAAACATTATTCTCTGCGGTCAGTCGAGGGTGCGCCGGTAGCGCTTGAGCCCCAGGGCCACCACCACCAGCCAAAAGAGCAGGATGGGCCAGACGGCGTGGAGAGACTCGGCGAGTCCGTTGCCCTTGAGCAGGATGCCCCGGATCAGGCGCAGGTAGTGGGTCAGCGGCAGGATCGAGCCCACGGCCTGCGCCCACTCGGGCATGCCCCTGAAGGGAAACATGAATCCCGAGAGCAGCAGCGAGGGCAGGAAAAAGAAGATGGACATCTGCACGGCCTGCAACTGGTTGCGGGCCATGGTGGAGATGGTCACGCCCACCGAGAGGTTGGCCCCGATGAAGATGATGGACAGGGCAAAGGTCAGCAGAACGCTGCCGTGCATGGGCACGTCGAAGAGAAAGCGGGCGGCCGCGATGATCAGGGTCATCTGGATGTAGCCCACCAGGATGTAGGGGATGATCTTGCCGAGCATGACCTCCAGGGGCCGGATGGGCGTGGAAAGGAGGTGCTCCATGGTCCCGCGTTCGGACTCGCGGGTGATGGCGAGGGAGGTGATCATGACCAGGGTCAGGGTCAGGATGACCCCCATGAGGCCGGGCACGATGTTGTACTGGGTCTCGGCCTCGGGGTTGAAGTCGTTGTGGATGCGGATGTCCACTGGCGACTCGCCCTGATTGAGCCCGGCGTGGGGGCCGGTCAACTCCCGGGCCAGGGCGCGACGGACGATCTCGGGAAAGGCGGCGGCCGCGTTGCCCGTGGCCGTGGGGTCTGTGGCGTCCGCTTCAAGCAGCAGCACGGGCCGCTGGCCGCGCACCAGGTCGCGCCCGAAATTCTCGGGAATGGTCAGGCAGAACTGGACCCGCCCCTCGCGCAGCAGCTGCCGGGCCTCGGCCCGCGACTCCGCGTGGACGGTGATGTTGAAGAAGGTGCTCGTCTGCATGCTCGTGGTCACGGCGCGGGAGTAGCGGCTGTTGTCGGCCGAGAGCACGGCGGTGGGCAGGTGGCGGGGATCGGAGTTGATGGCGTAGCCGAAGAGGATGAGCTGGATGAGGGGAATGCCGATCATCATGGCGAAGGTCAGCCGGTCGCGGCGCATCTGCACGAATTCCTTGCCCACCATGGCAGCGAACCGTCCGGCGTGGAACCACCTCATGTCCGCCCCCGCCCCGCGCCGTTCATGAGGTCGATGAAGACCTCCTCAAGGCTGGTCTCGATGCGCGTCCAGCGGTAGGGCGCGGTTCGTAGCGCGCCTGTCGAGTTCTCCAGGATCTTTTGGTCGCGGGTGCTGACGTGCAGAGTGTTGCCGAAATGGACCACCTGATCCACGCCTTCGAGGGATTTCAGGCGGGCGGCCAGATCGTGCAGGTCGGCTCCGTGTTCGTCGTGATCGTCGCTCGTCACACTCCAGGTGGTCAGCCCAGAGTCGCTGACCAACTCGTCCGCCGTGCCCGAGGCGAGCAGGTCGCCGTAGGCGATGTAGGCCAGCCGGTGGCAGCGCTCGGCCTCGTCCATGTAGTGGGTGCTGATGAGGGCGGTGATGCCCTGGGCGGCCAGTTGGTGGACCTGATCCCAGAAATCGCGCCGGGCACCGGGGTCCACGCCTGCAGTGGGCTCGTCGAGGAGCAGCAGCCGCGGAGAGTGCAGGGTGCTCACCCCCAGGGAGAGGCGCTGCTTCCATCCGCCAGACAGGGTGCCTGCCAGATGGCCATCGAACTGGCCGAGCCCCATGCGCTCGATGCATTCCGCCACCACATGCGCCGGGCGGTCCAGGCTGAAGACCCGGGCCGTGAATTCGAGGTTTTCGCGCACGGTCAGGTCCTCGTAGAGGCTGAATCGCTGGGTCATGTAGCCCACGTGGGGCTTGATCCGGTCGGACTGGGTGAGGATGTCGTGCCCGAGGCAGGTGCCGCTGCCCGAATCGGGTCTGAGCAGGCCGCAGAGCATGCGGATGGAAGTGGTCTTGCCCGATCCGTTGGGGCCGAGGAACCCGTAGATCTCGCCCCGGCCGATCTCCATGTCCAGCCCGTTGACCACGACCTTGCCGTTGAAGGACTTGGTCAGTCCCCGGACCTGTATGACGGTTTCGGCTGGCATGGGCGGGTCCGCTGGCCGATTATGTCGCGGGCAGGGTCGGGATGGTCACGTCCACGGGCTGGCCCGGGTGGAGCAGCGGGGCGTCTGCCACATCCGGTCTGGCCCGGACCATGAACACCAGCTTGGCCCGGCTCTGGCTTGAATAGATAACCGGCGGGGTGAACTCTGCGGACGGGGAGATGAAGGTGATGGTGGTGCTCACCGGTCCGGCGGCGCCGTCGAAGGTGACCACGGCCTCCTGCCCGACAGCCAGGGAACCGACCACGGTTTCGGGTACGAAGAATCTTACCTCGACATTCTCCGGCGGCAGCAGCGAGACCACGGGCTGGCCCGCAGGAACCCACTCGCCCAGCCGGAAGAGGGTGTCGAAAACCAGGGCGTCGGCGGGCGCGGCGCGGGTTTTCTGGTCCAGGTTCCACTGGGCCTGCGCCAGGGCCGCCCGGGCCTGGAGCACCTCGGCCTCGGCCACCCGGATCATGTCGGTGCGTGCGCCAAGCCGCGCTGTCTCAAGCTCGGCGCTGATCTCGCGGACACGATGAGTCGTCTGGTCGAAGTCGTTTTTTGCCCGGTCCAACTCCTCCTGGGAGATGGTCTGCTCGCGGATGAGGCGCACCCTGCGGTCGTATTCGGTCCTGGCCAGGGTGGCGGCGGACCGGGCCTGCCTGAGCCGGGCCTCGATGGCCGCGATCTCGGATGGCCGCTGGCCGGTCTCCTGGTCGCGCAGATTGTCCTGGGCGCGCTTGAGCCCGTGACTGGCCTCGTCCACGCTGGCGCGTTCAAAGCCGCTCTCCAGGGCGAAGAGGGAGGTGTCGCCTCGGACCGTCTGGCCGCGTGTCACCGCAAGCTCGATCAGGGTGCCGCCAAGGGGCGAGGCGATGTTGACGAACTCGCCCTCCACATAGCCCTGGAACCTGTTGGCCGGAGGCTCGGAACAGCCGAGCAGGAGTGCGGGCAGCAGAAACGCGAGTATGGCGAACAATCGGTTCATAACCGTATTGTTACGCCAGGTTTGGAGAAAATACAACGAATGGGAAGTGGGCGGACGCTCTCCCGCGGGATCAGCTGAAGTAGCGGTTCTTGTCCTCGCGTTCCTTGGCCGTGTCAAAGTCGATGTTGATGCTCGTGCGGGTGGTGGTGCGCCGTTTGGAGCCGCGCGCCATCAGGATGAAGGCGACGAGGGCGCCGCCGCAGAGGAGAAGTGTGGTCATGGCGAGAGTGTTCATAAGGGGGTGCTTTTATCCGAATCGAATGGGGGCGGCAAGCATTATCGGACCGCGCGAGCCGCCCCTCGGCGCGCAGTGTTTCGGCAGAGCCGCCTCAGACCATGTACTTCAACTGATAGCCGCAGGTGGGGTAGGCCCACACGGTGTCCCTGACCCGGGACAAGGGGATTTCGTTGCGGATCGCCAGGGCGAAGAGGTTGATCATCTCCTCGGCGTTGTGGCCGAGAATGTGCGCGCCCAGGATGCGGTCGCCCGCCTCGTCGATGAGCACCCGCGCGCGGCCGAAGCGCTCGTTGAGCCGTTTCCAGGAAAAGGCGGCGGCCAGATCGGTCTCCTTGATGGTGAAGGCGAGGCCGTGCTCACGCGCCTCATCCTCCAGCAAGCCCACTCCGGCCAGGGGCGGCAGGGTGAAGCAGACGCTGGGAATGCCCGTGTAATCCACTGTGGCCGAGTCAGGGTCGAGGATGTTGGCCACCGCCACCTGTCCCTGGATGGTGGCCACCGGGGTCAGGGCCGCTCCCTGATCGGCCACGTCGCCCACGGCGTAGACATGGGGGTTGGACACGCTCTGCATCCGGTCGTTGACCCTGATGCCGCGCGGGCCGAACTCCACTCCGGCTGCTTCGAGGCCTAGCCCGTCCACGGCCGGTCGGCGGCCGGTGCAGTTGATAGCCATGTCCGCGTCGAACACGGTTCCGCCGTCCTCACCTGCCCGAATCCGCCAGCCGTGGCCGGTGTGCTCCACGGACCTGACTGGCGCGTTCAGTCTGACATCAATGCCCGCAGCCCTGGACGCCTCGATCAACGCATCGGTCAGCACCGGGTCGAACCGGCGTAGCACGCGGCCGCTGCGGTTGAGGAGGGTGACCTCGGCCCCAGCGTGGCGGGCGATATGGGCCAGCTCAAAGGCGATGAACCCGCCGCCGATGAACAGGACCCGGCGCGGCATGGTCTGCATGCTCAGGAAGTCGTCGCTTACGGGCATGGCCTCGGCCCCGGACACGGGTAGGGGGCTTGGCTCAAGCCCGACACAGACGCAGATGACCGGTGCGGTCAGCCTGTCGCCCTCCACCTCGATCTCGCCGGGGCCGACGAACACGGCCCGGCCCAGGCGGGTGTCGATGTCCTTGTCCGCGTAGGCCGCCCGCGCCCTTTCGGGCACCGGGTCCACGAAGGATCGGGTGAAGCGCATCAGGGCGGGCCAGTCGATGGTCGCCGAGCCGGTCAGGCCGCTGCCCAGCATGCCCGTGGCCAGATGCACGGCCTCGGCCCCGGCCAGCAGGACTTTCTTGGGATTGCAGCCGCGCAGGGGACATACCCCGCCAAAGGCCGTGGCCTCGATCATGGCCACCCGTCTGCCCGCCTCGGCCAGAGGCGCGGCCACCGCCCCGCCAGCCGGGCCGCCGCCCAGAACGATCACGTCATATTCTTTCATTTTTCCCTCGCGAGTGTTGTCACCTTACAGGGCAACCTACACCATGACGGAGAAAAAATCTCACTGATGTCGGAAAAAAGAGTGGAGAGATTCCTTCTTCCCGGTCCTCCGCGGTTTCCTCATTCCTTCCGAAGGGCCACAAAGAACTCATAGGCGTAGTATTCGGAATACTTCCTATGCATTTCAGGCTCTTGTGCCAGCTGCGCAAGCACGGCAAGCGCGTCATCGTCATCCGCATATTTGCTGCGGAGTTTATTGATGCCTGTTTCCATGGGGGTGTAGAAATCAGTCCACCACGCCTTGTCCGGCAAGGCGAAGTGGCCGATGAGCGAGAAACCGTGTTTCTCGATCGCTGCCAGGATGGCTGGAACCTGGCCCATGGTCGGGTAGTCCATCTCGAAGCCCGCTTTGACCTCGGCAGGCGGGTCATCCTCGCGCCAGACGGCATCGGTGAAGGCGAGGTAGCCGCCGATCCGAAGCAGTCGCCTGCATATGTCCAGGGCGTTGTCCATGCCGATATTGTACAGGGCACCCTCGGACCAGACGAGGTCGAAACTTGCGGGAGGAAGCCCGGGATCGGCCATGTCTCCCACCACAGGTCGGATTCGCTCGGCGAGTCCGCGTTTGGCGACAGTGGCGCGCAGTCGATCTATGTTCGGAGCATGGCTGTCCATGGCCACGATGTTGCCTGACGTGAGTTCCGCAAGATGAAGGGTCTGTCCTCCAACGCCGCAGCCCAGATCAAGGACCGCCGCTACAGGCGGCAGATCGTGGCACAAGGCAATGGCCTTGGCGGCGCAGTCGCGGTTGCCTGGTCCCTGCCTGGGGAGCGACTCATAAAGCTCGAAAAAGATGGGCCAAAAACGTGGCGAGGGTTCGCTCATGTCAGATCCTTCTTCCGGGGATACGCCGCAGTCCGAGAAACAATTCGTGCCCGGACTCGGTGTGGGAGCTGTGCTCAAAGGGGATGGCGATGGGCTCGAAACCTGCTGCGGCGATCATATCCAGCCACACGGTCCTCGGGAACAGGCCCATGACGTGGCGGTCGTGGATGACTTCGACGGCCCCGGCTTCGTCGCGCAAGAGGAAGGCCATGTCGGTCACGTACATTTCCTTTCCGGTGTCGGAGATCCATCGCCATTCAAAGAAGCGCAGGGCGCGTCCTTTTCCGTCGCTGCCGCCGCTTCCGGTGCCCGGCTCAAAGGTCCCGGAGACGTAATCCGGGTCGAACATGGCGACTCCGCCCGGGGCGGTGTGGGCAAAGGCCGTAGCGATGGTGCTGGCGAGATCGGCTCGCGTTGTCATGTAGCTGACCGCGTCATGCACCAGGACGTTGTCAAAGGTGCGCCCGAGACGGATGGAGCGCATGTCGCCCAGAATGTGTTCGCACTCCGGGTTCAGTTGGCGGTTGAGCGTCAGCATGGCCGGCTCCAGATCGACGAGAGTGCAGGCCAGCGTCGCCTTCAAGTAGGCTGCATTGTGGCCGCCGCCGCTGCCGAGATCGAGCAGGGTCCGGGGTGGTAGTTGGCAATGGGTCTCGAAGAGACGCCGGTAGAAGGCGGCCTCTTCCGCGTAGTCCTCCACCGGGGTCAGGAGCTGATACCAGTCCGCCAGATCGCGGTAGAGCCTGATACCTTGGCCGGGAGTCGTTTCGAGCTTATCTGACATATCGACCTCTGGGGATTCCCGACCAACCGGTCCCGGGTGGCGACGGAGCGCCGCTGGAACGATGGCACCGGCTCTTTCCCGCTTCCCTCGTGTGAGTGAATGCTTTACAGTTCAGCCTACAACAAAACGAGGAAAACAACCAGCCCGTGGCGGGGAACTCATTGCCTGGGAGAACATGGGCAAGCGCAGAGAAGGCAGGTCCATCCGTGTCTGGAGGGAAAACGGAAAAGGGCCGATACGGTGTCTACCATATCAGCCCTTGATTTCCTTGGCTCCCCAGCACGGACTTGAACCGCGAACCTAGTGATTAACAGTAGTGAGAGGGATGGCGCTGCGGCGGGGCCTGCGGGCTTGGTGTGTGCATTTTGTGCGCAAAACCTATTTTCCCCGACTCAGGTCGATCATGCCGAAGTTGATGGCGGTGAGAGCCTTTTGCAGGTGGTCCTGGGTGGCGTGGGTGTAGATGCTGGCTGTGGAGGTTTGGGCGTGGCCGAGCATGTCGGCAATGGTGCGCTCCGACTCACCGGCCATGGCCAGGATGGCCCCCAGAGTGTGGCGGAGCGAGTGCAGATGTAGATGCCCGTACCCGGCCTCTCGCAGGCTTTCCTTGATTTTGTGGGTCACGGTGTCGGGGTGGCCCCATCTGTCGAACACGCGGCATCCTGGGCGTAAATCCATGGACTTGAGCACGGCCTTGAACATGGGGTGCATAGGCACCCATTGCACGACCTTGCGCCGTTTCTTCTGCCGCTCGACCCGGATGCGGTTGCCGTCCATGTCGATGTCGCGCGGGTAAACCAGCCCCAGCAACTCGCAACGGCGCACCCCTGATGCGATGTAGGCCACGGCCATGCGGCGCACGTCCGGGTCTGTGATCTTGGAAATGTAGTCGCGGGCCTGGGCGGCATCCATGAACCCCGGCTCACTCGCGCCGCCGGGGATTTGCTTCACATGGCGCAGCGGGTTGTGCTTGACCATCTTCCAGTCAACGGCCTTGGACAGCACGGCCTTGGCGTGGCGGATGTAGTGATTGATCGTGGACGGCTTGCGGCCCTGCTTGAGCAGGTCGGCGGTCATGTCGTCCACGGCGCGCTGTCCGAGCGAGCCGAGCCGCACAGACTTCCCGGCATAGTGGATCAGCTTGTCCAGGGCCTTCTTGTTTGCGCGGTAGGTGTGGATATTCTGCGTCTGCTCGGCCCATGCCAGATATTCATCGGCAAAGGCTCCCAAGGTCGTGTTGCCGCTGCAATCAAGCTGCACGAGGCGACCGGCAAGAGCCTCCTGCTTGATCTTCTTGAAGAGGCGTTTTGCCTGGGCTTCATCCTTGGTCTTGAGCGACCGCCTGTCATTGCGGCTGAACTCTATATACCAATGCCCGGACGGTCGCTGGTAGAGGCGCATGCTGAGTCTATAGGCGCAGTTCTTTGAATCGGGCAAGTGTTTCGTTCTCCGTCCGGTTGAAGTATCGGTCGATGGATTCCCTGTCGAAACGGCGGTGGCCTCCCTCGGTCTTGTCGGCGTGGATGATCCCCTCGTCTGCGTATTTCCGCAGCGTGTTGTGAGACAGGCCGGAATAGACCACGGCTGTCTTGAGGGGGAGCCAACGGGGAAGCATGACGGTCTTTACCTCCTCACGCCCACCGGCGTGTCCTCCACAATGACTGTCACCCGCCGCTCAATCACGCGGTGCCCGTGGCACGCCTTGCACGGCTCGTCCTCGGGCGCTCCCCACGCCCTGTCCTCCTCGGGCTCCACGCCATGCCCCTGGCACCGGGCGCACACCAGCCGCCCATAATGAATGCCGGGCCGGGAGCGCATCAGGAACTCCTGCCGCTCGATCTCGCCGGGGGTCATGCCATCTGCCCCGCCATGTCATCAACAATCCTGTCCAGGTCGCCAGCCAGGGCCGGATACTCGGCCCGGCACGAGTCCGCATAGGCGCGGATGGCCGGTATGGCGTGAGGGTCGTGCGTCAGGTCGAGCACGAAATACTCGCAGTTGTGGTGCTTGCCACCCTTCCTGCTGCTACCGTCCGTCCGGCGCACGGCGAATTTCTTGTAGATACCTCTTGTCTTGTCGCCCATCACATCACCCCCATCAGCGGCAGCCGCGTCTCCGCAGCCGCCGGGTTGAACCAGAGCGTTTCAACGCGCTCGCGCGCCCCATCGGCAAACCAATCCTTGTCGATGGACCGCCAATCGCCGTACAGATCGTCGTAAAGGTCGCAACGATACCCGGAAAGGACGACCTTGCCTTTGACAGCCCGCAGCACACCAGCCAGTTCCCTGTGCTGCTCGTCGTCCATTTCGTGGGCGTAGACATCGCCGTTAGAATCCTGGCACCTGGTGGACCGGACATATGGCGGGTCAACGTAGAAAAGCACGTCCTCGCGATCCAGTGTCGGAATAAGGCCCGCCGCTGGCTTGTTGCGTATGGCCACACCCTGGAGGCGTTCGCAGAACCAATCCAGAGCGCGAGGGTAGTTCCGCCAATCGTTGGCCGGGCTGGTCCCGGACCGGAAGGACTTGCCGCGAAACCCCGTCCGGTAGGCAGAATTGGAGGAGGCAGACCCGAAGCCCATGAACGAGCGGATGATGGTCCGCCGTGCCCTCTCAACGGGATCGGCGGCCGGTTCGTAGGCAGCAAAAAATTCAACCTCAGCAAACGGCGTCAAAGCGATCTGGCGTTTCAGCTCCGCTGCGCTGCCGGGGTCACGCATCACTCGAAACACGTTCACCACCTCGTCGCCCAGGTCGTTGTAGACCTCGGCGTAAACGCGGGGCTTTTGCAGCAGCACGCTTGCAGCCCCACCGAAGGGCTCGACGTATATCCGGTGGGCCGGAAAATGCTGGATTATCCACGGAGCCAGCTTCCACTTCCCGCCGTGATACCGCATGATGGGCCGTTTCACGCCGCCACCTCCACCCCAGGCAGCCGCAGCTGCGTATCCGCCATGTCCGGCACCGCGTTGAACTTCGCGGCCAATCCGGGCCGGGCATTGTCGCGCATGTATTGGAGCACGTCGCCCATGCCCAGCTTGGTCATGCAGTAGTCCCACAGCTTCGGGTGGGTCTGCGCCAGCCGCTGGATGCGGTTCATCCCGGTCTCCATCTGCATGCCAAACAGGCAGAACACGCAGCCCGTGCGCTTGACGCCAGAGGTGTCCAGGCCGTCAGGAGTCTCCACGATGTCGCCGTAGACATCGGCATACCGCAGGCCGTAGCGCAGGATGTATTCAAGGATGTCTTGGCGCGTCCAAAAGGCCAGCGGCCAGGAGCGCGGCGACTTGAGGTCAAAGGCGTTGCACCCGTGCTCGGCATAGGCTTTTTCACGCCCTTTGGACTCCTCGGCCAGGATGCCGACGAACTGGACACGCCCGGTCTCGCGCTCGTAGCGGTGCATCGGCTCCTTTTTCATGATCCCGCAGCACTCGTCGGAGATTCGGAACGGGGCATCGAGCAGGAACCGCCACTGCTGCGCCACCTTGAACCCGGCCACCTTCTTGCCAAACCGGTTGATGCCGATGTCGTAGAGGCGATAGATGTTCTGGTTGTTGCCAGTGGGGTTGCGCAGGACGTTCAGCCCCCGCGCTGTGCGTTTGGAGGCTATGGGCCACCCCTTGTCCTGGACCACCCGATGAAACGGCATCCTGGGCCGCATGACCACCACATTGTCGGTCCGGGCCACCTGCCGGTTGATCTCCGGGTACTCCAGGCCGGTGTTGCAAAAGACGCGCGGCAGGCCGGGCCGGACGCGTTCAATAATGTCGATCATCACCGTGGAGTCCAAGCCGCCGGAATACGAGCTGGCCACATGCCAGTCGAACGCCTCGCCGAATTCCACGATCCGCTCCATGGAGAGCGCAATCTTGTCATCCAGCGACATGGCGCGCCGCTGCACCAGGGCATCATACCGCGCCTTGGCCTCGCCGGACTCAACCCGGCTCTGCCACCGCAGTTCATGAGCAGTCGGTGGCACCGGCACATTGCCCTTGGCGTCAAGCAGTTGGGTATGGGTCACGCCGCCACCCCCGGCCACCCCTCCGGCCTACCGCACCGCTCAAACTCGTACACCCACACCCACGGATTGGCGTCCCAGCCATAGCCACGCTGGGCATTGATGGAGTCCCACAGCTTTTCAAAAGCCGTATCCGGCCAGCACCACCAATCGTCAGAATGGACGCTTTCGTCCCAGTGGTAGACGCTTCCCTCGCGGGTTGTGTGAACGAGCAACCCTTCTGCTACTGCATTCTCTTCGGATATGTCCTGCAACAGCTCCACGCGCACGTCCGTGACGCGCAGGAACAGGCGGGCCGCCCACTTGGGCATGTGAATGGAGGGACACCAAGCTATAGACCCATCAACCCGATGGGAGCGCCTGGGGAACTCTTTCCCGGGCAGCTCCCCCTTGCCGGTAATGCCCCCGCCAGCGCGGTAGTCAACAGACCACCACGACAGCCCTGGATTGGGTGGACACACACTGACAGAGGCAACCTTGGCAGCCTCGCGCACCCAAAGGACGTCCCCTTTTTGGTAGGGGGCATACTCAACCGCCTTCGGGTCACGAATGTTCATCACCACGTTCTTCCCGATGGGAAACCGGGTGGCCCTGGCGATGTCCAATTTGATCACCCGCCGCGTCTGCGTCTTGCGCCCGTCAAGAATCGCCCGCACCATGGGGCCGGAAAAGAGGATAGGCCTAGCCGCCATGGCGCACCCCCGGAAACTCGTTCCACTCCCGCCCGTCCAGCAGGCGGCCAGCCGCCTTCTTGCCGACACGGCAGCGGATCGCCGCCCCATAGGGCAACGATTCGCCGTTGAACGCCGCCGCATCCGGGCTATGCACCTGCCCATCGGGCGTGACGGCCACGCATTGTTCCGCCATGAGCCGGTAGGGCAGGTCGCCCCATTCCCCCCACTGCTTGAAAAAGAACGGCACCTTGGCCTCCCGGCACTGATCGCGCAACCCCCGCGCCCACTCCGGGTGCATGGGCCGCGCCCCTGGGCCGGACTCGCCGCCGCAGATGAGCCAGTTTATCCCATATTTTGCTGGGCTATGGCCGCATTCAACCACGTTCAGCCATTCCCCTTCGTTCTGTGGCCCAAACCATCCACCCTTGAACGGTCTGAATGGCTTGATCTTCACCGCACCCAGGGCAGGCTCATAGCTCACATACCGCACCGCCGCCGGGGTATCGAGCAGCGCAGGGATGCGCTCGTCGGCCATGGCCTGATTCTCGGCCGTGACGCCCAGCCAGACGTTGGGCAAGGGCCAAGGCTGTTGCCCGTAGGTCTCGCCGTAAACCGCACGCCATGCGTCCCAAACACGGAAGTCACGCTCGCTGTCCACGGGAATCTGAGCTACATCCTCGAAATACTCCCGCATCCGCTCGGGTCGCTTGGTCAACACCTGGTAGGTGATGTGCGGCGTGGCTGCCATGACAGAAAACACCCGGTCCAGCCATTCGTCCGGCACGGTCGGATGGAACAGGTCCGTCATGGACCCCACAAACACCCGGCACGGCTTGCGCCAGCGCAGCTGGACGGCCAGGGCAGACTCCACCAGAGATGTCC
>NZ_JASTWE010000009.1 GCF_030282845.1 Pseudodesulfovibrio pelocollis
AGGTCGTCGTGTTCGATTTCAACCTGCCAGGCATGAACGGTCTTGAAGCGGGCGAGGCGCTCCTGAGTCACAAGCTGGACCTGCCGCTCGTGCTGCTCACCGGAGTGGGATCAGAACTGATCGCAGTCAAAGCCATGCGCCTGGGGTTCTTTGACTACATGGTAAAGGACGTCAGCGCGGGCTATCTCAAGCTTCTACCTGCCAAGCTTGAGGAAGTGCTCCGAAGATGCAAACGGGAGAGAGAGCACCGGGAAACCCAGGAGCGATACGCTAGGCTCGTGGAACAATCGCCGGACATCTTTTACACCGTCTCCAGCACGCGCGGCTGGCTCTTTGCCTCCAAGCGGCTGGAAGAGATTCTGGGATATAGTGCGCAGACCATCATGGAAATCCCGGATATCTGGATGAGCAAAATCCATTCGCAAGATCAGGCCCTTCTTCGAGACGCAATGATCGGGACATCCGCTGGGAGACACTTCTGCCTCGAATATCGAATCCAGGCCAAAGACGGGCAGTGGAAGTGGCTCCGAGACCGCTCCATAAGCGCAAATACCACGGGCGACGAAACAATAATCTCAGGCATTGCCACGGACATCACTGAAGAAAAAAATCTTGAGTACCTCAAAGAGAACTTCGAAATGATCACCCATCACGATCTGCGAAGCCCTCTCTCGGGAATAATCGGCATTTCAAGGATAATGGAACAGGAAAATGAAGGCTCAGCCAGGGAGCTGGCATGTGCAATCACCGATGCAGCAACCAGGATGTTGGACATGCTCAACCGATGGATGGATCTCTACAAGCTTGAGGCTGGGATTTTTGAAAGCACCCCCACGAACGTCGACATTGACAAGCTACTCCAATCCGTCATGAGCACCTTGCTCCACAGTCCTGCTTTCCAGGGGGCCAACATCCGCTTTACATCATGTTCGACATCAATCATGACCGATAAAGTGCTTCTTTCGACCATTGTCACCAATTTGCTCAAGAATGCGCTTGAGGCTGGCGGTGCTGACGATCTCGTGCATCTCGACTGTCAGGATGACGGCGACAAGCTGACCATTGAGGTCCGCAATGCTCAGGAAGTTCCCCCCGATATCAAGCCATATTTCTTTGAAAAATTTTACTCAAGGGGCAAGCGTTCCGGGACCGGACTCGGCAACTTCTCCGCAAAACTCATGACCGATGCGCTGGGGGGACACATTTCAATGACTTCTTCGGCAGAAAAAGGCACTCTGGTTCGAATAAAACTCAACAAATAGATGGAAGCTCCCTTCCGGCAGAATAGCACAGGTTGCACCAGAGGTTTCCAAAGAGCCAATCACACCGCTTCGGTCACAGACAACACGGTTGAACGGATTGGCGCTTTTGCCTGGGAACAGTGTATGTCCATCACCTGTCGAGCAGCCCGGCTTTACATTTTTTGGCGCTTTATCTGCCTGAAATATATTGCATTGAAAGTCGTCTCAACGAGGGCTCTGTCGACTAAGGAGTTTTCACAACTTTGATGAAGAAGACGGTTCTTTCCTGCGCTCGAAAAACACTGACACTGGCTTTGCCTGTGGTGGTTGTCTTTGCGCTGGTGCTTGGTATAACCGGAAGCGCTCTTTACGAGTATGGGGAGCGGCTCCTTGGGGAACCCCAAGCGAGGCAGATCGAGGTGGAGGCGGCGCTCATCGCGTCCCGCCTGGAAGAGGCCGCCTCGGATATGCGTTTTCTGGCGCACAGCCACACCATGAACGCCTGGCTGAATAACCCCACCTCCGGCCAGTTGGAGTTGCTGGGTTTCGACTTCCTGCACCTGGTCCGAGACAAGGACCTGTTGCTCCAGGTCCGACTTCTCGGGGTCAACGGCGATGAGTTGCTCCGGGCCGAGGTTGACCCGGCGGAGCGCTCCTTCTTGCGTCCTGTCAGTGATCTGCAGAGCAAGGCCAAGCGGCAATATTTTGCTGCGGCCAGGCAACTGCCCCGCGGGGCGATCCATGTGTCCAGGTTCGACCTGAATGTGGAAAACGAAGAGATCGAGAGGCCTTTTCGCCCCACGGTGCGTCTGTCCATGCCCCTTTTCAGCGACGAAAACATCCGTCGTGGAGTGCTTGTATTCAATCTGCGCGGGGCAACCATTCTTGACTGGCTGAACGAGATTCCCATTCAGGAAGGCTGGCAATTTCTGGTGACCAATGGTCAAGGATATTGGCTGAAGGGGCCTTCCCGGGATCAGGAATGGGGATTCATGCTGCCCGAAAGAGCATCGGCAAACATGGGCAACGCCTGCCCGGATGCCTGGGAATCAATCGTCGGGAGCGAATCGGGACGCGTAGCCACCAATGATGGGCTCTTTCTTTTCACCAGCATCGTCCCCTCGCGGGCAGTCCTTGGAACGCGTTCTCCACGCCAGGACTCTGCCCTGCTGACTGGCGTGGAGTCAGGCGACACCCGCTGGGTTCTCGTAGCACACCTGCCGCCCGGCGAACTGGCGAAGCATGCCGCGTCGCTGGGGAGTCCCCTTTTCGTCTCCTTCGGTGTCGGGAGCCTCATTATCGTTTTGTTCTCGCTGCTGTTGGTCCGGGTGCACGAGCGACTTGTAAGCGCCAGAAACCACGAAGAAAGCCAGTCCAGGGAGCTTGTGGAAAGCGTCATGAAAATGGGGGAGTTGGTCAAGTCCAACAGGCGCGTCATCTCCCAGCTTCACGAGGCCAATGCAAAACTCGAAAGCGTGTTGAAAGCCGCGACCCAGATAGCGATCATTGCGACCGATCCCCACGGGACCATAACCATGTTCAATCCCGGAGCGGAGAACCTGCTGGGCTATGCGGCCAAGGACTTGATCGGATTGCATACGCCTGAGGCTTTTCATCTGCCTGAAGAAGTGCAGAAGCGGGGACGAGAGTTGACCAAGGCTTTGGGCCGTGAGGTGGCCGGGTTTGGCGTGTTCGTCGAATCGGCCCGGCAGAGCGGGTTTGAAAGCCGCGAATGGACCTTTGTGCGCAAAGACGGCTCAACCCTCGACATGGAGCTTGTAGTGACCCCGATCCGCAGCGGAATGACCACAACGGGTTATCTCGGCATTGCGGTGGATGTGACCGAGCGCAACAAGGCGCTGCGGGAACGCGAATACAATCGGGCGAGACTCGACGGCATCGTGAACGCTGCCGTGGACGGTATCTTCACCATGGACACCAGGGGATTCATCACTACGGTCAACAAGGCCGGGGCGGCGCTTTTTGGCTACGCGCCGGAAGAGATCGTGGGACGCAAGGTGAATATGCTCATGGACGAGCCACCTCGAACCGAGCACGACAGGTATCTCGAAAAATACCTGGCCACCGGCGAATCCTCGGTCATCAACGTGAGCGGCCGAGAGGTTCCGGGTCGGCACCGCAATGGCATCGCCTTCCCGTTGGAAATCGCTGTGAGCGAGGTACGGACCGAAACACAGCACTTCTTCACCGGCATCATGCGCGATATAACCGAACGCAAGAAGGCCGAGCAGGCATTGGTGCTGGCGAACGAGGCCCTGACGGAGAAGCAGCGCGCACTGGACGAGGACATGGCCGCCGCAGCCCAGATACAACTCAGTCTGCTCCCGCAGAAAGCCCCAACCGCGCGGGGGTTCGCCATGGACTGGCTCTTTCTGCCCAGCGATCATGTGGGCGGTGATGTTTTCAACATCCTGCCCCTGCCTGGCGGAAGGATCGGACTCTATCTCATCGACGTGAGCGGGCATGGCCCGGCAGCGGCCATGGTCACGGTTTCCGTTTCCCAGATCATGCAGCCGGGGTCGGAGTTTGTGCAGGACGAACACGGCCCTCTTGAGCCGGACGAGGTCTTGCGCAGGGTGGACCGAGCCATTCCTCTGGACCGTTTCGACCGGTTCTGCACCATGTTCTACATGGTTTTCGATCCGGCTTCGCGAATCATAACCTCCTCTGGGGCCGGTCACCCGCCTCCGATCCTGGCACGGCCAGGACATCCGATCATCCAGCTGTCGGCGGGCGGAACGGTGATAGGCCTGGGTGAGCCGGTGCCGTTCGTTTCCCAGCGAACCGAGGTCAGGGAAGATGACGTTCTCCTGCTGTATACCGATGGATGCACCGAGCACGCCAACTCCGCCGGCCAGCAATTCGGGGCAACCCGTTTGGAAGACGCGCTGATGGCCTCCGTCCACCTGGAGCCGGACGCCATTCTGGAGGAACTGCGGCGGGAGCTGGACCGTTTTGGCCAAGGTGTGGAGCCTGAAGATGACATCTCTCTGGTCTGCATCAAGTTCAACGACGACTGAACAAGGAGAGGCGCATGGAAGAACGCATGATGGGGAAGACGACGATTCTGCGGCCCGTGGAAGAGAGGGTGGACGCCGCCAATTCTGGCCTGCTCAAGAGCCGCTTTGTGGATATGGTCAACGACGGCCACCGCTCATTCATCATTGATCTTTCGGCAGTGGACTTCATGGACTCCACGGGGCTGGCAGCCCTCATGAGCTGCCTCAAGACACTGGGCGGCGAGGGGGACATCGTGTTGGCGTCCCTTTCCGTCAAGGTGCGCAAGCTCTTTACGCTGACCCGGCTCGATCAGGGCGTGTTCCGCATCTTCGCATCCACGGAAGAAGCGCTGGCTGCGCTCAATGAAAAAGGAAGCTGACATGCATTCGATCGCTCTCTCCATTCCGAGCCGGGCCGAGGCCGTGCGTTTGGCGTGTCTGGCCATACGGGGACTGTTGCAGGGGGTGAAGCTGGATGACGAGGAAAAGTATCATGTGGAGCTGGCCGTGAGCGAGGCGGCCACCAATTCCATGCGCCACGCCTATGGGGGTGAGCCGGAGCACGAAATCGGGCTTCAGGTCAGCATTGATCCAGAAAGATTGATTGTGGAGGTGTCCGACACCGGGCGGTCTCTCGATCCTTGCCTGCTTAAGTGCGCCTGCCTGCCGTCCGAGGCGGACGTCCGGGAGGGCGCCGGGGGGCGGGGCCTGTATCTCATCCGCGAGGTCATGGACGATGTCCGGGTCGAGCGTGTCGACGGGCGCAACGTGCTGCGAATGACAAAGAGCCACAAAGGATTGAAGTGAGCACCTACAGTGTGCCTATGTAGAGCATGACCATGGTGTTGTAGTTGGAGAAGAGCCTGCCCTCCAAATCTTTTATGGCTCGCAGATAGAGCGCCGCAGTGTCGTCGCCCAGCGCTGTGCGGAACAGGTCCATGTACAACTCCGGCTCCATGGCCCGGCGCAGTTCCTCAAGGTCAAGGGTTTCGAACCCGGCCTTGGGCCGATCAAGGCATGCCTGCTGGAGCGATTCGAGATAGCCCATGTTTTCACGCACACGCTGGTCGATGTCGCCCAGGATCGTCTCCCGGAAGAAACGGTATTCCTCGGGTGAAAACTCGCCCAGACGCGAGAAGTACGACGAGAGGTGGCGCAAGTAGATGAGGACGCCGCGCTTGAGCAGCACGGAGTCCTTGATCACGCGCAGCAGAATGTTCTCCAATGTTCTCATCCCGCCAAGATCAATGGCGATTTCACGGCTGCCTATCTCCAGGAACACACCATATTTATCCGGCCCGCCCCCTGTCAGTTGCAGACCGATTCTCTGTTCATCGTCATCGCCGTGCCACCGCTCGCGGACTACAGAGCCGACGGTCAGGGTGGTGCCGTCCATGGAAAAGGGCACATGCAGGTTGATCTCGTCGTGCATATGCAGCCGCTCACGGCTGGCCAGCCAACGGGGAATGGAAATGCCCACCCCGCCCTGACTCACATCCGCGAGCATGTACTGGAATGACTGAAAATCGCTTGTGCGCAACCCGATAAAAGGCAGCACCACCGAGGCGATGCCGAGCCGCTTGAACTGCCGGGAATCGGATGCCTGGGTCATGGCCGTCCCTCCCTGGATGGCAGGGCGAGGGCACCCGCATGGGACGCAAACATCCCGGCCAGGGGACGCAACCGGGCCGGAGTGACACAGCTCTCCAGCCGCCAATCCTGTTCCTTGTCCGCGTCGAACCAGCACAGCCCGGCAAGGCCCCAGTTCCTGGCCGTGTTTACAGCGTCTTCGATCCAGGCCGTCTTGTCGCCCCCTTCGGCAACGGTGGCGGTCTCGAAGACCACCACCGGCTTGTGCGGGGCCAGGGCGCGCAGTTCCTCGTACAGCGGAGAGAATATCTCGGCAAAGGCCATGAATCGACTGTCCCAGCCATGCTCCTGCATGGTAAAGGTCGTGCCCCAGTTGTAGCCGTCCATGCCCAGCACGTCCACGGCGTCGTCGCCCGGATAGTAGGAGCTGGCAGTGTTCCAGTCCGCGCCGTCGCGCACGGGGTGCGGCAGGGATTCAGCATTGGGACAGAACGCGAAAAGCACGTTGTCGGCCCCGTGGAGGCGAAATCGGTCGCGGATATGCCGGAACATGGCACGATATCTGGCAGGGCTTTCCGGGCCGTATTCGCTTCTGTCCCCGCCCCAGTGATAGCGCATTAGATTCATTTCATGGGCAAAACGCAGGATGATGCGCCCGCCGCTGTCCCGGGCCGACACGGCAAAGGCGTCGATGTATTCGTCCCAGTGGCCATCAAGAATCTCGCGGGCGGCAATTGCGGTTTCCTTCTCGCCATCAACCGTCATGGGTTCCCAGGTGATGACTGGGACAGCTCCAGCGTCCTGGATTGCCTGGATCCCTTCATCGGGAAACTCAGGCTGGCTTTCCCTTGGCCAGTGCACGAAGAAGACGACCAGTGTAATGGGCCAGCCGAAGACCTCGTGTACATTTTCAATGGCCTCGGATGAAGGCTGGCCGTGAAGGGCCAGGCCAAACCCAGGAGGCGGGGGCGGCTGGCAGCCGGTCATCACGGCAAGGACGACCAGCAGCGCCGCCACGTCCCGAACGAGGCCTGTAAGGCGAGGGCAAGTCTTCAGAATCATGGCCGTTTCTCCTCCGGGTAATTGAACCAGAAGATGGAGGAGAGAAGCAGAAAGTGATAGAAACACCAGAAGGAGTTGGTAAGCAGGGCCAAAGGAGTGACCCCTTCATACCAAAACCTCAATCCACCCCACCACACGGCGGAAAAACAGGCCAAGGCCAGAAGTATCTGCATCCACAGCCCGCGAAGGGGCAGCGAGGTGGCTCCGGCCTTGGGCGTGATGCCAAACGTGCCGCGAAAGCCGAGTATGCCAAGCAGGGACGCCTTCATGTATACGGGAAAACACAATGCCTGGAGTAGGATTCCTTGTGCCAACTCCCTGAACGAGTAGCGTCGCTGGCTCATGGAAAACAGAAACAGTGACAGGGTCAGCAGGATGTAGGGCACGAAAAACAGGAAATATATCTCCGGTCTGGCAAAGTAGCTGGGCACATTGAAGAAGAGGAACAGCACCGGGCAGAGCATCATGACGAAAAGCACCCACCCCACGAAATAGTGCGTGCCCGAAAGGAAGTACTCCCACCACTTGGCCGCACTCATGCGCCGCGGGTTGCGGAAAAAGGCCCCCACGATGGTGCGGAACAGCCCCACCGTGCCAAGCGCCCAGCGGAACTGCTGCTTGAAGTACCCGCCCAGATCCTCCGGTCCCATGCCAAAGGCGCAGACCTTGTTGAGGTAGGCCGAGGACCATCCCCGCTCATGGAACTTGAGAGAGGTGGCGAAATCCTCGGTGACGCTGGATTCCTCGAATCCGCCCACGTCCCACAGCGCCTGCCTGTTGAAGATGACGTTGGTGCCGCAGCAAAACATGGCGTCCTGCAGGCTCTTGCCCTCGCAGATGTACTCGTAGAACACCGCCTGCTGGAGACCGGCAGCGCGGGCCACCCGGTTGAACTCGAAGTTGGTATAGTACTGCGGGGTCTGAATGAAGGCCAGGGTGGGGTTGTCCTCCATGAAGGCCACGAGCGGTTCCACAAAATCGGGCAGCGGGTTCATGTCCGCGTCGAACACGATGATGTACTTCTCGTCCAGGGCAGAGGGCTCGTCCTCGAAGCTGGTCAGGGTGAACCCTTCCGGCGGGTCGCCGTGCAGATAGTGCAGGAAGTCGTTGATCACCCCGGCCTTGGCTCCGCGCCAGGGACGGCGGAACAGGTTGACGCCGATGCGCTCGCACAACTCGTCCACGCTGGAGCGATAGTCGGTCAGATCCTGACCGGGCTTGTCGTAGCGGGTGTCGTCCAGGAAATAGATGTGCTTGTTTGGGTAGTTCAGGTTGTAGAAACAGGTCAGGGTGTCCTCGATCACTTCCAACGGCTCGTGGTAGGAGGCGACGATGATGGCGACCGGCGGATAGCTGCGCAGGGGCGGAACGCGGTCCATGGCGATGCGCCGCTCCTGCTTCGGACTGTGCAGCACATGGAATATGTTCAGGAAGTAGCCGAAGGCGTGGAGCATGGTGAAGGTCTCGGCCATGAGCAGGGCCATGGCCAGCCACTTCTCGGTCCAGTGGTAGTCCGCGACGATGAAGAGGGATGTCCGCACCATGAGATACAGAAAGATGCAGACCATGGCCGCCCCCAGCAGGAGGGAGAAGGAGGTGGTGGCCATCACTCCTTTTGGCCTTGCGCCCGGAGCGGCCCTAGAATCCATAGCGAACTCCGGTCCAGAATCCATTGGCGTTCCATTCCGGCGAGCGATGCATCAGGCCACGCGCCTCGATGCCCCAGTGGTCGGTAATATCCAACACCCACTCCGCTTCCAGCTGAATGGAATTGTTGGCGTCCGAGCCCGTGGCACCCGTGAGTCTGACATCCACGAAATGTTGTTTCGCCCCGCAGAAGAAGTCGTCCGCCAGATCCGCATACCACTCAAGCGTGGCCGAACCAGCCAGATACCCCTGCGGCGTCCAGTAGGGGTGGATGATGTCGGTCAATGTCCCTGCGGTGTCGATCTCCTGGCTGTGGTGCCTGGTATGCCGGTAATCCCCGCGCAGGATGACCTTGAACATGCGTGGATGGTCTGTCAGCGCGTAGCCCACGGCCAAGTGGGCCGCTTCGCCCGAATTGCTGTCGCTGTACTCGATGTGTCGGGCGCTGGCCTCCACATCCAATCGTCGTCCGGCAGGGACGCGCGCATCGACAAGAAAGTGGTCCGACTGCGTGCCCTTGAGCAGAGCAAAGCGGTTCGCCACTTCGTCCACGCGCTCATAGCCGAAGCCCAACCGGGCAGCATTGCGCAGGTTCAGCTCCAACCGTGTGCGGTATTGATCGGTATCCTTGGGGTCGGCGGCGCCAAAGCGCTTGGCCGTCCATGACGCCTGACCGCTGAACCATTCGTTAAAAACCCCGGAAAAGCCGAGTGTCCCGCCCAAGGCGCTGTACTGTGTGCTTGGGCCTTGCGGCATCTCCTGCCAGCGGTGGGCGGTCATGTCCAGCCGCAGGCTGCATTGCACCGGCAGGGATACCTGCAGGTCGTTGCGCAGCCGGACCATGTTGGCGAGATTGCCGCGCCCCTTCTCTTCCCAGAGGTTCACCCCGGCCCGGAGCCAGGGAGCGCTGCGCCGCTTGTTTCTTTCAAGTGCCTGCCCGGCCAATGAGTGCTGGGGGTCGATCTCCAGAAGCCGCTCATAGGTGGCGGCCTCTTCCTCGCACAATCCCAGGGCACACTGGGTCTGGGCAAGATCGAACCACGCCTCCTGGTTGTCGGGCCGCAGATCGGTCAAAGCGGTCAGATCGTTCATGGCCGGGGCAAACCGCCGGTTGAAGGCCGCCAGTTTGGCCCGTCGCTCCAGATCTGTTGCATGCTGGATGCGATACAGAGGCAGAAGCTCCGCGAAAATCATGGGATGCGTCCGGGCAACGTCGGTGTCGGACAGGTCGGCATAGGCCAGGAAAATGCCGCCCCCATAAGCGCTTCGACGCGCAAGGGCTGCGGCTCTCGCTAGCTGGACGTCACCCCGGCCCGCGTCCATTTCCTCCTCTAGCCGTTCAGCCAGCAACTCGTCCACCGGCGGTTCGAGCATGCGGTCGAATATCTCCGAGGCATGTTGGGCACGCTTGTCCCAGAAGGCGGCCCGTGCCATCTCCCGCAGCGGCACAGGGTCAGCAGGGTCGGCGGCATGCAGGGCCTCGAAGGCGGCAATGGACTCGTCGTAGCGCCGATCCCAGGCCAGCACTCTGGCGCGGGTGAGCAGAATCTTGGAGCTGTCGGGAAAATCGGTTGCCAACCCGTCGAGCAGCTTGAGAGATTCACCGAAGCGTCGGGCATAAGCCAGATTCTCGGCCAGGGCCATGCGCGCCGGGAAGAACTCGGGGTCATGCCTGAGGGCGGTCTCAAGACAGGAGAGGGCCTCTGCATGGTATCCATCCCGAGAAAACAGATCGGCCCAGAGTGTGAGTTCGTCAGGTTTGGTTTCGGTTTGAATCACTTCACGGCTCAAGATCGCCGGGGCGTGGCCGGGTCTGGCAAGCACCGCGTGGTAGCGGGCAGGCGGGTACTCCGGGTCCAGTTCATGGGCGCGGTCAAAAACGTCTTTCGCGGCTTGCGTGTCACCAGCTCGTTCAAGGACTCTGCCCAGTTCCACCAGCGTGGCCGGATCGTCATGGGCCAGCCGTCTCCAAATGGAAGCCGCCTCGGCATATCTTCCAAGCAACGTCAGAGCCTGGGCGCGCAGCGCTTCGACCCTGGAGTCGCTCCCGGCCTTGGCAAGCGGGTCCAACACCACCAGAGCCGCCCTCCCGTTCTTCTCCTGCAACTTGACTCGGGCCAGGGCCAGCCGAGCCGCCGTGTCATCGGGGTTCACCATCAATTCTACGCGCAACACCCCTTCGGCTTCCTCGTATCGCTGGGCGCTGGCCAACGCTTCGGCCAAGGCGCGAGTCACCTGAGGGTCCGGTCCCTGTGTTGCCAGATACTCCCGCCGGATGGACGCGGACTGCTGAAAAGCCCCCCAAAGATTCATGAACTGCGCCAGCCGCAACCGCGCCTGCGGCGTATCGTCCGCTTTCACCGCCTGCATGGCGTACTTTCGTGCCGCACTGGCGTGGCCCTGCGCAGCCTCCAGGTCGGCCAGTTCATACAGGAGCGCGGCGTTGTCCGGAGCCAATGCCGCCAACTGGTCAAGCATGGCTCGGGCACGCCGGGTGTCGCCTGTCTGGGCGAGGACTCGCGAGTAGAGCAGGGAAATTTCCACATCCGTAGGGTGCTGGGCGTGCAATTCGGACAGCAACGGCGCTGCGCGCTCAGCCTGTCCCGACCAGGCCATGGCCTGGGCCAGGCGCAGGCCGAGGTCTGGCCGTTGCGACCCGGCATCGCGGGCGCGTTGGTAGGCTGCCGCAGCCTCGGCCATGCGCCCGGAAGCAAAGAAAGCGTCTCCAAGTCCGCCCGCAACGCGTGGGTCGTTCTGATCTAGGGTGTGGTAGAGTTTTTGCGCCTCGTCCTCGCGGCCCAGGCGCAGGAGCACCTCGGCCAGCTCCAGAGAGAGTTCGCTGTTTGCGGGAGTCAGGGCGACGAGGCGGCGGTATTCGGCTTCAGCCTGGACCAGCGTGGCTTCCGAGTAGGAGTAAAGACGGGCCAGCAGATGCCGGGCCTCGTGATCGGAGATGGCGCTTCGCGGAGAAACGAGGCTGGCGGCCAGCGCGAGTGACGGCGCAAGACACCAGAGTACCGCCGCAAGCGTCACTGCCAGTGGCATGAGCCACCAGCCTGCGAAGCCTTGGCGCAGGCTACTCCAGCGTTCGTTTGAGCTCTCGGATGGCATCCTCGTTCCGCCCGGCCCAGGATAGCGCCTGGGCATATTTTCGCCTGATTTGCACGTCTTCGGGATGACGTTTCAGCAGTCGTTCATATTGCTCGAAGGAATCGTCCAGCCTGTCGCTCCACGAATACACTTCGGCCAGTTTCAGCCGCGCGGCGTCATTGTCGGGGTTCTCCGCCAGCACAGCCGAGAGCTGCCTGATGGCCATGTCGTATTGGCGGCGGCCAATGGCGTGATCGGCAATGAGCATCCTGTCGTCCGAGGTGATGGCCGAATCAGGAAGTGCCATAAAAAGACGAATGGCCTCCTCGTTCTTCCCGGTCCAGGCCAGAACCCTGGCCAGACGGACACGCGCAACCTCGTTTTCCGGTTGCTGCTCCAGCACCTTTCGATACTGGGCCGCAGCCTCGTCGAAACGGCCCGCGCCCGAAAGCAGGTCGCCCAGCTCAAGCCGGGCCTGCCAGTCCGGGACATCCTGGCTTGCCGTGGGCCTGTCGGATGTCGGCACGGGATTATTGACTTGGGCAAAGGTGTTGTCACAAACGAAAAGCAAGACGAGAACGAGGGCAACGGCAAAAAATCTGATCACTGTTCCTCCCCCAGCAGCCGCCTGTATTCGGTTTCTGCCTCATCTATCCGGCCACTCCAGCTCAGGATGCGGGCCAGAACCAGGCGAGCGGCCCGATCATCCGGGTGGGCGCGGACCAAGTCGCGGGCCAGCGGCAGAGCGGCTTCCATGTCTCTCGCCCAAGTCAGCGTCTCCACCCTGGCCAAGGCTGCCTCGGCATCCATCGGGTCTTCCGCAAGCAGGTTTTCATATTCGGCCAGAGCTTGGTCATAACGCTGTTGACGACGAAAAAGGTCAGCCAGCTGCATCCGTTCGCCCCGACTCAAACTCTCGTGCTTGACCCGCATCATGAGAGCCAACGCCTCGTCATCGTACCCGTACGAGTCCATAAGCCCGGCCATTTGCCCGGCCAATCCGACCGGGGTCGGGCGTGTCTCCGAGAGGGTCTGTTCCAAAAGGGAGGACGCCTGCCTGCCTCGACCGCTCTCCAACAAAAATTTCGCCGCCTGAAGCACGGCATCGGGTCGATGTGCGCCTTCATTCACGGCTCGAACGATCATCGCGTCGGACTCGGAAGAACGTCCCTCTTTGGCAAGCATTTTGGCGCGATGCAAAAGCACAATCGGCTCATTGACCGCAGGATACAAAAAAAGCATGCCCGCCGCGGAAAGGACAAGGAGCACCGCATAGATGCTTTTCTGCCTGGTTTGCATATCCATGGCTTGCGTCCGCTCATCCATGTCCGGGTTGTCTGCATGCTCTTTCAGAACGGGTTTGACCACCACTCACGACTCTTCTGGTATACCGTTCATGTATTTATTTCAAGCATCTCCATTCAAAAGATCAATACCCCACCCCTTTTGACGCAGGGTCAGGCTGAGTTGAGGGGCAAAACGGGGCTGAACCAGTTTGACAGTGTCGAAGCACGAAGACAAGCCACAGGCCGGGATATCGCTTCGGCGTATGGATCAGCACCCTTTCCCCGTGGCTCGTCCGTGGCTCCATACGTGTCAAACCTGTTTTTCGTGGCGCTGGTGTCGTTTGCAAGCGGCTGAAATCACCTAGTAAGCGGCCTCCCGTGGGTTTCAGTATACCCTTTCACGCCGTTAACAGGAGTTCAAATCCCCTTGGGGACGCCAAGGAGAATCAACGGGTTACAGCAATCGCTGTAACCCGTTTTTCGTTTGCGTGGCTCGGCCATCGTGCTCGGCCATGTGCCGTCGGGTATCCTGCCCTGGCCCCGGATTGACCCCCCTCTCGAGGGAGGGGCGGCGGGGTGAGAACCGCGAGCCCGTCAGCGGGCGGCCAGTCGTCGATGCCAGACATTCATGCTCTCCAGCCGCCCGGCGATCTGGGTGTTGTTGTGCAGGGTGCCGCCGTAGCGGTAACCCGCCCGTGCAAAGACCGTGTTCATGCCGTAGCTGGCGGCCCGGGCGATGGTATAGGTGGTGCGGATGCCCCGGCCGCGCACGGCATCCTCCATGTGGGCCAGCAACCGCCCGGCCGCGCCCTGGCCGCGCATGGTCGGCAGGGTGGCGAAGTCGGTCATCTCCGCGCATTTCCAGTGCATGTCCATTTCGGCCGAGGCTGCGGCCAGCAGCCCTTCGTCACCGGCGGGATTACCTGGAATTGCGCCCGGAATGCCGAAGAAGGCCACGTCCGAGTCCATGGCCTCGCGCAGATAGCCGGGGTCGGTGATGGGAAAGGGATAGGTCTCGAAGACCGCGCCGTAGAGGGCGGCCAGGGCCTCGGCATGCTCTGGCCCCAGGCGGATCACGGCCGGGCCGGGCGCGGCCACCACGGGCTTGCGCGACTTGCGTTCGGCCACGTCCAGGACATCGGCGATGCGCTCCGGGTCGGCGGGCACGGCGCGCCTGCGGGCCAGGTATCGGCTCATGAAGCAGGCGCTGCCCTCGCCCCGGCGCATGCCCGGAACCCGCGCCTCGTTGACGAACCCGCGCCGGGCAAAGTGGTCGGCCGCATCGGCCGGGACCTTGGCAAAGAGCTTGGTATAGCCGTGCTCGCGACCCAGATCGTGCATGGCGTCCACGATGCCCGGCAGGTCGGCGCGGTCGAGCTTCATCAGGTAGACCCGGTCATTGGCCGGGCCGTGCTGGACCAGGGAGTTGCCCAGCCGGGTGACGGAATCATGCCGCATCGTCGCGCCTCCCCATGCGCTCGTTACTCTGCGGGGTCAGGCTGTTGGTCTCGTCCCAGTCCGAAAGCAGCTTCTCAATGCCGATGGCCTTTTCCTCGGCGTCGTCCTCCTTGAGCTGGAGGTTGCACTTGGCGCACTCGCGGTCGCAGTAGTTGGCCTCGTAGCTTTCAGGCTCGTGGTAGGTGGTGATGACGCCCTCGTAGTTGCGCAGCACGACCTTGTTCGGCCCCCAGGAGACCACGTAGTTGGGCATGACCGGGATCTTGCCGCCGCCGCCCGGGGCGTCCACCACATAGGTGGGCACGGAAAACCCGCTGGTGTGGCCGCGCAGGCTCTCGATGATCTCGATGCCCTTGCCTATGGGCGTGCGGAAATGGGTCAAGCCTTCGGACAGGTCGCACTGGTAGAGGTAATAGGGCCTGATGCGGTTCTTGATCAGCTTCTGATTGAGGGTGCGGATGAGCCGCTGGCAGTCGTTGACCCCGGCCAGGAGCACTGACTGGTTGCCCAGGGGGATGCCCGCGTCGGCCAGCCGCTGCACGGCCCGGCGCGACGAGGCGGTCAACTCGCGCGGATGGTTGAAGTGGGTGTTGATCCACAGCGGATGGTGCCTGGCGAGCATGGCCACCAGATCCTCGGTGATGCGGTAGGGCAGGACCACGGGCGTCCTGGTGCCGATGCGCACCACGTCCACGTGCTCGATGGCGTCGAGCTGGGTCAGCAGCCAGTCGAGCTTGTCGTCCGAGAGCATGAGCGGATCGCCGCCGGAGAGGAGCACGTCACGCACCTGGGGGGTGTCGCGAATGTACTGAAGGCCAGCCTCAAGAGCCTCGCGCGAGGGCACGGAGTCCACATCGCCCACCTTGCGCTTGCGCGTGCAGTGGCGGCAGTACATGGCGCAGACGTTGCTGACGTGGAAGAGCACCCGGTCCGGGTAGCGATGGGTGATGCCGGGCACCGGGCTGTCCTCGTCCTCGTGCAGCGGGTCGGTCATGTCGTGCCGCCCGATCTTCAGTTCCTCGGGGCTGGGGAAGGACTGGAGAAAGACCGGATCATTCTCGTAGTCGTCCACGTCGATGAGCGAGAGATAGTACGGGGTCACGGCCATGGGGAACTTGTCCAGGGTCCGCTCGTAGATGCGCCGCTTCTTCTCGGGAAACTTCACGCCCAGCACGCGTTCGAAGTCGGCCACGCTCTTGACGGTATTGCGCACCTGCCATTTCCAGTCGGTCCAGTCGGTCCAGGAGGCCGTGTCGCGCAGCGTCCTGGCCACTTCCTGCTGATGTTCGTTGAATATGGTCAAATCGTCTCCTTGGTTACAATATTCGGCCGAGGAATTCCCGGGTGCGGGGCTTCCGCGGGGCTTCGAAAAAAGCCTCCGGGCAGTCCTGCTCAAGGATCACGCCCTCGTCCATGAAGGCCACCGAGTCGGCCACCTCGCGGGCAAAGCCCATCTCGTGGGTGACCACCATCATGGTCATGCCGTCGTCGGCCAACTGGCGCATGACGGACAGCACCTCGCCCACCAGTTCCGGGTCCAGGGCCGAGGTGGGCTCGTCAAAGAGCATCACCTCCGGCTCCATGGCCAGGGCGCGGGCAATGGCCACGCGCTGTTTCTGCCCGCCCGAAAGGGTCTGGGGATAGACGCTCTCCTTGTCGGCCAGCCCCACCTTGTCCAGGAAGTAGCGGCCCAGTTCGCGGGCCTTGGCCTTGGGCATGCCGCGCACCTGGGTCGGGCCTTCGGTGACGTTGCCGAGCACGGTCATGTGCGGGAACAGGTTGAAGTGCTGGAAGACCATGCCCACCCGCGAACGCAGGGCGTTGATGAACCGCTCGTCGCCGTGGACGAGCTGGCCGCTGACGCGGATCTCGCCCTGATCGTACGTCTCCAGGTAGTTGACGCAGCGAAGCAGCGTACTCTTGCCCGACCCGCTGGCCCCGATGACGCAGACCACGTCAGACGGCATGACCGCCATGTCGATGCCCCTGAGCACGTGATGCTCGCCGAACCACTTGTTCAGCCCCTGTATTTCGATGACCGGTGTCTGATGCACCGCTTCCTCCCGTGGTTTGAAGATTCTCCGCTGCCGCCGCTTTCGACTCCGATCACTGCGTCGAGACATCAAGCCGGGCCTCCAGGGAACGGAACAGCCAACTAAACACGGCCGTATAGAGCAGATAGAACAAGGCCGCGATGAACAGCATCTCCATCATCATGAAATTGGACGAGGCCAGTTGCTGCGACTTGAGCAGCAACTCGTTGATGGTGATGGTGCTGGCCAGGGACGAATCCTTGAGGGCGATGATGAACTGGTTGCCAAGCGACGGCACCGCCCGCTTGAGCGCCTGGGGCAGGATGATGCGGATCATGGCCCTGGGATAGGGCATGCCCAGGCTGCGGGCCGCCTCCATCTGCCCGTCTGCGATGGAGACGATGGCCCCCCGGAAGATCTCGGCGATGTACGCGCCGTTGTGGATGCCCAGGGCGAGCACGGCCGAGGTCAGGGCGCTCAGCCCGGCCAGGCTGCGCAGGCCGAAATAGATGAACAGGAGCTGGAGCAGTAGCGGCGTGCCGCGCACCACATAGATGTAAGCCCGGGCCGGAAGATTGAGCAGCCGCCGCTTGGAGATGCGCATGAAGGCCGTGCCCAGCCCCAGGCCCACGCCCAGCACGATGCCCAGAGCCGAGACCTTGAGCGTCATCCAGGCCGCCGGAAGAAAATAGGGCAGATACTTGGGCAGGGCCGCAAAGTCGAAATACATGCCAGTGTCCGATGTCTTGAGGGTTGGGACCGGCCGGGGCGGTGCGCCCCGGCCGTTGTGTCGTCTGTTGTGTCGTCAGCGGGCGGCCATCGATCAGCGACCGATGGCCGCCGAACCCGACCACGCCGGGCGGTGTCTACTTCGAGGTGATGTCAGCGTTGAGCCACCTGACGCTCAGCCGCGCCAGGGTGCCATCCTCGTGCATGGTCTTGATGATCTTGTCCACGGCCTCGAGCAGGGTATCGTCGCTCTTGTTGAAGGCCACGGCAATGTCCTCGCTGCGCAGGGGCGCGCCAAGGGGGATAATGTCGAACCTGTCGGAACTCATGGCGTTCACGCCCACGACGCGGTCGGTGATCACCCCGTCCACCACGCCGCTCGACAGTTCGGTCAGGGTCTGGGTGTCGTCCTTGTAGAGCTTGACCTCGCCCACGCCGAGCCGGGCCGCGTCATCGGCAAAGGTGGTGCCCGTGACCACGCCCACGATCTTGCCGCGCAGGTCCTCGGGAGCGGTGAACGGCGCGCCCTTTTTGACCATCAGCTGCGCCCCGGAATAATAGTAGGGCATGGAGAAGTTGACCACCTTGAGCCGGTCCTCGGTCACGGCCATGCTGCCCAGAATGCCGTCGTACACGCCGGAACGCAGGCCCTCGATGATGCCGCTCCACTCGGTGGTCACCGGCTTGAGGCCCACGCCGAGCCGGGAGGCCACCTCGCGGGCCACGTCCACGTCGAATCCGACCAGTTCGTTGTTCTCGCTGTAGAAATTGAAGGGAGGGTAGCCGCCGCTCATGGCGAAACTGATTTTACCAGCCTTCCTGACGCGTTCAAGGGAATCCTTCTCCGTATCGGAGCAGGCGACAAGACCGAGGAGGAGAAGCGAGGCCGCTGAGGCGACCAGCAAACGCACAATTGTTTTCATGAAAGCTCCCGTGTTTTGATGAGATGAATAGTGTCCGGTCGGGCGATGCCTTGCGTGATCCTCCCCGATGCTCGCCGCGCTTTGGTCAAGATCGTGGGATCATGAAGCTGGCCGTGGATGGCATGCAATGGCAGAAAGCATGACGATCAGTCCTTCGCCGTATCGCCAGCATCAGTGGCGCTGCTGTGCAGTTGCATTGCCGTGGCACGCCACGACACCTGTGCCGCATTCATGCCAAGCAAACATCATTGTGCCCTGCCGGGCAAGGGGGGAAAGCGGGGATGTCTCGGGTACTCGGGGATACCCGAAGGTCAGCTCAAGGGGGGCTTCTGTCGAAGGTAGGCGTGGAGCGATGTGCGGCTGCCGCGCAGGCCGAGCTTGCGCCGGATGTTCTTGCGGTGGGTCTGGACCGTTTCAAAGGAGAGGTTGAGCAACCCGGCGATCTCCGCGCCGGTGCGCCCCAACTGGATGAGTTGGCATACCTCCATCTCTCTGGGCGAGAGGCGGTAGAGGGCGGCATCCTGCGCCATGCTCCCGGCCTGGGCCGGACCGTCGCCAGCCAGGTCGGCCAGCCGCTCCTCGATGACCGCCCGATAGCCCTCGCGCACGTCTGCGGCCTCGGCCCTGGCGATGCGCTCCAGGGCTGGCAGCATCTGCTGGCGCACCTGGCTGGTCAGGCTCTGGCGCATCTCGCGGCGGTCCTCCTCCACGGTCTTGATGACGCGCTTGAGGGCGATGTTCATCTTCTCCACCTCGGCCTTCTGGTCGCGCAGGTCGGCGCGCAGCTCCACCTGGGGCGAGAGATCGTGCAGAATGAGTTGGAACAATGAGTATCCTGTCAGCCGGATGCGGCGCAGGGTGGCCTCGGCCGGATAGGCGCCGCCCGCGCCATCGGCCCCGTCCACCCGACCGGCCCAGACCCCGCCCTGGTCCAACGAGCCCATGGCCCGGCGCATCATGCGGCGCGACTCGCCCGCCAGCAGGCTGCCCACATCACGCCCTGACAGCTCGCGGCCGGGCTGGCCCAGACGCGCCCCGGCAGCCACGTTGGCCGAGAGCACCACGCCCGCGGTGTCCGTGAGGATGGTGGGGTCCTTGGCTGTTTCAAAAAGCGCGTTGAACAGGGCAATGGAGTCGGACAGGGCCGTGATGTTGTCCTCAAGCCGTTCCTCATAGGTCTCGTACAGGCTCTTCATGGGCCGGTTGTCCGTGGCCACGATCACGAAGCCGCCGTGGCGCGCCACCTCCCCGGCCAGGGGGATGACCCGCAGCAGGAAGTTGCGCCCGCCCGCGCTGGCAACGTCGTGGATGGTCATGGCCGGATGGCGCTCAAGGGCCTCGTCCAGGGTCCCGGCTTCCAGGCCCAATGCGCTCCAAAAGGGCTGCCCGGCCCGGCCGGAATCGGGCAGGTAGGCCAGGGGCTGGCCCTGCACGGCCAGAACCGTGCCCGAGGCATCGGCAAAGAGCACGAGGTCGCTCCAGGCGTCGATGACGTCGCCGGGGTCTGAAAGGGGTGTTATGGCCGGTTCGCTGGTCATGAGGAGTATCCGGGGCCAGCCTGACACGCCCGGCGGCTCAAGTAAAGACGGGCGACCGGACTGGCTCAGACCACCTCGACACCGCGCCAGGTGGTGATCACGGCCGGGCCGGTCACTAGTTCCGCCGTGGCCCGGCGCAGGGCGGCCATGTGGGGCGCGGTGCCATGGGCGGCCAGGGCCGTTTCGCTCTCCCATATTTCGTAGAAGAAAAAAACGTGGCCGTAGTCGGCCCGGTGCAGGTCGTAACGCACGCACCCCGCCTCGGCCCGAACCAGGGGCACCACGCGGCGCAATTCCCGCTCAAGGGCGTCGGCGCACCCGTCCCCGGCGGTGACCACCGCCGAGACGTAAACACGCTCACTCATGGGCACATCTCCCTTTTCGTCACCGCGCCGTGCGGACTCCGCCCTCGGCTATTCGCAGACCGTGCCGGTTCCCGGGGCCAGCCCGGCCAGATAGGCCGTTGCCGCGTCGATCTGGTTGGCGGGCAGTTGCGCGCCCTTCTGGACCATGCGGGCCACGGTGGCCTTCCAGGCGGCGTCGTTCTTGACGCCCACGGTGAGGCATATCCGCTTGGTCGAGTGACACCGCGAACAGGACTGCTTCACGGTCTGTCCCATGTCGGACGCACCGGCCATACCGGCCAGGGCGAAACCAACGGCGACCGCGCATCCGGCCAGGGCGTATCGAGCTTTGCGAAAAGTCATGGCAATCTCCAGTGTGCTGCGCGGCCCGCAAGCCGCTGATGCTGACCACGTGGCGTCATCCAAAGTCGGCCGCGCCGACCCCGCACTCGCCACCCTCCCACAAATACGTCACCGCGCCCCAAAAGTACAGCCCGCCCGCCGGGTCGAAACCGTGGTCAAAACATTCTTTCTTGTCCGCTCGCCCCAAACTTGCTACTTCTGTCCGACCAAGGAAGCGTTTCGTCACCGGTGTGGCGCTTGGTCTTCAAAACCAATGTGTGGCAGTGATGTCACAGGCAGGTTCGACTCCTGTACGCTTCCGCCATCATTAACAAAAATGCCGAACAGCAACGATCGGCATTTCTCGCTTCTCCCCTTTCCCCATCACTCTCCCCAGATTGGCGGGGAGTGTGTTGACTTCCTCGCGCCAAGCGGACTCCTGTTGGCCAGCTCAGGGTTTTTCGCAGCCGAGACCCGCGCGGGCGAGGCAGAGGACGTAGCGCGTGCGCTTGGCCCACCATTCGAGACTCGCATTGGCGGCGGACCATGTGTCAGTCACCGAGTCGGGATTGGAGCCGCCCACGCGGCGGTCCACCGCCGCGCCCATGAGCTCGCCGGTCGTGGCGTCCACCACCTTCATCTCCACCGACACCTCGCCCACGCCGGACTGCTTGCCGGTGCCCGAATAGGTCACCAGATTAACGACCGCGCCTATGGGCGTCAGGGATGAGAGCAGATTGCGCACCGGGTTGGAGGGATCGGCGTCGAGAATGCCCATGGACACCCGCATGGTCCCCGGCTCCGGGCTCGTGACCAAGGTGTAGTCCTTCCCAAGCTCCCTACTCATCAGGGCATAGGCGTTGTTGGCCAGACGCTGATAGTTTTCACGCGTCTCGGCGTCCAGTTGGCCGTCCTTGGCCACCAGGACCGGTTCGAGCAGGATCTTGTCGTATTTGTTGATGTCGATCTTCTTGTTGATGTAGTGGTAGAGCGCCTGATCCCCGGTCCCCTTCTCCAGGATGGAGGGATCGACGAAGGTGGACCGCAGCTTCATGTCGCGCGCGTGGTAGCTAGAGCCGCACCCCGCCACCAGAACAAGCCAGCCCGCCGCAATCGCAATAGCCATCAGCCGTATCATGTCCCTCTCCTTTGTCGCTCGCTTCCGGGGGTGGCCCCATTGTGTCCCCGCTTGGGGAATCCCGCCTTGCGGGCACTGTTCCGATGCTCAATATGCTCCACAGCCGGGGTAATGGCAAGCCCGCCACCCCCGCCCATATATATTAGACAACCCCACCCAAATGCCGTAGAAGACGTTCCGGTACATTCGGCCGCCCGGCCGCGCCCTGCGGGGCGAGACACGTCACCACAGATACGGAAAACATGAGCAAGATAGCCAATATCCGCAATTTCAGCATCATTGCGCACATCGACCACGGCAAATCGACCCTGGCCGACCGCATCCTCGAGATGACGGGCATGATCACCGACCGCGCCAAAAAGGACCAGTACCTCGACAAGATGGACCTGGAACGCGAGCGCGGCATCACCATCAAGGCGCAGACCGTGCGCATTCCCTACACCGCGCCCGACGGGCAGAAATACATCCTCAACCTCATCGACACGCCCGGCCATGTGGACTTCACCTACGAAGTCTCCCGCTCCCTGGCCGCCTGCGAGGGCGCGCTGCTGGTGGTGGACGCCACCCAGGGCGTGGAGGCCCAGACCCTGGCCAACGTCTATCTGGCGCTGGACAACGACCTCGAGGTCGTCCCGGTCCTCAACAAGATCGACCTGCCCAGCGCCGAACCGGAGCGCATCGCCCGCGAGATCGAGGACATCATCGGGCTTGACTGCTCCAACCCGCTCATGGTCTCGGCCAAGAGCGGGCTCAACGTGCAGCGCGTCATCGACGCCGTGGTCGAGCTGCTGCCCCCGCCCAAGGGCGACCCGGACGCGCCGCTCAAGGCCCTGATCTTCGACTCCTGGTACGACTCCTACCAGGGCGTGGTGGTCCTGTTCCGCATCATCGACGGGACCATCAAGAAGGGCGACACAATCAAGATTTTCTCCACCGGCAAGCGCTTCGAGGTCACGCGGCTCGGCGCCTTCATGCCCGAGGCCATGGACATCAAGACCATGGGCGCGGGCGAGGTGGGCTTCCTGTGCGCCTCCATGAAGGAGCTGGGCGACGCCCCGGTGGGCGATACCATCACCCTGGCCGACAACCCGGTGGACGCGCCCTATCCCGGCTTCAAGCCGGTCAAGGCCATGGTCTTCTCCGGCCTCTACCCCATCGAGCCGTCCGAGTACGAGACCCTGAAGAACGCGCTGGAAAAGCTCCAGCTCAACGACGCGGCCTTCAGCTTCGAGCCCGAGACCTCCCAGGCCCTGGGCTTCGGCTTCCGCTGCGGCTTCCTCGGCCTGCTGCACATCGAGATCATCCAGGAGCGCCTTGAGCGCGAGTTCGAGGCCAAGCTGATCACCACCGCGCCCTCGGTCATCTACCAGGTGGATACCGTGGGCGGCGAGACCATGACCATCGACAACCCGAGCAAGCTGCCCGATCCCACCAAGATCGCGGCCATCCGCGAGCCTTTCGTGCGCCTGGAAATCCACGTGCCCAACGAATTCGTGGGCTCGGTGCTGGCCCTGTGCGAGGAAAAGCGCGGCCTCCAGAAGAACATGGCCTACATCACGCCCACCCGCGTGGTCATCACCTATGAGATGCCCTTTGCCGAGGTCATGTACGACTTCTTCGACAAGCTCAAATCCTCCACCCGGGGCTACGCCAGCCTGGATTACGAACTCATCGACTACCGCCAGGCCGATCTGGTGCGGCTCGACATCCTGATCAACGGCGACCCGGTGGACGCCTTCTCCTGCATTGTCCACCGCGAGAACTCGGCGCGCACGGGCCGCTCGCTGGCCCTCAAGCTCAAGCGCTCCATCCCGCGCCAGATGTTCGAGGTGGTCATCCAAGCCGCCATCGGCAACAAGATCATCGCCCGGGAGCGCAACGCGCCCTTCCGCAAGGACGTCACGGCCAAGTGCTATGGCGGCGACATATCCCGCAAGCGCAAACTCCTGGAAAAGCAGAAGGAAGGCAAGAAACGAATGCGCCGCATGGGCAATGTGGAGATTCCCCAGGAGGCCTTCCTCTCCGTCCTGAAGGCGGACGAAGATTAACCATCACTCACCGACAAGGCATCCATTCATGACCCAAAGCTCCCTGAAATCGTTGCGCGACACGGTGGAGGCCATCGTGGTGGCCCTGCTCCTCGCCTTTGTCATCCGCGCCTTCGTGGTCCAGGCGTTCAAGATTCCCTCGGGCTCCATGCTCGAAACCCTCCAGATCGGCGACCATCTGCTGGTCACCAAGTTCGCCTACGACCTGCGCCTGCCCTCCACGGTGTTTCTGGACACCACCGACGGCAAGGTGCTCTACGCCGTGAGCGAGCCTGAGCGCGGCGACATCATCGTCTTCAAGTATCCCGAGGACGAGACCAAGGACTTCATAAAGCGGGTGGTAGCCCTGCCCGGCGAGACCATCGAGATCCACGACAAGGTGGTCTTCATCGACGGCAAGCCCCTGGACGAGCCCTATGTGCGGCACACCAAGCACACCATGGAGCCGGTGCGCGACAACTTCGGCCCCTATACCGTGCCCGAGGGGCAGTACTTCATGCTCGGCGACAACCGCGAGGCGTCCCACGACTCCCGCTGGTGGGGTCCGGTCAAGCGCGAGAAGATCGTGGGCAAGGCCCTGGTCATCTACTGGTCCTGGGGCTCCATCACCGACGTCCGCTTCGAGCGCATCGGCACGCTTTTCCTCTAGCCTACAGTCCAGCAACTTGAGGCCTTATGGCCCACGGCGGAACCCCGCTTCTTCGCCACGGAGTCACTCCGCGCTGGCGAAGGGGCGGGGTTCCGTGCTATGGCAGGGCCATGCCCAGACAACTCCTTGCCACCCTTTCCATTGTGCTGGCCGCGCTCCTGCTGACGGCCTGTGGCTCAGACCGCGCGCCTTCGGGCGGGACGCGGGCCGCGTATGCTCCCCGGACAACCTCCGTGGCCGAGCGGACCACCCTGCCCCGGCTGCACGAGGCCGTGGGCACGGTCAGGGCCAGGACCGACGTCAATGTCGAGGCCCAGATCACGGGCCGGGTACTCGAAGTGCTGGTGCGGCCCGGCGACAGGGTGGCCCCGGGCGACACGCTGGTGGTCCTCGACGGTCGCGCCTCCCAGGCCCGGCTCGATCAGGCCCGCCAGGCCCGCCAAAGCGCCGGGAGCATGATCGCCCACGCCCGCGACGGACTGGCCTCGGCCAAGGCGTCCTTTGCCAAGGCAGAGGCCACCTACCGACGCATGAAGCAGCTGGGCGAGCAGCGCGTGGTCACGGTCGAGGAGGTGGAGCAGGCCGAGTCCGCCTACCTTCAGGCCCGGGCCGCCCTGGGGCAGGCCGAGGAGGGCGTGGCCACCGCCCTGGCCCGCAGCCGCGAGGCGGACGAGGTGGTGCAGGAGGCCGAGATCGGCCTTGATCACACCACCATCGTGGCCAGCGAGGACGGGGAGGTGGCCAGACGACTGGTCGAGCCGGGCGACCTCGCCTTCCCTGGCAAGGGGCTGCTGGTGCTCCAGACCGGCGAGAGCCTGCGCCTGGAGGCCATGGTCCGCGAAGGACTCATCGGCCGGGTGCGCGTGGGCGACACCGTGCGCGTGGCCGTCTCGGCCTTGGGCGAAGACGAAATGCTCGAAGCCGTGGTGGACGAGATGGAGCCCCTGGCCGATCCGGTGACGCGCTCCTTCCTGGTCAAGGCGCGGCTGCCCGAGGCCCCGGGCCTCTACCCCGGCATGTTCGGCCGCCTCTTCGTGCCCCTTGGCCAGCGCGAGGCCGTGCTGGTGCCCGAGGCGGCCGTGACCCGCGTGGGCCAGCTGGAGACGGTCATGGTCCGCGAGGGCGAGACGTGGCAGCCGGTGCATGTGCGGACCGGCGACCGAGTGGGCGACCAGGGGGGCGACCGGCCGGGAGGTCTCGTGGAGGTGCTCTCGGGCCTGTCCGGCGGCGAGACCCTGGGCATCGGCGCGGCCGATCCGGCTGGCGAGGCCGCCGGAGAAGCTGGCGGAAAGGCCGGAGGGGACGACTAGGATGTCGGAGCCCGAACCGGTCCGCCCCGGCCTCATAGGAAGCATCGTCGGCTATTTCCTGACCTCGCGCATGGCCGTGATCCTGGCCCTGGCCTCCCTGGCCCTGGGCGCGGCGGCCATCGTCGTCACCCCGCGCGAGGAGGAGCCGCAGATCGTGGTGCCCATGGCCGATGTGGTGGTGCGCGTGCCCGGCGCATCGGCCGAGGAGGTGGAAAAGCTCGTCACCACGCCGCTGGAGCGACTGCTGTGGCAGATCGACGGCGTGGAGTACGTCTACTCCATCTCGCGCAAGGACATGGCCGCCGTGACCGTGCGCTTTTTCGTGGGCGAGGACCGCGAGGACTCGCTGATCAAGCTGCACTCCATGATCGCCAAGAACGTGGACCTGGCCCCGGCCATCGTCGAGGGCTGGGTGGTCAAGCCCGTGGAGATCGACGACGTACCCATCGTGGCCCTGACCCTGCACGCGGACCACGGCTACGAGGCCCTCTATTCGGACCACGACCTGCGGCGCATGGCCGAGGAGATGTTCCACAGGCTGGCCGAGGTGGAGGATGTCTCGCGCATCACCCTGCACTCGGGCCGCAGCCGCGAGGTGCGGGTGGAGATCCGGCCCGAGCGGCTGACCGGGTTCAACATCTCGCCCCTTGAGGTGCGCCGCGCCCTGGCCGGGGCAGACCGAGCCCTGACCGCGGGCGACGTGGTGGCCGCCGACCGGCGCACCAGGGTGGTCAGCCAGTCCTTCCTGCTCTCGGCCGACGACGCGGCCTCGCTGGTGGTGGGCGTGTTCGACGGCAGACCCGTGTACCTGCGCGACGTGGCCGAGATCAGCGACGGCCCGGGCGAACCCGCCGACTACTCGCGCATCGGTTTTTCCGACGCCTATCTGGCCCGGCTGGGGCTCGACGCGGCCCAGCCATCGCGCCCGGCTGTAACCCTGGCCGTGGGCAAGAAGAAAGGCGTCAACGCCGTGACCGTGGCCGACACCGTGGTGGCCCGGGCCGAGGAGCTGCGGCGCGAGGTGCTGCCCCGGGGCGTGGCCGTCACCGTCACCCGCAACCAGGGCGAAACCGCCCAGGCCAAGGTCAACGAACTGCTCTCGTCGCTGGGCTTCGCCATCGTCACGGTGGTGGCCCTGCTCGCCTTTGCCCTGGGCTGGCGCGAGGCCCTGGTGGTGGCCCTGGCCGTGCCCATGAGCTTTTCCCTGGCCCTGTTCGTCAACCACCTCTTCGGCTACACCATCAACCGCGTCACCCTCTTTGCCCTCATCCTCTCACTCGGTCTGGTGGTGGACGACCCCATCACCAATGTGGACAACATCCAGCGCCACATCCGCGCGGGCCTCAAGAACTCGCTTCAGGCCACCCTGGACGCGGTGCGCGAGGTGCTGCCCCCGGTGATCATGTCCACCCTGGCCATCATCGTCTCCTTCACGCCGCTCTTCTTCATCACCGGCATGATGGGGCCGTACATGGCCCCCATGGCCGCCAACGTGCCCCTGACCGTGACCTTCTCAACCCTGGCCGCCCTGACCGTGGTCCCCTGGATGGCCTGGCTGCTCCTGCGCGGCCGCCATGGGCAGAACGCCGGGGAACCGGGAAAGGACGCTTCCGGCCCCGCGCCCAATGCCCGGCTCCTGGCGGTCTACACCCGGGCCATCACCCCCTTCCTGGGCGCACCCCGCAACCGACGGCTGCTGCTGGCGGGCATCGTGGCCGGGCTGGGGCTGTGCCTCGGGCTGGTGGTCCTGCGGCTGGTGCCGCTGAAGATGCTGCCCTTTGACAACAAGAATGAGCTGCAACTGCTGGTGGACATGCCCGAGGGCACCACCCTGGAGCGCACGGACCGGGTGATGCGCGACTTCGAGGCCCTGCTGCGCACCGTGCCCGAGGTCACCACCCTGGTCACTTACGCGGGCTCACCCTCGCCCATGGACTTCAACGGCATGGTCCGCCACTACTACTGGCGCGACGAGCCCCACCTGGGCGAAATCCGCATCAATCTGACCGACAAGTCCGAGCGCGACCAGCAGAGCCACGCCATCGCCCTGCGCCTGCGCGATCAGCTGGACGAGGTGGCCGCGCGCCACGGGGCGCTCATCAAGCTGGTGGAGACCCCGCCCGGCCCGCCGGTCATGGCCACCCTGACCGCCGAGGTGTACGGCAGGCCCGACCTGCCCTACTCCGCCCTGCTCGACGGCGCGGCCCACCTGCGCGAGATGATGCGCACCGAGCCGGGCGTGGTGGATGTGGACGACTCGTCCGAAGCGGACCGGCCCATGCTCGATTTCGTTCTCGACAAAGAGAAGGCGGCCCTGCATGGCATCACCGCCTCGGACGTGGTCCAGACCCTGCGTCTGGCCTTAAGCGGCGAGGAGCCCGCCTTTGTCCACGCCCCGGGCGAGCGCCAGCCCCTGCCCGTGCGCGTCATCCTGCCCGCGTCCCTGCGCGTGGGGCCGCAGACCCTGGACCACCTGACCATGAAGAGCGCCACCGGGGCCATGGTCCCCCTGGCCGAGCTGGGCACGTTCCGCGAGGTCGCGGCGGACCAGCCCATCCTGCACAAGAACCTGCGCCGCGTGGCCTACGTCTACGGCGAGACCGCAGGCGTGCCGCCGGGCGAGGCCGTCCTCGACCTCAAGGGCAGGCTGCGCCACGACCCCATGCCGCCGGGCACCACCGTGGACTGGGCGGGCGAGGGCGAATGGAAGATCACGCTGGACGTGTTCCGCGACCTGGGGCTGGCCAACGTGGCGGCCCTGGCCGCCATATACATCCTGCTGGTGATCCAGACGGGCACCTTTGTCATGCCGCTGTTGATCATGTCGGCCATTCCGCTGACCCTGCTCGGCATCCTGCCGGGCTTCTGGCTGCTCAACGTGGTGGCGGGCGGGACTGTGGGCGGATACGCGGACCCGGTCTTCTTCACGGCCACCTCCATGATCGGGATGATCGCGCTGGGTGGCATCGTCATCCGCAACTCGCTGGTGCTCATCGAGTTCATCCAGTCCGAGCTGGCGGCGGGCAAGCCGCTTCGCGAGGCCATCATCCAGTCCGGCGCGGTGCGCATGCGCCCCATCCTGCTGACCGCCCTGACCACGGCGCTGGGCGCATGGCCCATCACCCTTGATCCCATCTTTTCCGGCCTGGCCTGGGCTCTCATCTTCGGCCTGGCCGCCTCAACCCTCTTCACCCTGGTGGTGGTGCCCAGCGGCTACTACGCCCTGTATGGCGGGAGAGACCGCGCTGCATCAAATATCAAATCATGAAATAGAGCTTTACAAATAAAAGGCGCTGCTTTATATCGTGACAACTACACTATCGGAGGTTGCCATGACTAATCTATACCACTTTACTCACCAAAGCAATTTGGAATCAATTCTCGCCAGCGGCGGGTTGCTGTGCGACTCGGCGATGGCAGCCCAGCGCCATGCCGTTGTCGGCAACCGTGACATCAAGGGGAGGCGTGCTCACCTTGATGTCACGGTTGCTCCTCACGGTGTCGTCGCGGACTATGTCCCGTTTTATTTCGCCCCCAGATCGCCCATGCTTTATGTTATACACAAAGGCACCGTCCCTGCATGCGAGTATCCTCAAAACGAGGTTATCTATCTCTGTACCACAGTGGAAGACGTGGTGGCCGTTTGCGACTATTGCTACACGGATCGCAACGCAGCATTGTATTTGGCAGAATTTTACAAAGACATAAGTCACATCCATGTCAATGTTGACATGCCGTTGATGTCCGAGGAATATTGGAACAACACACCCGAGGATCTTGACAGAATGGAAAGACGGATGGCTGAATTCCTGGTCCATCGCTTTTTCCCGTGGAACCTCGTGAAGGGAATTGGGGTGTACGGCGATGACAATCTGGAGTATGTTCAGGGGGTGCTGGCCAAGCACGGGCAGGCAGTGCCTACCAAAAAATTACGACACTGGTACTTCTAGGGGAGGATGATGATCTTCTTGGCTGAGGGCAACCTGCTCAAATCAGACGCCGAAGCGCTGGTCAACACCGTCAATACCGCTGGTGTGATGGGCAAGGGCATAGCCCTGCAGTTCAAGAAGGCCTTCCCGGAGAATTTCGAGGAGTACGCCAAGGCCTGCGAGGCTGGACAGGTGCGGCCCGGCTCGATGTTCGTCACCAAGGTCCGCAGTCTTGGCACCACGAAATACATCATCAATTTCCCGACCAAACGGCACTGGAAGGCCAAAAGCACCATCGAGGACATCAGGCTCGGCCTCGCCGACCTCGTGGATACGGTGCGGCACCTTGGCATCCGCTCCATAGCCATTCCCCCGCTCGGATGCGGCCTTGGCGGCCTCCCTTGGACCGATGTCCTCGCGTTGATCGAAAAAGCCTTTGCCGAGCTTCCCGAAGTGGACGTCAGGCTGTACCCCCCAAAAGGCACGCCCGACGTGCGATCAATGCCCAACAGGACCAAGAAGCCACGCATGACGCCAGGGCGGGCCGCTCTGCTGGCCGTGCTTGCCCGCTACTCCGCCATGCGCTTCGACCCGGACTTTACCCTTATCGAAACGCAGAAGCTCAGTTATTTCCTTCAACTTGTCGGCGAGCCCTTGCGACTCAACTTTGTCAAATGGTGCTACGGGCCCTACGCCGACAATCTTCGGCATGTCATCAGTGAACTGGACGGGCACTACCTCTGCGGCTGGGGTGCCGGTGAGAATCGCCCCATGGTGAAACTCAGACTCACGGACCCGGCTCTCCCCGCGATCAATTCCACGCTAAAGAAAGACAATTGTCTTGAAAATCGAATTGAACGAGTCCTTGATCTCATTGAAGGCTTTGATTCCCCCTACGGCCTGGAGTTGTTGGCCTCGGTTCACTGGGTAATCACAAAAGAGTTGGATTGCAGAGTCGATCCCGCTGAAGTGCACACGGCCATCAGCCAGTGGACCCAGAGAAAGAGCCGGATGTTCAAGCAGCACCACATTGACTTGGCTGTTGAGCGCCTCCAGGAGCAAGGCTGGCTAGAGGAATGCCCTGCCCGCCAATCCGCTCTTTCCTGACAGGGAAAACTCCTCCCTTTTTCCTCCCCAGCCCCCCGATCAGATGGCCCAGGTGTCGAGGTCGATGAGGCCGAGACGGGCGGCGTAGCGGATGAGTTCCACGGTGCTGTGCAGGCCGAGCTTTTTCATCAGGTTGGTGCGGTGGTTCTCCACGGTCTTGGGGCTGACGAAGAGCTGGGCCGCCACCTCCTTGGCCGAGAGGCCCTCGGCCAGCAGGCGCAGCACCTCCTGCTCGCGGGCGGTGAGGGTGGTGTAGGGGTCGCGCCCGGCGCTCTGCTCGTCCTTGGCCTGCATCAGCCGGAAGACCACTTCCTGGGACAGGGCGTCGTCAAGGAACAGCTCGCCCCGGGCCACGGTGTCGAGCCCCCGCATCAGGCTGCCCGCGGCGGACTCCTTGATCAGGTAGCCGGACGCACCCGCCCGGAAGGCCTCGACAATGTAGTCCGCCTCCGAGTGCATGGAGATGATGATGAACCGGGTCTGGGGCAGCGACCGCTTCAGTTCGCGGATCATCTGGATGCCGTTCTTGCCCGGCATGGAGATGTCCACCAACATGATGTCGGGCTGGTGCCGCTTGCCCAGCCGGATGCCGTCCGTGCCGTTGCCTGCCTCGCAGACCACGGTGTACTTGTCGTCGCGGTTGACGATGGTCTTCAGTCCTTCCCGGAACAGGGGATGGTCGTCCACGATCATGAGTTCCATGCCTGGGCGCTCCTTTTGATGGTGTCGAGGGGAATGCGAAAGACGATGCGCGTGCCTGTCCCGATCAGGGACTGAATCTCCACTGTGCCGCCGATGAGCCTGGCCCGCTCTTCCATGCTGCGCAATCCCATGCGGTTTTCGGCCACGGCCTCGGCCATGCGCGAGGTCACGTCAAAGCCCTGGCCGTTGTCCTCCACGCGGATGAGCAGCTCGGGATGGCTGCGCACCAGACGCACCGAGACGCGGTCCGCCCGGGCGTGGCGGGCCGTGTTGTTCAGCGCCTCCTGGACCATGCGGTAGACGTTGATCTCGGCGTCGAAGTCGAGGGCCATGCCCTCGGTGCCCGCAGCCTGGAAGCCGACCTCAAGGCCGGTGCGTCCGGCGGTTTCGGCGCAGTGGTTCTCGAGGGCGCGGATGAGGCCGAGCTGATCCAGAGCGGGGGGACGCAGGCCATAGGCGATCTCGCGCACCGCGGCGATGGCCCCGCGCACCACCTCGGCCACGGGTTCGGCGCGCCGCCGAAGCGCCTCGTCCACCTCGGGCAGGCCGTCGAACAGGGTCTCCATGTTCAGGACAATGGAGGAGAGATCCTGGGCCACGTTGTCGTGCAGATCGCGGGCGATGCGCTGGCGCTCGTTCTCCTGGGCATGGATGAGCTGCTGGGTGAGGGAAAGGATGCGCTCGCGGGCCTGCCTGCGCTCCTCGGCCTCGGCCGTCAGCCGGGCGTTGGCCTCGGAAAGCTCGGCCGTGCGCCGCCTGACGCGGCTCTCCATTCCGGCGTGGGCGGCGCGCAGCTCCGCCTCAAGGAGCTTGTGGCCGGTGACGTCGGTGAGGATGATCAGGCGCGCCCGCGCCCCGTTCCAGCGGATGGGCTTGAGGCTCAAGGTGACCCAGACGGCCGTGCCGTCGGGCCGCACCACGCGAAAGGGCGCGCCGGGCCCATCGCCCCGTCCGGCCAGATAGACGGCCACCCGGCCACGCATCCAGACCTGATCGTCGGGATGGACCAGATCCATGGGGTCGCGATTCTTCAATTCGACGCACGGGGTGTCCAGCATGCGGACCATGGCGTGGTTGACGAAGACAACGGCCTTGTCGCGGATCACGGCCACGCCCTCCTGGGCGTTCTCCACCAGGGCGCGGTAGCGCTCTTCTGACTCGGCCAGGGCCTGCTCTGCCCGTTTCCTGGGGGTGACGTCCTGGAGCGAGACGATGACCCGCGCGAGGGTCTGCCGGTACTCTGGCGGCACCGAGAAATGGACCATGACCCAGATAATCTCCCCGTCCAGGGTGCGGTGGGTGATCTCGCCGCAGTACTCGAATCCGCCCGAGGCAAGGATGATCATCTCCTCGGTGAAGGCCCGCATGGAGCTTTCGGTCAGGACCGTGTCGAGCCGCCCGAGCAGGTCCTCCTTGCTCCCGGCCCGGAGCAGGTTCAGGGTGGCCTTGTTCACGGCCACCACCTCCACCAGGGAGGCGCAGCAGGCCAGGTCTTCGGGATGGTCTGCGAAGTGGCGGCGGAAATCTGTCACGCCCTGCGCCCGCAGGGTGTCGAAATGGGCCTTGAGCCGCGTCAGGTCCTCCTCCCACAGGGAGATGGGCGAGTCCTCGAACAGGGCGCGGAACCGGGCCTCGCTCTTCTTGAGCGCCTCCACGGTGTTCATGTAGTCGGTGGCATCGCTGGCCATGCCTTCAATGGCGATGGGCCTGCCGTGAATGTCGCGGTGCATGACCACGCGCTGGCGCGCCCAGCGCACCTCGCCCGATTTGTGGACGAACTGGAACAGATACTCGGGCCTGACCACGCCCCGGCACATCTCGTCCCACGCCTCGCGGAAATAGTCCTGCCAGTCCGGGTGGATTACCCCCCGGACGAACAGGGGACGCGACTCGTATTCGCGCAGACTGTAGCCCGAGAACCGCTCCACCGAGGGGCTGAGGTAGTCGTAGGTTCCGTCGGGGATGGCCATGCGGAAGAAGATGTCGCTGGTGGAGGTGGCGATGAAGTTGAGGCTGTGCTGGGCCACGGCCAGCTTTTCCTGGGCCTCGTGCCGGACAGTTATGTCCGAGAGGATACCCTCGATGGCCGGGGCCGAGCCGTCCGGTTCGGCGTGCAGGGTGATGCGCTGGTTGATCCAGCGGACCGAGCCGTTCCTGTGAACGATGGGGAATTCGTACTCGTGGCGGCAGGTTCCGCCAAGCAGCTCGTTCCACCACAGCGCATGCACTTCGGCCCAGCCGTCCGGCACGAGCCCCTCGAAGAGGCCGGGCACCTCGTAGAAATCCTGGGGCGGGTGGCCGGTGATGCTTTCCACGGCCGGGCTGATATAGTCGAACCGCCTGTCGGCCAGACGCAGGCGGAAGAGGCAGTCGCGGGTGTTCTCGGTCAGAAAGCGCAGATGGCGCTCGCTCTGGGTCAGGGCGTTGCGCAGCCGCAGCCGGACCGAGGCGTCGCGCATGATGGAAATGATGTGGGTCAGGCGGCCGGAGTCGTCCAGCACCGGGTCGAACCGGCCCCAGACCGGACAGAGCCTGCCCCCGGCGGTGCGGATCACGTATTCCCCTTCCCAGCTTTGGCCAAGGCGCATGACCGGGGCCACGGTCTCCCCAAGCGGGGCCTGCGCGGTTCCGGGCAGGACGTCCTCGGCCCGTCCGTCCAGGATATCTTCCAGCGAATAGCCGTAAAAATCCGTGAACGCCTGGTTGGCGAAGATGGGCCGCAGATCCGCGTCGCGAATGGTCATGGCCACGCCCGAGGTGCTGAGCACCTGCTCGAAGAGGTGGGGATTGATCTCCCGCCCCGCCTGGGGGTTGGTCTGCGATGGTTTCTTCACGCGCACTCGGGGTCAAGGGTGGCCGGATCGGGTCTTGTTTCTTTAGGTTTTCTTAACCCATTCACACGGGGATGGGAAGACGGATCGGCCGTTGAAGCGGACTCGCGCAAGATGGCCCGGAGCGACAACCCTCGGCTGTCACTGATTCAGCCCCGCGATCCACGACGCGCCGAGCCGGGCGTGCTCCTCGGCCACCTGCTCGACCCAGCCCGAGGAATCGCTCCGGGCGTCGAGCACCTCGCGGCTCGCCCGAAGCGGGGCCATGACAATGGTGAAGGCGCGGCCTTGCCCGTCGCGCAGGGATTCGAGGGTGGAGACAAAGGATTGCCAGCGGCCCAGACTGCGCCCGGTGACCAGCCAGAGCACGGGCATGTCCAGCCGGGCCAGCTGGTCGCGGCCGGGCAGCCCGTCCGGCCCCACGCTGTCGTCCAGCAGGCAGACCAGGAAAGCGGGCCGCACAGCGCTCTGCCCCAGGGCCAGGGCCAGGGTCGGGACCACGCCCGTGCCGTTGCCCCACACGCCCACCCGCGCCGCGTCCATCGGCTCAAGCCCGGCAAAGTAGGCCAGGGCCGAGGCCGTGTCCGCCGCCTGCCGCTGCCGGGCCAGGGCCGCAGCCTCGGCCACGCTCAACCCCTCGGGCAGGGCGTGGGCGGCGGCCCCGCCGGATTCGTCGCAGCCGCGCGGACGGAAGGAGAACACGGCCAGCCCCGAGGCGGACAGGGCACGGGTGAACCCCTGGACCAGCCCATTGTCCACGCAGCGCTCGCCATAGGTCAGGACCACGCCGGGATGCCCCTGGCCGGCGGGCGGCAGGGTGGTCCGCCCGGCCAGTGTTTCCGGCTTCGGCTCCTTCTGGGACTTCCTGCCCGCCCTTGCCCCGGGGTCCGGCTCGGCATCGGACACCGCGAAGCGCACATCGCTCTCGCGCACATGGACCTTGACCGGGAACTGGGCGATGCGGTCGTCGTCGGTCATCAGGATGAAACGCTCGATGCGGTCGTCCTTGGCCAGGAAGGTGACGGTGCCGGTGATCGGCTCATCCGCGTGGACCGAGGGGCCGATGGTGTAGATGTATTTGGCGAACTCCTTGAGACGGCGCAGAGTCTTGTTTTTTGAGTCATAGATCAGAAAGCGGCCGTACTCGGTGTCGCGGGCGTCGATGATGGAGATGATCCGGTCGTCGCGTGCCCGGAATTGGCCGGAAAATTCCGTGGATTCGTAGGTGTAGTATTCGGCCATCATGGACCGGCCGAAGCGCGCCTCGTGCCCCCGGTGGGCGAGGACGTCGTGGCGGCTGACATGGATGGGCGGGCCGTCGCGCTCCCCTTCCGTGCCGGACGAGGGCGGCGCGAGAGGGACATCGGGCGCGGGCGGCGTCTCGGGCGGCGGCGCGGTCTTGACCGGGCTGATGTCGATGGCGTCGGGCGCGGGCGGTTCCGGCGCTTCGGACTCGGCCGGGACGGCAGATTCAGGGGCAACGGATTCAACAGGTGCGGGCGGCGCAGCGGCCGCGTCGTCCAGGAGGATGGTCTTGTCCATGGGCAGGACCTGCGGCTGGGGCTCCTGCCTTTCCGGTTCTGCCGGAGGTGGCGCGGGAATTGGTGCAGGGATTGGTGCGGGAATCGGCATGACCACGGATTCGGCCATGGTGGTCAGATCCAGCTCCATGAGCTTGGGCGGCAGCGAACGACCCAGGTGCAGGGTCTGGATCAGCACCGCCGCGAAGGCCGCGTGCAGGAGAAGGGAGAGAATCAGGCTGAGCGCGCGCATGTCCGGGCCTTTCCATCGTCCTTGCCAGCTCTGGCACCACTGGGGCCGGCCAGGGAGAATCCGGCCCTTTTCTCCGGTGTACGCCCCTGCGCGGCCCATGGCAAGCAAAGGGCTCGGAAACAATGGCTTTTCAGACGCTTGGGGTCGGAATTTCGTCCCTGATCGCGGCCAGGGCCAGGGGCCGCCCCTGCCGCCCACGCCACACCGCCCGGCTGGCCGTTGCATTTTTGCCAATGACCGACTAGTGTTGGGCGATGATGTGCCCTCCGGGGCGCGGAGCCGGGAACAAAGGAGGCTGCAATGCTTGTCAGAGACTGGATGACGGAAAACGTCGTCACCCTGGGTGTCAACTCGTCGGTCATGGACGCGGCCGACATCCTGCGCCGCAAGGATATCCGGCAATTTCCGGTGATGGACGCCGAGGGGCGGCTGGTGGGCATCGTGTCCGACCGGGACATCCGCGACGCCATGCCGTCGAAGTTCATTCCCGGCGACTGTACCGACGGCCGCGAGGGCGGCCTGAACACCCTGACCGCAGGCGACATCATGACTCCCGGCCCCCTGACCGTGGCCCCGGACACATCCATCAACGCCGTGGCCGAGATCCTGGTCAGGCACAAGGTGGGCGGCCTGCCCGTGGTGGAGGGGGGACAACTGGTGGGCATCATCACCCAGGCGGACGTTATGCGCTTCCTGTGCGCTGCGGCGGGGTCGCTGCGCTCGGGCGTCCAACTCGCCTTCCGGCTCGAAGCCCGGCCCGGCCCCCTGGCCGAACTGCTCACCGACATCCGCGAGATGGGACTGAACTTCACGAGCGTGTTCACGGCCTACGACATCCGCAACCCCGGCACCCGAAACGCCTACATCCGCCTGGAAGGCCCGGGCGGCCGCGCCGTGGAGCAACTGGTGGAAACCCTGCAAAAGAAATACATGGTCCTCTTCTACGTCAACGAGGGCGTCACCGTGGACGTGGCCTGACCGGCCGCACCCCCGCAGTCAAAGGGCCGCGCTTCCGGGGAAGCGCGGCCCTTTGCCGTGTCGGCTAGTCTGCCAGGGCCTTCTTGACGGCCTCCAGCAGCTTGCGGGTGTCGATGGGCTTGGTGAAGGTGTCCACCACGTCAAAGACCTTGGCCAGCTCGACGATGGCCTCGGGGTTGAAGGCCTCGCCGCCCGAGATGGCGATGAACTTGCGGGAGCGGTCGGACTTGATCAGCTCGCCCATGACCTGAAGCCCGCCCTTCTTGGGCAGGAAAATGTCAATGATGCTCAGGTCGATGGCATTGTCCTTGTACACGCGCAGGGCCTCCTCGCCGTCGGCCGCCTCGACCACGGCGTATCCCTCGGCCTCAAGCACGCTCCTGAGCAGCTCCCGGATCATGGGGGCGTCGTCAACAACCAGTATAGTCTTCATCCTCACGCTCCTTGCGTTGATGGTCGTTTCTCACTTCGGGGCCGCCTCCCGCGCCAGGAACTCTAGCGCGGATCGGATCTCGGATTCAAGCGCCTTGTACTCCCTGGTCGCGGAGGTGTGATCCTGCTGGCGACAGAAGAACTCCACCTGCTCGGCCTGGGCCCCGGCCCGGCGCGCGCCCACGGTCCGCGCGCTGCTCTTGATGGAATGGGCCAGCCGCAACGCCTCGTCCCAGCGCTGGTCGGCCAGGGCCACGGCCAGTTCCTCCATCTCGCCCGGCGTGTCGCGCAGGAAGATGGCGTCCATGCGCCCGAGCAGGGCGCGGTTGCCGCCGAGCATCTCCAGGGCTGTTCCCCGGTCAAAGGCGGGGCAGCCGTTGCCCTCCTGCCGGTCCTCGGCACAGTCATTTCCTCCCGCCGCGACGCCCGCCGCGACGCCCGCCCCGGCCACAGAATCAGCCCCGGGGGCCTGAGCGCCGTTCACGGCCCCGGCCACGGTGGCGTAAAAGGCGTCGATACGGATGGGCTTGGCGATGTAATCGTTCATGCCCGCAGCCAGGAACCGCTCGCGGTCGCCCTTGAGGGCGTGGGCGGTGAGGGCCACGATGGGCACCTCCGAGTCCAGGGCGCCCGAGCCGGGATCGCGGATGGCCCGGGTGGCGGTGATGCCGTCCATAACGGGCATCTGCACGTCCATGAGCACCAGATCGAACCGCTCGCGCCTGACCGCCTCCAGGGCCTGGACTCCGTTCTCCACGGCCACGGCCTCGTAGCCCTTTTCGGCCAGCAGGTCCATGGCCAGGCTGCGGTTGAGGGCGTTGTCGTCGGCCAGGAGCACGCGCAGGCCCGGCCTCGGGGCAGCTGTGGCGGCCTCGGCGCGGTCCTGCTCCAGGGCCTCGGGATCGCCCACGGAAAAATCTATGGCAAAGAAAAAGGTGCTGCCCCGGCCCTCCTCGCTCTCCACCTCCAGCGTGCCGCCCATCAGCTCGACCAGCAGCTTGCAGATGGCCAGCCCCAGGCCGGTGCCGCCGTGCTTGCGGGTGATGGAGTCGTCGGCCTGGAGAAACGATTTGAAGATGGCACGCCGCTTTTTCTTCGGAATGCCGATACCCGTGTCCGCCACGGCGAATTCGAGGGTCAGCGGGCTGCCCGGGGCGGTATCCACCCCGCCCGGAGCCACGCCGATGCGCACCGTGACGCCGCCAGCCTCGGTGAACTTGACCGCGTTGGCCACCAGGTTGACCAGCACCTGCCGCAGCCTGCCGGGATCGCCGACAATGGCCAGGGGCACGTCGTCGCCCACCTCGGCCACCAGGGTCAGCCCCTTGTCCGCGGCGTGCAGACGGTGCATGTCCAGCGCCGTGCGCAGCACCTCGCGGATGTCGAAGTCGATGCGCTCCAGGGGCAGCTTGCGCGCCTCGATCTTGGAGAAGTCGAGGATGTCGTTGATGACCGTGAGCAGCGAGGTGCCCGCTTCGAGCACGCGCCCCAGGCACTCGTTTTTGCGGGACGGGTCCTCCACGCGCAGGGCCAGCTCGGCCATGCCCAGCACCGCGTTGAGCGGGGTGCGGATCTCGTGGCTCATGTTGGCCAGGAAGGCGGACTTGGCCCGGGTGGCGGCATCGGCTTTCTTCATGGCGGCCACCAGCCGGGTGGACTTGCTGGTCAGCTCCGCGTTGGCCCGCTCCAGTTCGCGGGTGCGGCGGCGGACCTTGTCCTCGGACTTGTCGTGGGCGATCTTGAGGGCGTCCTCGGCCCGCTTGCGGTCCGTGATGTCGATGCCAAGGACCATGATCATGCGCTCCCCGGCCGAATCGGTCATGGGGCTGCACTGGAGGTGGAAGGTGCGCCCCCGGGCGTCGGTCCAGTCCCATTCCTGGGTGCGGTCCGATTCCATGGACTCCATGGGCGGACACCCTTCGCAGGAGCTGTTGGCGCAGTTGAGGGCTTCGGCGCATTTCTTGCCCTTGGGGCTGCCGAAATACTTGCGGAAATAGCGGTTGGCGTAGCGGATGGACTGGTCCGGATACAGGTGGTAGACGATGCCGGGCAGGGACTCCATGAAGAATATCTGACGCTGCTGCTCGCGGCGCAGGTCCTCGTCGGTGCGGTGCAGCTCGGTCAGGTCCAGGGTGTTGATGGCCAGCCGCGTCACCTCGCCCCAGGGGTTGGTCACCGGCACGATGGAATGGACCAGCGAGCGGCCGCTGACCTCCTCCTCGAAGCGCAGGGAGCGCACGGCCTCGATGGCCTCGCTGATGCGCGCCCGGCGCGAGTCCGCCGAATCGCGCGGGAGCAGGTCGTAGATATTGGCCTGCTCAAGCTCCCCGGGCGTTTCCATGCCAAAAAGCTTGGCGGCCATGAGGTTGGCGGCCAGCACATAGCCGCTCACGTCGATGACCAGCGACGACTCCATGGACGACTCGAGCAGCGCCCTGGAGGTCTCGTCCATGGAGACATATGAGGTGGGCCTTGCCGGCCTCGGGGGAAGCGCCATGATCCTTATCCCGTTCACATTTCCGGTTTCGACGAGGCATGCCGGGGACCGCCGCGCACAGATGGTCCACTCTGCAACCGTAGAGAACCCCACGGGACAGGTCAATGGTATTTTCCCATTCACCCGATGCCTTTGCCCGATTCGAGGCTGTTTTCAATCCGGCGCGGGGATGGTAGAAAGCGGCATGGACTATCAGGGAACCATCATTCGCCCGCCCAGCGAGGCGGACAGCATCCTGCTCCAGGTGACGCTGGGCTGCTCCCACGGCAAATGCGCCTTCTGCGGCGCATACCAGGGCAAACGGTTCGGCATCAAGGACCGCGAGACAGTGGCCCGGGACATCACCTTTGCCGCTCGCCACTGCCGCCGCCAGCGCCGCGTGTTCCTGTGCGACGGCGACGCCCTGGTCATGCCCCAGGCCCGGCTGCTGGACATCCTGGACGCCATCCGTCGCGAGCTGCCCTGGGTCACGCGGGTCTCCACCTATGCCAGCTCCAAGAGCCTGCGCCTGAAGAGCGACGCCCAGCTGGCAGAGCTGCGCGAGGCAGGCATCGCCATGGTCTACATGGGGCTTGAATCGGGCGACGACACCATCCTGGCCGCCATGGACAAGAACGGCGACAGCGCGGCCATCGTGGAGCAGGGCATCCGCGCCCGGCAGGCGGGGTTCAAGCTCAACGTCACGGTCATCAACGGCCTGGGCGGGGTCGAGCGCTCCATGGAGCACGCCCGGGCCACCGGGCTGGCGCTGAGCGCCATGGACCCGGACCAGATCGGCGCCCTGAGCCTAATGCTCGTGCCGGGAACGCCGCTTTACGACAGGCACGCCCGGGGCGAGTTCGTCCTGCCCGACGCCACCGGCATGCTGGCCGAAATCCGCGAGATGCTCGCCCACCTGACCCTCACGCGCGGCCTGTTCCTGGCCAACCACGCCTCCAACTACCTGCCCCTCAAAGTCCGGCTGCCCTCGGGCCGGGACGCGGCCCTGGCCGAGCTGGACACGGCCCTGGCGGGCTGCCGCCCCCTGCGGCCGGAATCGTCGCGGCGGCTGTGACCCGTGAACGCGGGCCGGGCCGTGAGAGGCAGGGGGAGAGGGTCGAAAGAGGAAATGATGGGGAGTGGTGACACGGCGGACTGCCGCGCCCGGGGCGGGAAAAAGGCAAAAAAGAAGTGCGCTGGCCGGTTTGCCCGGCTGGCCTCCGACCGATTTGCTCTCGGTCCGGGGGGTTCATGCGCACGTCACTGTTTGGTGATGTGTTGCGACTCGTTTCGCTGATTTATGGCTTTTGAGGGTGATATCGCCTTTATCCTCCGCTTGGGTTCTTCCGTCTATCTCATGGGCTGCCAGTGGGCCTCCCTTGCAATCAATAGATAAGCATCCGGCGGCGGATGTAAAGAGGGAACGAGACGATTTCGGCGCGTTGCATTGGTGGTCGGGAAAAGGGAAAATGACGGGACAGGAAGGGGCGAATGGCCCAAGCAAAGTGCGCCATTCCGGGTTATCCGGGTGTATCTGGACCGTCATTTCAAATTGTGTCTGTATGACGACCTGATACGTTGGGTCTGGCGCACGGTGCTCTTTCTAGAGACAGGGCGACTCGATTCGCCACATGTGTTCTGGAAGAAATCGGTGTCTATTTCCCTCCACCCTCCGTTGCCGTTGCTGTGATGCCTTCGCTCTCGAAGGGGCCTCTGCCTTTGACTGCAATATACGCCTGTCCAAAAATCATGGCAAGGGGGTCTGGCCGAAAAAACGGCTCGCAAAGCGCAACCGCCGGGCAGTGCAGGAGATAAAAACGCGTCAGGGGAATACGGAGGAGCATGTCACCGCCCGAAGACAGGCGGACGAAACAAGAGGCAATTAAAACAGCATATTGCAATTGCTACGCAAAGGCAAGAACAAAGACCCGGCCAAGCTGACCAGGCTGTTCGTAAATCTCCGCTCCAGGCGATGCGGGCAGCCAGTGAGCCGGGCCTACTCGTCGGCAAAGGGGTCGCTGATGAGGTCGGCCACCCGGCTGGGGTCCAGGCCGTGCAGATGCGCGCCTTGCGCGGACAACGCATCGCTCAAGCCGTTCAGGCTCGCTGCGGCCTCCATGGCCTCGCGCCGCCCGCCGTTACGCTCCACCACGTTCAGGGCGGCGTCAAGCCCCTCGCTCGACTGACGCGAATCGCGCAGGTCCCGTATCTTCTTGGAGAGTTGGTCTATGCGGGGCTCAAACCCCGGCGACAGGTCTATTCGATGCATGCGTGTCCCTCCTTGCAGCGTGGTTCGACCACAGCAAGAGGCATGCACAATCGCATTTTTCTTTTCATTTCTTGATGTTGCCGAAACACGGTCCCAAAAATCAGGCAGGATTTTCCGCCCTGGCCGGGTCCGGGGCGGACAAGGGAGCTCCAGGACCGGAAAGGCTGTCCAGGAACCGGGCCAGTCCGTCGGTATAGTCGCGGCCGGAGAGCAGGAAGCCGTCGTTGTGCCCGCCACGCAGGGCGAGGAAGGATTTGGGCCCCTGGTAGCCCTCGAACAGGGCGCGGCCCAGGGCGTGGGGCACGATCTCGTCGGCCGGCGAATGGACGAAGAGGGCCGGAATCCGCAGTCCGGTCAGGGCCTCGGCCGCGTCGTATCGGTCGCGGGCGAGGAGGCGCACGGGCAGCCAGGGGTAGAGGCGCGCGCCCATGTCCGGCACCGAGGTGAAGGTGGATTCGACAATCAGCCCGGCCGGAGCCGCGCCCTGCGCGACCACCTGCGCGGCCAGCCCCGCGGCCACGGCCCCGCCAAGGGAGCGGCCAAAAACAATCACAGAGCCGGGCTCGACACCCCGCTCGAAGAGCCAGTCCCAGGCGGCGCGGGCATCGGCCCGGGTGGCGGTCTCGGACGGCTCGCCCTGGCTGCGGCCATAGCCCGAGTAGTCGAAGATGAGCACCGAGAGGCCAAGGTCGTGGAAGATGCGCAGCGACTCAAGCCGGTGCGAGATGTTGCCGCCGTTGCCGTGGCAGAAAAGCAGGGTGAACCGGGCCTTGGGATGGGGCAGCCACCAGCCGTGCAGCTCGGTGCCCAGCCCGTTGACCAGCAGCACGTCCTCAAAGGCCAGCCCGGCGTCGGCCGGGGTGGCGACCACGCTGCGGGTGGGGAAATAGAGCAGCCTGCGCTGGGTAAGATAGACCCAGGCGGCCAGACAAAGATACATCACGGCCAGAATTGACGCGATCTTCAGAAACGAGGTCATGGCCGGACCATACACGCCCGCGCTCCCGTTGCCTACCCTTGGCGGGCCGGACAAAATCGGCGGTTCCCCTTTTCATCGGCCCGGGCCTGGCGTACCGTGGGGACATGCATAAGACCGAAACTCCCGACGACATCGGGGCCGACACGACTGCCCGCGTCGCGGACATCCCCTGCGCCGCGATCACGGGCGTGATCCTGGCGGGCGGGCTGGGCACGCGCATGGGCTCTGTGGCCAAGGCGTTTCTCGACATCGGCGGCAGGCCCATCATCGAGCGGCTCTTGGCCGTGTACCGGCCCATCTTCGCGCAGGTGCTCATCGCGGCCCGCGAGGCAGAACCCTTTGCCCGGCTGGGGCTGCCCGTGGCCCTGGACCGCTTCGAAGCGCGCAGCTCCCTGACCGGCATCCACGCCGGACTCGCGGCCATGACCACTGACCACGGTTTTTTCGCGGCCTGCGACGCACCCTTTCTGCGGGCCGGGCTGGTGCGCCGCCTGCTGGCCCATGTGGAGCCGGACGATGACGTGGTCCTGCCCCTCAAGGAGGACGGCTACCGCGAGCCGCTGACCGCGGTCTACTCCCGCCGCTGTCTGCCCCACATCGCCCGCCAGCTGGAAAACGGGAATTTCAAGATCATCGATTTCTTCCACCGGGTGAAGGTCCGAGAGGTGCCGGTGGCTGCATTGGTTCCCGGCGACCCTGACCTGATCTCGTTTCTCAACGTCAACCGCCCCGAGGACCTGGCCCTGGCCCGGCAGATGGCCGAAGAAGGGGCGTTTTAGCGCCGCGAGGTTCTCCGGCCAGCCGCCTTGCACACTCTTTCTCCCAGCCTGTCCGCGCTCCACAGGCCGCTGCGCACCCAGCCGTGGAAACGCCGAGCGATCCACTCTGCCAGCCCGGCCGCGTCGTTCAGGGCAAAGACCGGCACGCCCGCGTCGGCCGGATCATCCGTGACCATGGCCATCAAGCGCTTCTCGTCGGCGTTGTCCTTATCGCACAGGGGCTCGGCGTGGGCCTCGGCGCGGAACACCTCGATCTTGGGCATGTCCGAGCGGAAAAAGCCTTCGGCCAGCACTAGCTGCCGGTCGGCGAAAAAGGTCTCGGCCAGTTCGGCCAGCGACATCTCCCGGTCCACGGATTTGATCACCGCCACCCGGGTCGGCGAGGACACGGCAACCGTGGCCGCCCCGGCCTGCCGATGCCGCCAGGAATCCTTGCCCTCGCGGTCCATCTCGAAGCTGTGGGCATCGTGCTTGACCGTGCCCACGCTCAGGCCCAGGGCGGCCAGCTCTGGCAGCAGCCCCTCGATGAGGGTCGTCTTGCCTGATTTCTTCTTGCCGACGATGCACAATACGGGAACGGACATGGGAACCACCTCGTAGTGTGAGAGCAGGGGGAAAAGACGCTTCTTTGCGCCGCCGCGCCAATGGGCAGTATACAGGAGACTGACCAAAAATGCCACGCCGGACGGGCCGCCCGCGAACCGGCAGGGAGCGGACCATGGACTCACAAAACTTCGACATCCACGAATACCGCCAGGGGTTCACGCGCAGGCCCATCGCCTCCATCCGCGAGGTGCCCCTGACCATCATGCTCAACGGCCGCGAGGTGGTCACCCTGCTGTGCACCGCCAAGCACCCGGAATATCTCGCCGTGGGCTTTCTCAAGTCCGACGCCTTCATCACCAACCCGGACCAGATCACGGACCTGACCGTGCGCCGGGACGACCAGCGCCTTGTGGCCGAGGTGGAGACCTGCCACGATCCCTGGGAGAACCGGATCATGGAGCGCTCCATCACCTCGGGCTGCGGCAAGGGCACCAACTTCGGCCGCAACGTGCAGACCGTGTCCAAGCGGCGCCTCGGGGGCGACATCCGGGTCACGCCCGAGCAGATCCTGGCCCTGGTCCGCGAGCTGCACGAACGCTCCACCCTTTACAACCACACGCGCGGATGCCACAATTCATCCCTGTGCACACCGGATGAGATGCTCCTCTTCCGCGAGGACATCGGGCGGCACAATGCCATTGACATGCTCTGCGGCCAGTGCTTCCTGGACAACGTGGCCGTGGCCGACAAGATGATCGTGTCCACCGGGCGCGTGGCCTCGGAGATTCTGCTCAAGGTGGTGCGCATCGGCGTGCCCATCCTGGTCTCCACGGCCGTGGCCACCAATTTTTCGGTGGAGCTGGCGCGCAAGACCGGCATCACCCTGGTGGGCAACGCCAAGGACGACAGCTTCTGGGTCTACAACGACAACGGACGGATAGTGGGATTCTAAGCACCAAGGACGGCCCCATCTCCCGCGCCCGGGCCATCGGGCGGCTGATCGACGCGGCCCGGCCGACCACGCCCACGGCCATGGCTCCCATGGAGTGCGCGGGCCTCGTGGCCGCCGCCGACGTGGCCGCCGCATGCGACGTGCCCGAGCGGGCCAGCTCGGTGCGCGACGGGTACGCCCTGCGCGCGGCCGACATCGCGGCCGCGACCACAGGCAGGCCGGTGGTTCTGCGTGTCACCCACACCGTGCGCGCCGAGTCCGACGCCCTGCGCCCCGTGGAGCCGGGCACGGCCGCCCGGGTACTGACCGGCGGCATGCTCCCGCCCGGCGCGGACGCGGTCGTGGCCGAGGAGGACGTCGCCCACGGCGGCGGGCACGCCCCCCGCCCGACCCATGGCGATGCGGAATGCATCGAGGTACGCGCCCCGGTGCGGCCCGGCTGGTTCGTGCGCGCCGCTGGCGGCGAGATCGCACGCGGCGATGTCTTTGTCTCCCAAGGCCGGGAGATCACGCCCCAGGCCGTGGCCGTGATGCTGCGCACCCAGGTTGCCAGCGCATGGGTCCACCCCGCGCCGCGCGCCAGGGTCGTGGCTCTGGGCAGCGAACTGTCCGACCCGACCCATGCCAAGCATGGCGATCCGACGCACCCACTGGCCCGCTTCCCGGCCGACAATCTGGTCCTGACCTCGGGCCTGCTGGCCCGGTGCGGCCTTGGTGCCATTGAGACCGGGGTGCTGCCCGACGACGAGGAGCGGCTGACGGCCCTGCTCGCGGCCGAGGACCTGCCGGAACTCGTGCTCACCACCGGCGGCACGGGCCGCAGCGAGCGCGATTTCGCCCGCGCCGGGGCGCGCCGGACCGGGTTCGAGACCCTCTTCAACTCCCTGGACATCCGGCCCGGGCGCAACATGTTTGCCGCCCGCCGCGAGGCCACCCTGCTCATCGGGCTGCCCGGCCCGCCCACTGCGGTCTTTGCCTGCTTCCACGCCGTTGTCCTGCCCCTGGTACGCCGTTTGCGCGGCCTGACCGACCCCGCAGCCGTCACTGCCCGCCTCGACGCCCCCCTGTCCACCCGGCCGGGCGGCGAGTGGCTGGCCCCCTGCATCCTTGGGCGCGACGGCGCGCACCTGCGCGCCTCGGTGCTGGCAGGCAAGACCACCCCCCCCATGCTCGCCACGGGGCTGGCCAACGGCGTGGCCGTCATGCCCGGCGGCGAGGCCATGCTCGCGGGCGACGAGGTCGAGGTGCTGACCACCCTGTTCTGACGACCACGCCCCACTGCCTCGTATTTGGTACACGCAGCGCAGCGCGGTTTTTTCTCGACACTGCCGTGTGTTTTTTGTCTTTTTTCACTCAAAACGCACTTTTTTTCGCATCCCGGAACCCGCTGAATTTGTGGCCGAACCCCACAAGACTATGCCCAAAAAGGCATGTTTCTTGATTATTATCTTCCATGAATCAAAGACATTGCAGACTTTTTGTGCCATATCGTGAGCAAGTGCCAAACCATTGGCAAGCCAAGTGGCGCGCCCCTAGGGTTTTTTCCATAACATGCATAATCCAGCGAGGACACGCCAATGCAATTCGACAAGGCCAAAGCGACGCGCAATCTGGACCGGAAGCTGACCCAACTGAGGGGCAAGTCCTACATTTCCTCTGAACTGATCGATCTGCTGGACGCAGTGGCGCATCTCCAGCTGGAAGCCCGGACAGAGGCCGAGGTGACGCTGCCCCCCGATGCCGAACAGCCTCCGGCCGAGGCCCTGCTCCAGGGGGTGCCCCTGGTCACGCGCGAGTGTTTTCCCCACGACCCGGCCCAGGCCGCCAAACTGCTGAGCAAGCTGGTTGCGCTGCTCGACGCGGCCGGGGGGCCGCTGGGTCAGGCCGCCCGGACCGTGGGCAAGGCCCTGGACAGCGGCGAGATGACCCCCGAGGAACTGTTTCGCCGCTATCTGGGCGACGACGCGACGTTTTTCGCCTCCTGGACCGAGCGCACGCCTGGCGCACCCAAGGCCCTGGCCTTTCTCGCCTCCGCCGCCCTGGGGCCATCCCTTGAGGCCGCGGCTGGGCAGTTGGCCTCCCGGCTCCCGTCGGCCAAGGTCGCGCCTTCGGGCGAATGTCCCATCTGCGGCAGCCTGCCGCTCATCTCGTCCCTCAAGGAGAAGGCGGGCTTCCGCCACGCGGTCTGTTCCTTCTGTCGCCACGACTACCGCATCCGGCGCATCGCCTGTCCCGTCTGCGGCGAGGAAGACCAGAAAAAACTGACCTACTTCACCGTGGACGAGGAGCCCGGCTTCCGGGTCGATGTCTGCGAGAGCTGCAAGACCTACATCAAGACCATCGACTTCCGCGCGCTGGACCGGGTATCGCTGCCTGTGCTCGACGACCTGGACTCCCTGGCGCTGGACTACGTTGCCGCGGGGCAGGGATACAAGCGGGCCACGCTGTCCGCATGGGGATTCTGAGACAGGAGGCGGCCATGGATTACGCAATGCCCGGCACCAAGCAAGGACCGGCCGCGCGGACCAGACCCGGTGCGCGGCCAAGCGATGCGCGGTCAAGTGATGCGCGGTCAAGTGATGCACGGTCAAGTGATGCGCGGTCAAGTGATGTGCGGTCAAGTGATGTGCGGTCAAGTGATGTGCGCCCCAGACGTCCGGCCGTGGCGCACACGCACCAGCCAACCGGGGACTTCTCTGCCATGCTGCGCGACGAGGCCCGGGCCAGGAGCTATCTGCTCGACCTGGCCTGGCCCACGGGCGACCCCTTCTGTCCGCGCTGCGGCCATCGCAAGGTCTACGACCTCTCGGGCGAGCGGCTGCGCTGCGCCGACTGCAAGTACACCTTCCACCCCTTTTCAGGCCGCTGGATAAACAACGGCGCCCTGACCGCCGTGGAATGGCTGGGCCTTGTCACCCTGTTCGTGGAAGAGTGCAGCGTCCACCAGATGAAGGAGCGGCTCGGCCTCTCCTACAATACCGTGTACAAGGCCCTCACCGCCATCCGCTTCGCCATCGTGGCCCACGCCATCGACGCCCGCCAGGTGCTGGGCCGGGCCACCGGGCTCGACTCCTACATCAAGGGCAACCGCCTCACCGGCGGCCCGCGCGACATGCGCATGGACACCATCCCGGTCTATGGCATCCTGCGGCGCGACGCCATGGTCTTCATCGACCTCGTGCCGGGATTCCAGGCCGAGACCCTCTTCCACTTTCACATGAACTTCCACCTCAAGCTCATCCGCACCGGCAACCTGGTCTACACCGACCGCTACAAGGAATACGACGCCCTGCTCTTTTGCGGCAACGACTCCCTGCCCTACGAGGTCATCCGCCGCTACGACGAGCCGCCCCACATCGACGCCTGCGGCGACGACTTCTGGCCCTTTGCCCTGGAGCGCATCCGGCGGTTCAGGGGCATCTCCTGCCAGCGCTTCCCCTTGTACCTCAAGGAGCTTGAGTTCCGCTTCAACAACCGGGAGCAGCCCATCGCCGCGGTGCTGGCCGCCTATCTCTGCGCCCTGGTCCCCGCGCTGGACTGAACCCCGCGCCGACGCATGCCGACTCGCGGCAAGCTCGCCCCCCTGCTGGTGTGAAATCCTTGTAAAGAAAACAGGCTATGCCAAATGTGGCATAATTGAATTCGCATAAATACGGGCACCTACGCTGCGCACGTGGGAAAACCACTGTGCAACACCACACGCAAGACCGATTTCTTTGCGGTTTTTTCCGAACTCGTCCTATAGAGATATCAGCTACAAAAGGGAGAGGTGCGCACATGCGCGATTCAATCAACCAGACAGCGGCCGCCAGGGCGGCGGCGCTCCAGCCCTTTGTCGGGCTGGGTTTCGACATGACCGGGGTCTGCTCTGCGGCCCGGGCCATGGTCCTGCGCCGCCCCGGAATGGACATGGACCGGCAGACGCCGCCCATGCCCTCTGCCGTGGCGCGGCCAAGCGGCTACACGCTCCTCGTGACGCTGTGTCGCGAAATTCGCGGGCGCTGACCCGCACCCAACATCAGGAGGTCTCATGCACACCAATCGAAGGAACTTCCTCAAGCTCTCCGCCACGGCGGCCGTGGCAACGGCCTTCGGCGGCCTCGGGCTTGGCTGTACGCCCAAGGCCGAAGCGGTCGACAGGGCGGCGGCCATGGACCCGAAGTGGAGCAAGCAAACCACAAGCATCTGCTGCTACTGCGCCGTAGGCTGCGGGCTTGTGGTCAACACGTCCCTGAAGACCAAGCGCGCCGTCAACGTCGAAGGCGACCCGGACCACCCGATCAACGAAGGCGCGCTGTGTGCCAAGGGCGCATCCATCTGGCAGCTGGCCGAAAACGACCGCAGGCCCGATTCGGTCCTCTACCGCGCCCCCTACGCAAACAAGTTCAAGAAGGTCTCCCTTGCCTGGGCGCTGGAAAAGATCGCCCACAATGTCAAGAAGGCGCGCGACGAGAACTTCACCCATCTCAATTCACGCGGACAGGCGGTCAACCGGTGCGACACCATCGCATCCCTTGGCTCGGCCGCCCTCGACAACGAGGAGTGCTGGGCCTATTCGACCATGCTCCGCAGCCTCGGCCTGGTGTACGTAGAGCACCAGGCACGTATCTGACACAGCGCAACTGTTGCGGCTCTGGCAGAGTCGTTCGGACGCGGCGCGATGACCAATCACTGGATCGACCTGAAGAACAGTGACTGTATTCTCATAATGGGCAGCAACGCTGCCGAAAACCATCCCATCTCCTTCAAATGGGTGACCAAGGCCCAGGAAAAGGGTGCCACCGTCATCCATGTGGACCCCCGCTTCACCAGGACCTCGGCCAAGGCGGACATGTACGCCCCCATCCGGTCCGGTGCAGACATCGCCGTGCTTGGCGGCATGATCAAGTACATCCTGGACAACGACCTGATATTCAAGGAATACGTCCTGGAGTACACCAACGCCTCGTTCATCGTCGGCGACAAGTACGCCTTTGATAACGGCATCTTCTCCGGATACAACCGCGAGACCAGAAGCTATGACCTGTCCCAGTGGGCCTTTGCCATGGACGAGAACGGCAACCCCAAAAAGGACCCGACCCTTCAGGACCCGCGCTGCGTGTACCAGATGCTCAGGAAGCACTACGAGCGCTACACCCTGGACAATGTCGAGGCCATCTCCGGCATGACCCGCGCGGACATCGTCAAGTTCTACGAAACCTACGCGGCCACCGGCAAAAAGGACAAGGCCGGAACCATCATGTACGCCATGGGCTGGACCCAGCACACCGTGGGTGTGCAGAACATCCGGGCCATGGCCATCATCCAGCTGCTGCTGGGCAACATCGGCATCCCGGGCGGCGGCGTCAACGCCCTGCGCGGCGAGGCCAACGTCCAGGGGTCCACGGACCACGGCCTGCTCTACCACATCCTGCCCGGCTACCTGGCCACCCCCTTGGCGGCGCACCAGAGCCTGGCGGAGTACAACAAGGCCTTCACCCCGGTCTCCAACGACCCCATGTCCGCCAACTGGTGGCAAAACTTCCCGAAGTATTCGGCGTCGCTGCTCAAATCCATGTGGATGGACGACGACCCGGCGGTTTCCTTCAACTACCTGCCCAAGCTCGATACGGCTGCGGCGTCGGTCTACTCCTGGCTGAACCTCTTCGACAAGATGGACAAGGGCCAGTTCAAGGGGCTGTTCGCCTGGGGCATGAACCCCGCCTGTTCGGGCGCCAACACCCACAAGACCCGTCAGGCCCTGACCAGGCTCGACTGGCTGGTGAACGTCAACATCTTCCCCAACGAGACCGGCTCGTTCTGGGAAGGCCCGGGCATGGACCCCTCTAAGATCAAGACCGAGGTCTTCTTCCTGCCCTGCTCCGTTTCCATCGAAAAGGAAGGCTCGGTCAGCAACTCCGGCCGCTGGATGCAGTGGCGCTACCAAGGACCTGACGCGCCCCACGGCTTCAAGCCCGATGGCGACCTGATGTACGAGCTGATGCACGAGATCCAGGCCCTGTACAAGAAGGAGGGCGGCGTCTACCCCGAGCCCATCCTGCGGTTCAACCTGGAGGGCTGGGCCACCAACGGCATCTTCGATCCGCACAAGACGGCCAAGCTGATCAACGGCCACTTCACGCGCGACGTGGAGATCGGCGGCACGGTCTACAAGAAGGGCACCCAGGTGCCCAGCTTCGCCATGCTCCAGGCCGACGGCTCGACCTGCTCGGGCAACTGGCTGTACTGCAACTCCTACACCGAGCAGGGCAACATGGCCGCACGGCGCAGCCTCGCCCAGACCCCGGAGCAGGAAAAGCTCGGCCTCTTCCCCAACTACACGTGGTGCTGGCCGGTCAACCGGCGCATCCTCTACAACCGCGCCTCCGTGGACCCGACGGGCAAGCCCTGGAACCCGGAGCTTCCCCTCATCCAGTGGGACGCGATAACCAAGAAATGGGTGGGCGATGTGCCCGACGGCGGCTGGGCCCCCGGCGAGCGGCACCCCTTCATCATGACCAGGTTCGGCTTCGGCCAGCTCTACGGCCCCGGCCGTGCGGACGGCCCGCTCCCGGAATACTACGAGCCGCTGGAGTGCCCGGTGAACTCACACCCGTTCTCCACCACCCTGCACAACCCCACGGCCATCTCCTACGCCGACGAGGACAAAGCCGTGTGCGATCCCAGGTACCCCTTCGTGGGCACCACCTATCGCGTCACCGAACACTGGCAGACCGGCCTCATGACCCGCAACCAGGAATGGCTGGTGGAAATGGAGCCCCAGATGTTCGTGGAAATGAGCGAAGAACTGGCCGCGCTGCGGGGCATCACCAACGGCGAAAAGGTCATCGTCGAGAGCGTGCGCGGCTCAGTCTGGGCCAAGGCCATGGTCACCAAGCGGTTCAAGCCCTTTGATGTCCAGGGAACGGTCATCCATCAGGTGGGCCTGCCCTGGCACTACGGCTGGACATGGCCCAAGGACGGCGGCGATTCCGCCAACATCCTGACCCCGTCCGTGGGCGATCCCAACACCGGCATCCCCGAAACCAAGGCCTTCATGGTCAACGTCCGCAAGGCGTAAAGGAGGAATGAAATGAGTAAGACCTTCTTCATCGACCTGACCAAGTGTACGGCCTGCCGGGGTTGCCAGGTTGCCTGCAAGCAGTGGAAGAAACTCCCCGCCGAAAAGACCGTGAACTGGGGCTCCCGCCAGAACCCCAAGGACCTCTCCGGCGTCACCCTCAAACTGGTCCGCTTCAGCGAAGTGGAGACCAACGGCAAGCTTCAGTGGCTGTTCTATCCCGAGCAGTGCCGCCACTGCGTCGAGCCGCCGTGCATCGACGCCATGACCGTGCCCGGCTCCATCGTCCACGACCAGGAGACCGGAGCCGTCATCTACACCAGCCTCACGGCCAAGGAGCCCAACAAGGAATCCTTTGCCGCCAACTGCCCCTATGACATCCCGCGCATCAACAAAGAGACCGGGATGGTGGTCAAGTGCGACATGTGCAACGACCGCGTGAAGATGGGCATGCTGCCCGCCTGCGTGCTGACCTGCCCCACCGGGGCCATGAACTTCGGCGAGCGCGAGGACATGCTCGAACTGGCCGAAAAGAACCTCGAAGCGGCCCAGAAGCGGTATCCCGACGCCGAACTGGTGGACGAGTACACGGTCCGGGTCATCTACCTGGTGCAGACCAGCCCGACCAGCTACCACGAATACCTTGAGGCGGACGCTTCGTCCATCCAGCGCGGACCGCTCTCCAGGAAGCAGTTCCTGGCCAAGCTGGCCTCGCCGCTGAAGCGCATGAACAGCTAACAGTCAAACCCCCGGCGCGGGCAGGCCCGCGCCGGGGACAACATACTCGGATAGAACACCTCCGCATGCCCGCTGCTTCGGACCTGGCGGCGATGGCCCGGAGAGTCAAGGGCCCCGGCCATTGCTATTGTGCCGGGGCCCATTATATTCATGGAGACACTGCGCACACGCGCTGAATGTGCGCGCGGGCCTGCAAGCACGCGGCAAAACGCGTCAGGCCCCCAAACCGCAACAGGACATGAGGACCGGATGACAATGCGAATTTTCCTGCTCGCGGCCACCGCCCTGCTGATCATGGTCACCGCAGCCGCAGCCCAGCCCCTCAGGGCCTTCCCTGATCTGACGATCTCCGGCCCGGTGACGGACGCCCAGAAGATCTATCTCGGTGTGGACGCCAACCCCTTCAGGCTCTCCGAGATCAAGGCCGACATCCTGTTCATCGAGGGCTACAGCATGTACTGCCCCATCTGCCAGCAGGACGCCCCGGCCCTCAACGAACTGTTCCAACGCATTGCCGAGGCCGACCCGGAGGGAAGAATCCGCTTCATCGGCCTCGGGCTTGGCAACACGGAGTTCGAGACCACGTTCTACCAGAACAAGTTCAACGTCCCCTTCCCCCTGTTCAAGGACGAGGATTACGTGATCCACAAGGCGCTGGGAGAGCCGGTTGCCCCCACCTACTACATCGTCAGCACCAGCGGCCCGGCACCGGAGCTGCTCTACGAGGCCGAAGGGGCGCTTGCCAAAGACATCTTCGAGACTATCATGTCCCTGGCCAAGACCAGATAGGGAGCACAACCATGCATTTTGCCGACCGGATTCCCGGGGTGGCCCTGGCCTCCCTGATCCTGATCCTGACCCTGCACGGCACGGCCCTGGGCGACCATGGACATGGCCCGGCCAAGCCAGTGGACAGCGTGCTCCGGGTGGCCGTGGGCGAGATGGCCCCGGACTTCACCTTGCCCGACCTCGCGGGCAACCCCGTGCGTTTGCGCGACTTTCGCGGCAGGAAAAACGTGGTTCTCTCCTTCGTGCCTGCGGCCTGGACCCCTGTCTGCTCGGACCAGTGGCCGGGCTACAACCTGATCACGGACCTCCTTGATCAACACGACACCGTGCTCCTGGGAATCACCGTGGACAACACCCCGAGCCAGCACGCCTGGGTCCAAGCCATGGGCGGGCTCAAGTTTCCGGTCCTCTCGGACTTCTGGCCCCACGGCGCGGTGGCTGACGAGTACGGCATCCTGCGCTCCTCCGGCGAGGCCGAGCGCGCCCTGTTCGTCATCGACAAGCAGGGCGTGCTGCGCTTCATCGATGTCCACGACATCAACACCCGGCCCGACCTAGTCCTGCTGGTCCGGGAAGTGGAAAAGCTCGACTGACAGACACCCGGCATGGCAATGCGCCATCGCCCAACGCAGTGATCCGGCGGCCACGACATGTGGCCGCCGGATCACTGCGTTGCGCCTCAGCCACGGTCAGCTAAGTATTGCGGCTGCCTAGCGCGTCCAGGGCCGAGGCCTCGGAACGGTAGAGATCGGCCAGCCGGGTGATGCCCACGGACTCGAAGACTGCGCGGAAGTTGTCCGAAAGCCCGGCCATGACCACGCGCACCCCGGCCTCGCGGCACTGGCGCAACAGGTCGGTCAGGCCGGATATGCCAGCGCCGTTGATAGACGAGTTCTCGTCGAAGTTCATGAGAATCAGCCCCTTGCCAATTTTCCTGGCCTCGGCCAGCCGCTCGGCCAGATGGGGCACGGTATTGCCGGTGATGTTGCCGCGCACGCGGATGACCACCGCATCCCCCTGCACCTGAAGCCCGACCTGCTCCACCTCGCTCTTGGCAATGGCCAGGCGCTCGCCTGCGCGGGACAGGGCCAGTTCCAGCGCCTCGCGGCGAAGGGGCTTGTTGATGAAATCCGTGGCGTCGAGGTTCAGGGCCTGGATGGCCAGGTCCATGTCTCCGTGGCCGGTGATGACCACTACCTCGGCCATTGGTTTGATTTTCTTTATTTCCTTGAGCACCTCTATGCCGTCCATGACCGGCATCTTGATGTCGGTCAGCACCAGCGAGGGGCTTTCCTGCTTGAACAGTTCAAGCCCCTCCCGGCCGTTTTCGGCCATCAGCACATGATAGCCCATGGCCGTCAGCAGCAGGGAGAACATTTTCAGCGTTGGCCGCTCGTCGTCGATGATCAGTATGGTTTCCTTCACGGTGGATTCCTTCATTGTCTGTTCACGCCCTTGGCCGCGGGGAACTGCATGCGAAAGACGGCCCCCTTGCCCTTTTCGCCACGGATGCGGATGTCTCCGCCGTAATCCTTGACGATGCCGTAGGTGATGGCCAGCCCGAGCCCCATGCCCTGGCCCGCCTCCTTGGTGGTGAAGAAGGGCTCGAAGATTTTCTCGCGATCCTCCTCGTCGATGCCCGAGCCGGTGTCCTCCACCTCGATGAACACCATGAACTCCTCGGCCCCGGTGCGGATGGTGATGCGCCTGCGCGAGACATCGTCGTGGGGCGTGGCGGTGTCGTTGATGGCGTCGCGGGCATTGGCCACCAGGTTGAAGACCACCTGCTGGAGCCGGTTGGAATGGGCCATGACCGGCGGCAATCCCTCGACCAGCTCCAGATCGAAGGCGATGTTGTCCAGCTCGAACTGGCGCCGGAGCATGGAGAGCACGGCCCGCACCGGCTGGTTGACATCCACCCGCTCCTCCATGAAATCCGACTTGCGGCCAAAGGAGCGCAGGGTGTTGATGATCTCTGCGGCGCGGTCCACCTGGGCCGATATCTCGCGCACCACCTCCATGAAGTGTTCCTTGGGCACGTCGGCGTTCTCCTCGCCCATCAGGTAGAGGAAGTCGCTGCCCATCTTGATGGCGTTGAGCGGCTGGTTGATCTCGTGGGCCACGCCCGCGCTCATCTCGCCCAGGGATTTCATCTTGCTCGCCTGGATGAGTTGGGCGTCCTTCTCGATCATCTCGGTGATGTCGGTCACCGCGATGATGATGGCGTGGTGACCGCGATAGGAGATGGGGCAGGCGTGCATGTTGACGAAAAACGGCTCGTTGCCCTGCTTGTAGTGGATCTGCTTGGGGAAATAGACGCAGCCGCTGCCGCCCTCGGCGAAGAAGGTCAGGCACTTCTCGTTGTGATCCGGCCCAAGCTCGACAAAACGCATGCCGTGCAGGGTCGCCCGCGAATAGCCGTAAAGCTCCACGGCCCGGGGGTTGGCATCGCGAATCTCGCCGGTCTCGCAATCCACCACAAAGATGGGGTCCGGCCCGGAATCGAACAGGGAGCGGTATTTTTCCTCGGATTCGCGCAGGCGGCGGCGATAGAGCTTGATGGACCAGACCATGTTCCTGAAGGAGTCGGCCAGCTGGACCACTTCGTCGCCCTCGTGCTTGCGGTAGAAGGTGCAGTTGGCGCACTTGCGATACTCCTCCCCCGGGCTGGCCGCGCCGCGCGCCTGGTCAAAGTGCCAGCACGGCAGGTCCGTGTTGTTGAAGGCCGGGCAGCGGGAGGCGTCCCAGTCCTCGTCCGGCCCGAGCTTGAGCGGGATGTCAAAGTTGCCCCGGCCGATCTCGTCGGAGAGACGGGTCAGGTCGGACACGGGCCGGGTGATGTAGCGCGTCAACCAGGAGCTGAGGAAGATGGTGATGATGATGACACCCGAGATGAAGCCGAGAAAGGCCACGCGCAGCTTGCCCACCAGGGCGTCGATGTGGCTCTTGTTCAGCCCCACGTGGACCGTGCCGATGCGGTACAGCCCCTCGTTGATGGCTGTGGCCAGATCGTAGACCGGCTCGCCGTCGAGATCGAGGAGCTTGATGGAGTCCTGCGCCCCGGGCGAAAGCCGGTTGGTCAACAGGTTCTCGGGCAGCGCCCGGGTCAGGGTGTGGGCCAGGACCTCGCCCGCCTGATTCTCGATGAAGATGTACGAGACCAGGTGCTTGCGCTGATGCAGCCGGGTTTCGTCAAAGATCAGGGCCAGCAGCTGGGGCACGTCGTTGTCCAGGATATGCGAGCCGCCGCGCTCGGCCACGGAATAGGCGATGGCCTCGCCGCGCATCTCCAGCTCGTGGGTCAGGGAGTTGACCAGGATGTAGCGGGCCACAAAGGCGATGGCCACGCTGATGAACATGATGGCGATGAGCATGGAGAAGAGAATCTTCTCCCGAAGCCCCAACCGGGAGAAATACTGGGCGATCCGTTTGCCGATGGTCATTGCGCACCCTCCCCCCTGCCCAGGCCCTTCCAGTCGAGCAAAGGCACGAACCGGCCGCGCTCAAGCCGGGTGAAGTAGACCTTCTCAAGCCCCTGCCGATCGCCCGGGCCGTAGGTGATGGACAGGCCCGGCCCCAGCTCGTAGTTGCGCAGGGACTCGATGGCCGCGATGAGCCCGTCGCGGGTCAGGTCGCGCCCGGCCCGCTGGAGCCCCTCGACCATGATCCGCGCGTTGAGGAACCCCTCAAGCCCCACGAAGCTCGGCGTGTCGTCGGGAAAGTAGCGGGCCAGCAGCCGCACATACTGCGAGGCCACGTCTTCGGCTCCGTCCGGCCCGGCCACGGGCTGGGGCACCACCTGGGACATGATCACCTCGGACTGCACCTCGGGCCCCAGCCTGCGCGCCAGCTCCTCGGCACCCACGAAGGAGACGTTGTAGAAGATGGGGTCGAACCCGGCCTCAAGGGCCACGGAGATGAACCGGGCGCAGGCATCGTAGGTACCGACCATGACCACGGCCTCGGCCCCGGAATGGCGGATCTTCTCCATGCCTTCGGACACGTTCAGGGTACCCCGGATGTAGGAGCCCCGGGCCACCGGCTCCAGGTCGTATCCCTTGAGGGCCAGTTCCGTGCCGATGAGCCCGTCAAAACCGTAGGCGTCGTACTGGTAGAAGACCGCGATGCGGTCGATGCCCAGGTCCTCCACCAGATGGCGCACCGCCGCCTCGGTCTCCTGATAGTAGGAGGCGCGGATGTTGACCAGATAGGGATTGAAGGGCTGGCGCAGGGCATTGGCCCCGGTGAACATGCCCACCAGGGGGATGGCCGCCTCCTCCACCAGGGGCAGCACCTTGATGGTGGTCGGCGTGCCCACGTAGCAGAACAGGGCAAAGACATCGCCCGAGATGATGAGTTGCTGCGTGTTCATCAGGCAGCGGGGCGGGTCGTAGGAATCGTCGTAGGCGATGATGCGTATCTTGCGGCCGTGGACCCCCCCGTTGTCGTTGACGTGGCGGATGTAGGCATCGGCCCCGCGCAGGGTCTGGGTTCCCAGATAGCCCGCGTGACCCGTCAGGGCCAGGGACGAGCCCAGCCGTATCTCGTCGGCCGACACGCCCGGGGCGTCGCCCCGCACCGCGCCCGACTCGTCGGCACCGCCACAGCCCGCAAGGGCGACCAGCAACACGATGAAGACCACTGCACGCAACGCCTTGTCCATGGACTCCCCCCGGAGTTTCACGCATTTTCCAATTGCGGATCATGCCATATACCGTGACTACTGGTCCGGCGGCAAAAACACAAGCCGCACCCTTTTGCCCACGGTTCAGAACAAACGGCCCAGCCAGCATGAGGGCACTAGCCAAAACCGCCCATTGCGGCTATAGCAAACACAGCCCGCAGACACCCTTTCCGGGCGCGGGCCGGGCGCCGCCGACCGGCCCCGTCGAACAGGACCACGGCGGAACCCCGAGCGGGACAGGCGCGCCTCGTCAAGCCGGACTACACAGGAGGATTACACATGCTGGTGAAGAACTGGATGACCGAGAACGTGATCACCATCACGCCCGACAGGTCCATGATGAAGGCGTCGAAACTGATGAAGGACAACTCCATCAGCAGGCTGCCCGTGGTTGACGAAAACGGCCGGATCGTGGGCATCGTCTCCGACCGCGACGTCAAGGACGCCTCGCCCTCCAAGGCCACCACGCTCGACATGCACGAGCTGTACTATCTGCTCTCCGAGGTCAAGATCAAGGACATCATGACCAGGAAGGTCACCACCATCCGCCACGACGAGACCGTGGAAAAAGCCGCCGTGCTCATGCTCGAGGGCAATTTCGGCGGCCTGCCCGTGGTGGACGAGGACAACAAGGTGGTGGGCATCATCACCGACACCGACATCTTCAAGGTCCTTGTGGAGATTTCCGGCGTGTACGAGGGCGGCGTCCAGGTCTGCCTGCAGATATCCACCGCGCCCGGCAGCCTCGCCCCGATTCTCGACTTTCTCAAGGACAACGGGGCGCGCATCATGTCGGTCATGACCCACAACGTGCCCGAGACAGAGGGCTTCAAGCACGTCTACATCCGCATGCGCGACATGGAAAAGCCCGACTTCAAGCGGGTCAAGGCCGCCATGGATGAGCGCTTCGACGTGGTCTATTGGGTGACCGACCCCGTCCACCGCGTCGTCTAGCAGGCCGCTGAAAAACGGCGATCTGCGTCGTTGCTTCAAAAAGGTCAAACCCTCGCGTACCGGGAGTACGCTTCGGTCTTGACCTTTTTTCGCGCCTAGCAGCTCACCGTTTTTGAGCGGCCTGCCTGTTCCGACTTATTGAGCGGCCTGCAAGTGAGGTCGCTGAATACTGGTGATCTGCTGCCGTTTTTCAACAGCCGCCTAGCCGAGCAGGGCCAGGACCAGGGGGAGGGTCAGGGCCGAGACCAGGGTCTGGAACGTGATGATCAGGGCCATGAGCCGGTGGTCGCCGCCCATCTGCCGGGCCAGGATGAAGGCTGAGACCGAGACTGGCACGGCCGTGTATATGAGGGCGGCCTGGCGCGACACCGCGTCCAGCCCCAGGGCCTCGGCGCAGCCAAAGGCGACCAGGGGCAGCAGGATCAGGTGGAGTGTCGAGGCCGTGGCAACGGGCAGGACCGAGTCGCGCAGCCCCTCGCCGCGCAGGCCCGCGCCCACGGCCAGCAAGCCCATGGGCAGGGCTGCCTTGCCCATGATGGAGAGCAGGTCGTCCACCACCACGGGCAGGGCGATGTCCAGGCCATTGAGGGCGAATCCGGCCACGCAGGCCAGGATAAGGGGATTCTTGGCCAGCTCCAGGGCAGTGCGCCGTGCGCCGCCGCCGTTAACGCCATGGCGCGCCAGCACCAGCACGCAGAGCACGTTGACCAGCGGCACCAGGGTGAGCAGGGCCACGGCCGAAAGGGTCATCCAGTCCGGGCCGAGCAGCGCGGCCGCAGCGGACATGCCCACATAGGTGTTGGGCCGGATGGCCCCCTGAAAGACCGAGGTGAAGGCCGGGCCGGACACGGGCAGCCAGCGCCGCACGGCCAGCAACCCGCCCGCCGCCAGACAGACCGAGGCAAAGAGCGTGGCCGCCAGCCCCACGGCCGACTGGTCGAAGTCGCGCCCCGAAAGCCCGCCCACCAGCAGGGCCGGGAAGAGCACGTAATAGGTCAGCCGCTCGGACACGGGCCAGAATCCCGGCCCGGGGAACTCCACACGCCGCAGCGCGAACCCGATGAGAATCAGCCCGAAGATGGGGGCCACGGCGAGCAGGATGGGGGACATGGGCGGCAGATTACGCCCGCTTGGCCGCCAGTGGCAAGGGAAACGACGCGACCGGACCGGGCACGAAAAATCCCCCGCGCCGGGAGCACGGGGGATCAAACAGGTTCGCGAATCGCCGTGCTATTCGGGCACGGTCTCCATGGACGCCCATTTGGGCTCGTGCAGGGGCAGAACGAAATCGGCCATGTCCTTGGCCCGAAGCAGGATGTCGTAGGCGGCCTGGGCATCGGTGTGGGTGCCGGGCGGGATGACTTCCATCTCCATGGCTCTGACCTCCATGGGCGGATTGAGGTTCTCGAGGATGGTGCAGAAGCCGCAGATGAGCACGCTGCCCTTGTCGGTCTCCACCTTCACGGACATGCCGCCGGCAGTGTGGGCCGGGGTGTGGATCATGGTGATGCCGGGCACCACCTCGGTGTCGCCGTCCACCACCACCAGCTGGCCGTTTTCTTCCACGTCCTCGATGTAGTCCTCAAGGTAGCGGAAATCCAGCGGGTGCGGGTCGTGGATGTGTTCCAGTTCCTTCTCATGCACGTAGATTCGCGCGTTGACGCACTTGTAGTCGTTCTCGCAGTGGTCGTTGTGCAGGTGGGTGTGGATGATGATGTCGATGTCCTCGGGCGCAAGACCGTACTTGGCCAGCCCCTCCTCAAAGGTGTATATCTTGCCGCCGATGGCCTTTTCCCGCTCGTCGGAGACGATGGGCTTCATCTCGCCGGTGTCCACCAGAATTTTCTTGTCCCCGCCCTCGATGTACCACGTGTAGATGGGGATGGTGTAGGGCGTGCCGTAGCCGTGCTGGTAGGTCATCATGCCCTTGTCGAAGACCTTGGTTCCCATGACGATGGGATGGACTGTGTATGTGCTCATGGTCCACCTTGTGGGTTGGTGTTTGTTTTCCGAAGGATATGGGCACCGGTGCGGCAAAGTCAAGGGCGCGGGGCGCAGGCGCCCGGCGGGAGGGGCCCCTCGCAGATGGGGCTTCAAATCCGGCCAGACTTGCTGTACTACGAGGGGCGAATCGTACCGAGGAGACATGAGATGCTTGATCTGAAATTGATGCAGAAGAGCCCTGATCTGGTCCGGGAGAGCCTGGCCAAACGGGGTTCCGGCGTGGACGTGGGCGAGTTCCTCACCCTTGACGAACGGCGCAAGGCGCTCATCGCCGAGGGCGAGGCCCTCAAGGCCGAGCGCAACGCCGCCGGGCCCGAGATCGCCCGTCGCAAGAAGGCGGGCGAGGACGCCGCCGCCCTGCTCGCCCGCATGGGCGAGATATCCGAGCGGGTCAAGGCCCTTGACGCCGAGCTGACCGAGGTGGAGGCGGCCGAGCGCGACTGGCTCCTGTCCGTGCCCAACATGCCGCACGAGTCCGTGCCCGTGGGCGCGAGCGAGGCGGACAACCCGGTGCTGCGCCACTGGGGCGAGAAGCCGGTCATGGACTTTGCGCCAAAGGAGCACTGGGAGCTGGGCGTTGCCCTTGGCGGGCTGGACTTCGAGCGCGCGGCCAAGCTGGCCGGTTCCCGCTTTTCCCTGAGCTTTGGCTGGTGCGCCCGGCTGGAGCGCGCCCTGGCCCAGTTCATGCTTGATGTCCAGACCTCGCAGCACGGCTACACCGAAGTCATCCCCCCCTACATCGTCAACCGCAAGACCATGACCGGCACAGGCCAGCTGCCCAAGTTCGAGGAGGACCTGTTCCGCCTCGAGGGGACCGACTATTTCCTGATCCCCACGGCCGAGGTGCCGCTGACCAACATCTTCGCGGGCGAGTTCATGGACGAGGCGGACCTGCCCGTCCGGTTCTGCGCCCTGACCCCCTGCTTCCGCTCCGAGGCGGGCTCCTACGGCAAGGACACCAAGGGGCTCATCCGGCTGCACCAGTTCCACAAGGTGGAGATGGTCAACTTCGCCCATCCCGAGCGCTCCTACGAGGCCCTGGAGACCATGACCGCGGCGGCGGAAAAGATACTGCAACTGCTCGGCATCCCCTACCGGGTCATCGCGCTGTGTACCGGCGACATGGGCTTTGGCGCCACCAAGACCTACGACATCGAGGTCTGGCTGCCCGGCCAAAACCAGTACCGCGAGATTTCCTCCTGCTCCAACTGCGGCGATTTCCAGGCCCGCCGGGCAGACATCCGCTTCCGCTCCCCGGGCGAGAAAAAGCCCCGGTACGTCCATACCCTCAACGGCTCCGGGCTGGCCGTGGGCCGCTGTCTGGTGGCGGTCATGGAGAACTTCCAGCAGGCCGACGGCTCCATCGCCATTCCCGACGCCCTCAAGCCCTACATGGGCGGCATCGAGATCATCGAGCCGCGATAGACTGCCGGATTCACGAAACAGAACAGGCCGGGACGTGTGCGCGTCCCGGCCTGTTCTGTTTTCCCCGCCTGGGCGATCAGTCGTCTGCGGTTCCGGGTTCGCCGGGCTCGGGAAATCCATCAATGCCGTCGAGCACGGCGGCCACGGTGCGCGCCAGCTCGGGCGGCATGTCCACCGAGGCGAACCCGGCCAGCAGGGCGTCCGGGTTCACGCCGTATCCCTCGGCCAGGGTGCGGATGGCGGTTTCGAGATGTTTGTCCATGTTGGCTCCCCGGGGATTACTGGGCGACAACGAATCCCCGGAACTCGTCGTCGGAAGTGCGGACCCCGGCCGGAACCTGACCGGGCTCAAGCTCCATGCGTGCGGCGCGACCCACGAAGGACGCCGGGGCCTTGGCCACGATGCGCCACTTGCGGGCCGATTCCGAGGTGCAGATCAGGTCCAGGACCTCGGCATCGCCCGATGGCTCGATGGCCAGGACCGAGACCGAGCGGGTGGTAATGCCCGCCGCCTCGTCCGAGTCGAAAACCATCAAGGAGAACTGGTAGCCGGTGTCGAGGTTCTCCCACTTGACCGGGGTGCGGGCCGGGGCGGTGTCCAGGGCGTGGGCCAGATGGCGGACGTCGTTGTCGCTCATGTAGCCGCCCACATACTTGGGGCCGCCCATATTGAGGACATCCAGGGCGGCCTGCTTGCACCCGGCCGGAATCAGGGCCAGAAGCAGCACGGCCAGGACGGCGGCAAATCGTTTCATGATCGTCTCCTGCGTGTTGTTGCTGCCCATGACCATAGAGAACATCGGCGCGTCAGGCAACGGCATAATGCCGCGCGAGGCGGGACTGTCCGTCGCTACTACGGCCGGATGCGCTCCGGGATGGCCAGACCCTGTTCCTCCCAGAAGCGGGCCGCGCCCGGATGCAGGGGGATGGACACGCCGTCAAGGCCGCTCTCCACGCCCATGTCCCGGGCCGCGCTGTGGGCGGCGCGGATTTCGGCCAGCCCCTGGGGCGAATACACGGCCTTGAGGCAGTCGTAGACGGTCTGCGCGTCCAGGGCCGCGCTGGCGCACCAGAGGGAGGCATCCTGAAAGGTGGTCACGTCCCGGTTCTGGCCCTCGTAGGTTTCGGCAGGCACCACGACCTGGCCATAGAACGGATACGCCTCGTAAAAGCCGGACTCCACAGCCTCGGCATGCAGATCGAGCAGTCTCAGGGGGACCAGACTGGCCGCCTCGATGATGGCGGTGTTGGGGTAGCCCACCAGCACCCAGAAGGCGTCGATGGTGCCGCTGGCGAACTCGGATGCGGCCTGGGCATAGCCGATCTTGCGGACATTGAGCGAGTCCCACAGGCCCAGGTGGCCGAAGAAGCGCTCGGCCGACAGGGCCGCGCCCGACCCCGGATTGCCCACGGCCACCGCCTTGCCCGCCAGATCCCTGGCCGAGGCGATGCCCGAGTCGGCCCGGACCACGAGCTGGGCGGGCGCGCCGTAGAGGAAGGAGAGGGCCCGGACATTCTCATGAAGGGCCGGGTCGCCCGGCAGCTGGCCTGTCCGGCCCAGGAAGGCGTCGCCGGAGTAGACGATGCCGAGATCGATCACGTCCGCGTCCAGGCTGCGCAGATTCTCGGCCGAACCGCCCGCGCCCCTGGCCGACACTTCGAGCCGAGGGTGGCTGGCCGAGATGATCCCGGCCATCTTGTTGGCAAAAAAGTTGAAGGTGCCCCCGGTGGGACCGCCGCCAAAGGCGAGATAGCGCCGCTGCGACTGGGCGCCTGCCTCGGGCTGGTCGCCAGCCGGATCGGACGAGCAGCCCAGGGCCAGGAGCATCGCCAGGGAGACAAGGACAAGGGAAAATCGTTTCATACATCCTCCGGCACAGGGGCAGACGTTGCGAGCATGTCGAGCAGACGCCCATACCGGGTGCCGCGCAATGATTTTTACACCACCAAAAGCGTGTTGACAATGCACCATTGAAAAATGACGGCCCGGATTTCATTGAGGAATCCGGGCCGTCTTCACGGGTCAGGTCAAGGAGGCAAATCCCGGCATCAGGCCACCGAAGGGCCGATCATCCGCTTGAGGGGGCCAAACCAGATGCCGCTGAGCAGCCAGGCGTAGGCAAACACCGCCAATGTGATGATCGGGAACCAGATGGCGATCTCCATACGGGAGGCGTCCAGCGAGAAGGCCGGGACATAGGCGAACAGGAACGGGGCCATGTACAGGAACTTGGCGAACTTGAACGAGGTGAAGGCCGTTCGCCACATGTTGGCCCCGGCGATGGTGGCACCCGCAAAGGCCGCGATGCACACTGGCGGAGTGATGTTGGAATCCTGGGAGAGCCAGTAGACGATCAAGTGGGCGGCCAGCAGGTTGACGCCCAGATGCGTCAGGGCCGGAACGGCCACCACCGCCGTGATCAGGTAGGCCGCCGTGACCGGCACACCCATGCCGAGAACGAGCGAGGCCAGGGCGATGAGCAGGATGGTCATGATCAGGTTGCCGCCAGCCAGGTCGATGACGATGTCGGCAAAGGTCAGCACCAGCCCCGAATAGGTCAGCACGCCGATGATGATGCCGATGACGCCCACCGTGGCCCCGATCTTCAGGGAATTGATGGTGCCCATGCGCGCGGCCACCACGAACCCCTCCAGCTCTTCCTTCATGCCGCCCAGGGTCTGCCTGCGCACCACGAAGACCACCGCCGTGGCGATCAGGCCATACACCAGCAGTATCCGGCCCGTCATGTAGGGCCGAATGGCCGCGGCCACCTCTGGCCCGCCCACCACGGCCATCAGCTTGATCAGCCAGGGACACAGGACAGTGAAGCTCATGACCAGCAGCAGGGTGGGGTCGATGCGCTTGCTCGTGCCTTTGAAGGAGAGGGCGATGCAGGAGGCCAGCCCCACGATGGCCGAATAGCCCGGCGAGTAGCCCGCCAGCATGAACACGGTGATGAGCACCAGCGGCAGGATGTAATGCCACTCCTTCCTGAGAATCTCGCGGGCGCTGTACTTGTAGCGCTCGCCCACCACGTTGTCCTTCTTGGCCTCGTAGTGGACCATGACAAAGACCGAGAAGAAGTACATCATGGCAGGGAAGATGGACACGAGCATGATGTAGGAATAGGGCAGGCCGGTCATCTCGGCCATGATGAAGCCGCCCGCGCCCATGATGGGCGGCATGAACATGCCGCCGATGGAGGCGGCCGGCTCGATGGCACCCGCCACATGGGGCTTGAACCCGGCCTTTTTCATCATCGGGATGGTGAAGGTGCCGGTGGACACGGTGTTGGCGATGGCCGAGCCGGAGATGGAGCCGAACAGCCCCGAGGCGATGACCGAGACCTTGGCCGGGCCGCCCACCTTGTGGCCCACTGCTGCCAGGGGAAAGTCGATGAAGAACTTCTGCGCCCCGCAGCGCTCAAGGAAGGCCCCGAAGAGGACGAAAAGGATGATGTAGGTGGCCAGCACGTTGGCCATGATGCCGAACACGCCGTCACTGCGGTAGAAGATGGAGGTACAAAGGTCCGGAAAGCTCGCCCCGGCATGGGCGACCATCTCGGGCATGTGCTCGCCGTACATGCCAAAGAGCAGCATGGCCACGCCGATGACCACAAAGACATTGCCCACCACGCGCCGCGCCAGCTCCACCCCGATGAGCACGCCGACCATGGCCATCCACTTGTCCAGATCGGTCTCGATGCCGGTGCGGTAGTTGATGGCCTCGAAATTCATGATCCAGTAGCCCACCGAGACCACCGAGGCGGCCATCAGCAGATAGTCGAGGACGCGGAAAACCGGATGGCGGGACTTGTAGACCAGAAAGACCAGCAGGTACGTGATGATGACGTAGATGCCGCGGTGATACTGGGTGGCAGCAGGCTCGAAGACCGCGGACCAGGAGTAGAACAGGACCAAGGCCACCGAGAGGAAGTCAAAGAGATATTGCTCCAGCCTGTGTAATTTGTCGTACATTGGGCACTCGCGACTGCCGCACTGGCAGTTGTTTTATCTGTGATGCCGAGAAATTGCGACCAGTGCCGCATCCTGATGCGGACTGCGGCCGGGCGCACCGACGCCTGCTGCCGCACGACCCGGGGCCGCCACGACAGACCCCCCGCCCACGGCGGGAGGAGGCCGGGAGACGGGCCAGGGCAATGCCCCGGTCCGTCTCCCGGCGATTCACCGTCGGAATCTGCTTACTTGAGGACGCCCATCTCCTTCCAGAACCTCTCGGCACCGGGATGCAGCGGAGTGGCGGCGGGATTCACGCCCCTGAGGCCGTCGGCCACGCTCATGACGTCAAAGCTCTTCTTCTGCTCGACCATGTGCTTCAGGCCCGCGTCGGACCAGATCATCTTCAGCAGTTCGTAGACATGGTCGGCTTCGACGTTCGCGTTGACCACCAGCAGGGCGGAGTCGGAGAAGGAGCCGGTGTCGCGGTCCACGCCGCGATAGGTCCCGGCCGGGATGGTTTCCTTGTCGAAGTAGGGATACTTGTCGAAGTAGCCGGAGGCCTCGGCGTCCTTGAGCACGTCGATGAGGTCGATGTTGTTGGTCTGGGCGGCCATCATCACCGCGCCCGCCGGGGCGTTGGTCAGCAGCCAGAAGGCGTCGAGCTGCTCGTTGCCGAAGGCCTGGGCCGCGTCGTTGTAGCCCATGGCGTTGCGCTCGATCTTGTCCCACACCCCCATGTGGGTGAAGAAACGCTCGCAGTTGGCAAAGGCGCCGGAGCCCGCGTTGCCCACGCCCACCTTCTTGCCCACGAGGTCCTTGGTGGAGGTGATGCCCGCGCCCTTGCGGACCACCAGCTGGGCCGGTGCGCCGAAGAGGTAGCCCGCCACCAGGACATTCTCGTACTTGTTGGGATCGCCGGTCATCATGGCGTTGCGGCCCAGGAAGACCTCGCCCGCATACACGGTGGCGAAATGGACGCGCCCGGCGTTGACGGTGCGCAGGTTCTCGGTGGAGCCGCCCGAGGACTGGGCCTTGATGGAGAAGTCCGGGTTGTCCTTGACCGGATCAAAGACCTGGACGGCGTTGGCCACCACCTGGAACGTACCGCCGGCCGGGCCGCCGCCGAATACGTAGCGCTTTTTGGCCTCGGCCGTGAACGACATGCCGAGCACCGCCACCAGGGCGATGCCCAGAATCAAAAATCGTTTCATGTTTCCTCCTGAAAGAACCGCAGAAATGTTGATGTGGACCGCAACCTCTCTTGTCGGCCATGGCGTGGCCGGACAAACAACGCCCGGCAGGGGGAAGCCCCAACCGGTAGCCTGTTGTGGCACAAAACATCAAATGCTTCAACGCATTTTGCGGATTGGCCTTATGCATCACCACCACCACTGCATAGAGTTCCAATATCATTGTCATTTGACGGAGCGCTCAATCAAAGGAAGACGCCCTGCACAACCGCCACGCCGCCTGACTGACCGATCAGTCACAATCATGCTGCACGGACACCGGCAGACATTTTGCATTGATTGAGCGCTCAATCTCTCCTCGGTGCAGTGGCATCGCCTTCACCGAGGTGCGGCTCCGGCCAAAGAGCAACCTTGCCTGCACGGCCCACGAAGCGCTCTTTGACATCCGGGCGGCCTGTGATACATGGCCGGGGTCCGGGGCGACCCGCAACCCACGCACCTCGGAGGGGGCATGCTCGACGATCTCGCCGTGATCCTGTTTCGGCCCAAGTATCCGGAAAACATCGGTTCCGTTGCCCGCGCCTGCCTGAACATGGGCGTGTCGCAGCTCATCCTCGTGGCCCCGTACAACCTCGACCTGGACAAGGCCCGGCCCCTGGCCACCAGCCACGCCCGCCACATCCTCGACACCGCCCGCGTGGTGAACACCTTGGCCGAGGCTGTGGATGGATTCACCGCGGTGTACGGCACCACGGCCCGCACCGGCGGCTGGCGCAAGGGGATCATGAGCCCGGCCACCCTGGCCGGGACGGTGGACGAGCGGCTGCGCTCGGGCGGGAGGGTGGCCATCCTCTTCGGCCCCGAGGACACGGGCCTGACCAACGACGAAACCTCAATCTGCTCAGGGCTGATGACCATCCCCACCAGCCGCGAGGGCACCTCCCTCAACCTGGCCCAGGCCGTGGTGGTGGTCCTCTACGAGTGCTTCAAGCGCGCCCTGGACACGCCCTTCACCCCGGACGGCCCGCCAGAGGAACGCGCCACCACGGTGCAGGAGCAGGAGGCGCTCTTCGAGAACCTGCGCGAAACCCTGCTGGCCATCGACTTTCTCAAGGACGACAACCCGGACTACTGGATGCTCCCGGTGCGCCGCTTCTTTGCCAAGATCAACCTGCGGCGCAACGAGTTCAACCTGCTCATGGGCGTGTGCCGCCAGGTGCAATGGTTCGTGGACAAGTACGGCCCAAAGAAATAGCCCCCCGCTTCCGTTGCCCACAGCCCCTTAACAAAGTGCCCCCGCAGGGATATGATCGGGCCGTGCAGACCTGGATTCTCCATATCGACATGGACGCCTTCTTCGCTTCGGTGGAGCAGCTCGATCACCCCGAGTACCGGGGCAAGCCCTTGGCCGTGGGCGGCACGTCGGACCGCAGCGTGGTCTCTGCCGCCAGCTACGAGGCGCGAAAGTACGGCGTGCGCTCGGCCATGAGCGTGGTCAAGGCGCGCCGACTCTGCCCGGACATCCTCCTGGTGCCCGGCCGCATGGGCCGCTACAAGGAAATCTCGGGCCAGGTCATGGCCGTGCTGCGCGAATTCTCGCCCACCGTGGAGCAGGCCAGCGTGGACGAGGCGTACCTCGACGCCACAGGCCTTGAGCGGCTCTTCGGCCCCATCGACGAGGTGGGGCGACGGATCAAGGCGCGCGTTCGCGAGACCACGGGCCTGACCTGCTCGGTGGGCGCGGCCCCGGTCCGCTTCCTGGCCAAGATCGCCTCGGACGTGAACAAGCCCGACGGCATGTACATCATCCGGCCCGACGAGATGGCCGACTTCCTGCGCACCCTGCCCGTGGGCCGGATTCCGGGCGTGGGGGCCAAGCTGGCCGAGACCCTGCGGACCATGGGCGCGCGCACCTGCGCCGACATCCTGGCCCGGCCGCGCGAATACTGGGAGCGGCGCATCGGCAAGTACGGCGGAGTGCTCCACGACCGGGCCAGGGGCATCGACCCCGGGGGGGTGACGCCCACCAGCGAGGCCAAGAGCAGCAGCGCGGAAAACACCTTTGCCGAGGATACCTCGGACCGGGCCGTGCTCACCCGCTGGCTGCTGGCCCAGGCCGAGCGCGTGGGCGCGGACCTGCGCGGCCACGGGTACAAGGGGCGCACCGTGACCCTCAAGGTCAAGTACGCGGACTTCACCCAGATCACGCGCAGCCGCACACTGGACGCGCGCACCGACAGCACCGCCCTCATCTTCGAGACCGCCCGCGCCCTGCTCGACCTGCTCGAACTGCGCCGGGCCGTGCGCCTCATCGGGGTTGGCGTGTCCGGGTTCGAGCCGCGCCCCCGGCAGCTCTCCCTGCTCGAAGCGTCCCCGCGCGAGGCCGAGGCCACCAGCGGAATCGACCTGGCCGTGGACGCCGTGCGCCGCCGCTTCGGCAACCGCGCCGTAACCCGGGTGGACCTGCTGGACTTGCGACGCAAACGCGAGGAGTGACCCCGCCCCCCCCCAAAGCCCCCCGGTGGCCACCCGGGCAGGGAGCGACGAATGAACTTGCCAAAAACCGCAAACGTTACTATCTTGTCAAAAGACGTTACCAACCCACCGAACCCGCCCCAGGCGGGGAGGATGACTATTACCGCATGATAAATATTTTCCGTTTTTCCGAGAGCGTTCCCGCCCTGGTTTCCGGCCGCGCCGCCCTCTGTCTGTTCCTTGTCCTGGCCCTGGCCGCCGCCCCGTTTGCGGCCGCGCCCGCCCTGGCCGACGACGAGGAGGGCGGCATCATGGGCGTGAAGCTATCCGTGAATCCCGATCCGCTTGATCAGGCCGTGGAGACTGGCATCGACCATCTCTTCGAGGTGCTGCGCGACCCGGCCGCGCCCTTTGACCAGGGCAAGATCACAGCCATGCTCGACTTCGTGACCTCCATGCAGGACGACCCCAAGGACATCGAGCCCGCCCGGCGCTTCGGCGGCCAGGGCGTGTGCCTGCGCAAGGAGGTGGACACCTCGCTGGACACCATCCTGCGCTACTTCTACAACCCGGACATTCCCAACTTCCTGCTCTGTCCGGCGGTGCTGCGCCTCTCGGGTTGGCACGAAGGCAGCGAATTTCTTACCCGCGAGCGCAAGCTGTGGGACGAACTGCCCACCTTGGGCGAGCCGGTGCTGGTGCGCGGCCGCGAGTTCGAGGTCAACACCCCGGATTCCTTTGCCGAGGCCTACTACCGCTATGATCTCGACCGGCTGATCATCCTGCTCAGGCACCAGGGCATGAACGTGGCCATCTCCATCTCCGAGCAGCCCGACAAATCCGATGTCGGCCGCAAGGGCGCCATCCTCGACGACCAGCAGTGGGACTACTTCTACTCCGACATCGAGGGGCTGAACAAGGGCATGATCGGCTGGATGGACACCTTCATGTACAACTCCGGCTCGGTCCAGATATTCACCGAGCACGATGCGGCCGCGCCCCGCAGCTCGGTCTTCCTGTTCAAGTGGCTCAAGGCGGGCTGGGCAGGCATGAACGTGGTCAAGCGCAGCCATATTTATGACGGCAGCCTGCGCTACGCCCGCAGCTTCAGCAAGGTGCTCGAATCCAAGGCCCTGACCCCGGGCGAGGTGGCTGCTGGCATGCGCGCCGTGGCCGCCCTGCCCAAGGCCGAGGTGGACGCCCAGATCGCCGAGTACGCCCGCAACTTCGAGATCCGCTTCGCCGACAACCCCAAGCTCAAGAAACGGGAGTACGCCAGGGTCATCGCCGACGGGGCCTACGCCGAGGTGCTGGACGCGGACGCGCGCCGCAGCGTCCTCGCCCTGCAAAAGCTCAAGTGCATGATCGGCATGGACGCCCTGCTCGACATGTGCGCCTCGCCCGTGGCCGCCGTGGCCGCCCCGGAGGCGGAAACCGAGCCCGGCAGCTAGCCAACCGGCCGAAACCACGCTATCATGACGGCGCGCTGCATCCCTGCGGCGCGCCGTTTGTCTTCAACCCAAGGAGAGCGCCGTGCCCGCCAGCGAGAGCGAAGCGAAATTCAGATTCTGTCCCCTGCTCAAGACCAGCGACGACAAGATGAAGATGTGCCAGGGCACCATGTGCATGATGTGGCGCTGGACCGACGACTCCAAACAGCTCGGCTACTGCGGGCTGGCCCCCCTGGCCGCCGCCGGGGCCTGACCGATACGGCGGGACACGCATGACCAGACCGTTTTCCTTCAAGCTCCAGAGGGTGCTCGACTACCGCAGCCAGCTTGAGGAGCAGGCCCGGGGAGCCCTGGCCCGCGCCCAGGCAGCCCGCGACGAACAGGCAGCCCGGGTGGCCGACATCGAGTCGCGCCTTGGAGAACATCTGACCCGGTCCGCCGAGGCCAACCGCAACGCCAACGAGATGTGGCTGTGGCGGCAATACAAGGACGCCCTGGAACAGGACCTCTTTCGCGAGCGATCCGCCTTGAGCCAGTTGGAGCACAAATTGCATGTGCGCCGCCAGGAAGCGGTGGATCGCTCCCGGGACAAAAAGCTGCTTGAGAAGCTCAAGGAAACCCAGGCCAGGAAACATCATGCCCATGAGACAGCCCGCGAAGCAAAGGAAAACGACGAGATGGCAACCCTTCGGTACGAACATGAAGATATCTAGGGTTCTGGCCAGCCTCGTCATTCTGGCCCTGCTCAAGCTCGCCGTGTTCGGCCTGCTCAGTGTCGATTCCGTGACGCTCGGCATCGTGCGCACCGTCATGCCCGAAACAGCCCAGGGGCTCGGCGTCGCAGCCGTGGCCCAGGCCCAGGACCAGCCGCCCGCAGCCCCGGCAACCCCGCCCACCCCGGTCGCCGACGAGGCCGACTCGGCCGCCAACCGCGCCGCCGCCCAGGAAACTGCGGCCGACAGTGCGGCCGCCGAGGTGCGCACCGAACAGAACCTGCCAAGCGAATGGCGCGCTCTCAAACGCAAGGAAGAGGAACTGGCCATCAAGGAGCGCACCCTGCAGGAGATGGAGGCGTCCATCCGCGCCGAGGCGCTCAGGGTCGAGAAGCTCCACGCAGAGATCAAGCAGATGCTCGACGAGGCCCAGAACATCAGGGACCAGCGCGTGCGCCAGCTGGTGGACATGCTCGCCAACACCAAGGCCAAGAAGGCGGCCGAGATTCTCCAGTCCATGGACACGGAACTGGCCGTCAAGGTTCTGTCGGGCATGCGCGGCAGGCAGGCGGGCGAGATTCTCTCCTTTGTGGAGGCCAAGAAGGCCGCCGACCTCTCTGAGCGGCTGACCCAGCTCCAGATACCCTTCATGCAGGACCAATAAACCGCACCCCCCTTTCAACCATCAGGGCGGGACCATCCTCGGGATGGCCCCGCCCTTGCCGTTACCGCTCGGAAATTGACGCTTCAAAAACATCGCATCATGGCGTAAGTGAATACCCGGCCCCTTCATGGGCCCTGACACCCGCAACCCATGGGATCGCGCCATGCCCCGCTTCCTGCTCACCCTGGCCTACGATGGCACCGACTTCTCCGGCTGGCAGCTCCAGTCCGGCGACAGGACCGTGCAGGGCGAGGTGGAAGCCGCCCTGGCCGCCATCGCGGGCGCGCCCGTCCGAGTCCATGGCTCGGGCCGCACCGATGCCGGGGTCCACGCCCTGGGCCAGAGAGCCCATTTCGACTGCCCGCAGAGCCGGAGTGCCATCCCCTGGCAGAGCGCCCTCAACGCCACCCTGCCGCCGGACGTGCGCGTGCTCCGCTGCCACCGGGTGGCCGACGATTTCCACGCCCGCTATCACGCCCTGGCCAAGACTTACGAGTACGGCCTGTGGCACGAGCGCACCTTCTGCCTGCCCCAGCGGCGGCGATTCGTCTGGAATTGCGGCCCTCTTGATTTCGCGGCCATGGACGAGGCGGCGCACCGGCTCATGGGCGAGCACGATTTCGCCGCCTTCCAGAACACGGGCACCCCGGTCAAATCCACCATCCGCACCATCAGCGACATCTCGCGCCACCCCGGCCCAACGGCCGAGGAGAGCGTGTGGCGATTCACGGCGGATGGTTTTCTCAAACAGATGGTGCGCAACCTGGTGGGCTGCCTCGTGGCCTGCGGCCGGGGCCGGATCACCCCGGACGACGCCGCCCGCATCCTGCACAATGCCGACCGCGCCCAGGCTCCGGCCACGGCCCCGCCCCATGGGCTGACCCTGATTTGCGTGGACTATCCTGCCCAGGCTCCTGGCACAACAGGGGAAACATCGTGAAGATCATCCTTGTCGGTGTGCTGGCCGCCCTGTTTTTCAGCTCCACCTTTGTCCTCAACCGGGCCATGAGCCTGGAGGGCGGCCACTGGATCTGGTCGGCCAGCCTGCGCTATTTCTGGATGCTCGCCCTGCTGGGGGCCGGGCTCCTCGTCTTCCGCCGCAGCCTGCTGATCGAAACGCTCCGGCTCTACGCCCGCCACTTCGTCTTCTGGACCCTGGCCGGTGGCGTGGGGTTCGGCATGTTCTACGCCCTGATCACCTTCAGCGCATCCTACACCCCGGGCTGGGTGGTGGCCGCCACCTGGCAGACCACCATCCTGGCCACGCCCGTGGTCCTGCTCGCCTTTGGCCGGGCCGTGCCGCTGCGGGCCATGGCCCTGACCCTGCTCATCTTTGCCGGCGTGCTGCTGGTCAACTGGGAACAGGCCGCGGCCGGATCGTGGCGCGACGTGTTGCTGGGCGCGGTGCCGGTGCTGCTGGCGGCCTTTGCCTACCCCTTTGGCAACCAACTGGTCTGGGAGGCGCGCCAGGGCACCCTGCGCCGCCTGCCAAGGCTCGACTCCCCGGCCATGGACGATCCCTTTTGCCGGGTGCTGCTCCTGACCCTGGGCTCGCTGCCCCTGTGGATCATCCTCATCGCCGTGACCACCCCGCCGCTCCCGACCATGGACCAGGTGGCGGGCACCGCCCTGGTGGCCGTGTTTTCGGGCATCGTTGCCACCAGCCTGTTTCTCTACGCGCGACACGCGGCAAAGTCCGCGTCCGAGCTGGCCGCAGCAGACAGCACCCAGTCCATGGAGGTGATCTTCTCCCTGGCTGGCGAGGCCATCCTGCTGGGCGGCGCGCTCCCCGGGCCCTTGGGCTGGCTCGGCATCCTGCTGACCATGCTTGGCCTGATGCTCTACCTGCGCGTCCAGAACGTCAGATAGAACCGTGGCCGCGCCTTGGCTTCGCAACTAGAAACAATCACTCATCTGTTATTTCGGATAGATATAGACCTGACCCGATAATGAAATCCGTGCCCGGGATGGGCATGACATAGCCGAGCTTCTCGTGGCTTCCGGCCGCGTCTGGCTTGTCCCAGAGGTATTCCAGGAACCCGCCCCCGGCCCGCCCCGTGTCCACGATGGCCCGGATGACCGGGAATCCCTTCTCGTCCTCATAGTCGATAAGGGAGCGGCCGACGAGCGCGGGGGTGGAACCATGAGCCACACAGACGCCTTTGGTGTCGTAGACAAAGAAATATCCGGTGTTGTCGGCAAAAAAGCGCGAGGCGGTCACGAACTTGCCGATCACCCGGAGCTGCTCCTCTCTGTCCGCCACCCCCTGGACCTGACCGGCCAGCCCGGTGGCGGCCACGGTGACCACCAGTTCCACATCGCTGCGCGCAGTGCGCGCCCCGGCACTGACCTCGACACTCAGCCCAACAAGACACCACACCGCCAGTGCCACTGCAACAAAAGAATACCGAACCAGACTGGACATGGAACTCTCCGTGTATTGAGGGTGAAACATCAATCCTTGCCCGACCATTCAGCGCCGATAGATTTTGCCCATTTATTTTGGGTTGTCACCCATGGCGAACCGCTACGCCCCGCCCAAAAACTTCACCCACACCTCGCGCGTTCTCGGGCCGTCGAATTCGCAGAAGTAGACCTTCTGCCAGGTGCCCAGCCGGATGTCGCCGCCCTCGGCCATGAGCATCTGGTCGCAGCCGAAGAGGCCCGACTTGATGTGGGCGTCGGAGTTGCCCTCGGCGTGGTGGTAGTCGCCGTGCCTGGGGACGAGCTCGCGCAGGTTGACGAGGATGTCCCGGACCACGTCCGGGTCCGCACCTTCGTTGATGGTCACGGCCCCGGTGGTGTGCGGGCAGTGGAGGAGCAGCAAGCCATCGGTCCAGCCCTGGGCGCGGACGAGGGCGCGCAGCTGCCCGGTGATGTCGAGCATTTCCTCGCGCTCGCGGGTGCGGATGGTCAGGGTTTCCATGGCGTCTCCTAGGTGCGGAACATGTGGGAAAATTCGGGATCGTAGAGCAGGGAGCGGGCGCTCGCCGCATCGTGGCCACCCTGGCCGGGCAGGACCAGGAAGACCGTCTGGCGCGTGAATCCGCGGGCGCGGGCCGTGGGCGCCAGATGGGCCAGATCGGTCTCGGCCACGGCCTGATCGGGCCAGCCCACGCGATGGGCCACGATCACCAGGGTAGCCGGAGCCAGCCCGCCTGCCAGCAGTTCGCGCTGCACGCCCTCTGGGTCTCCGGCCGAAAGATAGACGCACATGGCCGAGCCGTGGGCGGCCAGGGAGCGCAAGGATTCGGCTTCGGGCACCGGGGTCCTGCCCGCCAGCCGGGTCAGGATCAGGGTCTGGGTGACACCGGGCACGGTATAGGACCGCCCGGCCAGGGCCGCAGCGGCACATGCCGAGGTCACGCCCGGCACCACGGCGCAGGATACGCCTTCACGCGCCAGCAGGTCCATCTGCTCGCGGATGGCCCCGTACAGGGATGGGTCGCCGGTGTGGACCCGGGCCACGGAGCCACCCTGGCGCACGGTCTCCATGATCAGGGCGTGGGTCTGGTCAAGGGAGAGTGGCGCGGAATCGACCACCCGCGCACCGGGCCGGGCGCAGGCCACCACCTCGGGCGGCACCAGCGATCCGGCGTAGAGGACGAGGTCCGCCCTGGCGATGAGCCGCTGGCCCTTGATGGTCAGCAGTTCGGGATCGCCCGGTCCCGCGCCGATGAAATGGACCATGCCCATGACATCGCCCTTCCTGTCGTCCATCAGAGCACCCTCCCCAGAAAGGCCGGATTCTGCCGCAGCCCCTGGATGGCGATGCGCGCGCAGGCCTCGGCATCGGACGCGGCGTGGTGGTGGGTGAGGTCGATGCCCAGGTGGTCGCAGACGCAGGGCAGCTTGTTGGACGGCAGCTGCCAGGTGGTGCGCGCCAGTTGCACGGTGCACAGAAACGGCTGCGCCGGGGTTGCGCAGCGCGACTCCCGGCAGCAGGCATTGAGCACGGACTTGTCAAAGGAGGCGTTGTGGGCCACGAGGAAATCCGCGCCCGCGAAGAGCGGCACCAGCTCCGGCCACAGTTGGCCAAAGGCGGGCTGGTCGGCCACATCTTCCCAGAGGATGCCGTGGACCTGGACGCAGAAGGGATTGAACCGCCGCCTGGGCGGCCGGATGAGGCGATACTCGCGGGCCACGATCTCGCCCCGGTCCACCACCACAAGGCCCACGGCGCAGGCCGAATCGCGCTTGGCGTCCGCAGTCTCGAAATCTATGGCAACAAATCGGGTGGTCTCAACGGTGGGTGTCATGGCGCTCCTTGCCTGAAGTTCGTGCCCCCGGGATACACCAAAGGCGTTCTCAGGCCAAGCGGCCCGGCTTGCGATATCAGGGCAAACGCATCGAATAATCGCGGGATGGGACAATCTATTTCCCCCTCAAGGCGTTGACGGGGAATTCGATGTGATTGCCCAACTCTTTTTCCCCTCTCCCTCTCTACGGCCACCGAAGGCATTGCCGGGAAGAGTTTCGTCCCTTCGGGCCGACTTACTTTTGGACCGGAGCGCCCAAAAGTAAGCAAAAACCGCTCGTTATACTGTGATCGGGTCTCCCGCGCCGCGCGCCAGTAACGTCGGCTCGCTGGCGAAACAGTTGGAAGCGTCGAAGACTCCGCTTCCGCCGAGTTTCGCCCGAGACGCAAGCCAACGAACTGGCGCTACGACGCTCCGCCCATTGTCTATCTGCCGTAAGTGAAGTCGAAGATGGTGTGACCAGCGTGGACAGAAAGAAGGCCCACGGAACTGGCGAGGGAAACGGGGAAGACCGAAGCGTATTCCGCACACGCGAGGGTTTCCCCGCTTCGAAGCAACGACGCAATCGGGCCGTCCTTCAGCGCAATACCAGGGGGGCGAGAAGTGGGTGAGCGCAAGGAGCAAGAGCGGGGCGGGGCCGAAGCGTATTTGGCATACGCGAGGGTCCGCCCCGCTCGCAGCGACGAAGCGATCGCCCGCTTATCGCCCCTCTGGTCAGGGTTTTTCGGCCCAGAGGATGAATACTGGGTTTTGCGCCTTGAAGCGCAGATCGCCTGCCAGGGAGTCGGTGGCCGAGGCCTGGAGCTGGGTGACGCCGAAGTGCCAGCCCAGGGATTGGAAGTGGTCCTTGGCCGCGTGCAGGGTGTCGAGGAGGATGCAGTGGATGACCATGCGGCCGCGCGGCTTGAGGCGGTCGCAGGCGATTTCGAGCAGGGTGGTGTCCTCGTTGGAGGGGCCGCCGAGGCCGCCGCCGATGAAGACGCGGTCGGGCCGGGGCAGCCCTTCGAGGCAGTCGGGCATGGTGCCGAGGACCACGTCCACCAGCCATGCGCCGGTGCGGCGGATGTTTTCGCGGATCATGGCCGCGCGGGTCTTGTGGCGCTCCACGGCAAAGACGCGGCCGCGCCGTGCGAGGTGGGACGCCTCGATGGAGACCGAGCCGCAGCCAGCGCCGAGATCCCAGATGGTGGAGGACGGCTCCACGTTGAGGTGGGCCAGGCCGGTGGCGCGCACGGGCAGCTTGGTGATCAGGTTCTTCTGGTGCAGGTAGAAATGGTCGGGAATGCCCAGGGTCAGCTCGATCTCGGGCGGGTAGAGCCGCTCCAGGATGACCAGGTTGAGGGGGGCGAACTCCATGCCCCAGGTCTCTGGCAGGGCCAGGGGGCGGATCTGCTCCTGCGGGGTGCCCAGGTCTTCGAGCACGGTCATGGCAAAGCATTCGGCCCCGCGTTCGAGCAGGGCGCGGGCCACCTCGGCCGGGGTGTTTTCGGCATCGGTGAACACGGCGATGAGATCGGCGCGGACCAGGGCGGCGTAGAGGGGCGAAAAGTCGTCGCGGCCGTGCAGGGAGACGAAGTCCATGGCCTGCCAGGGCAGGCCGAGCCGGGCCGCGGCCAGCTGCACGGTGGAGAGGTTGGGCTCCACGATCAGGTTTTCGCTGCCCAGTTCCTCGGCCAGCCGCTTGCCGATGCCGAAGAAGAGCGGGTCGCCATCGCAGAGCACGACCACTGTGCGGCCCTTGGACGCGGCCTTGCGGATGGTGTCGAGCACGGGGGAGAGATGGCCGGTGATGGGCAGCCGCTCGGCTCCCTTGGGAATCAGATCGTCCGGGCAGGCGGCCAGGAGGCGCTTGCCGCCCGCCACAATATCGGCGCGGGCCAGCACCTCGCGGGCGCGGGGCGGCAGTTCGAGGGAGCCTGGGGCGAGCCCGATGACGTGGACAGGATGTGTGGTCGGCATGGTGGCCAATGTATCCAAAATACGGGCCGTGGGAAAGGGGAATGGGCAGGCCGTTGCCGCACTGTTTGACCCCTTGGCAGATTGTGCTATGGTCGGTGCAAATCGAGAAAGGTCAATGGGTTGTCACCACGTCGCCAAGGAGGATACATGCGGTTTTTTCTGGATACGGCCAATGTGGAGCAGATCCGCGAGGTGAAGGAACTGGGTCTGCTTGACGGCGTGACCACCAACCCCACCATCATGGCCCGCGAGGGGGGCGACTGGCGCGTGCAGGCCGAGCGCATCTGCGAGCTGGTGGACGGCCCGGTGAGCCTTGAGGTGATCGCCACCACCCATGAGGAAATGATCAAGGAGGCCAAGGACCTCGTGTCCTTCGGCGAAAACGTGGTGGTCAAGATTCCGCTGATCGCCGAGGGGCTCAAGGCCATGCGCGAGCTTGGCGAGCGCGGCATCCGGGTCAACGCCACCCTGGTCTTCTCGCCCGCCCAGGCGCTGCTGGCGGCCAAGCTGGGCGCGGCCTATGTCTCGCCCTTCGTGGGTCGGCTCGACGGCCTCTCCCAGAGCGGCATGGAATGCGTGGAGCAGATACGGACCATGTTCGACAACTACGAGTTCGGCACGGAAATCCTGGTGGCCAGTGTGCGCCACCCCATGCACGTGCTCGATGCGGCCCTGATCGGCGCGGACGTGGTCACCCTGCCTTACGCCACCCTGACCCAGCTCATCCGCCACCCCCTGACCGACTCCGGCCTGGCCGCCTTCCTGTCCGACTGGGAGGCATTCCAGAAGGGGTAGGGCGGGCCCCTTCGGAAACCACACATTCGCACACGGGGAGGGGCCGCTGGCGGAGTGATTCGCCAGCGGCCCTCACGGCATTCACATCCGACACAGGAGGAACAGGACTAAATATACAAATGAATCGGGCGGATAGCATGTAGATATATCATCAAGGGCGATATTTGCTGCTTGACACTTGCTCTTTGGGTCTTATCTCTTTCGCGTTCTGGTTTCAGAACAAATGTTTTTCAAGGAGGTATACATGTCTTTGAAAACATTT
>NZ_JASTWE010000010.1 GCF_030282845.1 Pseudodesulfovibrio pelocollis
TCGCCGAGCGCGACCGGCTGCTGGCCGGGTGCGATTGGACCCAGCTGGCGGACGTGCCGCTGGATGCCCTGGCGATCGGTCTGTGGGCGGACTATCGCCAAGCCCTGCGCGATCTGCCGGGGCAGGCCGGTTTCCCCGGGTCGGTGGAGTGGCCGGAGAGGCCATAAAATCTGTGTGCATTTTGTGCGCAGAGCGCGCACAACGGTGGTTGATTTTGGTAGACTTTGGGAGGATAAGAAAAGGGCTGATACGGTGATTAACCCCTATCAGCCCTTGATTTCCTTGGCTCCCCAGCACGGACTTGAACCGCGAACCTAGTGATTAACAGTCACCCGCTCTGCCGATTGAGCTACTGGGGAACATTTGCCGTCAAGGCGAAAGAGTGTTTAAACAAAACCTACGGCAGGGTCAAGGGGAAAAAAATGGATTATCAACTTTTCCCCGACATGATTATGTCAGGGTTAAGAGGTTCATTTTCTTGACGGGAACTGATATTTGGCTTACGCAGTCAACGTCTCTTGTTTTTTTCTAGACTTTGCAGGGGACAGGGAAAGCAACATTGTCAAACGATACGAAAATCAATAAGAAAATCAAGCTGGCGACCAAGTCCGTCCATGCGGAGCGGTTCGTGCCCATGCTCACCGCCCTTGATGCCAGGGACGAACTCAACTCGGTCATCAAGACCCGCGTCGAGAAGGCGTGTCAGCTTCTGGATGAAAACATCCATCTGTATCCCAATGATTTCAAACGCGATACGGAGATAGAAACCCTGTGGGCCCGCTTTGCCGATGTGGACGCCGAGACCCTGGAGGCGGCGGATCACGACTTTGCCCTGGCGGGCCGGGTGGTGTCCTATCGCTCCTTTGGCAAGGTGACCTTCTTCCATTTGCAGGACCGGGGCGGACGCATCCAGGTCTACGCGGCCCGGGACGACCTCGGCGTCGAGCAGTACCAGCTCTTCAAGAAGACCGACATTGGCGACATCGTCGGCATCCGGGGCTCTCTCTTCCGGACCAAGACCGGCGAACTGACCGTCATGACCCGGCAGTTCAAGCTGATCACCAAGTCCATGCGTCCATTGCCGGACAAGTACCACGGCCTCAAGGACGTGGAGACGCGCTACCGGCAGCGCTACGTGGACCTCATCGTCACGCCCAGGACCAAGGACATCTTCATGGCCCGCACGGCCGTGGTGGGTGAATTGCGCCGCTTCCTGGACGAGAAGGGCTTCATGGAGGTGGAAACACCCATGATGCAGGCCATCCCTGGCGGGGCCACTGCCAAGCCTTTTGAGACCCATCACAACGCCCTGGACATGAAGCTCTACATGCGCATCGCGCCCGAGCTTTACCTCAAGCGGCTCCTGGTGGGCGGGTTCGAGAAGGTCTACGAGATCAACCGCAACTTCCGCAACGAAGGCATCTCGACCCAGCACAATCCCGAATTTACCATGCTTGAATTCTACTGTGCCTACGCCAACTTCGAGGACCTGATGGACCTGACAGAGGAGATGTTCTCCCGGGTCGCCGAGAAGGTCACGGGTTCGTCGGTGGTTCCGTACCAGGGCGAGATGATCGATCTTTCCGTGGGGGCCTGGACCCGGATGTCGTTCCACGATTCGCTGGAGAAGATCGGCGGCCTGCCGCGCGAGATGTTCGTCGATTACGAGCAGTGCAAGGCCACTGTCAGGGCCAGAGGCGAGAAGGTGGCCGAGGGGGAGAAGCTCGGCAAGCTCCAGGCCAAGCTCTTCGACATCCTGGTGGAGCCGAAGTTGATCCAGCCCCATTTCATATATCATTACCCCACGGACATCTCGCCTCTTTCCCGTCGCAACGAGGAGAATCCGGACATCACGGACCGCTTCGAGCTGTTCATGACCGGCCGCGAGATGGCCAACGCCTTTTCCGAGCTCAACGACCCCGTGGACCAGCGCGGCCGGTTCGAGGAGCAGGTGCGCGAGAAGGAGGCGGGAGACGACGAGGCGCATTTCATGGACGATGACTACGTCCGCGCCCTGGAATACGGCATGCCCCCAGCTGCTGGGCAGGGGGTGGGCATCGATAGGCTGGTCATGCTGCTGACCGACAGCGCCTCCATCCGCGAGGTCATCCTGTTTCCGCTGCTGCGGCCGGAGGTTGGATAAGGTCCCATGCGTCACATGACACGAGCGAGCCTATGAGATTCGAGACGTTTGTCGCACTGAGATATCTGTTCGCCCTGCGCAGGCAGGCGTTCATATCCATCATCTCGCTCTTCGCCGTCTTCGGCGTGGGCATCGGGGTTGGCGCCCTCATCGTGGTCATCGGGGTGATGAACGGCTTTTCGACCGACCTGCGCGACAAGATCCTGGGCGTGAACGCCCACATCCTCATCTCGTCCCTGCGAGGAGGCATCAAGGATTATCGGGAGATGGCCGATGAGGCCGCCCGGGTTCCGGGCGTGATCGGCGTGACCCCCTTTGTCTATTCCGAGGTCATGCTCTCCACCCGCAACGGGGTCAAGGGCGTGGTCCTGCGGGGCATCGACCCCGGTACCTCGGACTCGGTGCTCAGCCTCTCAAAGGACATGATCAGCGGCGGCATCGCCAACCTCGACGATTCGGCCGAGGTGCCGGGCATCATCATCGGCTCGGAACTGGCCAACAGGCTTGGCCTGGCCCAGGGGTCCGAGGTGAACCTGCTGTCGCCCTCGGGCCGTGCCGGTGCGGCGGGGTTCACACCCAAGATCAGGCCCTTCGTGGTGGCCGGAATCTTCAGGACAGGGATGTTCGAGTACGACTCATCTCTTGGATACGTGACCATTCCCGCTGCCCGCCAACTGCTCGGCTTCAAGGAAGACGTGGTCTCCGGGCTTGAGGTCAGCGTCAACGACGTCTACAATGTGGAGGCCATCTCCGCGCTGCTGCGCGACCGCATCGGCACCTTCACTGTCCATGTGCGCCACTGGCAGGAGATGAACGCCAACCTCTTCGCCGCTCTGGAGCTGGAAAAGACGGCCATGTTCATCATCCTGGCCATGATCGTCCTTGTCGGCTCCTTCAGCATCGTCACCACGCTGGTCATGCTGGTGATTCAAAAGACCAAGGATATCGCCGTGATGATGTCGCTGGGCGCGGATGTTTCCAGCATCCGGCGCATCTTCATGCTTCAGGGCACGTTCATCGGTCTGGCCGGGACCGTGCTCGGTTTTCTCATCGGCGTGCCGGTGAGCCTGCTGCTCAAGGAGTACCAGTTCATCAAGCTGCCGAGCAATGTCTACCCGGTGGACTACCTGCCCGTGCGCCTTGAGGCCCTGGACCTCATGGCCATCGGCGGCGCGGCGTTCCTTTTGTGTTTTCTGGCAACCATTTACCCGGCGAGACGGGCTGCCGCCCTGAACCCGAGCGATGCCTTGCGTTATGAGTAAAGAGGCTATATACCGGTTGGTTGCCGTGGATAAGGAATTTGAAGGACCTTCGGAAACGGTGCGAGTGCTCAAGAACGTCGATCTGACCATACCCCGGGGCGAGTCCCTGGCCATTCTCGGGTCGTCGGGATCGGGAAAGACCACGTTGTTGCATCTGCTCGGGACGCTGGACACGGCCACCTCGGGCAAGATATTTCTCAACGACGTCGAGTTGAGCACCCTGGGCGGCAGGCAGCGGGCCCGGCTTCGCAACCGCGACATAGGGTTCGTGTTCCAGTTCCACCACCTGCTGCCCGAGTTCACCACGCTGGAGAATGTGGCCCTGCCCGCGTTCATAGCCGGCAAGGGGCGGGGTGAGGGAACCAGGATGGCAGCCGAGGCGCTGGACATGGTCGGCCTTGGCCACAGATTGCAGCACAAGGTGACGACCCTCTCGGGCGGAGAGCGCCAGCGGGCGGCCATTGCCCGGGCAATCCTGCTCAGACCGGCCGTGCTGCTGGCAGACGAGCCAACGGGTAACCTCGACGAGGAGAATGGCTCCATGATCGGAGAGCTTCTCGTCTCATTGAATAATGAATTGGGTATGACTTTTGTCGTCGTGACGCACAATCCGGCTCTGGCCGGAATGATGCACAGGCGGCTGGAATTGCGCTCAGGAGAATTGTATGCTCATTAGTCGCGTTCGCATGATGGCGATCCTGGTCCTGGTAACGCTCCTGCTCATCCCGGCGGGTGCTGCCCGCGCGGACAGCGTCGCGGGGGACGTCAGGGTCGCGGTGCTCCCCTTTGTCATCAATGCGGGCGATGATTTCTCCTACCTCAAGGACAGCCTGCCGGAACTCCTGGCTGACCGGCTGCGCGACGTGGGCTTCAACGTGGTGGACTTGGCCGAGGTCAGGCGCGTGCTTCACGACAAGAACATCACCACCGTGACCGCCGCCTCGGCGCGGGAAGTGGCCTTGCTTACCGGGGCCGGGTTTGCCGTGTTCGGCGCCATGAACCAGATAGGCGATGCCATCTCCCTTGACGCGCGCCTCGCGGACGCCTACGGCAGCGATGCTGGAAAATCCATTTCCGTGACCAAGGACGGGCTGATCAATCTGCTGCCCGCCGTGGACGACCTGGTGGCCCGCATGCGGGTGGACCTGCTCAAGCTCGAAGTGGTGGCCGAGGTGGATGTGGAGGGGACCAAGGTGCTGGACAAGGACGTGGTCCTCATGCGCCTGACCCTCCAGAGGGGCGACATGCTCACGGCCAGGGCCGCCAATACCGCGCTCAAGAACATTTACGATCTCGGATACTTCGATGACGTCAAGGTGCGCATCGAGGATGTGTCCGAAGGCAAGCGCGTGGTCTTTGTGGTGGTGGAAAAACCGCGCATCCAGGCATTGGGCGTACGCGGGGCCGACGCCATCAGTTCCGGCGACATCCTTGAGGCCGTGTCCACCAAGAAGGGCGGCGTGGTCAACCCCAAGGTGCTGGCCGACGACATCCGCGTCATCCGCGAGATGTACCGCAAGGACGGCTACTACAAGGCCAGGGTCTCCCATGAGGTCGAGGACGCCGGAACCGGCGTGGCCCGGCTGACCTTTGTGGTGGACGAAGGTCCCAAGCTCTACATCACCGACGTGGTCATCGACGGAGCCAAGCAGCTCGATCCCTCGGATATCAAGGGTGTGCTGGCCCTCAAGGAGCGCGGGATGTTCTCCTGGATCACCAATACCGGTGTGCTCAAGGAAGAACTTCTGGACCGCGACGCCGCAGCCATCGAGGCCTATTACAACAGCAAGGGCTTCATCGAGGTCCGCGTGGGCAGGCCCGAGGTGGAGATCAAGGACAAGGGCATCACAGTCGTCTATCAGGTATGGGAAGGCCAGCGCTACAAGATGGGCGACACGCTCTTCAAGGGCGACCTGATTGATGATCCCGCCGTACTCGCGAACATAACGGCCATCGGCAAGCTCAAGGAAAAGGACGATTATTTCGACCGCTCCCTGCTCAAGGCCGATGTGGACAGCCTGACCACACATTACAATGACTATGGGTACGCCTACGCGGACGTGAAGGTGAACCTCAAGGACAACCCCGAGACCCAGGTGGTCGATGTCGTCTACACCATCTCCAAGCATCAGCGGGTTTACATCCGCCGCGTGCTAATCGAGGGCAACACCGTCACCCGCGACAACGTCATCATGCGCCAAATGCGGCTTGCCGATGGTGACATGTTCAGCGGCGAAAAACTCAAGCGCTCGCACGGGCGTCTGACCAACCTCGACTATTTCGAGCGGGTCGACATCTCCCCGGTTCCCACCGGCAACCCGGAGGAGATGGACCTGGTGGTCAAGGTCAAGGACAAGCCCACGGGGCGCATCGGTGGCGGTATCGGCTACTCCACCTACGACAGCGTCTACCTCGCGGCCCAGGTGTCCGAGTCCAACCTCTTTGGCAAGGGATATCTGCTCGCCTTGAACGGCGCGTTCAGCGGCCGCAAGACCGTGTACACCCTGACCTTCCGCAATCCGAACCTCAATGATTCCGACGTGGGCATGACCGCAGAGGCCCACAAGCGCGACGAGGACTACACTGATTTCACCAAGCGCTCGGTGGGTGGCATCATAAGTTTCGACTATCCGGTCGGCGAATACACCACGGTCGCCTGGGACTACACTGGCGAGTATTACCGGCTGACCAACATCAGCGATAACGCTTCCCAGACCGTCAAGGACGACAAGGGCTCGCACTTCCTCAGCCAGCTGGCGGCTGGCATAACCCGCGACACCCGTGACAATTTCATACACACCACCGAAGGCACGGTCACCTCCATGGCCATCGCCTACGGCGGCGGCCCTCTGGGCGGAACGGATGATTTCGTCAAGTACACCGGTGCGTTCCAGTGGTACACTCCGACCTTGGAAGAGGTCGTGTTCCATTCCAAGGTCTGGGCTGGCTACCTGCACAGAAACTTCGGCAACTCCAAGGTGCCGACGGATCAGCGGTTCGAGCTTGGCGGCGTGGGTACGGTCCGGGGCTACTCCTCCTACTCCATCTCGCCTCTGGATTCGACCGACGCGACCGAGGGCGGCAACAAGGCGTTCTACCTGAACCTCGAGTTGAGGCGGCAACTGAGCAAGGAGTACGGCATCGGCTCCTTGGTCTTCTTTGACGCGGGCAACTCGTGGAAAGAGAGCGAGATGTTCTTCTCCTCGCCTGTCCGTAAGGGCACGGCCCCCGCGCTGGGCCTGTACAAGAGCGTTGGCGCGGGTATCAACTGGTACTCGCCGATGGGACCTGTCGGCATTGTTTACGGCTACGGGCTTGACCGTATCGGCGGCACTGGACGTCACAAGATCGAAATGCTAATGGGGCAGCAATTCTAGACAGGGCATTTATTGCAAGGAGATTTTATATGAAAAAGGTTTTGTTTCTGGCCATCGCCTGTGTCCTTCTGTTTCACTCGGCGGCGTTCGCCGAGGTCAAGATCGGCGTGTTCAGCATGCAGGCAGTGATGGTCAACTGCGACTACGGCAAGGCCGTGGCGGCCAAGCTCAAGGCGCAGTTCGAGCCCCTGGAGAAGAGCCTTGAGAAAGAGGCCCAGAGCATCCAGAGGCTTGAGGACGAACTGCGCAACCAGGACATGGCCCTGAAGCTCGAGGCCCAGCAGGACAAGCAGCGCGAGTTCCGTCGCATCACCCGCGACTATCAGGACAGTGTCGCCGCGTATCGCCAGAAGATGCAGATGGCCCAGCAGGAACTCGGCCAGCCCGTGATCGAGAAGATCATCAAGGTCATGGCTGAATACGCCAAGGCCAACAAGTACACCGCCATCTTCGAGCTGGGTGGCAGCGGCGTATCCTACGTCGCCGAGGGCGTGGACATCACCGACAACCTCGTTGAAGAGTTGAACAAGCTGAAAAAAGCCGGAAAATAATCACGATGAAGATCAAGTTGTCGGCCCTTGCCGAAAAACTTGGCCTTGACCACACCGGGGACGACATGGAGATTGCCGGGGTGAACACCCTGGAGAAGGCTGGACCCGACGAAATCTCCTTCCTCGTCAACCCCAAGTACGCGCATTTGCTGGATTCGACCCGGGCCGGATGTGTTCTCACCTCCGGCCCGTATGCCGACCGGGTTGCCCGTGCGCTGGTCAGCGCCAATGTCTATATGGACCTGTCCAGGGTGGTGAACATGTTCGCCATTCCCCAGGGTTGCCTGTCGGGCGGCAGCGAGTTGGCCTTCATCCACCCCGAAGCCCGCATCGATGCATCGGCCACGGTCTATCCCTTCGCCTTCATCGGAGCCCGGGCCGAGATCGGTGCCAACAGCACGGTCTTCCCCGGTTGCTACGTGGGCGAGGACTGTGTTGTCGGCTCCGACTGCCTGCTGTATCCAAACGCGGTGGTCATGGGCGGGGTGCGGCTCGGGGACAATGTCATTCTCCAGCCGGGCGCGGTGGTTGGCGGCGATGGCTACGGCTATGCCCAGACACCGCTCGGGCACATGAAGATCCCCCAGATCGGTACCGTGGTCGTGGAGGACAACGTCGAGATCGGGTCCAACACGGCCATTGACAGGGCCGCCCTGGACACCACGCGTATCGGACGCGGCACCAAGATCGACAACCTCGTGCAGATCGGACACAACGTGCAGGTCGGCGAGAACTGCCTGATCATCGGTCAGGTTGGCATCGGCGGCAGTACCCGGGTGGGCGATAATGTCATCCTGGCCGGTCAGGTGGGCGTGGCCGACAATGCGGACATTGGCGACGGGGCCATGATCGGGGCGCAGAGTGGCGTGTCCGGAAAGATCGAAGGGGGGAGCAGGCTGGCCGGAAGCCCGGTCATGCCCGCCACCACCTTTCTCAAGGCCGCCGGATCGTGCATGCCCAGGCTGCCGGAACTCTTCCGGCGTGTGAAGGCCCTGGAAAAGGAACTTGCTGCGGTCAGGGCGGCCGCGGAAAAGGGGAGCGACCATGAGTAACAGCGAACATCTTCTGGACATTCGGCAGATCATGCAGATGCTGCCGCACCGCTACCCCTTCCTGCTGGTGGACCGAGTGCTGGAGTTCGAGCCGGGCGTCAGGCTCAAGGCCTACAAGAACGTCAGCATGAACGAGGCGTTTTTCCAGGGGCATTTTCCCGGCCTTCCGGTCATGCCCGGCGTACTCATCCTCGAAGCCCTGGCCCAGGCTGGCGGCGTCTTTGTCATGAGCACCGTGCGTGAGGCCCTGGAGGACAAGGTGTTTCTTTTCACCGGTCTGAACAAGGTCAAGTTCCGCAAGCCAGTGGTGCCCGGCGACAGGCTGATGCTCAACGTGACCTATGAGAGACACAAGATGAATATCTGGCGCATGCAGGGCGTTGCCGAGGTAGACGGCCACGTGGTGGCCCAGGGCGAGTTCTCGGCCGCCGTCGCCAATAAAGGGGATATGTAGTGGCAACAGAGATTCATTCCACGGCGGTCATCGATCCCACCGCCCAACTCGGCGCCGATGTCCAGATCGGTCCCTTTGTCGTGGTCGGTGCCGAGGCGAGGATCGGTGACGGTTCGCTGCTCGAATCCCATGTGGTGATCAAGGCGTTCACCGAGCTTGGTAGCGGCAACCATGTCCATCCCCATGCGGTCATCGGCGGCGAGCCGCAGCACACGGCCTACAAGGGTGAGAAGACCTACACCCGCATCGGCGACAACAACAAGATCCGCGAATGCGTGACCATCCACCGGGGCACGGCCCAGGGGCAGGGCGAGACGCGCATCGGCTCCAACTGCATGTTCATGGCCTACTCGCACATCGCGCACGACTGCGTCATCGGCGACAACGTCATCATGGCCAATGCCGTGAATCTGGCCGGGCATGTCGAGGTGGGGCGCAACGTTATCATCAGCGGCCTTTCCGCCGTGCAGCAGTTCATCCGCATCGGCGAATACGCCTTCCTGGGCGGTGCCAGCGGCTACAAACTCGATGTGCCGCCCTTCATGCTGGCCCATGGTGTGCGCGGGATGCTCTTTGGCCCCAACCTCATCGGCCTGCGCCGCAACGGCTTTGACGCGGCGGCCTGCAAGGGGCTGAAAAAGGCCTACAAGATCATCTTCCGCTCGGGCCTGACCCGCGAACAGGGGCTGGCCCAGGTGGAGCGCGAGATCGTCGGCATACCCCAGGTGGACCGGCTGGTGGCTTTCATCCGCGAGAGCAAGAACGGCGTGACCCCGGACCACAAGCAACGCAACGGCCACGAGGATGATTAACTGTCCGTAAAAGTCAAAAAATGGAGGCTGTTCAAAAATGGTGAGGTGCGAGGCGCGAAAAAAGTTCAAGGCCGAAGCGTACTTCCTGTACGTGAGGATTTGAACTTTGTGAATAAGCTTTCTGTACGGCTCGAAGACTCGCCGACAGTCGCTTAACGTCCGCAGATCGCCGTTTTTCAGCAGCCTGTTAAACCGACGTCATGAGTGAAACCGTACCCATCATCGGATTGATCGCCGGAGGCCGCCAGTTTCCCATTCTGGTGGCCCGGGGCGTCAAGGCGCGCGGTTGCCGTCTGGTGGTGGCGGGGTTCACCGGCCACACCAACATGGAGGTGGCCGCCCATGCCGATGTCTGGCGTGAACTCAAGCTGGGCAAGCTCGGCAAGCTCATTGACTATTTCCGCGAGCACGGGGTGGAGCGGGTAATCATGGCCGGGACCATCGACAAGCCCAAGGTCATGGACATCCGCCATCTGGACATGCGCGCCGTGAAGCTCCTCTTCAGCCAGAAGAACAAGGGCGACTCGGCCATCCTCGGCGCCCTGGCCGCAGAGATGGAGCGCGAGGGCATGCCCGTCATCCCGGCCCACGAGTTCCTGCCTGAACTGGTCACCCCCTCCGGGGTCATGACCAGGCGCGAACCCGACGAGCGGGAGTGGGAAGACCTGCGTTTCGGCTGGCGGATCGCCAAGGAACTCGGCCGTATGGACATCGGCCAGTGCCTCGTCCTGCGCGAGGGCATCATCTCCGCCGTCGAAGCCCTGGAGGGCACGGATCAGGCCATCGCCCGGGGGTGCGCCCTGGGTGGTCCCGGCTGCGTGGTCGTCAAGATATTCAAGCCCGGCCAGCAGGAACAGGTGGATCTGCCGAGCCTCGGACTCGACACCGTCCGGGTCATGGCCGAGGGCAAGGCCACCTGCCTCGGCATCGAGGCGGGCAAAAGCCTGTTCTTCGACCGCGATGTCGCCCTGGCCCAGGCAGACACGGCCGGCATCGCCATTGTCGGGCTCTCCTCCGACCAGTTCGGTTCCTGATCTCCGCATTCAACTCCGGGCGTGTGACGAGCCCGGTGCCCATCGAGATACCCGGCCATGACCTTCCGGCGGCTGGCAAAACCGTGGCCGGTCCGCTGCCCGGGCTGTCGTTGGCGCGGTCGCCATGCCGGGTTTTCTTGCAAAGGGTGGCGTGTTGTGCCATTTTTCCCTCAACTAGTTGGAATCATGGACACCGGATTCCGGGTCGCCGGAATGCGAGGGATTTGTGATCGCAGCATTGGAAAACGGACGATGAACACCGCCACAGCCTGCCTTGAGTGCTTCGAGCGCATGGCGCACCGGGAAGCGCAGCTGGCCCTGCCGTACAGCGAGGCGGGCCGACGCCGTGTGGTCGAGGCGTGGTCAGCCCGGCTGGCTGGGCTCGACCTGCGCGTGCCGCCGCCGGTCATCTTCAGGCATCTGGTCGAAACCGTGGCCGGGGTGGTTGTCGAGATGGGCGGCCAGCCCTTTGATCACTATGCCGAGGACAAGCGCCGGGACAACGAGACTGCATTGCGGCTGCTGCCCGCGCTGGCCGCGCGGCTTGACGCCGAGGCAGCGCGGCCGGGCGGTGATTCGCTGGCCATGGCCCTTGAGCTGGCCATCATCGGCAACTCCATCGACCGGGGCGTGGACCTCGACATCGACTGGGAGGCGGAGCTGAACGCGGTGGGCCAGAGCGTTGATCCCGACACCCTGGCCCGGTTCAGCGCCAGGATCGTCCCGGGAGCGCGAGTGGTGGTGCTCGGCGACAACGCGGGCGAAATCGCCCTGGATACCTTGCTGGTGCGCCAGATGCTCGCCCGTGGCTGCGACGTGACCTATGCGGTCCGCTCATGCCCGGTCATCAATGACGCGACCCTGGAGGACGCGGCCCGGGTCGGCATGACCGAACTGTGCCGTGTGGTCGAGAGCGGGGTGGACACCCCCGGCACCGTGCTCGACAGATGTTCGCCCCAGTTTCTGGAACGCTTGCGCGATGCGGACGTCGTCCTGTCCAAGGGGCAGGGCAATTTCGAGGCGCTCCATGGCGCGATGGACGGGGTCTACTGCGCATTCAAGGTCAAGTGCGACCGGGTGGCGGACGAAACAGGGCTGCCCCTTGGCCGTTCCGCCTTGATCCGCCTTGACTGGGCAAACCGTCTCACGACGGCCGGAGGCGCGCGATCATGATCGGGCGCATCGGCAAAATCCTCCTTGAGGTGGCGGTGGTTTGCATCATCGCCGTGGCGGCCGCGCTCCTGTGGGCATCGTATTATGTGGACAGCGAGGAGTTCCGGCACCGCTTCACCACCCTGGCCGAGGAGGCGCTGGGCCGCCCCGTGCGTCTCGACGGCGGGCTGGACATCGCCCTGTATCCCATGCTTTCCCTTGAAGTCAGCGGGCTGACAGTGGCCGATGCTCCCGAGTTCGGCGACGCCCCCCTGGCCGAGATCGACACCGTGCATGTCAGCGTCCGCCTGCTGCCGCTTTTTTCCCGCAGTGTGGAGATAGAATCCATAGTCATCAAAGGGGTACGGGCCAATGTGATCCGTTTGGCCGAGGGAACGTTCAACTGGCTGGCGCTCCTGGATAATCTCGGGGGCATGGAAAGCGCCGATACGGCATCGTTCAGGATCGACACGGTCTCCCTCAGCGAGCTTGAGGTGTCGAACGCCTCGGTCGCCTATCGGGATGTTCAGAGCGGCGTGCATTTCGACCTGGGCGGGATCGACCTGCGCACCGGCGGCATGCGCTCCGGTCAGCGTGTTTCCTTTGTGGCGGGAAGTCATTTTTCATGGGATCACGGCGGGGTGCAGTCGAAGCTGTCCCTTCAGGGCATGATCAGGGTGGACCAGGGCTGGTCTGGTTTCGCTATGGAGGACGCCACCGTGTACGCTTCGGTGGGCGGTCGTTTCCTGCCTCGGGGCGCATCGCCCGGGGAGCTTGTGGCCCGGTTGGTGGTGGACTGGGACAAGGGCGTGGTCGCCCTGGACGGGATGCGCGTGCGCTTCCTTGGGCTCATGGCCGAGGGCAGCCTGCGCAGCGACGATCTGACCAGTTCCCTTGGCGCAACCGGCACCATCACCCTGCATCCGTTCACCCCGGCCGAGATCATCACCCGGTACGCGCCCAAGGCTCCGGTCTCCAAGGTGGACGGCCTGCGCCGCGGCGCACTCTCCACGGCCATGAAGGTGGACGGGAAGGGGCTCTCCCTCATCGGGCTGACCCTGACCCTGGACGATCTGACCCTGCGCGGCGATCTTTCGGTGACGGATTTCGGCACCCCGGCCTGGGCCTTTGATCTGCGGGGCGACACCTTTGACCTGGATCGCTACCTGCCCCTGATCATGACCGACGAGCCCTTTGTCTGGGCCGATTATCCCCTTGATTTCTTCCATGGATTCCGGGGCAAGGGAACCCTGGCCATGGACAGCTTCACCCTGCTTGGGACCACCAGCGCTGATGTGCGGCTGGATATGGAAGCCCGGGACGGAAGCATCGAGTCCAAGTCCTCGGCCGTGGCCCCGGACGGGGTGGCGCTCGATGCCGGGGCGCACTTCGCCATTGGCCGCGACCAGGCCAGCGGGCATCCGACCCTGGCCCTGCGCAGCGAAGTCAGGGCCGTGTCCGCCCCTGCGGGCTTCGCGGCCCTTGGCTCGGCTCCGGTGCGTCTGAGAGGTCCGTCCACCCTTGTGGCGAGGGTGGAGACGACGCCTCTGGTCTGCCCGCCCGATGTCCGGTCCATCGGTATCCTGCGCGCCGTTTCGGGGCAGGCGTCCCTGAGCATGGGCAAGGGGCGGGTGGGCATCACGGGCAGGGACGGCCAAAATGTGCTGCGAGAAGTGGCCGGGGTCGAGACCTCCGCATCGTTCAAGGCCCGTGCGGGCACCTCGGGCGACAATTTCGATTTCACCGTGTCGGCCACTGTCCAGGCCAAGGGGGCGCGCCAAGGCGAGTCGCTGATCCTGAATCTGGCCGGGCCGCTCTCAGTGGGCGTCGATGGCCCATATGCCGCGAGCCGGGGGTTGAGCTCCAGCGGGCAGGTCGCAGGGCCGATCTTCCTTGACCGCGACGGTGCGGCCTCGCTGGCCGGGGAACTGGCCTTTGACACCCGCTCGCACACGGCTTCCCTGACCAGGGGGGTGCTGACCGCACTGGGCACCGATCTACAGGGGGATGTCCATGTCACCAACTTGGATAGGAAATTCAAGGCCTCGGGCAGCCTCTCCGTGCCATCGGCCGATCCGGGGCAGATCATTCGCGAGCTTGGCGGCGGAACCATCGCCACCAGGGACCCCGAGGCCCTCGGGGCGGCCAGTTTCGCCAGCCGGTTCACCCTTGACGCCGAGGGCTTCACCCTGGACGACGTGATCGCGCAGTTCGACGGCATGCCCATCCGGGGCCGTGTCGTGGGCACGGGGCTTGACGACCCCATGCTTTCCTTCGACTTCGACGCCGGGGCGCTCAATATCGACAGGTACCTGCCGCCACCCCTGACCGAGGAGGAAAAGCGGGCCGGAAACGTGACCCGGAAGCCGCCGGTGGATCTGCCCCTGAAATTTCTGCGCGCCTTGCGTCTTGATGGCCAGGGACGGTTCGATGAATTCAGGCTGGGCAGGGTGCGGGCGCGAGAATTCTCGGCCAAGGTCGCGGCCGACGCAGGGAACATCCGCGTTCACGATGCCACGGGCACGGTCCACGAGGGCGCACTGGCCGGAGAGCTTTCGGGGCAGGTGGGGCAGGACTCCCTGGCCGTCAAGCTGCGCCTGGACATCAACCAGATGCAGGCAGGGCTGCTTTTGGAGGACATGGCTGGCAGGGACTATGTGCGCGGCACCACCAACGTGTTCTTCGACCTCGAAAGCACGGGTCGCACGGACGACGACATCCTGGCCAACCTGAGCGGCGCGGCGCGGGCGCAGATTCGCAACGGGTCCTTCAAGTTCACGGGCTACGACGCCAAGCCCGCACCCGAGCCGGATCGCTCCCGGGGGCAGATGGCCGACGATCCGAGAACACGCCGGACCGTGTTCTGGAAGGCGCTTGGCGAGTTCGCTGTCCAGCAGGGCGTGTTCACGGCCCAAACTTTCCGCGTGGAGGCACCCCCGGTGCTGCAATGCTATGGCTCGGGCTGGTTCAGCCTGCCGGATGACGCCATTGATCTGTCCATACGCAACGATTTCGTGGCCGTGCCAAGCCTGACCATGGAGATATTCGGCAAGCTGTCAGACCCCGAGGTCAGGATTCCCAAGGACAGGATTCTCAACGACACGGTGCGCAATATCCTGAGCCTGCCGGAAAGATCCTTCAATTTTCTGCGGGATATCTTCAAATGACACATGGCGGGTTGCCTGCAAGGGCCAAAGCCGGGTATGGTCGGCCTTGTCCGGGGCTATCATGAGACCGGGTGATCCCTACCAGCATACGGAGCGGCCATGACCAGGGAAGACATCGAACGCAAGGTCAGGGAAATAAAGCGACACTTTTCCGAAGGCATCTGGACGCGCAACGTTCCGGATACCCCGGTGCTGGTCAGGATGTGGCGGTCGGTCTCGCGCCTGCTCTATCTTGTGGGTTTCGGGTTCATCAAGGACCAGTGCCTGATCCGGGCCGCAGCCCTGACCTTCACCACCATCTTGTCCATTGTCCCGTTCCTGGCCGTGGCCTTTTCCATCTCCAAGGGGTTCGGGCTTCAGAACACCGAGTTCATCCGCACCCTGATCCTCAAGCTGACCACAGGCCGGGCCGAAGTGGCCGACAAGATCATCGAATACATCGACCGCACCAACGTCCAGGCCCTTGGCTGGGTGGGCGTGGCCACGCTGCTGTTCACCGTGCTCTCCTTGGTGGGCACCATCGAGAAGGCGTTTAATACCATATGGGGCGTGACCAAGGGACGCACTACCTGGCGCAAGGTGGCGGACTTTTTCCCGGTCATCGTCATCTGCCCGATGGTGCTGCTCATCGCCTCGAGCTTCAACCTGAGTCTGCAGCAACAGCAGGTCGTCACCGGGCTGCTCAGCGTGGAGGCCATCGGCCTGCTTGAGGCGGCCTTTCTCAAGGCAACGCCCTATGTGCTCATCGCCATGGCCTTTGCCTTCATGTATGCCTTCATCCCTTATACCAAGGTCCATTTCACGGCGGCGGCCCTGGGGGGCGTGGTGGGCGGCGTGCTGTGGCAGACCGCCCAGTGGTTTTACATCCACTGGCAGATCGGGGCGGCCAGGTACAACGCCATCTACGGCAGCTTTGCCCAACTGCCGCTTTTGCTCATGTGGATATACATAAGCTGGCTGGTGGTGCTGCTCGGCTGCGAGGTCAGCTATGCCTGGCAGAACCTCAACTCCTTTGTCAGGCAGCGCTATTTCGGCAAGGCCACGCCCTTTGAACGGCAGAAGATAGCGGTGCTGATGATGAGCCTGCTGGCCAAGCGCTTCCATCACGGCAGGCCGCTGCCCTCGGTGGAGGAGATATCCGAGGGAATCATGGCCCCGGCCACGCTGGTTTCGGACATATTCCGGGTGCTGCAAAAGGCGGGGTACACGGTGCTGACCGACGACCACGACCGGGAGGTCTACGCCCCGGCCCGCGCCCTTGACGAGGTGCGGGTGCTGGACGTGGTCAGGGCCGTGAACATGGACGCCGAGAACCGGGTGTTTCGCGAGTTCGCCGAGAAGTTCGGCTTCATCGACGAGTTGTTCAGGAAGCTCGGCGGCGATGCCGTCACCAGCTCGTCCAACATGACCCTGCTCGAATGCGCCGAGCGCTATCCCGACCCCGCGCCCATGCCGCCGTCGCACGCTGTGGCTGACAAGCTCGAACCGAGCGGGGGCGAGGTGATCGGGTAGTCAGGGTCGGATGGCGGGCGACCCGGGGCGCACCGCATCATGGTGCATCCCTATTCGAAATGATGCATCCATTTGGGAATATCAAACAATCCCAAGTCCCAATGCGATGGCGATGCCGAGCAGGAAAGCCCCGGTGATGGCCTGGACGCTGTTCATGGTCATCTTGTGCAGGTAGCGCTTGCCGAGCAGCACCCCGGCAAAGGCCGCCACTATCCCCGTGATGATCAGCGGCCACGGGGCGGTGCTGACCTGAGCGGCCGTCCCGGCCGCCAGAAAGGCGATGGCGTATATCCCTATCCTGACCATATCCACCAGAAACCCTATCACGGCGTTGGTTCCCACAAAAGCCTGGGGCGAGATGCCGACCTTGGCCAGAAAGGCGGAGCGCAGCGCGCCCTGATGGCCTGAAAACCCCCCGAAAAATCCTGAAAGCAGGCCGCCCAGAAAGAGATACTTTTTGTCGAACTTCAGTTTGCGCAGGGAGGGCAGCAGCTCGAAGAGGGCGAAGGCGAGCATGAGCAGGGCGATGGAGAGCTTGATGGGCGTGATCACGGCCTCGCGGGGGCCGAGAGAATATCTGGCGATCTCCCCGAAATGGGAGACGTAGCCAAGCAGCCCGGCTCCGACAAAGGCGGCCAGGATGGCGGGAATTCCGAACCGGGTGACAAGGGACTTGTCCGCGTATTTTCCGACCACGCCTATCTTGAAGGCGTTGTTGGCACCATGGACAACGGCCGTGGCGGCCACTGCGACCTCAAGGGGGAAAAAGAGCGAATAGACCGGCAGCAGCAGGGTGCCTAGCCCGAAGCCCGAATAGAGGGTCAGTCCTGATGCGGCGATGGAGGCGAGAAATACCACGATGTATGCTGTCATTGCAGTTTTCTTCTCCCCAGGCAGGTGATGCCTTGTGGAATCCGTGTCATTTTCAGTTGGACGTGCCGGAATCGGCCGCCTTGGCCGCGCCCTGGTCAGTAGACCGGAACACTCCGCCCAGCAGGTAGTGGGCGGTCTTGGCGAATTCCAGGACCAGGTGCTGGGCCATGTGCTGGTCGCGCCACCATGTGTTGTCAAACACGTCCTCGTCCGTGGCCACGACGGTGATTTCGCACTCGGGAAGGACATTCTCGAAAATCATCTTGGCCCGGCGCGCGTGGGTGGGCGAGGTGACCAGCAGCAGCCTGGGGGTACGCCCGTCAAGGTAGGCCTTGAGGGCTTCGGCCTCTTCCACGGTGCTGATGTGGCCGTTGCCAAAGGAGCCGCCCATGGCCCCGGCGACCCCGAGCATGGCGGCGAGGCGGGCGTGATATTCATCCCTCTCGTAGTTGGGGAACCCGATCTCCCAGCGCAACTGATCGAGTCTGGAGGGGGGAAGCTCGTGGGCGCTGCTCATGAGGATGACCGGGGCAAAGCCCTGGTGGATCAGTTCGGCCGCCTTGATCAGCCTGCCCTCGTTCCCGGCCAGGGGGATGATGTAGTCCGCTTGCCTCGGGGTGTCGTTGACCCGCATCCAGTACCCGGCGCCGATCATCAGGGTGAGGCCCAGAACCAGTCCGGCAAGGGTAACGGCCCCGACGAGCCTGAGGAATGTGTCGAACAGGCGGCGCATGGTCACTCCGTGGCGTAGGCGGCTTCATACCGTCGTTTGAGTTCGGCGAAGGTGCCGCCTTCGATGGCCGCGCGCACCTGCTTCATGAGGTCGAGGTAGAAGTACAGATTGTGGTAGGTGTTGAGACGGGACGAGAGCAGTTCCTTGGCCATGTAGAGGTGGCGCAGATACGCCTTGGTGAAGTTGCGGCAGGTGTAGCAGCCGCAGTCGGGGTCAAGGGGCGAGTCGTCCTCGGCGAATTCGGCCCGCTTGATGTTCACCTTGCCCCGGGAGGTGAAGAGCGTGCCGTTTCTGGCGTTGCGCGAGGGCAGCACGCAGTCGAACATGTCCACGCCCGCGGACACACCTTCGAGCAGGTCCAGCGGGGTGCCCACGCCCATGAGGTAGCGCGGCTTGTCGGCGGGCATCAGGGGCGTGATGTGGTGGAGAATGTCGTACATCTCCCGCGTGGATTCGCCCACAGACAGGCCGCCGATGGCAAAGCCCTCGAAGTCGATGGTGCGCAGCTGCTCAAGGCTCCTTTCCCGCAGGTCCTTGAAGAATCCGCCCTGTACGATGCCGAACATGATCTGGCCGTTGCTGCCTCGGGGGTGGTGGTCGCGGCAGCGCTGCGCCCAGCGGGTGGTCAGCTCCAGGGATTTTTCGGTGTAGGCCCTGTCTTCACCGTACCCCACGCACTCGTCAAGGACCATCATGATATCCGAGCCGAGGTTCTTCTGGATGTCGATGGCCTTTTCCGGCGAGAAGAAGTGCTTGGACCCGTCGATGTAGGAGCGGAATTCCACGCCTTCCTCGGAGAGCTTGCGGATGGATTGCAGGCTGAAGACCTGGAAGCCGCCGCTGTCGGTCAGGATGGGCCGCTTCCAGTTGGCGAACTGGTGCAGGCCGCCGCGCCGCGCCACCAGCTCGTCGCCGGGGCGCAGGTAGAGGTGGTAGGTGTTGCCCAGGATGATCTGGGCGTCCATTTCCTCAAGGTCCAGCGGGCTTAAGCTCTTGACCGTGCCTTGGGTGCCAACTGGCATGAAGATGGGCGTCTGAATCTCGCCGTGGGCCGTGGTCAGGGTGGCCCGGCGGGCGGCTCCGTCGGTGGTGTGGAGCGTGAACTGTCCGGGAATGCTCATGTTATTTCTTGACTCCGTGTTTCGGGCAGATGTCGTCGAGTTTGCAGGCGGCGCAGCGGGGCGAGCGGGCCGGGCAGACCTCGCGGCCGAAATAGACGAGAAAATGGTTGATCTCGCCCCACGCCTCGCGCGGGAAGAGGGGCATGAGGTCTTTTTCGATGCGCACCGGGTCCGTGTTCGCGGTCAGGCCCAGGCGGAAGGCGAGGCGCTTGACGTGCGTGTCCACGGCGATGCCCTCGTGGACGCCGAAGGCGTTGGAGAGGACGATGTTGGCTGTCTTGCGGGCCACGCCGCCCAGGGTGATCAGCTCGGCCATGGTCCGGGGCACCTCGCCGCCGTAGATCTCCATGATCCGGCGGGCCGCAGCCTTGAGGTTCTTGGCCTTGTTCCTGAAGAATCCGGTGGAGCGGACCACGGCCTCGATTTCGGTCACGTCCGCTTCGGCCAGGGAGGCGATGTCCGGCCAGCGAGCGAAGAGCACTGGCGTGACCTTGTTCACCCGCTCGTCGGTACATTGGGCGGCCAGCACCGTTGCCACCAGCAGCTCCCAGGCGTCGGTCCAGTCCAGGGCTGGTGCCGGGGCCGGATAGCGGTCCTTGAGCCGGGCGTGTATCTCGCAGGCGTGATCCTTGGTGTTCATGGGGGTCTCCGTGGTTATTGACGGTCACTGGTTAGCATCACCGGGGCCGGGGCTCAAGGGACAAATGGGTGAACAGGCTTTGCGCCGCTGCGGGAAAAATGTATCATTGAGGTGTGGAACCACGAAACCCCAGGGAGGCCCGGATGGCGGAATCGTTCGTGTACATGACCTGTGCCACGGCGCAGGAGGCTGAGGATATCGGCACCGTGCTGGTGGAGCGCAGGCTGGCCGCATGTGTCAACATCCTCGGCCCCGTGCGTTCCCTCTACTGGTGGGAGGGTCGGGTGGAGCGCGGCGACGAGGTGGCGCTCATCGCCAAGACCCGCACCGAGCTGGTGCCGGAACTGACCGAGGCGGTGCGGGCCATGCACGGGTACGACGTGCCTTGCGTCGCGGCCCTGTCCATCGAGGGCGGCAACCCGGACTTTCTTGCATGGATTCGACGGGAGACGCGGCCGGGGGACACGGGCGGCGAGTGACGGCGGGACCGTTGACACGCGCCGACGGCTGGCCTTACTGTCCCGGTCACCGAATCAGCCGTTTTCGGCCAGCCACATTCAGGAGGAATAATGCAGATCTACATATCCGGCTCCCTCGCCTTTGACCGCATCATGACCTTTCCCGACAAGTTTTCCAACCACATCCTGCCCGACAAGCTCCACATCCTCAATGTCTGCTTCCTGGTGGACGGGCTGGAGGAGAAGTTCGGCGGCACGGGCGGCAACATCGCCTACAACCTGTCGCTTCTGGGCGAAAAGCCGGTCCTGCTCAGTCAGGTGGGCAAGGATTTCGCCATCTACGACACATGGTTGCAGGAGCACGGCATCGGTGTGGAGGGCATCCGCACCGTGGAGCAGGAGTTCACCGCCGGGGCGTACATCACCACGGATCAGGCGGACAACCAGATCACCGGCTTCAACCCCGGGGCCATGAAATACCCCTGCCAGTTCGACATGACCACCATCGACCCGGCCGAGGCCCTGGGCATCATCTCCCCCGGCAACCTGGGCGACATGATGGACCACCCCCGTTACTACCGGGAAAACGCCATCCCCTTCATCTTTGATCCGGGCCAGCAGATACCCGCCTTTACCGGCGACCAGCTGGCCGAGGCGCTTGACGGCGCGGAAATCCTGATCACCAACGACTACGAGCTTGAGATGATTCTCAAGGCCACTGGCATGAGCAAGGCCGAAGTGGTGGAGCGGGTGGCCTATCTGATCACCACCTTGGGCGAGAAGGGGTCGGTGGTCAATTGCAAGGGCGAGGAGACCCATGTGTCTGCCGTGCCCGTGCGCGCCGTGGTCGATCCCACCGGGGCGGGCGACGCCTATCGCTCAGGGCTGCTCAAGGGGCTGGCCATGGAAATGACCGTGGCCGAGGCGGCCCGGCTTGGCTCGGTGTGCGCGGCCTACGCCGTGGAGCACAAGGGTACCCAGGAGCACCGTTTCACCTTCGAGGAATTCACCACGCGCTACGAGGCGAGCTTCGGACCCCTGGAGTAGGTCCGGCGTCGCCTCGGCCGGGACTCGGCCCGGAATTCGGCCCAAGACTTGGTAAAATCGGGCAGGGAGGCGTCATGATCCGACTGGAAACCGCCAACATCGAAGCCTATCTCAGGCGGGTGTACGGCGACGACGCCCGGCTGCTGGCCGCTGGCGACATCGGCACCCTCGATGCTCAGGGCATGAAGGGCTTTGGCTACGGCAAGCCCCTGCTGATCCGGTTTTCCGTGGACGGCGAGGTTCGCGAGGCCGTGCTCTCCATCATGAAGGGCGACAAGTACGGCCACCAGTTCTATTGGGACCGGGCAGCCATCCTCATGTTCCAGCACGAGACCTCGGCGCGCATGGAGCGCCATGTCCGGCCGCTGGGGCTCGGCTACGTGGACGGGGACAACGCCCTGATTCCTGTGGACCAGCCCAGGGAATTCTTCATCGTCAACGAGAAGCTGGAGGGGTACGACTACTTTCTCGATCTGGAGCGCATCCGCTCCGGCGATTTTCGCGACTCGGACCTTGCGCTGGCCCGTGAGTATGCCCGCTGGCTGGCCCGCGTGCATTCGCGCAAGCTCGACGACGTGCCGCTGTATCATCGCCGCATCCGCAATCTGATCGGGTCGAGCGAGTGCATCCTGGGCATGATCGACGAGGCGTATCCGCACCCGTATCCGGCCTTTGACGATGCCCGGTTCATGGCTCTGGAGAAGCGGCTGGTGGACTGGCGGTGGAAGCTCCGGGGCTATGCCCACCGCCTCAGCGCGGTGCATGGCGACTTCCACCCCTGGAACGTGCTGGTTACGGACCAGGGCGAGTTCTCGGTCCTTGACCGTAGCCGGGGCGAGTGGGGCGAGCCGGGTGGTGATCTGGCCACCATGGCCGTCAACTACCTGCTGTGGAGTCTGTACGGCCACGACCGGCTGGCCGGGCCATTCGAGCGCCTTTACCGCGCCTATTTCGCCGAATACCTGGAGCAGACCGGCGACGGTGAGGTGCTGGAGGTCCTGGCCCCGTTCTTCGTCTTCCGCGCCCTTGTCATCGCCTCGCCCGAGTGGTACCCGGACCACCCGGCCAGTGTGCGCCAGGGACTCTTCAACCTCATGGTCAACGTGCTTGAAGACGACGTGTTCGACTGGGAAAACATCAACAAGTACATGGAGCAGAAGGCGTGAAACCGGGCGCGCAGGGTTTCGCGGTCTGGTTCGTGGGCCTGCCGGGCAGCGGCAAGAGCGCGCTGGCCCGGGGCGTGGCCGACCATCTGCGCGGACGCGGGGTGGACGTGATCCTGCTTCAGATGGATGAGCGAAGAAAAGCATATTTTCCCGAGCCGCAGTATACGGCCCGGGAGCGCGAGGCGGCCTATGCCATGTTTGTGGACGAGGCCGTGGAGTTGGTCGGGCAGGGGCACAACGTGCTCATGGACGGCTCGGCCCACACGGTGTCCATGCGCGACAGGGCCAGAAGCCGCATCCCCCGGTTTGCCGAGGTTTTTGTGCGCTGCGAACTGGACGAGGCCATCCGGCGCGAGGCCGGACGCCCCGAGGGGCTCGTGGCCGCCGATCTCTACCGCAGGGCGCTGCGGCGCAGACAGACCGGCGAGCCGTGCCAGGGGCTCGGTGAGGTCATCGGCGTGGACGTACCCTTTGAGGAAGACCCGGGCGCTGAGTTCACCATCGACAACACCCGCCTGACCCGCGAGCAGACCCTGGGCAAGGTTCTGCACTTTCTGGACACCTGGTTCGCCAGTGCTTAAGTCTCAGTTCACCGTGATGCATTTCCGATAAACCCGCAATTGCCCGGCAATCCCGGGCAGGATACGTTTTCATGAAATTCCACATCACCACCTTCGGGTGCCAGATGAACGTCCACGATTCGCAATGGCTTACCCGCGCCCTGGAGAGCCGGGGCTGGCAGGAGGCGGGCGAGGACGAGGCGCTGGTCTATATTTTCAATACATGCAGTGTCCGCGATAAGCCGGAGCAGAAGGTGTACAGCGAAATTGGCCGTATCGCGGCCCATGCGAGGCGCGATCCACGGGTTTTTGTCGCCGTGGGCGGCTGCGTGGCCCAGCAGATCGGCCGGGGATTCTTCGAGCGCTTTCCCTTTGTGCGGCTTGTCTTCGGCTCGGACGGCATCGCGGGCGCGCCCAACGCCTTGGAGCGCATCGTGGCCGGGAGCGACGAGCGGGCGGCCCTGCTCGACTTCATGCCCGCCTACGAAGAGCGAGAGGCCGCACTGGAGCAGTCGGCTGGGTCTGCGGCCGGGTCTGGCCGGCAGGCGTTCGTCACCATCATGCAGGGGTGCGACAACTTCTGCGCCTACTGCATCGTGCCCTACACCCGGGGGCGGCAGAAGTCGCGCCACCCGGACGCGGTGGTGGAGGAGTGCCGGGCGTTGGTGGATTCCGGGGTGCGCGAGATCACCCTGCTCGGGCAGAACGTCAACAGCTTCGGCATGGACAAGGGCGGGGCGGGCGTCAGCTTCGGCGGCCTGCTGCGGCAGGTGGCGGCCATCAAGGGGCTCGACCGGCTGCGCTTTACCACCTCCCACCCCAAGGACATCGCGCCCGAGGTCATCGCCGCCTTCGGCGAGTTCGAGACCCTGTGCCCCTCGCTGCATCTGCCCCTGCAATCGGGCTCCGACGCGATGCTCAAGGCCATGCGCCGCCGCTACACCCTGGGCCACTACATGGGCATCGTCGAGGCCCTGAAGCAGGCCAGGCCGGACATCGTCCTGACCACGGACCTCATTGTCGGCTTTCCCGGCGAGACCGAGGCGGACTTTCAGGCCACCCTCGACGCCTTGGCGGCAGTGGGCTATGATTCGAGCTTTTCCTTCAAGTATTCCGACCGCCCGGGCGTGGCCGCCGTGAACATGGAGCCGAAAGTGGACCCCCAAGTGGCCGCGGAACGTCTGATGCGCTTGCAGACTCTGCAAAATAGTATTACTAGAAAATGTCTAAAAATGCTTGTGGGCACCGAAACCGACGTGTTTGTCGAGGGCCTGAGCCGCATCCAGGGCGGGGACGCCCCCTCGTGGAAGGGGCGTGATCCGGCCGGGCGCGTCGTCAATGTGCGCATGGAATACGGTGGCTGCGAGGATGCGGGCGATCTGGTCGGCATGATGGTGCCGGTCAGGATCACCGAGGCCAAGAAGTACACGCTCATGGGAGAAGGGACGGGAACACCGTGGTAACGATGGACATCTTCGGGCTCGCCCTGGACGAGAACAGCAAGGCGCCCATCCTCGTGCTCAAGGAGGCGGGGGGCGAGCGCGTGTTGCCCATCTGGATCGGGGCCATGGAGGCCATGGCCATTTCCGTGGCCATCAACGCGGTTCCCTTTCCCCGGCCCATGACCCACGATCTGCTCCTCGGGGCCATTGTCGGCCTTGGTTGGCGCGTCGAGGCCGTGGAGGTCACGGACATCCGCGAGGGGACCTTCTTTGCCGAGATCGTCGTGACTTTGGGCGACGAGGCCCGTCGGCTGGACAGCCGTCCCTCTGATGCCATCGCCCTGGCCGTGCGCGCCAAGTGCCCCATCCGGGTGGCCGGGCATGTCCTTGATCAGGGCGGCGGTCCCATACAGCATGGCGCGGAGCGGGTCATAAAGACCGAAAGCGCCGACAAGTGGGCGGATGAGCTTGAGAAATTTTCTGAAGACGATATAAAATACAAGATGTAGGCCCCCCATGATCGACCTGCACACGCACACGGTCTTCAGCGACGGCGAACTCATTCCGGCGGAGCTTGTCCGCCGGGCCGAGGTCATCGGCTACAAGGCCCTGTGCATGACCGACCACGCCGACGAGAGCACCCTCTACTTCACTCTGGAGAATATCCTCCGGTTCGTGAAGCGGCACGGGTATTTCTACGACATCATCGTCCTGGCCGGGGTGGAGCTGACCCACATTCCGCCGCCGCTCATTGGCGAGATGGTGATCAAGGCGCGCGAGGCCGGGGCGCAGGTGGTTGTCATGCACGGCGAGACCCCGGTGGAGCCCGTGGCCCCGGGCACCAATCTGGCGGCCATCGAGGCCGGGGTGGACATCCTGGCGCATCCCGGGCTGATCACCGAGGAGGAGGTGGCCCTGGCCGCCGAAAAGGGCGTGGCCCTCGAGATCACCACCCGGGGCGGCCACAGCTTAACCAACGGCCATGTGGCCGCGCTGGCCCGCAGGCTCGGGGCCAAGCTGGTGGTGAACAATGACGCGCATGCACCGAGGGACCTTGTTTCCAAGGAATTGCGCAGGACCATCGCGCTGGGCGCGGGCCTGACGGCCGAGGAATACCGCCAGACCGAGGCCAATGCCCATGAGATCGTGCAGCGCTGTCTGCGCGGGGCGACCCGATGACCGGGGCGCAAGATTTGAACCAGTCGATTCGGACCTGCCCGATGCGGTCCGCAACATTCGTATTCGTGGGGTGACAGCATGAACATGCTTCCTGACAGCGATCTTTTCTCGCTTCTGGCCGGGGCGACCCTGGCCGTGAAAATGGTGATGCTCCTGCTTGGGGGCATGTCCCTGTGGAGCTGGGCCATCATCTTTCACAAATTCTTCACCATCGGCGCGGCCCGCAAGAAGGTCATGGAGGGATACGAGGCCTTCATGTCGTCTGGCGACCTCTCGTCCGGGCTCAAGGCACTGGGGTCCAGGGAACAGTCCCCCCTATCCCGGGTGAGCACCCTGGCGGTCAAGGAATTCCGCCTGCTGGAAAAGGCGGACGTCAACCGCGACCGCAAGCGGCTGCTGGTCAAGGATACCCTGCGCCGGGTGCTCAAGCAGGGCATATCCAAGGAAATGCGGTCCTTGACGCACAACCTGCCCTTTCTGGCCACCTGTGCCAACGCGGCCCCGTTCATCGGCCTGTTCGGCACGGTCTGGGGTATCATGCACTCGTTCCACTCCATCGGCCTGACCCAGTCCGCCGCCCTGGCCACCGTGGCCCCGGGCATCTCCGAGGCACTGGTGGCCACGGCCATCGGCCTGCTGGTGGCCATCCCGGGGACGATTTTCTACAACTACTTCCTTGGCAAGCTCAATGAGGTGGAAACCGGGATGATCGACTTTGCCGGGGCGTTCCTCAATCGCGCCGAGCGAGAAATCACCTGGGCCACCAAGGGCGAGCAGTAGGAGGCCGTCATGGCTATCAAGACGGGCGGCGGTTTCCTCAATGAAATCAATGTCACCCCATTCGTGGACGTGATGCTCGTGCTGCTGATCATCTTCATGGTCACCGCGCCGCTCATGACCCAGGGGGTGGAGGTGGACCTGCCCACCACGCGAACGGTGAAGAACCTGCCCCAGGACGCCGAGCACCTCGTGCTCACGGTCAAGGGCGACGGCAGCCTGTTTCTCGACGAGTACCAGGTGGCCGAGGACGAGCTGGAAGGCCACCTGACACGGCTGGTCTCAGGGCAGATGAAGCAGCTTTATCTTCGGGCCGATGCGGCCGTGCCCTACGGCACCGTGGTCAGGATCATGGGCGAGATCAAGGCGGCGGGCATCGACAGGCTGGGCATCGTGGCCGAGGAAACCTCGGCCCGCAAGGCTCAGGACAAGAAATAATCAGCTCCGGATGACATCTCCCTATGCGGCAAAGTCTCGGGTTCACGATTTCCTTTGTGCTCCACGCCTCATTTCTGGCCTTTGCCCTGTTCTGGGCGGGCGGCCAGACGGTGCGGGTGAACATGGATCGGCCGGTCTATTCGGTCGATCTGGTGACGTTGGCTCCGCCGCCGCCCGGCCCGGCTCCGGTGGTGGAGGCCGTGGGCGCGCGGGAGACGGCGGCGGCGCAGGCTCCCGTGGTTGAAGCCGCGCCCGAGCCGGTGGCCGAGATCAAACCCGTGCCGGTGGTCGAGGCCAAGCCCGAGCCAAAGGACATCAGCCCGACCAAGGTGGACAGGCAGCCTGTCGTCAAGAAGGAAGAAGCACCCAAGCCCAAGCCCGAGCCGAAAAAGCCCGAGCCCAAGCCGGAGCCGAAAAAGCCGGAGCCCAAACCCGAAGCCAAGCCGCAAAAGACGGCGGAGCAGATGCTGGCCGAAGGGCTGGCCGCAGCCCAGGCCAAGGCCACAGCCCAGGAAAAGCAGCAGGGCGCGGCCATCGCCAAGGAACTGGCGGCCATCAAGAAGCGCGAGGGCGAACAGGTCTATGCCCACGGCGGCCAGCAGGGTGGCCAGGAGGGCGGCGTGGCCGGGGGAGTCGTCGGCGGCAGCGGGTCGGGCCTGTCCGAGGTCTATGCCCTCATCGTGGGCACGGCCATCAAGAGGAACTGGCGCTATCCGAGCTTTGCCGGAGAGGCGAACATGGTCGTCACCGTGGAAATCATTCTTGACGGTGAGGGCAGGATTCTCTCCTCCAGGGTCACGCAGTCGTCGAACAATCCCGAGTTCGACAGCTCGGCCCTGCGAGCCATCAAGGAAACCGAGATCGTGGAGCGGCCAAGGACCGACAGGGATCGTGTCCTCCGCATCAATTTCAACAGCCAGGAACTTTCAGAGTAAACAGCAATGAAACGCATTCTGACGCTTTGCGCCACTTTTGTCATCGCGGTGTGCGCCGCGACCTCGGCCCTTGCCTCCGGACCGCTCACAGTGGATATCCACGGTCCGGGCCAACGCATGGTCAACATCATCCTCCTGCCGCCCAAGAGTCTGGGCGGCAACGAACTGCCCCAGCCCCAGGCCAGGGCCTTCGAGGAACTGGTGGCCAACAACTTAAGCTACATCCCCTTCCTGAAGATCATCCCCATGCCGGAGCTGCTCGGCGGCGACCCGAGCCGGGGGGTGGGCGCAGGCGACATTGACTTCCGGCCCATGCAGCTGGCCCGCATCGATCTGTGCATGACCACGGGCTGGAACGGGCGCTCCGTGGAGGCCCGGGTCTTCGAGACCTTTGGCGGCCGCCGCGTGGTGGGCAAGGCATACAACGACGTGGGCGAGATCACCCTGGCCCAGGCCGCAGACCGCTTCTGCTCCGCCTTTCTCGAGGCCCTGACCGGCAAGAAGGGGTTCTTCGACTCGCCCCTGGCCTTTGTCAAGCAGGAGGGCGAGGGCAAGGAGATCTTCACCGTGCTCCCCCAGGGGCGCGAACTCAAGCGCATCACCAAGCTTGGCGGGTTCAACCTGAGTCCCTCCTGGTCGGCAGACGGCTCGAAGATCATCTTCACCCATATTGCCAAGACCCGTCACGAACTCGGGGTGTACGACAGCAAGACCCAGAAGATCACCCTGTACTCGCAGGGGCTCGGCCAGACAGTCATCAGCCCCATGTTCGGCCCTGGCGACAGGCCGGTGGCGGCTCTCAACCTCAACGGCACTACGGACATCCACGAGCTTGACGAATCCTACCGGCCCAAGCGCAAGCTGGCGCAAAGCCCCTATATCGAGGTGTCGCCCAGCTTTGACCGCACCGGCTCCAAGATGGCCTTCACCTCGGGCCGGGCGGGCAACCCGCACATCTACCTGATGGACATGAAGTCCGGCGAGGTCCGCCGTGTGACCATGACCGGCACATACAACACCCATCCCTGCATGAGCCCGGACGGTCGTTACATCGCCTACACCGCCCGCACCGGAAGCGGGCACCGGATATTTTTGCACGATCTTTCGACCGGACGTGAGAAACAGTTGACGTTCGGCCCCGGAAACGATGAATATCCGGCATTCGACCCGGATGGATATTTCCTGGCCTTTGCCTCCAGCCGCACCGGAGAGTTCAAGCTCTACCTCACCACGCGGCACGGGGATACGCCAAGGATGCTCTCCACCGGGCCGGGGCAGGCCTTTGCCCCTGCGTGGGATACGGCGTTGCAATGGTGAATCGTCACTGAATCAGGGTTGATTTTTCACGGCGAAAGGGTACACATATACTGGAAACCCCTTTTTCCGGGCAGCTCAAACGTCAATGGCCGAAAAAAACGGCCCTACCTCAAGGAGTGGGCATGAACTCGAAATGGTATCTCGCGGCAATGATTCTTTTGGTCCTCGCGCTCGGCGCCGGGGCCGGTTGTTCCAAGAAAACGTCGACCAGCACCCCTCCCGGCACGCAGGTCGAGGTGACGGACGAAAGCAGATGGGCGCAACCGTCCACGTCCGGACAACCGTCCGTGGATGAAGCCACGCTGGCCTCCGAGGCCGAGCGCCGCGCCAAGGCCGAGGCTGTGCAGGAGCTGACCAGCGTCACCATCCGCTTCGCCTTCGATTCCTATGAATTGAACACCGAGGCCCGCTCCATTCTGGCGCTGAAGGCCAACATCATGCGCCGGTTCACCGATGTCCGTGTCGTCATCGAGGGGCATTGCGACGAGCGCGGCACCGAGGAATACAACCTCGCCCTGGGCGAACGCCGGGCGCGTGCCGCCTACGAGCATCTGGTCATCCTCGGTGTTGACCCCAGCCGCATGAGCATCGTCAGCTTCGGAGAGGAGCGTCCCCTCGACCCCGGCCACAACGAAACCGCCTGGGCCAAGAACCGCCGGGCAGAGTTCGTGGTCCGGTAACTGTCGCAGGTATGGATTCTCAGGCCGCTCCCGCAAGGGGGCGGCCTTTTTTTTGGGCTTACGAGGGATGCGCTGGGAGCGTTGGCAGGGAAGGGAAGGCGCGGGTGGAAACCTCAAAGAATCCAGGCGATCAGGTGCAGGCAGAGCAGGGCGTAGAGCCCGGCCACGCCATCGTCGGCCATGACCCCGAGCCCGCCGGGAAAGGCTGTCTCGGCCCACTGCACGGGCCAGGGTTTGAGGATGTCAAAACCCCGGAAGAGAACAAAGGCGAGCCCCAAATACCAGATGGGCATGGCCGAGAAGAAGAGCAGCGTCAGCCACTGGCCGAACAGTTCGTCGATGATCACGCAGCCCGGGTCCTTGCGGCCCATGGTCCGCTCGGCCACGGCGCAGGCCCAGACCCCCACTGCGAAGACCGCCGCCAGCGCGGCCAGCCGTCCCCACAGCGGCAGGGGCAGGAAGAGCCAGGGCGCGGCCACCACGGCGGCCAACGATCCCCATGTGCCCGGAGCCTTCGGGAAATGCCCGATGGGGCCAAGGGTGGCCAGGGCCGTGCCCAGGGTGTCGAGGGGGGATTTGGATTTCATTCTCGTGGTCTCCTTGTCGGCTGCTCGCCGTTGCCGCGTCTGGAAGCGCTGTCGCCCCCTGTGTACACGCATGTGTCGCAGCTGTACAACAGGAATTGGATGTGCTTCAAATCGTTTGATCTTGTGTGTCATGGTGTCGTTAAAGGGCGTTGCCACCAGGCGATGAGTTCGGCCTCCTGAGCCCTTTTGACCCGACTCGCTCGGGTCGCCTCGCTTGGGCAAGATTGTCAATACGCAGGAGAAAAGGGGCATTCCGGGAGGGGCGTATTTACACCATCCGGGGAGTGGATTAGGGTCCATGGCTGACATCATTCTCAGCGAGGGGCCGACAATGGCTTTCAACACGTGGTTCGCCTATTTCCTGCTCATGACCGCCATCGCTTACACGCCCGGGCCCATGACCATGTTCTCCATGTCATCGAGCGTGCGCAACGGGTTCGTGCGGACCCTGCCAGCCATTGCGGGCGGCTCGTGCGCCTATGTCACGCAGATGGTCATCGTCTATCTCGGCCTTGGCGTGGTGGTCCAGAGTTCGAGCATGGTCTTCAATATCATCAAATGGGTCGGCGTGGCCTATCTCGTGGTCCTCGCCGTCAGGAACTGGCGGCAGCCGCCCATGGACGCCCCATGGGCCGAGGCGAGGCCGACCACGCCCCTGCTGCGGCTCTTCTGCCTCGGCTATGCCACGGGCATGTCCAACCCCAAGTCGGTTCTGGTGTTCACGGTGCTCTTTCCGCAGTTCATCGATCCGGCCCACTACACCGGGCATTTCCTCATCCTGGCGGCGAGCTTCTTCGTCATCCAGGGCAGCAGCGCCGTGGCCTATGCCCTGTTCGGGGCCAGGACCTTCTGCTGGCTGCGCGAGCGATGCCTGACCCGGCTCCAGAACCGGGTCACGGCCGTGATTCTCTTCTGCGCCGGGGGCTTGCTGGCGGTGAGCGAAAAATGAGGTGTTTCCGGGGCATGGCAATCTTTCGTTGAGTTAATTCCCCGGCTCGGGTAACGATTTTATCCAAGTCCGTCAGAACGTGTTTATATGGTCGTTCGTGATCTGGGGACAGTCGATGGACATTGTTTTGGTATTTTTGTACTTGGGCTTTGACCCGCAACCAAGAGGATCAAACGACGAATCATGACGTTGCGGATGGATGTTATTATAAGAAAAACAGAATGATACTCAATGTGAGAGAGTTTTTTCCCTGGATAAGGTCATATAGATTATGTTTTTATTGCAACGTGTTGAGTTGCAGCTTGAAATTTTAGGTGTGTTCAATTCTTTAAAAAGAAAGTAGATGCCATGAAAGAAGCTCCGTGTCATTTTGTGAGACCGTTTTTAGACAGGTTTGGCGACTTGTACCCATGTTGCTTTGTAAACATGAAGCCAGAGTTTAAAATAGGATCCGTAGATGATGAAGACCTTCTAGATAAAATGTATTCTTATGACAAGGCGTGTCAATGTGGATTTCTCAAGTTCAGAAAGTGGCAGAAAGGAGACAAATTAAATCTTTTGAATATTCAGACATCGCTCAGCTGTCATGGAAAGTGTGCAGTCTGTTATGTTTCTGCTCCACTGAAAAAAGAAAATATAGAATTGGATTATGAAAAAGCTTACAATTTTTTAGAAAAACTCAATCCAAATGTCTTGTATTATGAAGGTGGAGAAGTCCCGATACAAAAAAAGGCACTTGAATTTGTAGCACAAGTTAAAAAGGGGATTGCACCTCAAAAATTGCATCTTCTTACAAACGGATGCTATAATACAAATACGGCAAAGACTTTGTCAGATATGTTTACCGACTTTACTGTTTCTTACATGGGGATATCAAAAAATACTTATTATCATGAGACGATGCTCGATGTTGATGTAACTAAAAATTTTTCCGTAGAAGTTCACCGACGTACTGGGAAAATTGGATTTAGATATATATGCACTCCACTTACCATGATCGAGGCTGGAGATTTTCTTGATTTTGCCGCAGGGTTTAAAGATAGTCATGTCATTTATGCTGACTGTGATATCAATAGCTATGCAAAGGAGCCGCGCGCCATTCCATATTGGTCGCAGGTTATTCGTAGATGCCAGCTGCGATTCAAGGAATCGCTGCTGACGAACAGAGAGAAATTGTTGCAGTTCAATTTCAAGGTGAAATTTGAACCAAGGACGGCAGGATTGCTTGGGGTATCCAAGGAACTTGTAGACAAGTTCAAGATTCCCAATGTCGATTTTTACTGAGTTTGAGACTTATCTCCACATCAAGCTTTGCACGAGACCATCCTCTACGCTTGTCCCCGGGGGAAATGACGGAGCGGGGACATTCAGCCTCTTCGAGGCTCTACGAGCCCCCGCTCGATCAGCGCCTCCAGCACCCGTGCCACGGGCAATCCTACCACGTTGGTATATGACCCCCTGATGGCTGTGACCAGGAAGGTGCCCACGCCCTGGATGGCGTAGGCTCCGGCCTTGTCCGTGGGTTCGCCGGTGGCGATGTAGGCGCGCAGTTCGGCTTCGGTGGAGACGCGCATGTCCACGTCCGTGGTCACGGCGCGGGTGAGGGCGTCGTGGCCGGGGGCCGTCAGGCAGAAGGCGCTGATCACCTGATGGGTCCGGCCCGAGAGCGCGGTGAGCATGGTCAGGGCCTCGTCCGGGTCGGCGGGTTTGCCCATGATCCAGTCACCAAGGACCACGATGGTGTCCGCGCCGAGCACGGTGCGGCCCGGATGGCGCTCTGCCACCTCCATGGTTTTCATCAGCGCCATGCGCGCCGCGTAATCGGCCGGTTTTTCGCCGGGCAGGGGGGCGGGCTCCTCGGCCCGGCTGGGCACCACCTCGAAATCGAGGCCGAGATCGGCCAGCAGCTCGCGCCTGCGGGGCGAGGTCGAGGCCAGGACGATGGGAACCGTGGACGTGAAGGGACCGGGAGTGCGCTGTGTCATGATGGGCCTGAAACTGGCCCAGAACCGGCGGCGAGTCAATAACGGACTCCGGGACGGACACTTGCCGCAGGGGCCGCCCGGATGACGGAATTTTGCCGCTCGGCGCGGGCTGGGGAGTGGTGTTGCGAGCAGCCGGGGGCGGAGTGTCGCTATTCCGAATGGTTGTGGACGTGGCGTGGTTCTTGCTTGGTCGCGTGTGCGCACCAAGCGCGGGAGAACCATGCGAGACATCGACGCCAATTTCACCAAGGGATTTTCCTCCTTCGAGCAGATCGAGGGAGCGCCTCGCGCCACGGGCGTGAACGACTGGGCCGTGCCCTGGGCCGACCTGATGATGGTCATGTTCGTGCTCTTCGTGGTCCTGTTCATCTATGCCAGCACCCATCAGGACGTGCGGGTGCTTTTCAGCCGACAGAGCGCGGAAGAGGCCAGGGACATGGGCGCCCTGGACCCGCTCATCGGGCTCATCGGCCAACTGTCAAGCCGGGCCGACATGCTTGGCTCGCGGGATACGGTGCGCATGGCCGACAACCAGGTGCTCTATCGCTCCCGCGTCGACGGCGTGACCGTGATCCGCGAGGGGGCTGGCCGCGTGCGCGTCAGCCTGCGCGGCGATCTTTTCTTCACGGCCGGGGAGCAGGGCCTCAGACCCGAGTCTGATGAATATCTTCAGGAAATATCGGATGTTGTCCGCCTGAGCGTGGGTATGGTCCATGTGCTGGGTCATGCGTCCGAGGATGAGGCGTCCGACGGCGCCATGAGCGGCTTTGCCCTGTCTACGGGCCGCGCGGCCGGGGTGGCGGACCTGCTCATGAACCGGTTCGGCGTGGACCCGAGGCGGGTGACCATCACCGGCAGAGGCTCGCTGCATCCCGAACTGCCCGGGACGAGTGCGGGCAATCAGGCCATGAACAGGCGCGTGGAAATTCTCATCACCAACGAAATTTGAACCGGTCGGAGGATGGCATGAACAGGAAAAATATCATCGGCGTGATCCTCAGCCTGTTGCTCTTCGTGGGCAGCTTCCTGCTGACGGGCGCGGCCTCGGCCTACTGGAATCTGGCCGCCTTCCTGGTGGTCGTGTCCGGTCTGTGCGCGGCCATGCTCGTCAGTTATCCGACAGCCCACATCCGCAACGCCTTCAGAGTGGCCAAGAATGCCTATACCAACGGCCACGCCACCTCCGGGGAGATCGTCAACACCCTGCTCGACCTCTCGGTCAAGAGCAAGGTGGACGGCCTGCTCTCCCTGGAGCGCAACGAGGCCAAGGCCACCAGCTCGTTCCTCAAAAACGGCCTGATTCTCCTGGTGGACAATTACAAGGAAGAGGAAATCCGCGAGACCCTCAACGCGGAGATGGCCTTCTTCAACCTGCGCCGTCAGCAGAGCGAGCGGTTTTTCCAGACCATGGCGCGCATGGCCCCGGCCTTTGGCGTGGCGGGCAGCGTCATCGGCCTCATCGGTCTGCTCATGGGCATCAACGATACGGCCGTGATTCTCAAGAACATCCCGGTGGCCTTCATCTCCACCCTCTACGGCCTGGTCCTCAGCAATCTCGTCTTTTCGCCCATCGCGGAAAACATCAACTATTCGACGCGGGTGGAGCTTCTGAATCAGAAGCTGGTCCTGGAGGGCATAGTGGCCATCAGCAAGGAGCAGAACTCCTACAAGCTGGAGCGCAAGCTGGCCTCGTTCCTCAGCCCCAGCGAGCGCGAGGGCAAGACCGAGACCCTGCGACGCATCACGCGCAAGTATGTGGAAAAGCGCAACAGCCCCCTTGATCTGGAAGACCTCCTCGCGCCCGATGAAGCCCGCGCCGAAACCGTTGCCGAGGCGGGCCGGGTCGCATAACCCGCAGTCTCCGGGACAGCCGGCAGCGTCCGGTCGCACAGGCATCGCGAGCACGAATCCGCCCACGGGCGGATTCGCTCGTTTCGGCCGCGGCGGGCTGGCTTTCGCGCCCGATTGTGCTAGGTTGCCTCCAGGACGGAGGGCTGGACATGGCAAGGATTCTGGCCGCCGACATCGGCGGCACGCACAGCAGATTCGCGGTCTTCGAGACGACGGGCGGCCCCCTTGACATGGAGGACTCCCGGTGGCTCGAAACCCGCGCTGCGACGTCCTTTGTCCACCTGCTCGACCAGCTTCGCGACAGCGGCTTTCCCTTTGAGCACGGCTTCGACGCGGCCGTGCTGGCCGTGGCCGGGCCGGTGGTCGCTGCCACGAGGTGCAGGCTGCCCAACGTGTCTTGGAGCGTGGACCTGGGCGATGTGGAACTCGGGGCGCGCCGGGCCTGTCTGATCAACGACTTTGCGGCCCAGGCCCACGCCTGCCGCACCCGGGTCATGGACGGGGCGCGTATTCTCCAGTCGGGCAGGGCCGGGCAGGGCAGGGCCGGGTCGTGCGGAGCCGAAGTGGACGGGGCCGAAGCGGATGCCGTCATCGGCGTCATAGGCGCGGGCACCGGGCTCGGTCATTCGGCCCTGATTCCCGACCAGGGGCGATGGATCGCCCTGTCGTCCGAGGCCGGGCACATGGCCTTTCCCTTCACCGGATCCGACGAGGCCGGATTCGAGGCGTTCGTGCGCCGGGAGACAGGGCGGGGCTGCGCCGAGGGCGATGTCGTGGTCTCCGGCCCCGGGCTGCGCCTGCTTCATGCCCACCTCACCGGCCAGTGGTTGACGCCCGCCGACATCTCCGCCTCCATCACCCCCGAGAGCCCCACGGCCCGATGGTTCGCCCGGTTCTATGGCCGGGCGTGCCGCAACTGGGCCTTGGCGGTCATGCCCCGTGGCGGGCTGGTGGTCAGCGGGGGCGTGGCCGCCCGAAATCCCATGCTCGTCAACATCCCGGAATTTCTGGACGAATTCCGCAACTGCGCCACCCATGCGGACTTCCTGTGCTCGCTGCCGGTGCTGCTCAATGCCGACGAAAGGAGCGGTCTGTTCGGCGCGGCGGCCTTTGGCAGCCTATGGCTGGCGGATGCGACGCTGGCCGGGGAGGGTTGAGCAGGCCCATCACGCCGGAAAAAAAGGATTTCTCCTTTGCCGGTTGCGGCATGATTTGAACTCTTGATTAATCGGTCGAACAAGGGTAAATGCACGGTTCTTCCGTTCCTCCCCTCGGGAAAACGCCAGGAGATCGACCGTCATGGGTGACAAGAGCCGCTACCAGAAGATGTATCCCGTTTCCTGGGAACAGTTGCACCGCGACTGTCGCGCCCTGTCGTGGCGTTTGATGGAAAAGGGGCCGTGGAAGGGGATCATCGCCATCACCCGGGGTGGCCTCGTGCCAGCGGCCATCATCGCCCGGGAGCTTGATATCCGCCTCATCGACACCATCTGCCTCTCCAGTTACGACTGGAAGGCGCAGGGCAGCGCCACGGTGCTCAAGTCCGTGGACAACGACGGCCAGGGATGGCTGCTCATCGACGATCTCGTGGACACGGGCAAGACCGCACAGATCGCCCGAGACATGGTGCCCAAGGCCCACTTTGCCACGGTCTACGCCAAGCCCGCCGGGCGGCCCATGGTCGAAACCTTCATCACCGAGGTCAGCCAGGACACCTGGATACTCTTCCCGTGGGACGCGGGTTCCCAGTTCGTCCAGCCCATCATCCAGGCTTCCGAGTAGGGTCGCAAAAATAGTTGTTCAAGTATTATGATGTGATGGAACTCGCTTCGAGAAAGCGGGTGTTGCCCAAAAAGGCATGCTGGGATATTGGCAGTTGATACAAACGCACATGGAGAGGTCCACGATGAAAAAAATGATGAAACTGTTCGCCGCATCCGCCCTATCGCTGGCGCTGATGCTGTCCCTGTTCGCCTGCGCCGAGGCTCCGGAGGAGAAGAAGGCAGAGGCTCCCGCCACCCAGTCCGAGGCGACAACCGAAGCCTCCGGCGAGGCGTCTCCCGATGCGTCAGGGGAAGCCGCCCCGGCCGAGGAGAAGACCGTCAAGGTCGGGTTCGTCTACGTCTCGCCAGTGGGCGACGCGGGCTATTCCTATGCCCACGATCTGGGCCGCAAGGCCGTGGAGGCGCTTGACTTCGTCACCACCTCCTACGTCGAGTCCGTACCCGAGGGCGCCGACTCCGAGCGCGTCATCCGCAACATGGCCCGCAAGGATTTCGACATCATCTTCACCACCAGCTTCGGCTACATGGACCCGACCATCAAGGTGGCCAAGGAGTTCCCCGGCGTCCGGTTCATGCACTGCTCCGGCTTCAAGAAGTCCGAGAACGTCAACAACTACTTCGGCCGCATCTATCAGGCGCGCTACCTGACCGGTCTGGTGGCCGGTGCCATGACCAAGTCCAACAGGCTCGGCTACGTGGCCGCCTTTCCCATCCCCGAGGTCATTCGCGGCATCAACGCCTTTACCCTGGGTGTGCGCCAGTCCAACCCCGAGGCCGAGGTGCGTGTGGTCTGGACCAAGACCTGGTATGACCCGGCTCTGGAGAAGGACGCCGCCAAAAGCCTGCTCGACGCGGGCTGCGACGTCATCGCCCAGCATCAGGACTCCCCGGCCCCGCAGGAGGCCGCCCAGGAGGCCGGTGCCTACTCCGTCGGCTACAATTCCGACATGTCCTCCTTCGCGCCCAGGGCGCACCTGACCTCGGCCATGTGGAACTGGGCTCCCATGTACGTCAAGACCGTGGAGCAGGTCCGCGACGGCTCCTGGCAGGGCGATCAGGCCCTGTGGTGGTCCATGCAGGACGGCGTGGTTGACATCGCGCCCATGGGTCCGATGGTTCCCGAGGACGTCAAGGCCCAGGTGCTCGCCAAGCGCGACGAACTGATGAGCGGTGTTGACACCGTGTTCGCCGGTCCCATCAAGAACCAGCAGGGCGAGATCGCCGTGCCCGAGGGAACCTCCATGACCGACGGTGAAATGCTCGGCATGACCTGGTTCGTGGAAGGCGTCGTCGGTTCGGCCGAGTAAAGTCTCGGACAGATGGCACTGAAGATACGAAAACGAGATGAACCCTGGAAGTGGGGCGCCCTGGTCATTTTCCTGGGCGCCCTGCTCTTTTCGCTGGGTGTGAGCTGCCTGCTCCTGGCGGGGCAGGGCAAGGACGCCCTGCACGGGATGTTCATCCTCTGGGAAGGGAGCTTTGGCAACCTCTGGGCCCTTGAGGGCGCGCTGCTCAAGGCCATCCCCCTCTTCCTGTGTTCCCTCGGCGTGGCCGTGGCCTTTCGCATGCAGATATGGAACATCGGGGCCGAGGGGCAGTTCGCCCTGGGGGCCATCGGGGCCACCTGGATGGCGCTCAGCTTCCCCGGGCTGCCCTGGTACGGGCTGATGCCCCTCATGTTCGCCATGGCCTTCCTGCTGGGCGGGGCCTGGGCCTTCATTCCGGCCGTGCTCAAGCTCAAGTTGCGTGTCAACGAGATCATCTCGACCCTGATGCTCAACTACATCGCCATCCTTCTGCTCGACTACCTCGTCTTCGGGGTGTGGAAGGACCCGACCAGCTTCGGCTTTCCCATGACTCCCGAGTTCACCTCCGGGGCGGTCATCGCGGGCATCGGCTCCAGCCGGGTCCACTGGGGTTTGCTCTTTTGCGCCGTGGTGGGTGTCGGGCTGTGGGCCTTCATGCGCTTCACCCGCCTCGGGTTCGAGCTCAAGGCCAGCGGCGAGGGCGCGCGCGTGGCCCGTTACGCCAAGATTCGCTATGGTCTGTTGACCATGTTCGTCATGGGGTTGTCGGGCGGCTTTGCCGGGTGGGCCGGGTGCATCGAGACTTCGGCCGTGCTCAACCGGCTGCAACCCAGCCTGATGGTGGGCTACGGCTACACGGCCATCGTGGTGGCCTGGCTGGCCCGGCTCGAACCCCTCAACATCGCCTTTGGGGCCTTCCTGCTTGCCGCCCTGCGGGTGGGGGTGGAGAACCTCCAGCTCGAATTGCAGATTCCGGCCGCCTTCGGGGTGATCATGGAGGGCATGATCCTGCTCACCGTGCTGGCCGGGCAGTTCTTCCTGACCTATCGCATCGAGCGCGCCCCGCGTGAGGGGGGGGAGTGATGCTCATGTGGGAATTCATCATACCGCTCATGGCCGCAGCCGTGCAGTCGGGCACGCCCATCCTCTACGCCACCCTGGGCGAGATGATGACCGAGAAGGGGGGCGTGCTCAACCTGGGTGTGGAGGGCATCATGGCCGTGGCCGCCCTGGCCGCCTTTGTCACCAGCTTTGCCACCGGCTCGCCCTGGCTCGCCTTTCTGGCGGGCGGCACGGCGGGCCTTGCCTTTGCCTCGCTGCACGCCTTTGTCTGCATCACCTGCCTGGGCAACCAGGTGGTCTCCGGGCTGGCCCTGACCATTCTCGGTCTGGGCGTGAGTACCTTCCTTGGCGTGCCCTACGTGGGGCTGGCCGCCCCCGGCTTCGACCCCTTCGCCTTTCCGCTGCTCTCGTCCATTCCCGTGCTGGGTGACATTTTCTTCCGCCAGGACATGCTGGTCTACATTTCCTTTGTCATCCCATTTTTCTTCTGGTTCTTCTTCCGGCGCACCAGCCTCGGGCTGCATGTCGCGGCCACGGGCGAGATGCCTGCCGCCGCAGCAGCTGCCGGGCTCAAGCCTGTGGCCCTGCGCTATTTCGCGGTGCTGACCGGCGGTTTCCTCATCGGCCTTGGCGGGGCGTATCTCTCCCTGGCCTACACCCATCTGTGGACCAACGGCCTGTCCGGCGGGCGCGGCTGGATCGCCGTGGCCCTGGTCATCTTCGCCTTCTGGCGGCCGGGTCGGGCCGTGATCGGGGCCTACCTCTTCGGCGGGGTGATGGCCTTCCAGCTACGGCTCCAGGCCATGGGCACGCATATCCCGTCGTCGCTGCTCCTGATGTTGCCGTACCTGTTGACCATCCTGGTGCTCATCCTCTCGGCTTGGCGGGGCCGCCGCATCGACGCCCCGGCCGCTCTGGGCACCAACATCGAGCCGGAGGCATAGCCCATGTCCGAGTTGCGCTATGTCCGGCCCGCGCGGGTGAGGCCGCTGCCCGAGGGTGCCGTGCCCGTGGTCCGGCTCAAGGAGGTGACCAAGCGGTTCGGCAAGGTGGTTGCCAACAACGCCATTACCCTGGACATCCATTCCGGCCGCATCAAGGCCCTGCTCGGCGAGAACGGGGCGGGCAAGTCCACGTTGATGAGCATGCTGGCCGGGCGCTACAAGCCCGACTCGGGCACCATGGAGGTGGACGGCCGCCCGGTGCGGTTCGAGTCCTCCAAGGACGCCATCGCCGCCGGGATTGGCATGGTCTACCAGAATTTCATGCTCGTGGACTCCATGACCGTGGCCGAAAACGTGCTGCTCGGCCAGGAAGGCGGATTCTTTATCAATCCTGGCGAGATGGAGGCGCGGGTGGACGCGCTGGCCACGGAATACGGGCTGGCCGTGGACGTCTCGGCCCGCATCAGCGACCTGTCCATGGGCGAGCGCCAGCTGGTGGAGATCCTCAAGCTGCTCTACCGCAAGAGCCGCATCCTCATCTTTGACGAGCCCACGGCTGTGCTCACGCCCGAGGAGACCAACCGGCTCTTCGAGGCCCTGTGGCGCATGACTGAGCAGGGCAAGTCCGTCATCTTCATCAGCCACAAGCTCGAGGAGGTCATCGCCCTGGCCGACGAGATCGCCATCCTGCGGCGCGGCCGGATCGAGGGCGAGCTGGACCCCACGGCCATCGAGTCCAAGGCCGAGCTGGCCTCGCGCATGGTGGGCAAGGAGGTGCTGCTCGAGGTGGACCGCCAGCCCGTCGAGGTGGGCGAGCCGGTCCTTGAAATCAAGGGCATGACCGGTCTCGGGCTGACCGATGTCAATCTCGAGGTGCGTCAGGGCGAGATCGTGGCCGTGGTCGGCGTGGCTGGCAATGGGCAAAAAGAGCTGGTTGAGGCGGTCACGGGTCTGGTCAAGCCGCCTGTGGATACGGTTTTCATCATGGGCCAGCCCTGGCGCAAGTTCTTCGCCGAATCCACCTGGAACCGCTCCATGTGCTACATCCCGGAGGATCGGCTGGGCCTGGCCACCATGCGCAACCAGAACCTCGTGGACAATCTGCTGCTGACCACGCGCAAGGGGTTTGCCAGGGGCATGTGGCTCGACAAGCGGCGCGCCGAGCGCGATACGGAAGAGTTGATCAGGAAATACGACATCCGGCCCGGGCGCATCCATGCCCTGGCCTGGCAGCTTTCCGGCGGCAACCTGCAAAAGGCCGTGCTGGCCCGCGAGCTTTACCGCCAGCCGCGTTTCATCGTGGCTGAGCAGCCCACCCAGGGGCTGGATGTCTCGGCCACCGAAGAGGTCTGGCGGCGGCTGCTGGATGCTCGAGCCATGGCCGGGGTGCTCCTGGTCACGGGCGACCTGGGCGAGGCGCTGCAACTGGCCGACCGGATCGCGGTCATGTATCGCGGCCGCATCCTCGGCATGCTGCCCACCTCCGAAGCGGAGACCGCCAGCCGGATAGGCCCGCTCATGGCCGGAGTCCTGGACTAGGCCGCAGCCCCCTGAAACAGCGCCCGAAGCGCGGGAGGAACGAGTGGAAAACAGCTTCTACAACGAGTTCGACACCGAGAGCATCGGGCACGGGCAATCCAGGCACGACAAGGGGCGCACCCCCTTTGAGCAGGATCGGGACCGCATCATCTATTCCCCGGCCTTCCGTCGGCTGCAGTCCAAGACCCAGGTCTTCCTGTCCGGCGAGTTCGATTTCTACCGTACCCGGTTGACCCACTCCATCGAGGTCTCCCAGATCGGGCGCTCCATCGTCAACCACCTCAATCGCTCGTCAGACGAGCTTGGCGATGGGTTCCATATCGACCAGGATCTGGTGGAGTCCATCTGTCTGGCCCACGACATCGGCCATCCCTCCTTTGGCCACGCGGGCGAGGGGGCGCTCAACGAACTGATGCGCGAGTCCGGCGGCTTTGAGGGCAATGCCCAGAACCTGCGTATCCTGGTGGAGCTGTTCTACCGCGACAAGGCCACCTGGAGCGGCATGAAGCCCACCCGCGCCTTTCTCGACGGCATGCTCAAGTACAAGACCCTGTTCCGGGATTCGGCCGACAAGAAGAAGCACTTTCTCTACGATCCCCAGGAGGCGATACTCGATTTCGTCAGCCCGGACGCCCGCTTTGGCGATCTCTTCGACTCCGAGAAGACGTTGAACACCTTCAAGTCCCTGGAGTGCCGGATCATGGACTGGGCCGACGACATCGCCTACTCGGTCCACGACCTGGACGACTCCATCCGGGCCGGGTTCATCTCGGTCAAGAAGCTGCGCAACTGGCGGGACGCCCAGGCGTCAGGCCTGGACGCGGCGGACATCCTGTTTCTCGACGAGTTGACCGAGGCGGTCATGGACGATGGGTTCGGCCCTTTCCTGGCCCGGCTCATCGGCGAGTTCATCCACGCCACCACTCTGGCCCGGCGTGACAATCCGCTGGCCGACCGCACCAACCGCTACCGCTACGACATCGCGGTGATCCCGGAATTGCGCCAGCGCTGCAAGCTCATGCAGAAGCTGGCCAGGGACCTTGTCTTCCGCACCCCGCAGGTGCACCAGCTCGAATACAAGGGCGGCACCATTCTGCGCAAGGTCTTCGCGGTCTTCGAGGAGGAGTATGTGGCCAAGCAGGAGCCTTCCCTGCGGCTGCTGCCGGACCATTATCACATGGCCATTCTCGAACACGACGACGAGCATCATCGGCGGCGCATGCTCTGCGACTATGTTTCGGGTATGACCGACGGCTTCGTCATCCGCACCCACAGGCGGCTCTTTGACCCCGGCTTCGGCTCCATCATCGACTTGATCTGAGTGCGCGGCGTCCTGTCGGCGGCCGAGTCGGAGGATCGGCGTAAAAAAGCCCCCGGCCTGAAAGCAGGGGGCTGGTCGGCGGCCTCGTGGCGATGGCGCTACTTGTTCTGTTCCTGGATGACGTCCACATCAATCCGGTTGAGGATGACCTCCTCGCCCTTTTCGTCCGTGAACTTGTAGGTCTCGCTCTTCAGGTCGTATTCTGGCGCGCCCTGGGTGTGGAAGGTCTCGCCCGTCTTTGTGGTGACCTGATAGTTCTTGCTGCCGCAGGCGGCCAGCAAAGCCAGCATGAGCAGCACAAGCAAGGCCGTGATGCAACGTTTCATTTCCGTTTTCCCCCCCCGGTTGAAATTCTGTGACATCTTTTCCATACACGTTCGGGGACGATTTCATCAACAGCTTTTTGTGTGTTGCTGTTCTTTTGGCCGCGCGGTTACGGCATGCTGGATGAGGATGTCTCCTGCGTTGCCCAGAATGGCCTCAAGCTCGCCGGTGGAGAGCTGGAGCCGCCTCGCGAGCTGCTCGATTTCGCGGCCCGGGTCGAAGAGGGGATAGTCGCTGCCAAAGAGAATGCGGCGGCTGCCAAAGGCGCGGTAGAGGCGCAGCAGCAGGGTGTCGTCCACAAAGGCGAGGGTGCTCGACGAGTCCACCAGCACGTCCGTGGCCGCCAGATGCTCCAGGGCGTATTCCCAGTGGCGGTAGCCGCCCATGTGGGCCGCGATCATGACCGGGCCCGGGAAGACCTTGCGCAGCTGGGCCAGTTTCTTCGGGCACGACGGGTTGTCCTCGGGCGGCAGGGTGTCTCCCACATGGAAGAGGCAGACGAAGCGGTCGCCGATCATCTCCATGACATCGTACAGGGCCGGATCGTCCAGCCGATACCCCTGGAAATCCGGGTGGAATTTCAGCCCTTTGATTCCGTTTCTCTCCAGCCTGTCCAGCTCGTCCTCCATGCCCTCGAAGCCCGGGTGGATCGTGCCGAAGGGGATCAGCCGGGGGTGCTCGCGCCTGATGGACAGGGACCAGTTGTTGGCCGGGATGACCTGGGCCGGGGTGGTGGCTGCGGTCAGGACCACGGCCGAGTCCAGGTGCGCCTGGTTGAGCCGCGCAATCAGATCGTCCACCGTGCCGGTACCCACCGGAGCGATGGCGTAGTGATCCTCAAGCTGATTGAGCACCTTGTCCGCGATCTTGGGATGAAAGGCGTGCATGTGGACATCGATGAACATGGGGAAACCGTGCCAGACGCGGGGCGGTATGTAAACGGTTGTTTGAGGTGGTTCCGAAAAAGAAACAGCCGCGATTCCAGAGTGTTCAGAGAAAAAAAGGAAGGATTGAACCGATCGGGGAACAGGTGCTTGATCAGTCGAACAGTTGGCGCAGCCAGTCGGGTACGCGCACCGGTTTGCCCGTTGAATCCACGGCGGCGTGCTCGGTCATACCCGTGGCGTGGAGCACGCTCTTGTCGCGGTTCATGACCTCGTAGCTGAAGGTCATGGAGGCGCGCTTCCACTGGGTGATGCCCACATGGACGAGGATTTCGTCGTCAAAGCGGACCGGAACCCGGTAGCGGCACTGAGCCTCGCGCACGGGCAGGATGATGCCGCGCTTTTCTACCTCGGCATAGCTCATGCCGTGCTCGCGGATGAAGAAGCTCCGGGAGCGCTCAAAGATGTGCAGGTATTCCGCGTAATAGAGCACGCCCATGGTGTCTGTCTCGCCATAGGAGACAAAGTGGCGATACCAACTGGACGAGGCCGGGAACTGCACGATGGCGCTCATGGTCGCATCCCCAGGGTCTTGAGGGCAAAGGGCAGCAGTTCGTACCCCTTGTCCAGGATGAGGCCCGTGCTTGCGGCGGTCTTCTCGGAGAAGCCGTCCACGCCCGAGGCCGGGCAGCCGGGGCCGTTGATGATGAAGGGCACCGGGTCCGTGGTGTGGGTGCGCTCGGCAATGGGCGTGAAGTGGTCGCAGGTGACGATGAAGCCCACGTCGCGCCCCTTGAGGGCCGCCAGCAGCGGGGCCACCACCCGGGCGTCGAAGCGGCTGATGGCCTCGACCTTGTCGGCCGCGTTGCCGCCGTGGCCGCATTCGTCCGGGCCTTCGAGGTGGACAAAGGCGAAGTCGTTGTCCTCAAGGAAGTCGAGGGCGGCGTCCACCTTGCCCTGGTAGTTGGTGTCGAGCAGGCCGGTGGCTCCCTCGATGTCAAATACGCGCATGCCCGAGGCGTTGCCCAGCCCCTTGATCAGGTCCACGGCCGAGATGACCGCGCCGCGCAGGCCGAAGGTCTCGGCAAAGTCGGGCAGCATGAGGGGGCGGCCCTGGCCCCATGGCCAGATGGCGTTGGCCATGCTCATGTTGATGTCCCGGTCGGCCAGCAGGTCTGCGGCCTCGAACACCAGGTCCCACAGCGGGGAACTGCGTGAGAAGGCGCGCAGGTCGTACTTGATGGGTTTGTCCGTGATGTCGTGGGGCGGGTTGATCTTGAGCCCCGCGTCGTCGGTCAGCGCGCCGCCCTTCTGGACCAGCAGGTGGCGGTACTGGATGCCGGGGTAAAAGACATAGGTTTCGTTGCCCAGCCGCTGTTGCAGGGCCTCGATGACCGGGCGCGAGACTTCGCTCGGGATGTGACCCGAGGAGTAGTCGCGCATGTAGCCGTCGATGGTCAGCCTGGAGACCGTGACCAGATTGAGCCGCCAGACCAGGTCGTCCGGGTCGAGGACGAGGCCCTGGGCCGCCGCCTCGATGGGGCCGCGTCCGGTGTGGTGGCGGGCCGGATCGAAGCCGAGCAGGGACATGTTGGCCACGTCCGAGCCAGGGGGCATGTCCACGGGCACGGTCTGGGCGCGGCCGACCACGCCGGTTCTGGCCAGCTCGTCCATGTGGGGCGTGTGCGCCGCCTCCATGCATGTCTTGCCGCCCAGTTCCTCAAGGGGCCAGTCGCCCATGCCGTCGGCTACGAGATAGAGAAGTTTCATGAATAGTCCCGTTAGAGGATTCTGAAGCAGACGCAAGGTTCGACGCTGAAGTCCATGGCGTCCACCTCGGCGATGACCGCGTCGGCGGCCTCGGCCCGGGTCTCGTGGCTGATGATGACCAGCGGCACGCCCTTGGCTCCGGCCTCGCCGTCCTGCACGGCCTGGGCGATGGACACGCCATGAACGGCCATGGAGCTGGCAATGGCGGCCATGACGCCGGTGCGGTCGGCCACGGTGAAGCGGAAATAGAACTTGGACTCGGATTCCCCCGGCGGCACGATCCTGGCCTTGGGGATGGGCTGGTTGCGGAAGCCGGTGTTGTCGAGCATGTCGCAGCGGCCGCTGGTCTGCCGGGCGAGGCTCATGATGTCGGCCAGCACGGCGCTGCCCGTGGGCAGATCGCCCGCGCCCTGGCCGTGGAGCATGATCGGCCCCACCGCGTTGCCCTCCAGGCGCACGGCGTTGTAGTTGCCGCCCACCCGGGCCAGCAGATAGGTGTAGGGCACCAGGGCGGGGTGGACGCCCGCTTCGAGCTTGTCGCCCACCACCTTGGCGTGGGCCAGCAGCTTGACCCGGTAGCCGAAGCGGCGGGCGAACTCGATGTCCAGCGGCGTGACCATGGAGATGCCCTGCACGGGCAACTCGTCCAGGGGATAGTCCACGCCAAAGGCCATGCGGATGAGCACGCAGAGCTTGTGGGCGGTGTCAAACCCCTCGATGTCGAAGGTGGGGTCAGCCTCGGCGTAGCCAAGGGCCTTGGCCTCGTCGAGGGCGGTGGTGAAATCCATGCCCTTGGTCGTCATCTCCGAGAGGATGTAGTTGGCCGTGCCGTTCATGATGCCGAGCATCTTGACGATCTCGTCACCGGCCAGGTTTTCCTTGAGGGTCTGGACGATGGGGATGCCGCCCGCGCAACTGGCCTCGAACATGAGACCCGTGCCGCTGGCGCTGGCCGCCTCGAAGAGTTCCAGGCCGTCCACGGCCAAAAGGTGCTTGTTGGCCGTGACCACATGCTTGCCCGCGGCAAACGCCTTGAGGATCAGCGCTTTGGCCGCGTCCAGCCCGCCCATCAGCTCGACCACGATGTCGATGTTCGGGTCGCTGACCAGGGCGTCGGGGTCGGTGGTGAAGCTCACGCCCGGGCCGGGGTCGAAGGCGCGCGCCTTGGCGAGATCGCGCACGAGGACGCGCCTGATTTCTATGCGTTTGCCGAGCCGCTTTTCAATGCGTTCGCCGTTGAGATCCAGTATCCGGGCCAGACCGGAGCCGACAGTGCCGAAACCGGCCAGGCCGAGTCGTATCACGTCCATGAAAACCTCGATTATCAGGCTGTCGAAAAACGGCGATCTACGTCGTTGCTTCAAAAAGTTCAAACCCTCGCGTACAGGAAGTACGCTTCAGTCTTGAACTTTTTTTGCGCCTAGCATCTCACCATTTTTGAACAGCCTGCATGTTTGGACTTTTTCAACGGTCTGTTAACCCTTTCCGAAGAATTTCCGAAGATTGCGCACGGCCTGATTGGTGCGGTGGCGGTTCTCCACAAAGCTGAAGCGCACATGATCGTCGCCGTATTCGCCGAACCCGAGGCCGGGCGAGACAGCCACCTCGGCCTCCTGAAGGAGCATCTTGGAGAATTCGACCGAGCCCATGTGCTTGAATTCTTCTGGGATGGGCGCCCACAGGAACATGGTCGCCTTGGGCGGGGTCACGGCCCAGCCGATGCGGTTGAGCCCCTCGCACAGGGCGTCGCGCCGGTCGGCGTACACGGCCATGATGTCCTTGACAGCCTGATCCATGTCCTCGACCGTGAACTTGGGGTTCTCGCCCAGGTCGCCGTTGAGGGCGCAGGTGGCCGCGATCTGGATGGGCTGGTAGATGCCGTAGTCGAGATAGCTCTTGATGCGGGTCAGGGCCTGGACCATGTCCGGGTTGCCCACGCAAAAGCCCACGCGCATGCCAGCCATGGAGTAGCTCTTGGTCATGGAGAAGAACTCCACGCCCACTTCCTTGGCCCCCTCGGCCTGCATGAAGCTCGGGGCGACGTAGCCGTCGAAGACGAAGTCCGCGTAGGCGAGGTCGTGGATGACAAAGAGCCCGTGCTCGCGGGCGAAATCAACGATGCGCTGGAAAAAGGGGAGTTCCACGCACTGGGTGGTCGGATTGTGCGGGAAGTTGATGATCAGGAGCTTGGGCTTGGGCCATGTGTGGCGCACAGCCGTCTCCAGGTTCTCGAAGAAGTCCTGGCCCGGGCCGATGGGCACGCGGCGCACGTCCGCGCCCGCGATGATGGAGGCGTAGGGGTGGATTGGGTAGGCCGGGTCCGGGGCGAGCACCACGTCGCCGGGGCTGAGCATGGCCAGGGCCAGATGGGCCAGCCCCTCCTTGGCCCCCATGGTCACGCAGACCTCCTGATTGTCGTCGAGGGAGACGTCGTAGCGGCGCAGATACCAGTCGCGAATCGCCTTGCGCAGGCCTTTGATTCCCTTGGATGCCGAATACTTGGAGTTACCCGGCCGATACGCGGCCTCGGTGATCTTGTCGAGAATGGGCTTGGGGGTGGGCACGTCGGGGTTGCCCATGCCAAGGTCGATGATGTCCGCGCCCGCGTGGCGCATCTTCATCTTCAACTCGTTGACCTGGGCGAAGACGTAGGGGGGAAGCCGATCGACTCTCGCGAATTTGGACATGGCAAGAAACTCCTGAAAATGTATGGGTGCAAGAGTAGTTTTCTTACTCTCGACGCCCATGCCTGTCAAAATGAAATTCCGTGGTGGCCGTCATCGTGTCTTGACCTTGTGGTCGCTTTTTCATACTTTTCAATTTTTACTCGTGCATTGTTGCGGCTTGTTGCCACCCACTTCCCAAGGAGCGAATTTCATGGTTCAAAAATCGGAAACCATCTGGTTTGATGGCGAACAGGTCCCCTGGGACGAGGCCAATGTCCACGTCCTGACCCACACACTGCATTACGGCGCGGGCGTCTTCGAGGGCATCCGGGCCTACCAGTGTGCGGACGGCAGCTCCGAGGTCTTCCGTCTCGAAGAGCACATGATTCGGCTGGTGAATTCGGCCAAGATTCTGGGCATCAAGGTGCCCTATACCCCCGCCGAATTGTGCGAGGCCGCCATCGAGACCCTGAAGCGCAACAAACTGGCCGGGGCCTACCTGCGCCCGCTGGTCTTCATCGGCGAGGGGGTCATGGGCGTGCATCCGGGCAACAACCCCATCCGCACTGTCATCGCCACATGGCCCTGGGGGGCGTACCTTGGCGACGAGGCGCTGGAGAAGGGCATCAAGATCAAGACCAGCACCTTTGCCCGCCACCATGTCAACGTCATGATGACCAAGGCCAAGGCCTGCGGCAACTATGTCAACTCCGTGCTGGCCAAGACCGAGGCCGTGGCCGACGGCTACCACGAGGCAGTGCTGCTGGACACCACCGGTCACGTATCCGAGGGCTCGGGCGAGAACATCTTCATGGTGGTCAACGATATCATCTATACCCCGCACTCCGACGGCGTGCTGGGCGGCCTGACCCGCGATTCCATCATCACTCTGGCTACGGACCTGGGCTACGAGGTGCGCGAGGAACCCATCACCCGCGACATGCTCTATATCGCGGACGAGGTCTTCTTCACCGGCACCGCTGCTGAATTGACCCCGGTCAGTTCCATCGACCGCCGGGAGATCGGCGAGGGCAAGGCCGGGCCGGTGGCCAAGCTGCTCCAGACCGAGTACTTCAAGATCGTCAAGGGCGAAAATCCCGACTACGAGCACTGGCTCCACCGCTACACCATCTAGTGGCAAGTCGGTCCATCATCTGCTAGACAAGGGGGAAATCCGGCGCGGCTGGTCGGGTTTCCCCCATTTCCATGCGTTTTTCCCGGACAGCGTGGCCGCGCACAAGCATCAGGCAGGCTCATGAGCACATCGAATCTTACCGCCAAGTACCGCCCCCAGACCTTTGCCGATGTGGCCGGTCAGGAGGCCATCAAGGCCATCCTGTCCAGGGCGGCCGGGCAGGACCGCGTCGCTCCGGCCTATCTCTTCTCGGGCACGCGCGGGGTGGGCAAGACCACCATCGCCCGAATCTTTGCCAAGGCCCTCAACTGCGTCAACGCGCCCACGGCCGAGCCGTGCAACCAGTGCTCCAACTGCCGACAGATCACCGCCGGGGTGGCCGTGGACGTCATCGAGATCGACGGCGCGTCCAACCGGGGCATCGACGACGCCCGCCGCCTCAAGGAGGACATCGGCTACGCGCCCGTGGAGTGCCGCTACAAGGTCTTCATCATCGACGAGGCGCACATGCTGACCAAGGAGGCGTTCAACGCGCTGCTCAAGACCCTTGAGGAGCCGCCGCCGCGCGCCACCTTCATCATGGCCACCACCGAGCCGCACAAGTTTCCGGCCACCATCGTCAGCCGCTGCCAGCACTACACCTTCAAGATGCTCTCCCAGCAGAGGCTGGTGGACCATCTGGAAAAAATAATGAACGCCGAAGGCTTGCAATACGAGCCGGGCGCGCTCCAGATCATCGCCAAGCGCGGGGCGGGCAGCGTGCGCGACTCCATGTCGCTGCTCGGTCAGGCCTTGGCCATGGGCGAGGAGGTGCTGCGCGAGGAGAGCGTGCGCGGCTTCCTCGGCCTTGCCGGGCAGGATGTCTTCTTCCGGCTCATGGAGGCCATGCACTCGCGCAATCTCGTGGCCGTGGGCATGGTCCTGCGCCAGGTACTCGACCAGGGACTTGATCTCGGCTTTTTCCTGCGCGAGTTGACCACCTGCTGGCGCAACATGTTCCTGCTGCGACAGGCAGGGGCGGAGGCGCTGCCCCTGCTCGGACTCTCGGACGACGAGAGCCGGGCCTGGATGGACTGGGCCGGGAAGTTCTCGCCCGCCCACATCCACGCCTGCTGGCAGATGACCCTGGACGGCCAGCGCAAGGTCATGACCAGCCTTGAACCCGCCCTGGCGCTTGAATTGCTCCTGCTCAACCAGGCCAGCCTGCCCGACTTGATCGACCTTGAAGCCATGACCGGCCCGGCAACACAGGGGGGCACCCCCGGCCAGGGTATCCCGCCGCGCCGCACTCCCGGATCAGGTCCGCCGTCCGGCTCTTTTTCCCAAGGTCCGCCTTCCGGCTCTGGCCCGGGGCAGCGGTTCACACCGCCCCGGCAAGCGCCCCCGGCCCAGGCTTCCCCGACCCAGATGCCTCCGCAGGCAGCGTCGCCGCGTCCGGCACCGTCCGCGCCCCAGGGCCGGGCTCCTGGCGGGGGAGGGCAGAGAAGCGAGCCGGACGCTTCGGCAGGCGAGCCGTCCGCCAGTCAGGACGATTCCCGACCCCATTCCGTCATGAATCCGGCCGCAGCCCCGGTCAGTTCGGCCCCCGTGGCCGCATCGCCTTCCGCGTCACATGAGCCGATGCCGCCGTCCTACGATGACGGACCGCCCGACGATCATGACTGCCCGCCAGAGGCTCCGGCCTTTGCGTCCGGCAATGACCAGTGGGATGCGGCCTCTGGCCCGGCCCACACGCCAGCGCCGTCCGCGCCTGAGCTATCCCGGGTGGAAGTCCCCCTGTCCCGACCGGCTCCATCGCGACCGGTCCCATCTCGATTGGCCGGGCCGCGTGACTGGAACGGCTTCCTCGACTTCGTTGCCGAGCGCAACGGGCAGGCCGGGGTGCGGGTGGCCATGCTCCGTCTGACCGAGGGGCTGGTGGGCGACGCCGAGTTGGTCATCCGCTGCAAATCGCGGATGCATTGCTCGCAACTTTCTGACAATACGACGTTTTCTTCTCTGGCGGCCCTTGCCGGGGAATATTTCGGCTCCGAGGTTGAAGTTCGCGTGGAAACAGGCGATATTGCCGTCCCCAAGACGGACAGGCAGCTTCAGGAGGAGGCCGAGAACCATCCGGGCGTGCTCAAGGTGATGGAAGCCTTCAGCGCGCAGATGCTCTCGGTGGGCCACCGCAGGCAGTGACCGACACATCGGGCAACCCCATTCAGACACAACGGAGAATTCCATGAAAAACATGAACGAGATGATTCGTCAGGCGCAGATCATGCAGCGCAAGATGAGCGAGAAGCAGGAACAACTCAAATCCATGACCGTGGAGGCGTCCAGCGGTGGCGGCATGGTCACGGTCACGGTCACCGGCGGCCAGGAACTGGTCGGGGTGTCCATCGAGCCGAGCGTGGTCGAGGCCGGGGACGTGGAGATGCTCCAGGACCTGGTCCTGACCGCAGCCAACGAGGCGCTCAAGAAATCCAAGGAACTCATGGAGAAGGAACTTTCGGCCGTGACCGGCGGGTTGAACATCCCCGGGATGTTCTAGGAGAAACCGCGTTGCAGAATATTCCCGGTCCCCTCAGGGAGGTGGTGGAGCAACTCTCCAGCCTCCCCGGGGTGGGGCCAAAATCGGCCTTGCGCATTGCCCTGACCCTGCTCAAGATGCCGCGCGAGCGGGCCAACGGCGTGGGCCGGTCCATCCTCGACCTGCGCGAGAACCTGTGTCTGTGCGAGGAGTGTGCCTGTCTGGCCGAGGCCAGCCCCTGCGCCATCTGCGCGGACCCGGCCCGCGAGACCGACCAGCTCTGCGTGGTGCCCGAGTGGGACGCGCTCCTGGCCATGGAGGATATGGGCGTGTACCGGGGCCGCTATCTGGTCCTGGGCGGCCTGCTTTCGCCTCTTGATGGCGTGTCTCCGGCCAACTTGGAGACCGACCGCCTGCGCCGCCACCTGCGCGCCGGGCACGTGCGCGAACTGATCCTGGCCCTGGGCGCGACGCTGGACGCCGAGGCCACGGCATCCTTCATCAAGAACATGGTTGAGGCGGAGTTTTCCGGCGTCAATGTCAGCCGTCTGGCCCAGGGCATCCCCATGGGCGGGGAGGTCAAGTTCATGGACCGGGAGACGCTGCGGCAATCCCTGGTCCACAGGCAGAAAGTGTGAGGGGCGGGCAGCGGCCATGACTGGGGAGCAACTGACCTTCCTCTCTGGTGCCGAGGTGCAGTCCGTGGTCTACCACAACAATGAGAACGGCTACGCCATCGCCCGCTGCCGCCTGCGCGACGAGCCGGGTCAGTTCTCCATCGTGGGCACCATGGGCGAGCTGACCGCCGGGTCCACCCTGGACCTGCACGGCGTCTGGACCACGCATCCCAAGTTCGGACGCCAGTTCGAGGTGCGCACCTTTGAGCAGGCCCGGCCCGCCACGGAGAACGGGGTCATCCGCTTCCTGCAATCCTCCATCAAGGGCGTGGGCGAGAAGACCGCCACGAGGCTGGTGGAGGCCTTTGGCGTGTCCGTGCTGGACCTGCTCGACGACGACCCGGAGCAGCTCCTGACCATCAAGGGTATCTCCAAGAACAAGCTCACGGACATCATCGACTCATGGAGCCGTCAGCGCGAGATCAAGAACCTGCTCGTCTTCCTCCAGACCCACGGCGTGCCCACCACCTTTGCCGGGAAGATATTCCACCTGCACGGTGCCCAGGCCGAGCGCAAGCTGCGCGACAATCCCTACGATCTGGCCTACAAGATTCGCGGGGTGGGCTTTCGCACCGCAGACCAGATGGCCATGAAGCTCGGCTTTGCCCCGGACTGCGCCCAGCGGCTGGAGGCGGCCATCTCTTATACCCTGTTCACCGCCTGCGAGCGGGGCGGGCACCTGTTCATCCCCAGGGACACGCTGCTCTCGGACGTGGCCCGGATGCTGGACACCACGGATTTCGACAGGCTGGAGTTGGCGCTTTATTCGCTGGAGGAGAAGAAGCGGGTGCGCATCGAGACCCTGGCCGACCAGGGCGTGGCCGACGCGGTCTATCTGATGCATTTCTATCACTACGAGAACGAGATAGCCCAGCGGCTCCATCAACTCGTCAGCCATCCCACGCCCGTGAGCCGCAAGAAGATCGAGAAGACCCTGCCCACGGTGGAGGACAGGCTCGGCTTCAAGCTCTCGGACGAGCAGCGCCGGGCGGTCTTCGAGGCGTGCAGTAACAAGGTCTTCATCATCACCGGCGGGCCGGGCACGGGCAAGACCACCATCACCCGGGCCATCATGCTCACCCTCAAGGAGCTGGGCCTCAAGATTAAGCAGGCCGCGCCCACGGGCCGGGCGGCCAAGCGCATGGCCGAGGCCACGGGCCACACGGCCCTGACCGTCCACCGGCTGCTCCAGTACCAGCCAGACGGCGGGTTCCACTACTGCGAGGACCAGAAACTCAAGGCGGACGTGCTGGTGGTGGACGAGGCGAGCATGGTGGACGCGCACCTGTTCGTGTCCATCCTGCGCTCCCTGCCGCACACTTGCCGCCTGATCCTGGTGGGCGACATCAACCAGCTGCCTAGCGTCGGGCCGGGCAACGTGCTGGCCGACCTGATCAACTCCGAGCGCGTGCCCTGCGCGGTGCTGACCCATATCTTCCGGCAGGCCCAGGAGAGCTTCATCGTGGTCAACGCCCACCGCATCAACAGCGGGCAGTTCCCGAGGCAGCATCCGTGTCAGGCCCCGGAGGCGGATTTCTTCTGGATTCCGCAGGAGGACGCGGCCAAGGTGCAGCGCCTGATCCTCGACAGCGTGTGCGAGCGCATCCCGGAGCGCTACGGCCTCGACCCCCTGCGCGACATCCAGGTGCTGACCCCCATGCACAAGGGCGAGGTGGGCACCCAGGCCCTGAACGCCGCCTTGCAGGAGCGGCTCAACCCGCCCGGCCCGCATGTGCGCGAACTCAAGCGCAAGTTCGTCACCTACCGCGCGGGCGACCGGGTCATCCAGCTCAAGAACAATTACGACAAGGAAGTGTTCAACGGCGACCTCGGCTGGATCGTGGACGTGGACACCGAGGCCCAGGAACTGGTCGCGGAGTTCGACGGCAACCATGTCCACTACGAGACCTCGGAGCTGGACGAACTGGGGCTGGCATATGCCGTGAGCGTCCACAAATCCCAGGGCAGCGAGTACCGGGCCGTGGTCATGCCCATCGTCACCCAGCACTTCATGCTCCTGCAACGCAACCTGCTCTATACCGGGCTGACCCGCGCCCGCGAGCTGGCCGTGCTTATCGGCAGCGAGCGCGCCTTCCAGATCGGCCTGAACAACGCCACGGCCGGGCAGCGCAACACCAATCTGGCCCACCGGCTGCGCAACAGGTTCGCCCAGGCCAGCCTCGCCTGACGGATCGTCTTCTTCGCATTCCCTTGCAAACCGGCCTGAAAGATGGTGTATTGGTTGGTGACGTTTCACGTCACGCAGCCATGCCCGGCCCGTTGTCATGCGGGCCGGATAAACCAATCAATCCGCCGCAAGGCACGGGAGTCTTCATGCTCAGCGAAAAAATGCAGGACGCGCTCAACGCCCAGATGAACTGGGAAATATATTCGGCGCACATCTATCTTTCCATGGCCTCTCATTTCTCCGGTGCCGGGCTGGCCGGGATTTCGACCTGGATGAACGCCCAGTACCAGGAGGAAATGTTCCACGCCATGCGCTTCTTCAACTACATCAACGAGGCTGGCGGCCATGCCATGCTTGGCACCATCGAGGCTCCGCCCTATTCGTGGGAGTCGCCCCTGGCCGCCTTCGAGCAGGCCCTGGAGCACGAGCAGGGCGTGACCGCCCGCATCAATGCCTTGGCCGACCTGGCCATCGAGGAGCGCAACCACGCCGTGGGCATCTTCTTGCAGTGGTTCATCTCCGAGCAGGTGGAGGAAGAGGACTCGGTGGGCGACATCGTGGGCAAGCTCAAGATGGTGGGCGACGGCGGCGGGTTGTTCATGCTCGACCGCGACCTGGGCACCCGGGTCTTCACGCCGCCGACCAACGCCTAAAGCGGGTTGAACCACAAGGCCGGACGGTGCATCCCTCCGGCCTTTTCCTTCACGGAAACACGGTGCTAAAACAGCCACGGGAGGCAGCCATGCCGGACACAAGCATCAACATCGTCATCGGCGGCGAAGCCGGGCAGGGGTTGGCCACGGTGGGCCAGCTCATGGCTCGGGCGGCCACGCGGGCCGGGTATCATCTGCTGGTCAACCAGGACTACATGTCGCGCATCAGGGGCGGGCACAATTTCTTCTCCATCCGCATGGGGCCGGAGCCGGTGATGGCAATCGCCGAGGGTATCGACGTGTTTGTGGCCCTGGACGGGCGGACTATCGACGAGCACCGGGACCAGCTCAACGCGGGGGCCATCGTCATCGCCGGGGAGGCCCTCGACACAGCCGGGCTGAACGCATTGCGCGTGCCCTTCAAGGAGCTGGCTCCCAAGCCGCTGTTTCACAACGTGGTGGCCCTTGGCGTGCTCGGCGCGGCCGTGTGCGGCGATGTGACCATCCTTGAGGACCTGCTGCGGCAGACCTTTGGCAAGAAGGGCGATACCGTGGTCCAGGCCAATCTCGACGTGGTGCGCAAGGCCTTCGCCTGGGTCGGGGAGCAGGAGTTCGACTTCTCCTGCATTGCGCCGCCCCAGGAGAATCCGGGCAGGCGGCTGATGCTCGACGGCAACGAGGCCATCGCTCTGGGCGCGCTGGCTGCCGGGTGCAACTTTGTCTCGTTCTATCCCATGACCCCGGCCACCACCGTGCCCATCACCCTCATCGCCAAGGGAGCCCCGCTGGGGTTGGTCCACGATCAGGCCGAGGACGAGATAGCGGCCATCAACATGGCCATTGGCGCGTCCTACGCCGGGGCCAAGGCCCTGGTGGCCACCTCGGGCGGCGGGTTCGCCCTGATGACCGAGGGCGTGAGCCTGGCCGGAGTCTCGGAGACGCCGCTGGTGGTCGTGGTGGCCCAGCGGCCCGGCCCGGCCACGGGCATGGCCACCCGCACCGAGCAGGCGGACCTGAATCTGGTCCTCCATGCCGGGCACGGCGAGTTTCCCCGGGCGGTGTTCTCGCCGGGCACGGTGGAGGAGTGCTTTTCCCTGACCCACCGCGCCTTTGATCTGGCCGAGCAGTACCAGACGCCCATGTTCGTGCTCACGGACCAGTTCCTGGCCGATTCGTACCGGGCTGTGCCGCCCTTTGACCTCGATGGGCTGCCCGAGATCGCGCAGCCGCTCATGGACGCCCCGGCCCCCTACAAGCGCTACGCCCTGACAGACGACGGTGTTTCGCCGCGCGTGGTGCCCGGCTTTGCCGAGGTGCTGGTCCGGGCCGATTCCCATGAGCACGACGAGCAGGGCCGCATCACAGAGGACCCGGCCAATCGCGTGCGCCAGAACGTCAAGCGGCTGGACAAGGGCAACGGCCTGATGCAGGACGTCATCGGCCCGGAGTATTACGGCCTTGATGAGAGCGACGAGGCTGCGGACCTCGTGCTCCTGTGCTGGGGCTCGTCCCTGGGCGCGTGCCTCGAGGCGGCCGAGCGCCTGAACGCCAAGGGCCTCACGCGCACGGCCGTGCTCCATTTCAGCCAGGTCTATCCCCTGCGCGAGGAGCAGTTCATGGACTTCCTGGAATCAGCCGGGCAGGTAGTGGCCGTGGAGGGCAACGCCACGGCCCAGTTTGCCCGGCTGGTGGCCCGGGAGACGGGTTTTGTCGTCACCGGCTCGGTCCTGCGCTTCGACGGCAGGCCGCTCAGCCCCGGGTATGTCCTCAAGGGACTTGAAAGCATCATCTAGCAAAGGGAGTGAATCCATGATCTCCATCAAGCAATACGGCGAATTCGAGACCTCCTGGTGCCCCGGCTGCGGCAATTTCCCGCTGCTGGAGTCCCTCAAGAAGGCTCTGGCCCACCTTGATCTGCCCCCGCATCGGGTGATGATCTCCTCCGGCATCGGCCAGGCGGCCAAGGCCCCGCACTACATGCACTGCCACATGTTCAACGGCCTGCACGGCCGGTCCCTGCCCGTGGCCCAGGGCATGAAGATGGCCAACCCGGAAATGACCGTCATCTGCGAATCCGGTGACGGCTGCGTCTACGGCGAGGGCGGCAACCACTTCCTGGCCGCCATCCGGCGCAACATGGACATCACCCTGCTGGTCCACGACAACCAGATATACGGGCTGACCAAGGGGCAGGCCAGCCCCACGACCCAGCGCGGGCATGTGACCAAGACCCAGCCCGGGGGCGCACCCTCCGAGGCCTTCAACCCCGTGGCCGTGGCCGTGGCCATGAAGGCCGGGTTCGTGGCCCGCGCCTTCACCGGCGAGCCCGAGCACCTGACCGAGATGATCGTCCAGGCCGTCAACCATCCCGGGTTTTCCCTGGTGGACATATTCCAGCCCTGCGTCTCCTTCAACAAGGTCAACACCTTTGGCTGGTACAAGGAGCGCTGCCGCGTCGTCGAGGACCACGACCCCACTGACTGGGGTGCGGCCATGGCCCTGGCCGACGAGTTCGGCGAGCGCATCCCCCTTGGCGTGCTCTATCGCGGCGAGCGGCCTGTGCTGGCCACCCCCGAGCCGCTGGCAAGGCACCGCTACGCTGCTGGCGATCTCGCCGCCGTGCTTCAGTCCTACGCCTGATCCGCGACCGGGGCGCGGGGCGGCCAAGGATATCCCTTTACAAAGGGCGGCTTCTTTGCAAAAGCTCTTGCCCACGAGACAACCCCTTTTCATGAGGTGACAATGAGCAACGAGTCGGAAAAGATCATCTACTCCATGTACAAGGTGACCAAGCGTCACGGACAGCGTGAAGTACTGAAGAGCATATCCCTGTCCTACTTCCACGGCGCCAAGATCGGCGTGCTCGGCCTCAACGGCTCGGGCAAGAGCTCGCTGCTCAGGATTCTGGCGGGCGTGGATACGGAGTTCGAGGGAGAGACGCACGTCAAGGAAGGATACACCGTGGGCTACCTGGAGCAGGAGCCGCTGGTGGACGAGACCCGCACCGTGCGCGAGGTGGTGGAGGAGGGCGTGGCCGAGATCATGGCCATTGTCCGGGAATACAACGAGATCAACGAGAAGTTCGCCGAGCCCATGGAGGCGGACGAGATGGACGCCCTCATCGAGCGCCAGGGCCGGGTGCAGGAACTGATGGACGCCAAGGGCGCCTGGGACATCGACTCCAAGCTCGACATGGCCATGGACTCCCTGCGCTGCCCGCCGTCGGACACGCCGGTGTCGGTCATCTCCGGCGGCGAGCGCCGCCGCGTGGCCCTGTGTCGCCTGCTGCTCCAGGCCCCGGACATCCTGCTACTGGACGAGCCCACCAACCACCTGGACGCCGACTCCGTGGGCTGGCTGGAAAAATTCCTGTCCCAGTTCCCGGGCACGGTCATCGCAGTGACCCATGACCGCTACTTCCTCGACAACGTGGCGGGCTGGATTCTGGAACTGGATCGCGGCCGGGGCATCCCCTGGAAGGGCAATTACTCGTCCTGGCTCGAACAGAAGCAGAACAGGCTCAACCAGGAGAGCAAGGCCGAGTCCGAGCGCCAGAAAACCCTGGAGCGCGAGCTGGAGTGGATACGCATGTCGCCCAAGGGCCGCCGGGCCAAGGGCAAGGCGCGCATCAACGCCTACGAATCCATGCTCAGCCACGAAAGCCAGCGGCTGGCCGATGACCTGCAAATCTACATCCCGCCGGGACCGCACCTGGGCAAGCAGGTGGTGGTGGCCGAGCATGTGACCAAGTCCATGGGCGACAAGCTGCTGATGGAGGACATGAACTTCATCCTGCCGCCCAACGCCATCGTGGGCATCGTCGGCCCCAACGGCGCGGGCAAGTCCACCCTGTTCAAGATGATCGTGGGCGAGGAGAAGCCCGATTCGGGCGAGATGATCCTCGGCTCCACGGTCAAGCTGGCCTATGCCGACCAGAACCGGGCGTCGCTGACCCCGGGCAAGACCGTGTACGAGGTCATCAGCGGCGGGGCGGAGTTCATCAAGCTGGGCGACCGCGAGATCAACGCCCGGGCCTACTGCTCGCGCTTCAACTTCGCCGGGCAGGACCAGCAGAAACCCGTGGATGTCCTCTCCGGCGGCGAGCGCAACCGCGTCCACCTGGCCCAGATGCTCAAGTCCGGGGCCAACGTGCTGCTCCTTGACGAGCCCACCAACGACCTGGACGTGAACACCATGCGTGCCCTTGAGGACGGGCTGGACAACTTCGCGGGCTGCGTGCTGGTCATCAGCCACGACCGCTGGTTCCTGGACCGCGTGGCCACTCACATCATCGCCTTTGAGGGCGACTCCCAGGCCGTTTTCGTGGAGGGCAACTACAACGACTACGTGCTCGACCGCAAGAAGCGGCTGGGCGTTGACGCTGACCAGCCCCACCGGATCAAGTTCCGCAGGCTGACCCGCTGACCCTCTCGGACAGTGTGAAATGACAAGCCCTTCGTCGTTTGCGACGGAGGGCTTTTTCTATCGGGCGGCTTCCGGGGAGCCCAGTGGCGGGCGGCGGTCCATGGCCACAGAGTTGCCCTCCTGGGATTTGGCGTATTTCTTGACGTGGGCGGCCCGCTCGCCGATCTCCATGAGGGAGCAGTTGCCGCATATCTCGATGACGCCAAGGGAGATGCTGACCAGCGGGTAGTCACGCTCCACGCCGTCGCGTCCCTTGGCCGTGATCCACCTCCTGGCGCGATCCTCCGGGCAGTAGCACCGCTTGACCAGCCTCCCGAAACAGCGGTGGACGGAGCGGCAGATGCGCTCCACCGACTCGGGCGAGGTGATGAGCACGAAGTCGTCGCCGCCGATGTGGCACACCCGGGCCTCCTGGCCCGCGTGTTTGCGCGCGGCCCAGCTCATGATGTCCGCGGCCAGCTTGAGGACGCCGTCTCCGTTCTTGAAGCCGTAGGTGTCGTTGTAGACCTTGAAGTGGTCGAGGTCGGCGTAGATGATGCTGAAGCGCCGGTTCTGGGCGATGCGGCTCTCCACTTCCTGCTCGATGGCCACGTTGCCGGGCAGGCCGGTGAGGGGGTTGGTCCCCTTGGCCATTTCCACCTGGATCTTGGCCATGGCGTTGAGCAGGGTCTGCACCGAGACAATGCCGTAGAGGCGGCCCTTCCTGGTGATGATGATGTCGTCGTAGGTCTTGATGTGGTCGCGCTTCATGGCCTGGCGCGCTGCCTGCTCCACCGGGGTGTCCAACTCGACCATGAGCGGGCTGGCGTCCATGACCGTTTCGATGGGGCGGCGGTGGTACAGGGCGATGCCGTATTGCGACGAGAGCTGGCGGTTGAGGTGGTACTCCATGACCAGCCCGCGCGGGATGTCGTCCTCCGTGACCACGATACTTGAGAATCTGCTGTTGTTCTTGAAGAAATCCTGGGCGTCCGAGACGAGGTAGTCAGCCGGGATCGAGTGGGGCGGATGGGCCAGGTCGCCGATGGGCAGGGAACAGGTGATGGATCGTGTGCTCACCTCGCTGATGGACTGGATGCCCAGGCACTCCTTGCTCAGTTCCGGCTTGGGCGCGGCCGGTCGGGCCAGGAAGTATCCCTGGCCGCAGTGGACGCCGATGTCCTTGAGGCAGAGGGTCTGTGCCTTGGTCTCAATGCCCTCGGCGATGATGCGCGAGCCGATCTTGTCGGCGAAGTTGACGGTGGTTTCCACCAGGGCCCGTTTGACCGGGTCCTTGTGAATCCCGTCAATGAGGGATTTGTCGAGCTTGATGAACTCGGGCTGGAGCTGGGCGATGAGGGTCAGGCCCGCGTACCCGGCCCCGGCGTCGTCCACGGCCACGCGAAATCCCTGGCTGCGGTAGTGGTCCAGCGTGCGGTAGAAGAGGGCGAATTCCTGCACGCTGTGGCGCTCGGTGATCTCGAAGACGATGTCGTCCGGGGTCAGCCCGGCCGAGGTCAGGAGCTCCAGGGTCTTGCCGGGCGTGAATTCCGGGTCGGCCATGGTCTTGGGGTGGATGTTGATGAAGAGCTTCTGCCCGTCGCGCAGGGGGCCGACATTGGCAATGGCCGATTCGCGGCAGACCCGCTCAAGGGCGAAGAGCCGCCCGAACTGCTCGGCAGTCTCGAAGAGGATGACCGGCGAGCGGAACGACGTCCCCTCCGGTCCCCGCGAGAGCGCCTCCCAGCCGAGGATGGAGCCGGACTTGAAGTCCAGGATGGGCTGGTAGTGGGTGGTGATCCGCTTTCGGGCCAGGATGTCGTTGTAGGTGTTGGCTATGGACAGGCCCTGCATGTCCAGCGGGGTGCGCAGGATGCGCCTGGCCTCGTGCAGGGCCGCATCGAAGCGTGGCGAGTCGTCGCCCCCGGCCTCCAGGGTGGCGAATCCCATGCCCAGGTCGATGCCGATGCCGGTGTGGTTGAACATGGTCCGCTTCAACCCGTTCTGGGCCTTCAGCTTGTATTCGTAGGCCATGTCAGCCGGGGAGTTTCTGCGCGGCATGATGAAGGCCATCTCGCCCGGGCCGACCTTGAGCACGGCCATGTCGCGGCAGTCTTCATTGTCCTGGGCCGTGGCGGCCAGGACGTCCCTGAGCTCGTGTTCGAGCTGGTTGATGAACCCTTGGCCGTACATTTCGGTCAGGATGGCGTAGTCCCTGATGGTGATGAGCACGAGGGTGAAGCCGGTCTCATGGGCGACGGTCCTGTCGAGCAGGGCATGTTCTGGAATTTCGTAATGCATTCCTGCGCCTTGGGCGTTATGTGTCATGTTTCGCATGAGTTGTTCGAGCAAGGAGCCGGCCATGATGTTCCTCCCATGTCTTCGAGGCATGATCGACTGCGCCGACGCATGACCACGTCAACGTCATGGAATTTCTACATGGAGTGGCCCGGGAGTTGTTACTTGCGGGTGACGATTTCGGGAAGATTGCGAGGGAAGGAAACGGGGCGGCCGCAGTTGGCGGCCGCCCCGTGGATGGTTTCGGCGTCTGGTGTCCTGACTCGGATCAGCGGTAGTAGAGGTTGCGGCCGCCGATGGTCTGGAACGCCTGCTGGAGGTTCTTGCGGATGTCCTTGCGGCTCCACACGCCCTGGATGTGGCCCCGGGACAGGGCCTTGAAGCAGTTGTGGTAGTCGGGCGGAATTTCTACGCCGGTGGTCTCCTTGATCACGCCGGGACCGGCAAAGCCGAGCCGCGAGGAGCGCACCGCGTACTGGTAGGGTGAGCAGCCGAGGAAAGAGGCCACTGGTCCGGCGTAGGAGTTGGTGTCGTAGAGAACGATGTACAGGCCGCCTTCCTCGATGTATTTGCGCACGGCCATGGTGCAGCGCGGCATCTGGATGAGGCCGTTGACGCCCTCCTGGATGCGGATGCCCGCGGTGCCGTGGACATAGGCCAGGAAGGGCTGGTGTTTGGACTGGGCCAGCTCCAGGGCGCGGATGAACTTTTCGCCCTCGGCCGCGCCCACCGAGCCGCCCCGGAAGTTGGCGATGAGCGTGGTGCACGTCAGCCGGGTGCCCTCCAGGCTGGCGTTGAAGGTCATGCAGCTGCTTTTGAGCCCGGTCTTTTCCCTGGCCTGCTCGATGCGCTTGTCAAAGCCGGGGAAGCCGGTGGGATTGCCCGCCACGATATCGCGATTGAACTCGCGGATGGACCCCTTGTCAAAGACGTTGTGGAGATACCACTGGTATTCCATGGGGAAGTTGTAGCCGCAATTCGGGCAGACCCCGGCGAAGTCGGTGAAGAGGTCGCGCGCCCAGATGTCGAGGCAGCCGCGCTTCTCGGCGTGGGGGCAGGATATCTCCCGGTCCGCCCGCGCCTGAGGGCTGACATAGTCGCAGGCGTTGTCCGTGCAGGTCTCGCCGGAATCAGTCCGGGACAACCCGGTCAGTTCCATCTCCTTTTGCCGGTCGCCGTTGGACTTGACCCCCAGCTTCTTGAGGCCGGAGCGGTACATGGCGTCGAGTTTGCCGGTGACCACATGGATCTCGTCCATGGCCTCCTCGACGATGCGGCCCACCTTCTGCCTGAAGGGTTTGACCAGTCCGTAGTTGACCGCCGAGGTGGTGGAGGAGACGATGTCGCTGCTGGTGGCGCTGAGCTTGTCGAGCAGGGAGCGTTCGTCGATGTAGGCCTGGGTTGCCAGCTTGCGGTATTTCCTGAAGCGGCGCGCCACGAGGCGCTCGCGCGCGTTCTCCGTGAGATTCCAGCGCACGATGATGTCCGCGTTCTTGTGGAAGTGGCGCATGGCAAAGGCCCTGACCAGCCTCAAGCCGCGCACGGACAGGGTGACCTCGTCCGTGGCCCGGACCACCTGCTCGCGCAGCTGTTTGTAGAAGTCGAAGTGGTCGGGGCGCGCGCCCAGGGGCGGCTCCTGGATGATGGCGTCGATGTAGCCGTTTCTCAAGTTGTCCTGGGCCGTGATCTGCTGGGCGATGGCGCAGGATTCGATGAGCTCCGTGGGGGCGCGCTCCGAGCCCTTGATGCGCCCCTCGATTGCGGCCGCACCCTCGGGCGAGATGACCGAATAGTAGCCGTGGGAGAGCATGAGGCGCTTGTCGGCCATGCCGATGGCCTCGGCCCCGCCCGAGCCGCCCTCGGAGAAGATGGCGATGACAGGCACCGACAGGCCTGCCATCTCGTAGATGTTCTCCGCGATCTGCTGGGCCGCGCCGGGAAAGTCTTCCACCGGGTAGGAGCCGGGGGTGTTCACGTAGGTGTGGATGGGGATTTGCTCCCTGGCCGCGACCTTCATGTACTTAAGGGCCTTGCTGTTGCCCCAGGGCTTGATGGAGCCGCCGTTGCGGAACTCCTGGCCGTGGCCCTTTTCCTGGCCCACCACCATGACCGGCTGGTTGATGATCTTCCTGCCCTTGCGCCGGGTGATGTAGGCCCGTGCGATGAGCATGCCGGGGTCGATGGAGTGCTCGTCCTTGCCGCCTATCTCGGTGTAGTTGTCGTAGACGTTTTCAAGGATGTCCTTGAGGCAGACGCGCTGGGGATGGCGTACGATGCGCACCTTGTCCATGGCCGTCAATTGCGCGTCGATGGCCGTCTCCATGGTGGCGATGCGCTTTTCGAGGAATTGCAGGGCGCGCATGGCCCGGTCGTCGGCCACGACGATGTTCTTGTCGGGAAACTCGGCGATCTCCTTGGCAAAGGCGTCCAGTTCGGGGCGGTCCTTGTTGCCGAGGATTTCGCGGGCGTAGTTGACCCGCTGCATGAGTTCCGTGAGTTTTTTTTCTATGCTCATGATGTGGTTGGCTAGAATTCAAGCAGGTTTTCGGTACGATCCTGCAGGAAGGGAATGTTCGACTTCATGGCCCCGCCGCCGGAGTCCACGCCCGAGAGCCTGAGATCGGCCAGGAATTCGAGCCCGCGCCGTTTGGCCTCCTCCAGGTCCGCGCCCCGGATGATGGCCAGGGCCAGGTTGGGGTCGTACTCGGTGGGAATCTGATAGGGCCGGTCCAGGGGTACGTGGGTATGCACCGACAGCCAGTCGTGCTGCGTCCATTTCAACTCGTCGATGCGTCCCACCCAGGGGGCGAAGCCGTTTTCGGTATCCTCGGCGATGAGGCGGTATTCGATGCTCACGCCGTCAAAGGAGACGTCCTTCTGGGTGTAGCCCAGCGGCTCGCCAAGGCCGATGCGGATCTGCTCGCGGATGAGGTTGACGTTGCCGTCGCCCCTGACGGACGCGATGTCGGCCGACACGCCGTTCTCCACCTGGATGCGGGTGTTGACCTCCATGAGGAAGGGCTTGCCGTCCGGGGTGACTATCCACTCCCAGGTGCCCACGTTGTCGTAGTCGATCTCGCGGGCGATGGACAGGGAGTAGCCGGTGATGTCGTCAATCACCCTGGTCGCGTCGAATTCGTAGCGCAGGGCCTGGGGCCAGAAGCCCGGGGCCACTTCGATGCGTTTTTGCAGGCCCGGGCTCTGCACCGAGCAGTTGCGGGTACCGAAGTGGACCGGGTTCTTGCCGCTGCGGTCGGACACGATCTGCACTTCGAGGTGGTTGAAGTTGAAGACGCGCTGTTCGATGAGCACGCCCTCGTCGTTGAAGGTGCGCAGCGAATAGTTGCGGATGCGGCGGTATGTCTGGCGGAAGCGGGCCATGTCCTCCACCTCGTCGATGCCCATGCCGCCGCCGCCAGCCGAGGCCTTGACCAGGACCACGGGCCGCTTGATGCCCATGTTGGCCTGGAACTCGAAGAGGTTTTCGGCAATGGTCTCTGCCTCCATTTCATCATAGATGGCGCGATCCGAGCCCGGCACCGTGGGCACGCCCAGGCCGCGGGCCAGCCGCTTGGTGTTGATCTTGTCGCCCAGGTCGCGGATGACGCGCCAGGAGGGGCCGATGAAGGTCATGGGCCTGTCGCGCTCGCTGACGCGCCGGGCGAAACGGTAGTTCTCCGAGAAGAATCCGTAGCCCGGATGGATGGCCGTGGCCCCGGCCTGATCGGCCACGGAAAGGATGTCGCCAGCGTCGAGATAGTTGTTGATGCGGTAGACGGCCTTGTCGCCGCCGAGCTTGCGGGCCGCGTCCACATGGCCGGAAAGCCTGTCTTCCTCGGTGTAGAGGGCCACGAAATCAAGCCCGAGGTCGGTGCATGCCTGCATGATCCTCACGGCGATTTCGCCCCTGTTCGCAATAAGTACCGTGTTGCCGTGTATGCTCACTGTGGGTCCTTCGTCTCCTCGTGGTGAATGGAAGGTGTTGTAAATAGCGCTTCTCAAGGCTTCTGGCAAATTCTTTGACCTGTCAAAAAGTTTTTAAATTTCAGATTATTAAATAGAAACATGTGTTTGAATTAATTGTTATGGATTTTTGGCAAAAAAATGAGTAATCAAAGGTTTCAGACGATTTTGTAGTCAGATTTTACAAAATTAGAAATTATTCGAGAGACGACGATAGGGAGAGTCTTATGGATTACGTAATTGTAGGAAATGGCGTTTCGGCCATCGGTGCGATCGAAGGAATTCGACAACATGACGCCGACGGGCGGATTCTCGTCATCAGCGACGAGGCGGTGCCCACCTACGGGCGGCCGCTCATCTCCTATTATCTGTCCGACAAGATCAAGTTCGAGACGCTCCCTTACCGGCCCGAGGAATTCTACAGAAAGAACAAGGTAGAGATGAAGCTCGCCTCTCGGGTGGTCAAGGTGGACGCCAGGGCCAGGGAAGTGGTTCTTGAAAACGGGGAGACAGTGCCCTACGGCAAGCTGCTGCTGGCCACGGGCGGCGCGCCGGTCAATCCCGACCTGCCCGGCATCGACGGCACGGGCGTGTACAACTTCACCACCGTGGCCCACGCCGAGGCCCTGCGTGAGCTGGTGGACAAGGTCAGGAAGGTCGTGGTCATCGGCGCGGGGCTCATAGCGCTCAAGGCGGCCGAGGGGTTTGCCGAAAAGGGCGTGGATGTGACCATCGTCGTGCGCTCCCGGATCATGCGCACCTATTTTGACGAGACGGCCAGCGATATCATCGTCGAACACCTGGAGAAAAACGGCATCCACTTCATGCAGGGCACCGGCACCAGGGCCATCGTCCGTCGCGATGACGGCACCATCCGGGGCGTGGAGACCGACCAGGGGGTGGTGGACGCGGACGTGGTCATCGTGGCCGCTGGCGTACGCCCCAACATGGGGCTGGCGACCGAGGCGGGCATCGTCACGGGCAAGGGCATCCGGGTGGACGACCACATGGCCACCAGCGATCCGGACGTATTCGCCGCAGGCGACGTGGCCGAGGCCAGGGACATGCTCACCGGCGAGTTCACCGTGCGTCCCATCTGGCCCAACGCCTACTCCCAGGGCCGTTACGCCGGGCTGAACATGGCCGGTGCGGCCAAGCCCTACACCGGCGGCCTGTCCATGAACTCCATCACCTACTATGGCTTGGCAACCATATCCGTGGGCCAGACGAACCCGGAAGAGGGGAGTGAGATGGAAACCTTTCTGGACCGCGAAAGAAGCGTCTACCGCAAGCTCGTCTTCAAGGGCGACACCCTGGTGGGCTGCATCCTCATCGGCGACATCGACGGGGCCGGGTTCTATACCACTTTCATCAAGAATCGTTTCACCCTCGATGCCGATGCGCGCAAGCGCCTCGTTGAGGGCGATCCCTCCCCAGCCCTCTGGCCCGACGAGTTCATCGAGTCCATGCACAACAACCCCTAATCGGGATCGTCACGTCATGAACAAGGGGCCGCGCATCGCCATGCGCGGCCCCATTTCTATTTGGTCTTGTGGGTGAAGACGCCGTCCCAGTCCGCGCCCGGCGGCTCTTCGGCCAGGTGGCGGCAGCGCTCGATATACATCTCGTAGAGCACCGGCTCCAGGCCCCGGGACAGAAGCGCCTCGAACACGGCGCGTGCCTCGTCGAAGCGCTGGGCCAGATACAGGTCGTGCGCCTTTTCGTAGGCCGCCAGTTCGTCTTCGCGTCGGTCTGCCTCGTCGGCCGTGTAGGCGGTGTAGATGGTGACCGGCTTCTCCTTGCCCTTGACGCGCACGCTGTCGAGGATGCGGAAGCGGTAGGCGTCGCCGCAGGCATCGACAATGGCCTGGCTGACCACCAGTTTCTGGCCGTAGTACTTGGTCAATCCCTCCAGGCGCGAGGCGAGGTTCACGTTGTCGCCGATGAGGGTGTAGTCGAAGAGGTCGGCCGAGCCCATGTTGCCCACCCGGACCCGGCCGCAGTGGACACCGATGCCCACGGCAATGGGGAAGCCGTACTTTTCGACAAAGAGCTTGTTCAGGTCGTCGAGCCGGTCCAATTGCTCCAGGGCGGCCTGCAACGCCTTGAGTTGGTGGTTCTCGATGTCCAGCGGCGCGTTCCAGAAGGCCATGACCGCGTCGCCGATGAACTTGTCCAGGGTTCCCTGGTGACTGGTGATGATGCGGGTCATGGGGGTGAGGTAGTCGTGCAGCAGGTTGGTTACCTGGGTCGGGGTCAACTTTTCCGAGAGCGAGGTGAAGCTGCGCACGTCCGAGAACTGGATGGTGATCTCCTTTTCCTGGCCGTCCAGGGAGAGGGAGCCCGGATCGTCCATGATCTGCGAGATGACCGATGGGGCGAGATAATGGGCAAAGGCGCCGTGGATGAACTTCTTGGCGTGCTCTTCGCGCCAGAACTTGATGGCCGTGAGCATCAGGAAGGTCAGCCCCAGGGTGATGAAGGGATAGAGCGGCGAGATGAACAGAGAGTGTTCGGTGTAGAGCCGGACCGTGGCATACCACATGGCCCAGCCCAGACCAAGCAGGGGCAGCGCCAGCCAGGCGGCCCTGGCCCACATGAGCAGCAGGGTGGTCAGCAGGCCCATGGCCAGGATCATGGCCAGTTCCACCCCCTTGGCCCAGTCCGGGATCACGAGAAACTGCTTGGAGAGGATGTTGTCCACCACCGTGGCGTGGGCCTCAACGCCCGGATAGCCTGGATCGAGCGGGGTGGCGCGGATGTCCTTGAGTCCGGCGGCCGAGGTGCCGATGATAGCGATCTTGCCCGCCAGCGCCCCGGCGGGCAGCCGCTTGCCCAGCACGTCGGCCGCGCTGACGTACTCGAAGGTCTTCATGCCGCCGCGATAGTTGATGAGCATGCGGCCGCGCTCGTCCGTGGGAATGACCGTGGAGCCCAGGCGCACCGATTCCACGCCGATGGACGACATCTTCAGGACCATGGACTCCATGCCCGTGGCCTCCATCAGCGCGGCCAGGGCGAGGCTCGGATAGAACTCCCCGTTCCAGCTGAAGAGCAGGGGCACGCGGCGGTAGACGCTGTCCTCGTCCGGGGCGATGGTGATGAAACCGCTGCGCCGGGCCGCCTTGGCCAAAACGGGTAGGGGGCAGATGGCCTCCTCGGCCCGGAAGAGCACATCGTGGGGCGATGGCGCGCCGGGAGGGGCGAGCACGGCCACCTTGGCCGGGGTGATGGCGCACTCCGGGCTCGGATGCGCGCCCTCATCGCGTTCAAGGGCCCTGGTCATGAAGTCGAACCCGAGCACGAAGGGGCCGGTGGCGATGTTGCGGGCCAGCAGCTCGTCATTGTCCTCCAGCGCCGGGGGCAGGCCCTGGATGGCTATGTCGATCTTCATCTCCTCCTTGAGCTGCCTGATCAGGACTCGGGGCGAGGTCCGGTCCTCCTCGGCGAAAAGAATATCGGTGGCCACCGCGGCCGCGCCGTATGCCTGGAGATACTTGAGCAGCATGGCCATCCGGTACCTGGGCCAGGGGAACTGCCCGAGTTCGTTCAGGCTCTTCTCGTCGATGTCGATGACCACCGGGACGTTGGTGGCATTGGCTTCATGATAGCTGCGCAGATACTGGTCGTAGACCTTGTGGTCGAGCAGGCGAAGAAACGTCGGTTGAACGATGAACAGGGCCGTCATCAGGGCGGACGCGGCCAGCCCGGCCCCAAGCAGGATGATCTGGTCCTTGCCCAATGCTTTTTTCAGGAATGTGAACATGTCCCCCACCCGTGGCCTCCCGGAGCGGCATCGAACCCATAATCTTGCCATATCCCGGGAGAAAATGATATATTGGTTGAAATATTCAGCATAAGAGTATACTGTCAGCCAGTTTCCTGGGGTGGATCGGAAGTGTTTCTGAATTTTTTTCGCCGGATAAGTCCCCCCGGGCTGTCCGGAACATACACGCGGAGTTCGGTTTTGAAAAGTCGCCACACGTATCTTTGTCTTGGTTTGATGGCGTTGGTTTGTCTTTTCCTCTCCATTGCCCCGGCCGCAGCGCAGCAGGAGAGGAACCTCGACATCAACGCCCTGCTGCGTGAGCTGGTGCAGACCCATGACCGCGTCAAGGCCGCCGAGGCGCAGTATGAGGCGGTCAAGCATCAGTACAAGCGGGCCCAGGGCGGCTGGTATCCCAAGGTGGACGCCAAGGCCGAGGGGGGACGCGAGAACCTGACCAAGCCCCTGGAAACCGAAACCCAGATGAACCGGAACATGCAGAAGCTCACGGCCACCCAGCGGCTCTACGACTTCGGCGCCACCACCGGCACCATCGACTCGGCGGCCGGTCGGGTCATGGAATACGAGGCCCTGCTCGACCGGACCAAGCAGGTGGTCATCGCCTCGGGCATCACCGCCTATCTCAGGGTCGTGCGCTCGCGCGAACTGCTCAAGTACGCCCGTCGCTCCGAGCAGAGCATGATAGAGCTTTCCGGCATGCAGGAGGTGCTGGTGCAGCGCGGGGCCGGGTATTCCTACGAGGAACTCCAGGTCAAGGGCCAGTTGGCCGGTGCCCAGTCCTACCGGGTCACGCAGGAGCGCGAGGTTCAGATTTCCATCAACAATTTCAAATCCGTGTTCGGCTTCACCCCCACGCAGGAAGAAGTGGACCGGATGAACGCCATCCCCCTGCCAAGGCAATTCATTCCCGCCACCCTGGAAGAGGCCGTGGAAGTGGCCTTTGACACCAACCCGGTACTGCTTGAGACCGCCTACACCATGGACAGGCTCCAGGGCGACCTCAAGGCCCAGGAGGCCACCTATTATCCCCGGTTCGACGCCGTGCTCGAAGGCGAGCGCAAGGAGAACGACCAGGGCAGCACCGGCGTGCGCTCCGAGCAGCGCGCCTCGCTCATGATGACCTACAACATCTTCTCCGGTTTTCAGGACGCCGAGGCCATCAGGTCCATCAAGTCCGAGATGACCGGGGCCAACCGGACCCTGCTCGACAGGCGCAGGACCGTGGAGGAAAGCGTTCGCAATGCATGGCTCGAACTGACGACCCTGCGGCAGAACTCCGAACTCTACGAGAATCAGGCCAACATCACCTGGGAGTTCCTCGGTCTGGTCAAGAAGAAGAAGGCCATGGGCGAGGACGTCCGCCTCCTTGACATCCTGGTGGGCGAACGCGACTACATCTCGTCCATCAGCGCCAAGGTGGCCACGGACATCGACATCATCATCGCCGCCTACACGCTGCTCTACGAGATGGGCGTCATCACCGAGGACACCACGAGAATGTAAGGCCGACGGGACGCGCCCCTTGGGGTGCGTTTCCGTTTTTTTGCGGCATATCGGCAGGCACGGGGAGGGGGCATGCACGAGCTATTGAGACGCCTTTTCCGGTCCAAGCCCCTGGCGGTGCAGATTTTCGTGGCCTCGTTCTTCGTCAATCTTCTGTTCCTCGCCTCGCCCATCTTCGTCATCCAGATTCTCAGCCGCTACGTGGGCTACGGCTTCGACGGCACCCTCTACACCCTGACCGGCGGCATGCTCATCGCCCTGGTCCTGGGCATGGCCTTCACCGCGATCCGCACCCGCATGTGCGCCGTGGTCAGCGAGGAGCCGGACAAGAAGTTGCAGGCCGCGGTGCTCGACTCCCTGGCCCGGGTCAAGGCATCGGCCCTGGAGCGGGTCCCCCAGGCCAGAATCCAGGAGATCATGGCCGGGCCCCAGGTGGTCCAGAGCGCTTACGAGGCCTCGCACATCGCCGCAGTGCTCGACATGCCGTTTTTCCTGCTCTTCCTGCTGGCCATCACGGCCCTGAGCCCCTGGCTGGGGCTGATCACGCTGCTGGCAGCCATTGCCACGCTGGTGGCCGGGCGCATGAACATGACCCGCGCCAGGGCCACCGACACCATCATGCGCGAGGAACTGATCCGCCATCGAGGGACCGTGCACTCGGCCATCCAGGGGGCGGAAACTGTGCGCGCCTTCCACGCCGCTCCGTTCCTGAGCAGGATATGGAACGAGCAGGTGGGGCGGCTCATGGACCTCAAGGCCCGCGTGGTCGGCCAGAAGAGCTGGGGACTGGCCGTGGTCCAGGGGCTCAGCGCGCTGCTGCGGGTGATGATCTACGCCGTGGGCGCCAAGCTGGTGGTCTCCGGCGACCTGACGGTGGGGGCGCTCATTGGCATCAGCATTCTTTCGGCCAAGGCGTTGCAGATTTCCACCGGCTTCATGCAGTCGGTCCAGCTCATGGGACAGGCGGACGACGCCATGCGCATGATCCGCGAGTTCATGAATCTGCCCAGGGAATCGGCCGGGGGCACGGCCATGAAGCAATTCTCCGGCCGCCTGGAGTTCAAGGATGTGGCCATCGCCTTTCCCGGTGCCACCGGGCCGCTCTTCGAGTCCCTGAACCTCGTGGTGGAGCCGGGAACCGTGGTGGGCGTGTTCGGGGCCAACGGCGCTGGCAAGACCACCCTGGCACGGCTCGTGGCCGGGCTGCTCGAACCCGGCCGGGGGCAGATCCTGGCCGACGGGGTCGATCTGCGCCAGCTTGCGCCGGAGTGGTGGCGCAGGCAGGTCATGTACATGCCCCAGGAGCCGACCCTGCTCAACGGCACCTATCGCGACAACCTGACCCTGCTCGACCCCGAGGCGGACGCCGCCCGGCTCAACGAGGTGGTGCGCAGGGCCGATCTGCGCCGCTTTCTCGACGCCACGGCCACCGGCCTGGACACGCCAGTGACTGAGGGCGGACGCAGCCTGCCCCTTGGCATCCGCAAGCGGCTGGCCATCGCCCGGGCTCTGGTGGCCCAGGGCAGGCTGGCCATCTTCGACGAGCCCACCGAAGGGCTGGACGCAGAGGGGTGCGAGGCGGTCTTCCAGATTCTCAACGGTCTGGCCCGCGATGGCGTGACCCTGGTTATCGTCTCCAGGGACCCCAGTATCGTCAAGGGCTACGGCATGGTCATCGACCTCAACTCCAAACCCGTGCCCAAGATCGGCCTGGTCCAGAAAAAACCCGTGGCCCCTGAGCAGGCCACCTCGAAATCGTAGGCAATTCCATGGCAAACGCTGACGGCAAACACGAAATCGACCGCGTCACGCGGACCTTTTTCCATTTGTGTGTGGCCTTTTGCGTCAGTTTTTTCGTCTGGGCCTCCTTCAGCCCGCTGGACATCGTCAGCGACGCCGTGGGCGAGGTCATTCCCAGTTCGCGGGTCAAGCGCATCCAGCATCTTGAGGGCGGCATCGTGCGCAGCATCCTGGTGCGCGAGGGCGATCTGGTGGAGACGGGGCAACCCCTGGTGGAGCTTGAGACCACGGCCAGCGACTCCACAGTGGCTGAATTGAACATCCGCATCAATTCACTTGAGGCAGAGGTGGCCCGCCTGGAGGCGGAATCGCGCTGGTTCGCCGCGCCCGCAGCCCCCGAGGTCTCGGCACCGGACAACGGGGCGGCGACAGAGGGGGTGGAGAACGAGAACGGGGCTGACAAGAACGGGGAGAACGGGAACGGGAGCAACGCCATCCGGCAGCCCGCCTCGTCGGGTGCTGCGATCCTCAAGCCCGAGCTGCGGGTCGATCCCTATGCCGTTGGTATCGAGTTTCCAGCCCGGCTCCTGGCCGAGGCCCCGGGCGTGGCCGATCAGGCGCGCGAGTTCTACGAGGCGCGCCGCGACAGGTTCATCAACGATCTCAACGCCCAGCGCGAGAAGATCACCCAGCGAGAGCAGGACGTACAGGAAATCACTGTCAGAATCCGCAACCAGCGCCAGGGCCTGACTTACGTGCGCGAGCAGATCGCCATCAGCGATGAACTGCTCAAGGACAAGCTGACATCACGCTACAAGCACCTGGGATTCCTCAAGGAGGAATCGACCCTCGTCAGCCGCATCCAGGAGGACGAGGCAGCCCTGATCAGGGCCGGTTCGGCCCTCACGGCCGCGCGCGACAGTCTTGAGCAGTTGTTCAACGCCTTCCACGAGGAGGTCCAGGACACGCTGCGCAAGTCGCGCCGCGAACTGCTGGAATTCTCCCAACGGCTGCGAAAGATGTCGGACAGCCTGGATCGCACGGTCATCCGCTCGCCAGCCAACGGTATCGTCAAGTCCGTGTATATCATGGGCGAGGGCGAGGTGGTCCAATCCGGCATGACCGTGCTGGACATCGTCCCGGCCGGTGACAAACTGGTCATCGAGGCCCATCTTCCCCTGGGTGACATCGGCTATGTCCAGCTGGGGCAGGCGGCCACGGTCAGGCTGTCCACTGGCGACGCCCGCATGTACGGCAATCTCGAGGGCATTGTCACCGGCATCAGCCCGGACGCCATTACCAAGGAGGATGTGGGCACCTTCTACAAGGTGCTCGTGGAGACCGAGAACGACCGGTTCGAGAAGGACGGACGCCGCTACCAACTCTATCCCGGCATGCGCGTGCTCGTGGGCATCAAGACCGGAGAGCGCACGGTGATGGAATATCTCGTCTATCCCTATTTCGACACCCTCTACCACGGCCTGCGCGAGCGCTAGCCCCCTTGCGTGACAACAGCCGGGAACGGCGCGCCGATAGGGCAGGTCGTTCTCTGGCCTCTGGCGCGGCATCCGATCAACTGGTGCCTTTTCGCGCCAGAGAGAAAAAAGGTTGCATCAAAAATGTATCAGGGGGTATAGGGATGACAGTCACGAGCGTGTCAGAAGTTCACCCAATTTGATTCAGGAGGTTCCAACATGGGTATAGTCATTGACCCGGATGAGTGCATCGGCTGCGAGTCCTGCGTGGAGATCTGTCCCGACGTCTTCGAGATGGACGGCGACGGCGAAAAGGCCCTTGTGACCAATCCCGATTCCACTGCGGATTGCGTTGATGAAGCCATTGAGACCTGCCCCAACGAGGCGATTTCCAGGGATTAAGCAATCCCGACCCAAACAGAAACGGCCGCCCAAGCGGCCGTTTTTGCGTTCTGCGCCGATCAGCTGCTTCGGCGGATGGTGAAGACCTTCCTCAATTCCTCGACCCGGTTCCGGCTGGCATGGACATCAATCCTCCCCACGCGCGACGCGCAGCGGACCTCGATGACCCCGCGCCCCTGGTCATAGTAGCACTCCATATCCTCCACGAAGCGCATCACCCCGCTGGTGAACTCGGCCCGCAGGTAGGGGCCGTCCATGACCACCACGGTGGAGCCGAACATGGATTCGATGGCGTTGGCGAGATCGACCATGACCACGTCCAGGCCTCCGCGGGCCGCGATGGGGGCGATGTGGTGTTCGTCCGTGGCCTGGGAGGAAACGCAGTTGGAGCCTTGGGCGCAGGCCGCGAATCGGCCGTCGCGCATGCCCAGGCCTTCCGGTGTTTTGACCGAACAGCCGACCAGAAGCAGGGTGGACACGGCCAGGAAGAGGGCGATGTAATGTTTCATGCCCAGTAATCTAAAGCAATCGACTTGAGAAAATCAACGCTTTTGCTGTGCGGCGCGATCATCGCCGCCGAGTGGCCAGCACCACGCCGGAAAAAATGAGCACGAACCCGATGCCGTGCCATGGCGTGATGGGCTGGCCGAGCAGCAGGGCGGCGGCAAGGCCGCTGAACACCGGGGTCAGGTATTGGAAGAGCGAGGCCGTGCCGGGGCCGATGAGGGAGACCGCCGAACTCCAGAGGAAAAAGGCGGCCAGGGACGCGCCAAGGCCTGTGTAGAGCGCGGCTCCGACGATGCCGGGGGTCATCTCCCAGGCGGGCCGGAACCCCTGCTCGATGATGGCCGCCGGAATCAGGGGGATGACGCCGATGAGGAAGGTCACGCCCAGATAGGATTGCAGGCTGACGCTCTGCGCGCGCCGCTTGATCAGGATGCTGTAGACCGCCCAGAGCAGCCCGGCCAGCAGCATGGTCAGGTCGCCCGACCGGAATTTCAGCTCGCGCAGCACATCAAGGTCGCCCCTGGTGGCGATGGCGACCATGCCGCAGATGGCCACCAGAAGGCCCGTCCATCTGAACAGGCTGATCTTTTCACCCAGAAACAGGCGCGAGAGCAGCACGACAAACACCGGCGTGGTCCCTGCCAGCAGGGCCAGGTTGACCGTGTCGGTGGTCCTGGCGCTGATGTAGATGAGGGTGTTGAAGATCGTCACCCCGGTCAGGGCGGAGGCGCACAGCGGCAGCATGTTCTCGCGGATGGCGGGCCATTCCCGCCGTATGCGGCCGATGACAAAGGGGAGGAAAAACACCGTGGCCGTGGTCCAGCGCAGGGCGGCCAGGGTGATGGGCGGCAGATCGTCCACAAACCCGCTGGCGATGACGAAGTTGCCCGACCAGATGACGACGGCGAGCAGGGCGTGGACGAATCCGAGGGTCCGGGGTTGCAGCATGATGGGCGAGTGATAGGGAATCCAGGGCCGGATGGCAAGGCGCTTAGCCAGGACGGCCCACATTTTTTTCGATTGTCACTTGCCATTACCAATTTAGAGGCATACGACTAGAATCGGATAAAAGAAACCGATATTTGAATGTGTGGCAAATCGTTGTTCCTGTTCAGTTGCCCGGGGCATCCGGGCTGGATCTGGTTTATTTGGTGAGGCGTGTTAACTGTTTTAAATTGTTAAATTAACTTATTGGACTGGGGGCTACCGTGGAATACGTATTACCTTTAGGGCTGCTGGCCGCTGTCATCGCCTTTGGCCTCTATTTCTTCCTCAAGCAGAAATAGGGATGTGACAGGGAGTTGAATTGCCGACGGGGAGGGTGGTGATGTCCTTCCAAAACCGAACCGCCGTCTCGCAGATCATGCGAGGCGGCGGTTTCGATTGTGTCCGGCAGCGGCTGAGTGGTCACACGGGGATTTTCCTGTCCGCCACGATCTTGGAAACAGCGGCGGAGAAATCGGGAAAGATGTTCTCCTCGCCGACAAAGGCCTCGGTGCCCATGCGGAGCATCACATGGCGCGTGCGCTCGTTCACCCCGGAGAGCATGACGTGAATGCCGAGGGATCTGGCTCTGCGGATGACCGTCTCCAGGGCCTCCATCCCGCTTGCATCCATCACGGGCACGTTGCGCATGCACAGGACGAGGATCTTCGGCCTCTTGCGGGTGAAGTTCAAAATGTCCACGAATCGCTGGGCAAAGCCGAAGAAGAGGGGGCCGTTGACTTCGTAGACCACCACCTGCTCATTGCCGCTCAGTTCGTCGTGCGTTTCCTCTTCGGGTAGGCCGGAGTCGATGTCCGTGATGTCCGAGAGTTCGCTCATGCGCTTCATGAACAGCAGCGCGGCCAGGACCACGCCCACCTGCACGGCCACCGTGATGTCCACGAAGACCGTCAGTCCGAAGGCGATGATCATGACGCTCGAATCGGACTTGGGAGCGCGCAGCAGGCGGCGGACCTTGTGCAGCTCCGACATGTCCCAGGCCACAATCATCAGCACCGCCGAGAGGCTGGCCAGCGGAATCCGGGAGGCCAGCGGCGCGCAGACCAGAATGAAGAGAAGCACGGTCAGGGCGTGGATGATGCCGGAGACGGGCGAGTAGGCCCCGGAGCGGATGTTGGTGGCCGTGCGCGCGATGGCTCCGGTGGCCGGGAGCCCGCCGAACAGGGCGCAGCCCACGTTGGCCACACCCTGGGCCACCAGCTCGGTGGAGGGGTTGTGCTTGTCGCCGCTCATGCCGTCGGCCACCGTGGCGCTGAGCAGGGATTCGATGCCCGCCAGCAGCGCGATGGTCAGGGCGTCGGGCAGGATGTCGGCCAGGCTGAAATCGAAATTCCAGAAGGGCGTCAATGACGGCAGGGACGAGGGAATGCCGCCGAAGCGGCTGCCGATGGTCTCGGTGTCCACATTGAAGGCGAGGCAGGCCAGCGTGGCCACGACAATGCCCACGATGGGGGCCGGGATGCGCGGGGAATATCGGCGCACGACAAGCATGCAGACCATTGTCAGCGCCCCGATGCCCAGGGTCGGCAGGTGCAGCGAGGTGACGTTGTCGAAGCAGGCCCTGGCTATCTCCACCACCCCCGAAGGGGAGTTCGGAAAGGTGAAGCCGAAGAAGTCCCTGATCTGGGTGATGAAGATGATGGTGCCGATTCCCGTGGTGAACCCGGCGGTGACCGGATAGGGGATGTACTGGAGCAGGCGACCCAGCCCGAACAGGCCCATGACCACCAGCATCAGGCCCGCCAGGATCGTCGCCACCACGAGGCCTTCATAGCCATGCCGGGCGATGACGCCGGAGATGATGACCACAAAGGCGCCGGTGGGGCCACCGATCTGGAAGCGGGTGCCGCCCATGGCCGAGATGACGAACCCGGCGATGATGGCCGTGGCCAGCCCGGCCTGGGGCGTGGCCCCGGAGGCGATGGCAAAGGCCATGGCCAGCGGCAGGGCGACGATGCCCACGGTCACGCCCGCGGCAACGTCCTTGCGCAGCCCGGCCACGGGGTAGCCGTCTTTTAGGAATGAAAAAAGGGTCGGAAGACCATAACCACATTTCTTGATATACGATACCATTGAGAAAACTCCATTACGGTGATCTCTCCGTGGGGCGCAGTCGGTGGTTTTGTGAAGGCAAACCAGAGTCTGGAGGCTCGCGCGGAAAAGCGACTTTGAGCGCGCATTGACAGAAAAGTCAACATAAAAAATGATATTGAAAATTGAACGGTTGGGGGGGGTG